>CAZUCA010000018.1:0-51536 GCA_964619125.1 uncultured Owenweeksia sp. | reverse complement strand
AGCCGGAAGACCTGGACGAAATTTCGATTGAAAAAGGAATGGCGAAAAGATCTGCTTCAGGAGCAATTGCAGTAGACACTGGCAAATTCACCGGACGATCTCCCAAAGACCGCTTTATAGTAGAAGATGAGCTCACCAAAGATGCCGTATGGTGGGGCGATATCAATATAAAATTTGACGCAGATAAATTTGACCAGCTTCACAGCAAAATGGGCGATTACCTCAGCGGTAAAGAGCTTTATGTGAGAGATGTGTACGCCTGCGCCGATGACCGCTACCGCTTAAAGATCAGGGTTATTACCGAGTTGCCTTGGTCCAACCTCTTTGCTCACAACATGTTTCTCCGCCCCAGTGAGGAGGAATTAAAAGACTTTGAACCGGATTGGGTAGTAATTAATGCCCCCGGATTTATGGCTGACCCCGCCGTTGACGGCACCCGCCAGGAAAACTTCGCCATCCTCAACTTCGGCCGCCAGATGGCCATCGTAGGTGGCACTGGCTACACCGGTGAAATTAAGAAAGGTATCTTTTCTGCCCTTAACTTTATACTGCCCCATCAAAAAGATGTTCTGAGCATGCACTGCTCGGCCAACGTGGGTAAGGATAATGACACCGCGCTTTTCTTTGGCCTGTCTGGTACCGGTAAAACCACCCTCTCTGCCGATCCTAATCGTCAGCTGATCGGTGATGATGAGCACGGCTGGACCAATGATGACACCATCTTTAACTTCGAAGGCGGCTGCTACGCCAAGGTAATAGACCTTACCGAAGAGAAGGAGCCCGATATCTTTAAAGCTATCAAGCCCGGTGCCCTGCTCGAGAACGTAGTGTTTAAGGAAAATAACGAGGTAGATTATGAAGACGGTAGCAAAACTGAAAACACCCGTGTAAGCTACCCAATTTACCACATTAACAATATTGCCGAGCCATCACTGGCCCAGAATCCGAAGAACATCTTCTTCCTGACCTGTGATGCCTACGGGGTATTGCCTCCTATCTCCAAGCTTACACCAGGACAAGCCGCTTTCCACTTCATTAGTGGTTACACCGCCAAGGTGGCCGGTACTGAAGCTGGTATCACCGAGCCTGTTACTGCCTTTTCAGCTTGTTTTGGGGCACCGTTTATGCCCTTGCATCCTACCAAGTATGCTGAAATGTTAAGTGACAAAATGCAAAAGGCCGGTGTAAATGTATGGCTGGTAAACACCGGCTGGTCTGGTGGTCCTTACGGAACAGGTGAGCGTATGAAACTCAAGTTCACTCGCGCCATGATCACTGCTGCACTTAACGGTGAACTGAACGACGTGAAGTTCGTGGAGCATGACATCTTCGGTTTAATGATGCCTACTACCTGTCCCAACGTTCCGGATGAAATCCTCAACCCACGCAATACCTGGGAGAACAAGGACAATTACGACAAGACGGCAAACGAACTTGCTCAGAAGTTTAATAAAAACTTCAGCAAATTTGCTGACTATGCCAGTGAAGAGATTATGGCCGGAGCCCCCAAGGCTACTCAGAATGCCTGATCTCTCTTAAATATTTAAATATCTTTAATCCCGGCAATTAGGCCGGGATTTTTTATGCCCTAAATTTCTATGAAAAACATTATAAGCGCTTTCCTGCTTCTGCTCTCCGGATTATTAAGCGGGCAGAATCAACAAGAAGTAAAGCAGGATATTTTGATGGATCAGGACACGGTAAGGGGGAGCCTGCTTAGCCAGTATCCCCTTAATTCACGAGTGCTTAAAAAACACCCTCTGGTAGTAATTATCCCCGGCAGTGGCCCTACTGACCGCGATGGTAACTCTAGCATGATTCCCGGTCCCAATGATGCCTACAAGCTTTTGGCTGACTCACTGCTGGCGCATGGCATTGCCAGCTTCCGCTATGATAAACCGGGTGTGGGCGAAAGCAGCTTTAGCAAAAAGGAAAATGAGCTCCGCTTTGAAGATAATGTGGCCGTAATTAACGCCATCCTAGCCAAAATGCAGGATCTGGGCTTCAAAAAGATATTTCTCTTTGGCCATTCCGAAGGATCCTTAAGTGGCATGCTTGCCGCCCAGGAGGGCGAAGTAAATGGCTTTATCAGTGCCGCCGGTATGGGCCGCAATATGCATGACATCCTGATTGAGCAGCTCGAAAAACAACTCAGTGGAGAAATCCTGGAAGCCACGCTGGCCGACCTGGATTCCATAGAGCAGGGTGAGGAAGTAAAACAATACAATCCGCTCCTGGCGGGTTTATTACGCCCCTCGGTGCAGCCCTACCTGCACAGTGCCTTTAAATACGATCCTACCGAAGAACTGAAGGAATTGGAAGTGCCGGTACTGATTATCCAGGGTGGCTATGACCTGCAGGTTCCTGAAAGCGATGGCGCTGCCCTTAGTGCGGCTGTACCCGAGGCCACTTACAAGCTGTATCCCGAAATGAACCACGTGCTCAAAACCATCGATGGCAGCATGAAGCAAAACCAGGCTGCCTATATGGATCCTGACTTTCCACTGCACCAGGCCATGATTAATGACCTGGTGGAATGGATTAATTCGCACAGCCGCTAAAGCAATTCATTGGCCAGGTTAGCCAGCTCAGAGCGCTCACCCTTTTCAAGGGTAACATGGGCAAAGAGCTCATTGCCCTTAACCTTGTCTATGAGATATGACAAGCCGTTTGACTGCTCATCGAGATAGGGAGTGTCAATCTGGTGCACATCGCCGGTAAATATGAATTTTGAATTTTCGCCAGCCCGGGTGATGATGGTCTTCACCTCATGTGGGGTAAGGTTCTGGGCCTCATCCACAATAAAAATCACATTGCTGAGGCTGCGACCGCGGATGTAGGCCAGGGGCGTTACCATCAGCTTTTCCTGGTTCACCATCTCATCCACCTGTTTGTACTCCTTATCCTGCTCCCGGAACTGGTTTTTGATAAACTTCAGGTTATCCCACAGGGGTTGCATATAGGGGTCTACTTTAGCCTGCATATCACCGGGCAGGTAGCCAATATCCTTATTACTCAGCGGTACAATGGGACGGGCCAGGTAAATCTGCTTGAAATTGCGGCGCTGTTCCAGGCTTCCGGCCAGGGCCAGCAGGGTTTTACCGGTGCCAGCCACCCCGGACAGGGTTACCAGCTTTACATTGGGATTTGTAATGGCATGAAGGGCAAAGGTCTGTTCGGCATTGCGCGGCTTAATGCCATAAAAACTGCGTTTCTCGAGCTGATCCAGACTGTCTTCAACCGGGTTGTGAAAAGCGAGGGTACTGCTCTTGGAGCCCTTGAGAATATAGTAATGGTTATTGTGGAGCTTCAGCTTGGGGTGAGCCTCCTTGACCTTATCGAGACTGATAAAGCGCGATTTGTAAATGCCATCAATCAGATCCTGATCGAAATCGGCAATGGTGGACTTACCCATATATAAGGAGTCAACGTCTTTCACCTTCCCGGTCTGGTAATCTTCTGAGCGCACATTCATGGCCTTGGCTTTGAGCCGCAGGTTTACATCCTTGGTGATGAGAATCACCTGGCGCTTGGGCTCCTCAAGCGTGAGTTTAAGAGCTACGTTGAGGATTTTGTGATCATTTTTGGCTGAGCCAAAAACCGAGATGGCACTGTCACCCGCAATATCGGTGTTCATCATCACCTTGAATTTGCCCTTCTTACCGCCGTTGAGGCTGATCCAATCCTGTAAGCCCTTTTCACCCGCTTTTTTATCGATAAAGCGGATAAACTGCCGTGCCTCGTAATTCTTAGTGTCGCTGCCCTTTTTAAACTCATCCAGTTCCTCCAGTACGGTAATAGGAATCACCACATCATGCTCCTCAAAGTTGGTAATGGAGGCATGATCAAACAGGATTACCGAGGTGTCCAACACAAATATTTTCTTCACCGCTTTCGCTTTAGCTTTTGTCTGTCCGTTTTTTGAAATTGGCTTTAATGTTTTGGCTTGGGGCATGAGTTGAGTTTTAGATTAGAAATGGTATTACAATTTAAAAAAGCCCTGATGCAAAGCCTCTTAAATAGCCTCTTAGATATCCACAAAAATTGGGCTCGACCTGTGCAAAACTAAATGGAGCAACGCGTCGGCCTTAAATACCGCGCCTGCCTTTGATGAAATTCCGGCACTAAATGGTCACTTGCTTATTCTTAAGTGCATCCTATTAAAGTCCCCGCGGCAGGCATAATAAAAACCGCAACCAACGGCCTAACAATCAGCTTGAGAAAGAAATTCCCAAATTGGTATTAAATTATCCGTCATTAGAAATTCTTTTTAACTGTTTTTCAATAACTTACAGTATCGCAAATGAGATGGCTCGATTCTTACACCACCATTGACGAACTCTGACAAAAAAGTTTTTATGAAAATTTACAGCTACCTGATTATTCTAGTGCTGATTGCAAGCGGATGTAGGAAAGAACGAGTAAATCAAGAGCCTCAGAATCCCCCCAATGCAACCAGTCTTTCGCAGTTGACCATCGGTAAAAACTTCAACTGGTCGGCCGGCTTCAAAGAAAACGTTACCCTCAATATCAATGCCCCTTCCTACCTCAAGGTAGAGGGAGAGATGATTGAATTTTACCAGGGTGATGGCAGCCTGCTTTCGCGCTTGCCTATTCACAACAATGTGGTAAGTTACAAAATGGTACTTCCTTATACCGAGCATGCACTTTATGCCTACTTCCCTAACACTGGCCATTATGTAGATATCAGCCGGGGCGGTATCATTGACTTTGATATTCCCAGCAGTGACCTGGATGGTATTTTACCCGAAACTCCGGTACCACCATTTCTACCTAATGTGTTTGCTAAAAAATCCGCCAGCAGCAACAACCTGCTTATCAATGGTGATTTTGAAACGGGGCCGGTTAACCAGGTTGACAGCCGCAGCACCGTTAACATGCGCACCACGGGCGACTGGTTTAAGAGAAGTGGTAATGTGGATATCGTGCCTGCCAATGGCAGTAACGTATTTACTACCTCCGCTCCTGGCCACGCCCAGATTATTCAATCTTTTGCGGTAATTCCAGGGCGTCAATACACCTTTGAAGCGGATGCCACCGGCCAGACCGGCTTGCGTATTTTCCTCTTCGATGATGAAAAAAACCTGGTGGGTTATATCGCGCCGGCTAAGAACAATGATCGCTACAACTTTAACTATACCCTTCCCCGAAGTGTACACTATGCCCAGGTATTCTGTCATGTAGAACCAACCGCCATGTTTGACAACCTCAGCGCCACCCTGGTAGCTGAGCCTGACAGCGATGGTGATGGAGTGATTGACCGCCTGGACGATTATCCGAATGACGCCGGTAAAGCGATTGCCAATTATTATCCCCTGCTGGGCCGTCAATTCCTGGCTTTCGAAGACCTCTGGCCTGCCCAGGGTGACTATGACTTTAATGACCTGGTACTATCCAACCAGGTAGAGTACAGCTATAATAAACACGGCAAAATGGTGGAAGCCACCGTGAGAATCCAGATAAATGCCATGGGAGCCGGTATACCCAGCGGCGTAGGGGTTAAACTATACGACGCCAAAGGAAAGCCTCTCAGCGGTAACATCGTTGCCAGTTTTACTGGCGAAGGACGTGAGGATGCCGGGGTGGAAAACGGATTCATCCTGTTTGATAATGTGAGAGATGGTTTTGACCATTACTTCACCAACACCTCGCACAATTCCACCGGCGAACCGAAAGAATTTGAATTTTCGATCACATTCGAACCCAACGCATCGCCGCTTTACCTGGTGCCGGATATCTATATGTTCCGCACTTCAGACCGCGGTCGTGAAATCCACCTGCCGGGAACTCCCGCCACCGAAGAGGCCAACACCTCCTATTTCGGTACCCAGGAAGATGACAATGGCACTTACCGTACTAAAAATGGTTTACCCTGGGCACTTGAATTGCTTACCCCGGCCAACTATTATTTTAAACACCCACTTGAAAAAGTTGATATTGTATCAGCCTATCCCTACTTCCAGACCTGGGCTGAAAGCAGCGGCTCACGCTATATTGGCTGGATGACCCTGCCCAATTCAGAGCTCGTATACGACGTAGGGAATTAAAATTTTGTTCAGAGTAGAGAGTTAGTTCAAAAGCCGGCCTGTTTCGTTAGAAGCAGGTCGGTTTTTTATTGTCGCTTCTCAAAACACCGCTTCGGCAATGGCGGAAATATTGTCCACCTTCCCCATCGAATAGAAGTGTAGCACCGGCACGCCGGCCTTTTTCAATTCACGGCACTGCTTAATGGCCCACTCCACTCCTACCTGGCGTGCTTCCTTGTTGTCCTTACAATCCACCACTGCTTTCACCAGGTCATCGGGCAGGTCAACGTGAAAAAAATGAGGCAGGACGCTCAGGTGGCGTTTGGTAGCAAGGGGTTTAATACCGGGAATGATAGGAACATTGATCCCAGCCTCCCGGCATTTTTCCACGTATTCGAAATACTTCTTATTGTCAAAAAACAGCTGGGTAACGATGTATTCGGCTCCCGCAGCAATCTTTTTCTTCATGCGCTCAATATCATTATTCAAACTGGGGGCCTCAAAGTGTTTTTCGGGATAACCAGCCACCCCTACGCAAAAATTGCTCGGGGTTCGGTTCTGAAGATGATCATCGAGGTATTCACCTTTATTCATCTCGTACACCTGTTTCACCAGGTCACAGGCGTAGGAGTGCCCATCCTTTTCAGGCACAAAATAGGTTTCGCCTTTAATGGAATCACCACGCAGGGCCAACACATTTTCAATGCCGAGAAAATTCAGGTCGATCAAGGCATTTTCGGTGTCCTCTTTGCTAAATCCACCACAGAGGATGTGGGGTACCGCATCAATTTTATACTTGTGCTGAATAGCGGCACAAATACCCACGGTGCCAGGACGCTTCTTTATTACCTTTTGCTCCAACAGGCCATTGTCAAGCCTCTTGTATACAACTTCCTCGCGATGGTAGGTCACATTTACAAAGGGAGGTTTAAATTCCATCAGAGGATCAATGGTGTCGTAAATACAGCTGATGTTCTGGCCCTTTAAGGGTGGTAATATTTCAAACGAGAATATAGTGTCCTTGGCATTTTTAATGTGGTCAATTACCTTCATAAGTTTCAGGTCTAAGCAATAAGTTAATAGTTGAGGTTGGGATTCAGCCAGCGGGTGGCCTCTTCGCTGCTGATCCCCCTGCGCCGGGCATAATCATGCAACTGATCTTCAGAAATCTTACCCAGTCCGAAATACTTGCTTTCAGGATGAGCAAAGTAGTAACCCGATACTGAGGCGGTAGGAAACATGGCCAGACTCTCAGTCAGTGTAATGCCCAGCCGTTCAGCGTCAAGTAGCTTAAAGATGGTTTTCTTTTCGAGGTGATCGGGGCAGGCCGGATAGCCCGGGGCCGGACGAATACCGCGGTATTTCTCCTTTATAAGTGCTTCATTGTCCAGCGATTCGTCAGCGGCATAACCCCAGTATTCCTTTCGAACTCGCTCGTGCAGCCATTCTGCTGCTGCCTCCGCCAGGCGGTCGGCCAGAGCTTTGGCCATGATAGATTTATAATCATCGTGGTCGGCCTCAAAGTGAGCACAAATTTCATCGAGCCCCAAACCAGCGGTTACGGCAAAGCAACCGACGTAATCCTGCACGCCGGAGTCAAGAGGTGCGATAAAATCAGCCAGAGCCATATTGGCAGCACCGGCCGCTTTTTTGGTTTGTTGCCGCAGGGTATAAAAGACAGATTTTTGGTCATCGTCAAGATGAATATCATCGCCCTGGCTATGCGCCGGCCAAATGCCGAAGCCCCCCCTGGCGGTTAACCTTTTCTGTTCTATAATTTCATCCAGCATCTGATTGGCATCCTTATAAAGGGCACGGGCCTGCTCCCCTACTACTGCATCTTCAAAAATGCGGGGATACTTACCGTGCAACTGCCAGGTCATAAAAAACGGGGTCCAGTCTATATAGTCGCGCAGGGCGGCTAGCTCAATTTCTTCAAAATGCCTTAGACCACAAAATGCGGGCTTGGTCACCTGCCCTGCATTAAAATCCAGCTGCAGTTTATTGGCCCGGGCCTGCTCAAGGCTCAGATACTCTTTCTCACTACCGCGCTTTAAATAGCCCTCCCTTAACTTACTGTATTCTTCCTTTATGCGCTGTTTAAACTCAGGTTGAGCAGCCTTGTTGGCCAGAGATTGAGCAATAGGAACACTGCGGCTGGCATCATTTACATGCACTGCAATACCGGAATACTCCGGAAAAATCTTAACAGCAGTATGAGCCCTGGAAGTGGTGGCCCCGCCAATCATCAATGGTGTATCCATTTTCTGACGCTCCATTTCACGCGCTACATAAATCATTTCATCCAGCGAAGGGGTGATCAGGCCACTGAGACCAATTACATCCACCTGCTCCTGCCGGGCCCGTTCAAGAATTTCGCCCAGAGGAACCATTACCCCGAGGTCAACAATATCAAAGTTGTTACAAGCCAGCACCACGCCCACTATATTTTTGCCGATGTCGTGCACATCACCTTTTACCGTGGCCAGTAAGATCTTACCCTTTTTGCGGTTGCCTTCCTGTTGGGCCTTTTCGGCTTCCATATAAGGTTCGAGATAGGCCACGGCCTTTTTCATTACCCGGGCCGATTTTACCACCTGGGGCAAAAACATTTTACCCGAACCGAATAGGTCGCCAACCACATTCATCCCATCCATGAGGGGGCCTTCAATTACATGCAGGGTTTTATCGAACTGCTGCCGTGCCTCTTCCACATCAGCCTCGATATAATCTACGATGCCCTTGATCAAAGCATGCTCTATTCTTTTCGAAACACTTTCTTCACGCCAGGCCAGGTCTTTTACCCGGCTTTTGGTTTCACCTTTAAAACTCTCGGCAAAATCGAGCAGGCGCTCGGTGGCATCGGCACGACGGTCGAGTAGCACATCTTCCACCCGCTCCAGCAAATCCTTCGGAATTTCTTCGTACACCTCCAGCATGCTGGGATTGACTATTCCCATATCCATTCCATGCTTAATACCATGATAAAGGAAGGCAGCATGCATAGCTTCCCGCACAGGCTGGTTGCCCCTGAAGCTAAATGATACATTACTTACCCCGCCACTCACTTTTGCGCCAGGCAGGTTTTGTTTAATCCATTCAGTAGCCCTGAAGTAATCGAGGGCGTTTTGCCGGTGTTCCTCCATACCCGTGCCCACCGGAAAGATGTTGGGATCAAAAATGATGTCCTCGCCGGGAAAGCCCACTTTATCAACCAGAAGGTGATAAGAACGCTCACAAATAGCGATACGCCGTTCATAAGTATCGGCCTGACCTTTTTCGTCAAAAGCCATAACGATCACCGCAGCGCCATATCGCCTTACCAGGCGGGCCTGATGCAAAAATTCTTCCTCCCCGCCTTTGAGACTAATGGAGTTGACAATCGCTTTCCCTTGCACACATTTCAGGCCGGCTTCAATGATCTCCCATTTGGAGGAGTCAATCATTAGGGGCACCCTGGCAATATCAGGTTCGGCAGCAATCAGATGAAGGAATTTCACCATCGCCTCTTTGCCATCGAGCATTCCCTCATCCATGTTTACATCAATGATCTGGGCGCCCCCCTCTACTTGTTCGCGGGCCACCTCAAGGGCCTCGTCGTAGCGATCTTCCTTAATTAGTCGTAAAAACTTGCGCGAACCGGTAACATTTGTTCGCTCCCCCACATTAACAAAATTGGAAGCGGGACTAATATTCAGGGGTTCTAGGCCAGATAGTTTCATTAAGCGTGCATTAGTTGGTGAAACCACAGATGACAGATCAGCCATTGGTGGTTATTGAGTTTCTAAGATCATGGGTATTCGCCTCTACAGGAAACTGTAAAGTAGGCTGGTGAATTTCAAGACTGAGACTGAGTGCCTCTTGCCTGGCTTTGAGCTTTTCAAATTTAAATGCCATTTTAGATTATTTACAGGTTTGATTAGGGTTATTGTTTGCAGATTTTAAAGCCGGTATGGGCCTTTCTCCAAAGCTGTAAGGGGCACTCATGTTGCAAGCTGTTAACTGTAGACCCTAAAAAGGTCGATTGAGACACCTGCCCCCTGCCCATCAGGCGATAACCTTTTCTGGTACCAGCACCTTTCTTGCTTCATAGTCCTTCACCAACTCCGCGATGGCTGCAATATGATTGGGAGTAGTGCCACAGCAGCCACCTACAATATTCACCAACCCCAGCTCCAGGTATTCCTTGATCTGTTGCGCCATTTTTTCAGGCGTTTCATCATATTCGCCAAAGGCATTGGGAAGACCGGCATTGGGGTGAGCAGAAACATAAAAAGGCGCTTCGCGCGCCAGTATTTCGAGATACGGTCTTAGTTGCTCAGCACCAAGGGCACAGTTGAGCCCCACTGAGAAGAGTGGAGCATGCGAAATGCTTATTAAAAAAGCCTCGGTAGTTTGTCCTGATAGTGTTCGTCCGCTGGCATCAGTGATAGTTCCGGATATCATTATCGGCAACTCATAGCCAAGCTCATCAAAAAGCTGCATCAAGGCAAAGAGTGCGGCCTTGGCGTTGAGGGTGTCGAATACTGTTTCCACCAAAAAGCCATCTACCCCTCCTTCCAGCAAGGCTTGGGCTTGCTCATAATAATTTTCGCGCAGGGTCTCAAAGTCAATCGCCCTGAAGCCCGGATTATTGACGTCCGGTGAAAGACTGGCGGTCTTGTTGGTAGGGCCCATTGACCCTACTACGAAACGGGGTTTATCCGGTTCAAGGGTGCTAAATTCATCAGCCACTTCACGGGCCAGACGGGCCGATTCAAAATTGAGTTCCGGCACCAGAGCCTGCATATCGTAATCAGCCATTGAAATGCGGGTGCCATTAAAGGTGTTTGTCTCCACAATGTCAGCACCGGCCTTAAAATAGGCAGCGTGAATATCTTTAATGATCTGAGGCTGGCTAAGAGATAGCAGGTCATTATTACCCTTGAGATCAGAGGGGTAATCCTTAAAGCGCTCCCCCCGGTAACCGGCTTCATCCAGCTGGTAATTCTGAATCATGGTGCCCATGGCACCGTCGAGCACCAGGATGCGCCTGGCGGCTTCATCACGAAGTCGCGCCGCACCTTTTGAGGCATTTGTGTTATTCGTCATAGTTTAAAATCTTTAAGCTATGACTTACCAGAACTGTAATTTATAAAGGATTTGTTCGCTGAACTCTCCTTATCTATCCCTTTTCAGGGTGGGAAGTAGCACCCGGCTAGCCCGGGTTGCTAAGACATCGCAGGGCCCAATCCCTCCGTCTTTCTGGATAAGTCTTACAACAAATTTAAACGAAAATTCTACTTAACCAAATCCTCCGGCTTTACAATCCAGCTGGAAGGTATGTCCTCGATGCTCTTATAACGATAGATTAAGCGGAAAGATTCCTTACCATCAGGGGAAGTCCAGCGCTGCTCCCGCAGGTGATTACCGACATACACCGAATTTACCTCAACGTGGATATCGTCTTCCTCAATGGCCATAAGCTGCAGCTGCGATCCTGCATCACTGAAAAAGGCAAACCTCTTTTCGGCAAGCGCATGGTCGAGTATCTTATAACGGATTTGATCATCACGGGGGCTGAACCTATAAATCACATTGCCCTCAGGTCTTTTCAGCTGCCGGCCAGGAAAGGGAGCATTCCTCACAGCGGTCAGCCAGTCTGAGCTTTTCTGCTCAATAAAATACCAGGGCTGTGCCCAGGCTGCCTTCTGGAATATAGACCAGGAACCTTTCACGGAGTCGATCTGGCCGTGCCAATCAAAGTAAACCCTGCTGGTATCACGAAGACTGTCCCCACTTTGGTATTGAATTTCGAGGTAATCCTTTATACCCAGTCGGTCAAAATGATCGAGGTATACAAAACCGGCATAGCGCAGTTCATGACTAGCCGATGACTCGGGATGGGGGATTTCAGATTTAGCCAACACAATGGCACCGTCAAGGCCCTGCTCGCTCAGCTTTTCCTCCAGCCTTTTTTCCATCCCATTACTACTGTAACGATGGGAAACCATGGTAAATATGCCCGTTTCAATATAGGGTCGCTGGGGCAGGCGGTAGTTGGGGTAGTAAATTTCCCCCCTACCCGTAACGGTCGGTGTACGCAGGCGTTTTATCGGATTAAATGACTGGTGGTAATAACTGGCGCAGGAGGACGCACAGTACAGAATGACAAAAGGTAAAAAGGTCTTCATTGGTTTGGTTTTTAAAAATAACCACCAAAAATATCGCCACAGCCTCTACCGACTGATTATCGGCACTTTACCCCTGAATTAAGCCCTTAAAATTTGATTAAAAAGCTGTTAAATCTCATTTTTATGCCCCTTTATCCGCCGTAGGTTTGCCATATAAAATTCAAGCAATGAGATTTCCCAATGCCCTTGAGGCTGTTTCCCTGATCAAGTCACATCAGAATATATACATCCACACTGCCGCTGCCGCACCAAGCCTCCTTACTGAAGCCTTATGCCAGCGGGCCGATGAACTTCGTGGTATTAACATATATCAGATGCACACCGAGGGGCCGGCCAGCTATGCCGACGAAAAATATGCCGACAGCTTTACGATTAATGCCATGTTTATTGGCAAAAACATCCGCCGCGCCGTCCATGAGGGGCGCGCCAATTTTATCCCCAGTTTTCTCAGTGAGGTGCCCATTATGATCCGCAGCGGGGTTATTCCCGTGGATGTGGCACTTATTCAGGTTTCACCTCCCGATAAAAAGGGCTACTGCAGCCTGGGGGTATCGGTAGATGCTACCCGTGCGGCGGTGGAAAAAGCCAGCCTGGTGATTGCCCAGGTCAATCCCCGGATGCCGCGTACCCATGGCGACGGTTTTATTCACATCAATAAGATTAATGCCTATGTGGAGCACGAAAGTGAATTGCCCGAACATGCCCCAGGCCAATTGACGGAAGTGGAATTGAAAATTGGCCAGCACATCGCCGGCATAATCGAGGATGGTGCCACCCTGCAAATGGGAATCGGTTCTATTCCGGATGCGGTGCTGAGCTGCCTAGGCAATCACAAAAACCTGGGTATTCATACCGAGATGTTTTCAGATGGGGTTATTCCCCTGATAGAAAATGGGGTGGTTAACAATTCCATGAAAACCAATCACCACGGAGCCCTGGTCAGTGGCTTCCTTATTGGCAGCCGCAAGCTTTACGACTTTGTGGATGACAACCCGATGGTACGGATGCTCGACATTCAATATGTAAATGACACCAAGGTGATCCGCAAGCTTCCCAAAATGACTTGTATCAACAGCGCCATTGAGGTGGACATTACCGGTCAGGTAAGTGCCGATTCTATCGGAACTAAAATGTACTCCGGGGTAGGTGGACAAATGGATTTTATCCGCGGTGCTTCACTGTCTCCTGGTGGCAAGCCCATCATCGCGCTGCCCTCTACCACCCGCAATGGCGAGTCTAAAATAGCGGCCATGCTGAAACCGGGGGCCGGGGTGGTGACTACCAGAGCCCACGTACATTACATTGCTACTGAATACGGTATTGCCAATCTTTACGGTAAAAGCCTCAAACAACGCGCCCGGGCTCTGATCAATATAGCGCATCCCAACCATCGGGAAACACTCGAAAGGGCCGCCAGGGAACGTTTTGGAGTAATGATACCAGCTTAAGGCAGTTACCCTTAATACCACTGATAATGTTCAGCTTCGCTTCATCGAAGCTGAACATTATTATATCAATTCTTTTTCTACATTTGCCGCTCATGTGGAGAGATTTGACTGATTGCAACCACTTTAAAAAAAAGCTAAAGCAGTATCTCTTTAGCCGCCTGCAATCATCCCTTCTTCCCCGATTTATTGACAATAACCTAAAATTGCACTATGGCTTACTTGTTTACCTCTGAGTCTGTATCAGAGGGGCACCCCGATAAAATTGCCGATCAGATTTCCGATGCCATCATCGACCATTTTCTGGCTTTTGATAGAGAATCAAAAGTGGCCTGCGAAACTTTGGTAACCACCGGACAGGTTGTACTGGCCGGCGAAATCAAATCGAGCGCCTATGTAGATGTGCAAAATGTGGCCCGCGAGGTAATCAAGCGCATCGGCTATACCAAGGGCGAGTATATGTTCTCCGCTGATAGTTGTGGCGTATTGTCGGCCCTGCATGAGCAGAGCCCCGATATTAACCGGGGAGTAGACCGCGGTAAACCTGAAGAGCAGGGTGCCGGTGACCAGGGGATGATGTTTGGCTACGCCACCAATGAAACCGCTCACTATATGCCACTGGCCCTTGACCTCTCCCACCGCATTTTGCAGGAGCTGGCCAAGCTGCGCCGCGAAAACAACGAAATTAAATACCTCCGGCCTGACGCCAAGGCCCAGGTGACCATCGAATACAGTGATGACAATAAGCCCCAGCGCATTGACAGCATCGTGGTTTCTACCCAGCATGACGATTTTATCAAGGCCGCATCCGATTCACCGGTAGACCAGGATAAGGCAGATGAAGATATGTTGCGTCAGATCCGTCAGGACATCCAGCACATCCTTATACCTCGCGTAAAGGCTGCACTGAAGCCCGAAATTCAGGAGCTCTTTAATGACAATATCCAGTATCACATCAATCCTACCGGTAAATTTGTAATCGGCGGACCACATGGTGATGCCGGCCTTACCGGACGTAAAATTATTGTGGACACCTATGGTGGTAAAGGAGCTCACGGTGGTGGCGCCTTCTCCGGTAAAGACCCCAGTAAGGTTGACCGTTCAGCCGCCTACGCCACCCGTCACATTGCTAAAAATATGGTTGCTGCCGGCGTGGCCGACCAAATGCTGGTGCAGGTTTCCTACGCCATTGGTGTGGTAGAGCCCACCAATATTTTTGTTGATACTTACGGCACCGCCAAAGTGGATATGACCGATGGCGAGATTGCCAAAAAGGTGAGCGAAATCTTCGACATGCGCCCCGGCCTGATTGAGCAACGCCTGAAACTGCGCAACCCCATTTACTCCGAAACTGCTGCCTATGGCCATATGGGCCGTGAGGTACGTGAGATGGAAAAAGTATTTACCGATAGCAACGGCAATGAGATCCGTTCCAAGGTAGAGCTCTTTACCTGGGAGAAGCTCGATTACGTGGATAAGATTAAAGAAGCATTCGGACTTTAAAGCGCCGACTTATATACAAAAGAAAAGGCTGCCCTGAGGGCGGCCTTTTCTTTTTTAGTCCATCTCTTCCAGCTCAAAAATTTCTGACACCTGCTTATTAAAGGCACTGGCCAGTTTAAGCGCCAAAATAGTGGAAGGAACATATTTACCTGCTTCAATGGCGTGAATGGTTTGCCGGCTCACCTGAATGGCCTGCGCCAAATCCTGCTGGGTCATACCGGCCAGCTGCCGGTACTTCTTTACCTCATTCTTCATTCCCCTGTTGCCTGAAATGGTTCAACACCCAGTGAAACCTGATGATAAAGAGGATGAACAACAGGAAAAGGTTAAACACCATCACGTGAAAAAAGGTAAAATCATAAGCCAGTAAAATGGCCACCATCACCACTACCCCATTAATCAGGGCAGCCCACAGGACAGACTCGAGGCGCAGTTTCATCACCATTTCATCCTCATCCCTTTCGCGACTAAATACCAGCAACATACAGCTGAGCAGAAGCAGAAAGGACGCCAGCTCATCGGCGATATTGTTTTTACCCATTGCCAGCAAGTGTCCCTGGGTCAGTAATTGAGGTACCCTTAAATTGAGCCAGACCGGCTCCAGCTGTCCAAAAAACTGGACACAGGCCAGTAGTAAGGAAGGGAAAAACAGCCACCATCCTAACTTCTTAAAGCGATGCGAAAGTAAAAAGCGTGTTTTCATATTATGTAAAGTTTACTTTACCAAATGTAAAACAAACTTTACATGATATCCAAATAAAAAGGCCGCTTTTCCGAGCGGCCTTCAATCTTATAATATGCCTAAGCTACAATTTCACCATCCAGTTGTAAGGGTCTTCGGCCTTACCCATGCGGAGGTCAGTCAGTTGTTTTTTAATCTGCATGGCGATACCATCCTTGGGTACCGGTATGCTGAAGTCTTCGCCGCGGTAGCCAATGGTAGAGATTTGACTCACCACTGCCGCCGTGCCCATACCAAACGCCTCTTTTAAACTACCATTTTTAGCAGCTTCCATCACCTCACTGATCTTTACCGGACGCTCTTCAACCTCCAGGATATTGCGATCGCGCATAAGCTGCAGGATTGAATCACGGGTAATACCAGCCAGGATGCGATCGCTTAAGGGTGGAGTAATAAACTTATCACCTATTACAAAGCCTACGTTCATGGTACCCGACTCTTCCACCAGTTCATGGTTTTTGTGATCGGTCCAGATAACCTGGGTATAGCCTTCCTTCTTGGCCTGGTCGGTTGGGAAGAAGGCGCCACCATAGTTACCGGCACACTTGGTAGATCCCACCCCACCGCTGGCACTGCGGGTATAGGTTTCTTCAACTTTTACTTTTACATCGCCGGCGTAGTATGGCCCTACCGGGCTGCAGATAATACAGAAGGTATATTTTTCGGATGGGCGTGCGGCCACAAACTCGGAGCTACCAAACATAAAGGGGCGCAGGTATAAGGCGTAACCTTCCTTTTCAGGCACCCATTTACGATCGAGCTCAACCAATGACTTCATGCCTTCCATAAAGGTCTCTTCAGGAAACTCGGGCATAAGCATGCGTCGTGCCGAGTGGTTCAAACGCTTAGCGTTCATCAAGGGGCGAAAGATTCCAATCGAACCATCATCCATATAGTAGGCCTTCTGGCCTTCAAAAAGGGCCTGACCGTAGTGCAGGGTATGTAGGGCCGGAGTAAAACTCAGCGGTCCGTAAGGTTTAATTTCCACCTCACCCCATTTTCCACCTGAATATTCGCACACCAGCATGTGGTCGGTGAAAGTGGTGCCAAAGGGCAGATTGTCAAAGTTTACGGTATCGATCCGCGAGTTGGTGGCCTTCGTAATTTTCATTGGCGTAGTTAGGTGATTGGAAGCTTCTATCATGGAGAGGTATTTTTATATTTGTCGCTATATAAGTTACAACAAATGAAAAAAATCGCAGTACTGGCATTGTGCAGCCTAACGCTTTGGGCCTGCAATAATACTACAGAAAACACTGAGGAAAAAACCACAGTGGCCGAATCTAAACAGGAAGTAGCCTATAATTTTTATGGCGACAGCATCAGCACCTCAGGGGCGGTGAGCGTTAATCAACTTCTCGACCAGATGAAGGCTAACGATAGCATGCAAGTGAAGGTTTCAGGAACCGTTAATTCTTCCTGTAAGATGAAAGGTTGCTGGATGAAGATGGATTTAGGTAATGGTAAGGAAATGCACGTAACTTTCAAGGATTACGAATTCTTTGTACCCAAGGACCTCAACGGTGAAGAGGTAATTGTAGAAGGTTATGCCAGGATAGACACCCTTGACGTGGATTATCTGCGTCACCTGGCCCATGACGCCGGTAAATCAGAAGAAGAGATTGCCGAAATTACCGAGCCTGAGGTGAGCATCACCTACGAAGCTACCGGAGTGGCCATTAAGAAGGAAAGCTAATGAGCGTTCAAAAACTCATCATAATGGGATGCCTCGCCGGGGCATCCCTTTTTATTGGCTGTAATCAGGCCACTTCGCCTGACAGCAGCACTGGCGAAGTTGACCAGCAGGAAGCCTCGGAACCGGAGATGTATGAAGCCTCGGAACTGGCCAGCCTGATGCGGCAGATGTATGAGGACAACCTCGAGATTGGAAAGGAAATAGAAGCCGGTAATATCCCCAAGAGCTTTCCCGAAGATTTCCGCAATATCCACAGCGCCGTTGCCACTCCCGGCATGAAGCACGATACCGCCTTTTTTAACGCCATGGCCGAGCAGTACATTCATAATATGGAACTGATCACCAGGGCTGAAACAAAGCAAGAGGCCAAGATCGCCTATAATGAAATGATCCTTACCTGTGCCAGCTGCCATCAGGTGTATTGCCAGGGACCGCTGGCCAAGATCCGCAGAATGAAACTGAGCCTGGATGAAACGACAAGCGGAGAAAACTAAAGACGGCTCCTCCACCCTTTTTGTACCTGAGTTAAACCAGCACTACCACAGCATCCACGGCGCTCTGCAGGAGTCATTACATGTTTTTATCGGCGCCGGCTGGGATCAGTTTAAAGGCCGTGATCAAATCAGTATTCTGGAAGTAGGCTTTGGCACCGGCCTTAATGCCCTGCTCACCGCGGAGCGTGCCGCCGCTGAAGGACGAAAAACTGCTTACACCAGCATTGAGAAGTACCCGCTTACTCTCGCAGAGGCAGGCCAGCTTAACTATGGGCAACAGCTTCCATCGGAGACTGCAACCGAGCTGCTCACAAAACTACACCAGGCGCCCTGGGAAGAATGGAGCCCAATTTCACAGCAATTTCAACTAAAAAAACTCCGCAGCGACCTGCGGGCATTTGAGGCAGAAAATGAATTCGACCTCATCTACTTCGACGCCTTTGCCCCCTCGGCCCAGCCACAACTTTGGACCATCGCCGTGTTTGAAAGCATGTACCGCAGCCTGAAGCCGGGAGGCATGCTCACCACCTATTGTGTAAAAGGCGAGATCCGCCGCAATATGAAAGTGGCTGGCTTTAAGGTGGAAAAGATTCCCGGCCCACCCGGAAAAAGGGAAATGGCACGGGCGTGGAAGAAGTAGTAGTGCTTAGAAATAAGTTGTAAGGTTTTAAGGTAAGTATAAAGGCATGACGCAAGGGTATCCATTTACCATCAGAGTTTACGGATTATTAATCCACCAAAACCAAATTCTCCTATCACGCGAAAATATTCAGGGAGAGATTCACACCAAATTTCCGGGCGGTGGCCTCGAGTTTGGTGAGGGGCTTAAAGAATGTGTTCAACGTGAGTTTATGGAAGAAGCACAGTTGAGGGTTGAGGCTACCGAGCTATTTTATCTCACCGAAGACTTCATTGCCTCCGCCTTTCATGACAAAGCGCAGGTAATCAGTGTCTACTACCGGGTTGAGAGCAGCGAGCCCGCCAGGGTATTCACTGCCGATCCCGGGGAGGGCGATCGTCTGACTCAAGCCGGATCTCAGATTCTTTACTGGTGTCCGCTTACCGAGCTCAGCAACCAGCCCATTGAGTTAGCTATCGATAAAAAAGTGGTGGCGAAGCTTCTGAGGTAAAACCTACTCCCTTGATATTTTACCCACGAAGGTTTCCAGGAGCTTATCGTATCTTGCTGGTAAATCCTCAGTATTATGTCCGATACCTCCAACAGTCGCCGCCAGTTCTTGCGCAATGCCTCGCTGGCCTCCCTCTCGCTGGGAATGATCCCGGCCATCGGCCGCGACCTTAAAGTTTTAGCGCCCCAAAAAGCCGGCAGTACCTGTGACGCCACTACCCTCGACTACTACGGCGAAGGGCCCTTTTACACCCAAAACCCTCCTCTTCTCACCAATGGTCAGCTGGCAGGAAGCAATGAGCCCGGCACCCGCATGATTATCAGCGGCAGCGTGCATACCCTCGATTGCAGCCAGGTAATTCCCAACACCACCATCGACATCTGGCACGCAAATGATGCCGGGCAGTACGACAACAGCGGCTATAACCTGCGGGGGGTGGTAAAGTCCAATAGTCAGGGGTTCTATATGTTTGAAACCATAAAACCAGGTAAATATCTTAATGGCAATCAATACCGCCCTTCCCACATTCACTTTAAGATTAGTCCGCCCGGATTTCCCACCCTTACCACCCAGCTCTATTTTCAAGGCGACTCTTCGATTCCCAGCGATGCTGCTGCTTCCATCAGTAGCGGGCAATTTGACGCCAGTGAACGGATTATACCGCTAACCCCCAACGGCAATGGTATATTGGAAGGAAATTGGGATATAGTAGTAGATGGCAATGGGGTTACCATCGGATTGAATGACCTCCACATTAACCGGGGGATGATTTATGAGGTATCGCCTAACCCATTCGATGAGGAAGTTAAGATCCGCTACGGCCTTTTTAACCCAGCGCGGGTAGCCATTGTAGTTTTTGACATTAATGGCCAGTTGATTGCGAGCCTGGAAGAGCGCGAACTGAAGGCCGAGAAATATACCGCCAGCTGGCAACCCCAACCCGGACTTCCAAAGGGTCATTACTTTATTTCACTGAAGGTAAATGATCAGCAAGTGCATTACCAGAAAATATTGAAGGTATAAACTTAACTCCCCAAGCGCTTTTCCATCCGTGATTTCACCTGTAGAAATAATTTCTGGGGCGACCAGCGGTGCCATTCCAGTTCATCCAGTTCACCGCCAAAATTCAGGAACTGGTCGAGACCATAGTGCCGGATTTCGTCCAACACATGCGGGCGAAAATTCACCAGTACCACCCAACCTTCACCAAGTTCCTCGAGCCACTCGTCGTAATAGTCAGTTTCGCCGGCATGGAAGTTCAGTAAATTTTCCCCAATCAGGATAAACTTGTCTACCCCCTCCTCCATTACCGGCTCCAGCACCTCCCGCTTCAGGGTCATAATATCGTTGTGGAGCACGTCATTCCACTCGCCAATAAACTCAAGGATGGTAAATGCCTTGTCATAATCAGTGTAGAGCTGTTTTACAAAAAGGGTTTCGGCCCCAAAATTATCCCACTGGGGATGGATCAGATGATTGTAGATCTTATCAGTGAAATAGACTTCGCTATTTTCATAACCGAAGAAAGGAGAGCGCGAATCCTGATTGGCCAGGTAGAGGTGACGCCACAGAAAGTGGGGTTCAATACTGTGCATTGCAGGCGGGGTTTGTTAGTAGAAACCCATTCTTACAACGAAGGTTGAGGGGGAGTAAAATAACTTAGAAGGAGTAAACACCAGCCGTGACAGCCGTGCATCAGCTTTCTTTCGCATAGCTTCTCATTAGCCACTGCCGAACAAGTTCGCAGATATTTCTTTTATTGCTCCTAATCATACCCTTTTTATAAAAGCTACAATGAAGATACTTATTACCGGTGGCACCGGCCTGATCGGGACTGAAATTTCGAAGCTGTTATTAACGGAGGAGCACGAGGTGGTATACCTGAGCCGCAAGCCGGGAAGAAATAAACTGGGCATCATGGAATATGGCTGGGACCCTGACAAAGGCACTCTCGATGAGCGGGCCTGGGAAGGGGTTACAGCGGTAATAAACCTGGCCGGCGCCCCGCTTAATAAGCGTTGGACAGCATCCTATAAAAGTGAAATTCTGCGCAGCCGGGTAGACAGCACCCGCCTTCTTTTCAATTCCGCCCAAAAGCATGCGATCCGGCTGAATGCTTTTGTGTCAGCTTCGGCAGTAAACTATTACCCCCACAGTTATGAGCGTCTTTATACTGAAGATGCTGCCCCGGGAAGCGATTTTTTGAGTATGGTTTGCCAGAAGTGGGAGCAGGAGGCCCAGAATTTTGAGCAACTTGATATCCGTACAGTGCGCTGCCGTATTGGTATCGTTTTGAGCAGGAAGGGAGGCGCCCTGGCGGAAATAATTAAACCGGCAAAATTTGGCTTGGGAGCACCACTGGGGAATGGCAAACAATGGCAATCGTGGATTCACATAGAAGATGTGGCGCGGGCCTTTGTGGAAGTGCTGGAGGATGACACTTACCAGGGACCGGTAAATGTGGTGGCGCCCACCCCGGTAAGCAATCGCGAACTTAGCCGCTTGACCGCTGAAGCCCTCTCTAAACCCCATTTTGTACCGGCCGTACCCGCCCTGGCCCTTAAGCTGGCCCTGGGCGAAATGGCCACTATTGTACTGGCTAGCGCCAAGGCTGACAATGCAGTATTGAGAGAACATGACTTTAGTTACCGCCATGCCCACCTAAAGGAGGCACTGCAAAACTTATTGCAATAAAAAAAGCCCCTCAAAACTGAGGGGCTTCACAGCGTTAATTGTATAACTTAAAGTCTTACAATGCATTCACATGACGGCTCAGGCTGCTCTTAAGGTTAGCTGCCTTATTGCTGTGAATGATGTGGTTTTTGGCCAGCTTATCAATCATTGAAAATACTTCCGGAAGTTTTGACTGAGCTTCTTCCTTGTTTTCGTTTGCACGAAGAGTACGGATAGCATTACGAGTAGTTTTGTGCTGGTAGCGATTGCGGTCCCGCTTCTTCTCGTCAGATCTTACTCTCTTAAGTGCGCTTTTATGATTTGCCATGTTCTTTAACTGATCTTAAAAAATCTTGCAGCCCATAGGGGAATCGAACCCCTCTTTCCAGAATGAAAATCTGGCGTCCTAGCCGATAGACGAATGGGCCGGCTATACTTTCCATTTGCTCAGGATATCAGACCCTGTTTTCAAATGGGAGTGCAAATGTAAACACAAATTTGAAACTGTCAATAGCCCTCTCAAAAAAGTTTAATTTTTTTTCATGCGGCTGTAATAACCCAGCCCCACTTTCTTGCTGGTTACCTGCTCCAGGTGCATGCTTTGATCGAGAACCTGTTTAACGCTAACGGTCAGAACCTCACGATACTGAGGAGCGGTAAGGTCATATTCAAGAGCATAGATCAGGGCGGCCTCTACAATCTTTTGCAAGCTTTCCTGATTGCAAGTTTGATGGGCGAGATCATTAAATAAAAAGCCAAGCTGCCTTTTACCCTCTACAAAAAAGTGGCCCTCGCGGTTTATAAACACCCGACCCAGCAACACTCCTTTATCGCCCCCTCTCCTGAACCGGAAGCTATCGGCCATAAAGTTGTAGATATTGATCATGGAGAAATAGGCGCGGCTTTTATTTTCACGCACATAGCCCATTTTCCATATCTGATGATTAGCTTCAAAGGTAAATACATTGGAATGACGGCTAAACAGCAGCACATCGCCACCAAAGTACAAGGCAAATTCATACTCGTTCTTATCCTCAAACTTAAGGTGCACCGAGTCGTGCAACTTGCAAATTTCGCTTTCGAGGGTATCGGCAATGTCTTTTACAATGGCCTTGAGGGCAACAAACTGCTCCTCACCCGACCTGGCTACTTCCTGCTTTACCACTGCCTTTTCATTGAGCAGCTCCAGTATGCGACTGTTGCAATCCATCTTAATATGCTTTAGCAAATAACACCCGCTGGCTTGAAGGCTTGCCAGTAAGAATGCACTTGCCTTCCTCCTGCTCATTATTCAGGGGGATACATCTTATGGTAGCTTTGGTAAGCTCCTTAATTTTCTCCTCAGTTTCAGCGGTGCCATCCCAGTGGGCAGACACAAAACCTCCCTCCTTTTTAATTATGTTTTTAAATTCTTCCCAATCATCCGCCTTGCGGGTATTCCGTGCCCGGAAGTCAGCTGCCTTTTTATATAAATTCTGTTGAATCTCCTCCAGGCGATCGCCAATAAGCTCTGCAAGGCCCGACATAGGCACCACCTCTTTGCTGAGAGTATCGCGTCGCGCAAGTTCTACCGAATTGTTTTCGAGATCACGGGGCCCAATGGCAATGCGCATAGGCACCCCTTTAAGCTCATACTCATTGAATTTCCAACCGGGCTTATGCGTATCGCGTCCATCGTACTTCACTGAGATACCTGCCGAGCGCAGCTCATCCATAATTTCGTTGGCCTTAGCGGTAATTTGATCCAGCTGTTCTTCGCCGCGATAGATAGGCACTATCACTACCTGATAAGGAGCCAGCTTAGGAGGCAATACCAGGCCATTATCGTCGGAGTGGGTCATCACCAGCGCCCCCATCAGCCGGGTGCTTACTCCCCAGGAGGTGGCCCAAACAAACTCTTCCTTTCCTTCTTTGGTGGCATACTTCACATCAAAAGCCCTGGCAAAATTTTGCCCCAGGTAATGACTGGTACCAGCCTGTAAGGCCTTACCATCCTGCATCAGGGCCTCAATACAATAGGTTTCAAGGGCACCGGCAAAACGTTCACTGGGCGACTTTAAGCCCTTCACTACCGGGATAGCCATGAAGTCTTCTGCAAAATCAGCATACACATCCAGCATTTGTTCTGCCTCGGCAATGGCTTCGGTAGAAGTGGCATGGGCGGTATGCCCTTCCTGCCACAGAAACTCAGCAGTACGTAAAAAGAGGCGGGTGCGCATTTCCCAGCGTACAACATTGGCCCATTGGTTTACCAGGATAGGTAAGTCGCGGTAACTTTGAATCCAGTTGCGGTAAGTATCCCAAATAATGGTTTCAGAGGTAGGTCTTACGATAAGTTCCTCTTCAAGTTTTGCATTTTCATCCACAACCACCCCACTGCCATCTTCGGCATTTTTAAGGCGGTAATGAGTTACCACGGCACACTCTTTGGCAAAACCATCAACATGGGAAGCTTCCTTGCTAAAGTGGGATTTAGGAATAAATAACGGAAAATAGGCATTCTCATGACCGGTTTCCTTAAACTTTTTATCGAGCTCGGCCTGTACCTTCTCCCAGATGGCATAGCCATAAGGCTTAATTACCATCGACCCGCGCACACCCGAGTTTTCAGCCAAATCAGCCTTGACAACCAGTTCGTTATACCATTTTGAGTAATCCTCAGATCTCTTGGTAAGATTCTTTGCCATACAACTTCCTTATATTGGTATAGAGTTTGTTTCTATTTAAGCGAACAAAGCTACTCAATTTGGTAGCCTCCTCAAATCTAATAATGCCATGAAAAATTTTATCATCCCCCTGTTAGCCCTGGCCTTTCTGGCTGCGAGTTGCTCCAGCAAACAAAGCGTTGTAAACAACTACTACGACGATGGTATCTACCATGAGCCTGCTGATAATGTTCCTTATGCGGCCACGACACCCTCATCTGAGCCCGGGGAGTTTTCGCTGGACGACCTGGAGGATGGTGAAACCACTGACCCTGACAATCTCGATTATTACGATCCCAATGATAATTCAGCCGCCAATCGCGCGCAGGCCTACAACGCCAGTGGTGATGTTATTGTAAACAACTACTACGGAGCTCCTTCTTTTCGCCAGCCCGGCTACAACAGTAGCTTTTATTGGAACAGCTGGGGCGGCTGGGGTATGAGTTTTGGTTACAGTAATTACTGGGGCTACGGAGGCTGGTACGACCCCTGGTATTATGATCCCTGGTATGGTCCCTATTGCGGATGGGGTTGGGGCTGGGGCGCCCGTCCCTGGAGAGCCGGCTGGTATGGCGGCTGGTACGGTGGTTACTCGCCTTATTACAATGGCTACAATTCGTACTGGGCCGGTTTTTATGATGGCTATTACTATGGAGGAGGATACAATGATGTATATCGCGGACGCAATGTAAACTACGTGCGTAATGTGCGCACTGCCAGCCGCAGTGGCAGCTATAATGCCCGCAATCTCAATACCCGAGCGTCAAATATCCGCAAGAGTAGCTCACGGGTAAACGATGGTGTGAGCAGCAGCCGCAACGTGGCCAGTAGCCGTAATGGAGCGAGCCGCGATGTCAGCCGGATGAGTTCACGCTTCAATGACCGCGAAGACGTTTCACGTACCGCCAGCGTCAGCAATGGCCGTATGAACAGCGTTGCCACTGGCAACCGTACTGCCCGTGCCACCCAACTTTCGGAAACCCGCAGGATGGCTACTGCCAGTAATACCGGCAGAAGATTGTCTGATACTCCCAGCCGTTCGAGCTACGACCAGGTAAAAAGCCGTGCTACCGGCCAGAATGCTGAGCGCAGCAGCCCGCAACGCAGCACCCGCAGTTATTCACGCGAAAGCTATAACCGCAGTCGTACTGCACCGGCACGTAATAACCACCGCAGCGATGACAAGCTCTATCAATCCAGAGAAAGTCGTCAACGCAGCTACACGCCCTCTGGAAATTCACGCAGTGCCTCACCGCAACGCAATAACAGCAGCGATAGTTATAACCGCAACCGCTCTTATACGCCCAGTCGCAGCAGTGGTTCATCAGACAATAACCGCTCCTATACACCTTCGCGTTCTGGCTCTTCGGGGCGTGACCGTTCTTACTCTCCTTCCTCATCTTCCTCACGCAGCAGTGGCAGTATGAGTAGAGGTAGTTCCGGGAGAAGCTCCTCCGGCTCCAGAAGTAGTGGTTCTTCGTCAAGAGGCCGTAGCAGCCGTAGTCGTTAATAGTGCAAAATCACCTGGAAATGAAAAAATTAAGCCTAGTGATCCTCAGCCTATGGGGCGGGGTTCTTGCGTCCCAAACTATTGACGATACCGAGTTATTTAATAGTATAAACCTGCATGGTACCCCACGGTATGTGGGTATGGGCGGGGCCTTTACTGCCCTGGGTAATGATTTTTCTGCATTGCAGCTAAATCCGGCCGGGGCCGCGGTTTTCCGGAAGTCGCAGTTCAATGCCAGCCTTGGCATCCACGATTTCAGAGCTGATCAGCATGGTCTTTTTGGCTACCGCAGCAGCAATGTTAACACCGAGTTTAACCTTGAAAACCTGGGATTCGTCAATAAGAAATCATCAAGCAGCTCTGCTGGCAGTGGTTGGGCATTCGCCGTTACTTATAATAAACTAGCCGATTTTGACCGTAGCTACACCCTTAGTGGCATCAACGCTCCCGGTGTAAGTGACAGTAATACCCTGGGCCAGTATTACCTGTTTTTTGAAAATTATAATAATACCAGCGCCGGTGCCCTGGGGAAACACATCGACGACATTAGCAATGATGCCTATGCCGCTTACCAGGCAGGGCTCCTGGTGGACCTTAATGATGATGGCATTATCGATGATTACGGTTACGGACTGGCTGGTACCAATAACAACCTGGTGTACAATCGTCAGCAGTTCGGCTCTCATAACCAGGTGGGCCTGAGCCTGGCCGGAGCCCATGAAGGGAATGTGTACTATGGTGCTGCCCTGAATTTCCCTACCCTGAATTATGAGCTCAACGAACACCTGCGCGAAAGTGGGCTCCCGGTCGACACCTTTCCTTACGATGTTTCTGGCTACAGCTTAAACCGCTATACCGCCATCAATGCCGCCGGGATAAACCTCAATTTCGGCGTTATTATAAAGCCTGTACCCAGTGTCAGGATCGGAGCCTCAATTCAAACTCCCAGCTGGTATTGGGTGGATGAGGTCTACGAAACCAGCATAAATGCCACTTACGAAGACAGTGAAAGTAGCAGCGGTCAGAGTGAGGTGTTCTCCACCGGTACTTACAGCTACCGCATGACCAGCCCGGCTATTTACCGATTAGGCGGTGCCTTTATATTTCCCAACAAAAAAGGCCTGATCAGCCTCGATTATGAATACCGCGACGTTTCAGGCTCAACCGTAAGCCGGGTTAGCAATAATCTCAGCATTGAACAAGAGTTTGCTGATGATGCCAACTTCAACATTATGTCAGCCATGAACGGAGTAAACAGTTTTAAGGCAGGCTTGGAATACCGCCTTGGGCCGGTAATGCTGCGAGGAGGTGCCAACTACCTTTCGAGCATGTACAACGAACCGGAGATTTACAGCAGTGGACGCACTACTTTTTCAGGAGGTATCGGCTATCAAAACGATAACTTTGGTGTGGACCTGGCCCTGGCCAGTTCCCGTTTCAGCCGCCAGGATTTTGTCCACCCCTTCCTCTCTTACTACGAAGAGGACCTGGTTGACAACGATTTTGAACTAACCAGCTTTCTGCTTGGTTTCCATTTAAAGTTTTAATCCTTTTATCAGGAACAGGGGCAGCCAATCGGCTGCCTTTTTTTGTTTTAGGCCCATACACTTACATTAGCATCACAGATTAAGATCATTTTCCTCATGAAAAACCTCGCCTTAATTACACTTCTGCTTAGCAGCATGACATGCTTTGCCCAGGATATTTCAGAAACCCCCTTATCGGGCCTGAAGTTCCGGAGCATCGGGCCTGCCCTTACCTCGGGCCGGATAGCCGACCTGGCGGTGAACCCCGCTGATTACAATGAATATTATGTAGCAGTTGCGAGCGGTGGAGTTTGGAAAACCACTAACCACGGCATCACCTTCAGCCCCATTTTTGATGATCAGGGCAGCTACTCCATTGGCTGTGTAAGCCTTGACCCCCAAAACAGCAAGGTAGTATGGGTAGGAACCGGTGAAAACAATGGCCAGCGAAGCGTGGCCTATGGCGACGGAGTGTATAAATCTGTTGATGGCGGCAGCAGCTGGCAAAACATGGGGCTCAAAAACTCTGAGCATATCGGCATGATCGCCATTCATCCTAAAAACCCTGACATTGTTTATGTGGCGGCGATAGGCCCCCTCTGGAATAGTGGTGGCGACCGTGGCATTTACAAAACCATTGATGGCGGAAAGAGCTGGCAGGCTGTACTGCAGGTCTCTGAGCATACCGGTTTCAATGAAATTCACTTTGACCCCCGCAACCCTGAGGTACTGTATGCCACCGCTCACCAGCGCCGGCGCCATGTTTGGACCTACGTGTCAGGCGGGCCCGAATCAGCCATTTACAAGAGTAAAGACGGTGGTAAAAACTGGCAAAAGCTTGAGAACGGCCTTCCCGCGGGGGATAAAGGTCGCATTGCCCTTGCCATCCCACCGGCAAATCCCGATCGCATTTATGCCATGATTGAGGGCCATGGCATTTATCGCTCTGACGACCGGGGCGCTTCTTTTCAATTTCAAAATGACTACAACAGCAGTGGCAATTATTATGTAGAATTGGTTCCTCACCCCACTGACCCCAACACCCTGTTCAGTATGGATACCTACCTGCAGGTAAGTCGCGATGGCGGCCAGAACTGGGAGAACATGCCACGCGAAAACCGCCACGTGGATGATCACTGCCTGTGGATTAACCCAGGCAATACTGACCATATGCTGGTAGGCTGCGACGGTGGCTTGTATGAGACTTACGATGCCGGAGAGAACTGGCACTTCAAACCAAATTTACCGGTAACCCAGTTTTACCGGGTTACCGTTGATAATGATCAACCCTTTTATAACATTTACGGGGGTACCCAGGATAATTTCACCCTGGGCGGTCCTTCTCAGACCATCAACAACAGTGGTATCACCAATCAGGATTGGTATATAACCAATACCGGCGATGGTTTCGAAACCCAGATAGACCCGGTGAACCCGGATATAGTTTACTCTCAGGCGCAATACGGTGAACTGGTGCGCTACGATCGCAAGAGCGGAGAGCGCATCGGCATTAAACCCTATCCCGGCCTGGGTGAACCTGCCTATCGCTGGAATTGGGATGCTCCCCTGCTGATCAGCCCCCACGACCATAAAACACTCTACTTTGCTGCCAACAAAGTGTTTAAAAGTAGCGACATGGGCAGCTCCTGGACGGAAATCAGCGATGACCTGAGCCAGCAGATAGACCGTCACCGTCTGCCGGTGATGGGGAAAATACAAAGTGTTGATGCCATATCTTATGATCGCTCCACCTCACCCTACGGTAATATTGTGGCCCTTGATGAATCTCCGCTGCAGGAAGGTCTTCTTTATGTGGGCACCGATGATGGGCTTATTCAAATGACCGACGATAGTGGCCAAAACTGGCAGCGCCGCAGTGACTTCCCCGGCATTCCCAAAAACACCTATGTAAACCAGGTGCTTGCTTCGCGACATGATAAAAACACCGTGTTTGCAGTGTTTAACAACCATAAAAATGGTGACTTCAAACCCTATATTCTCAAGAGTAGCAACCAGGGCAAAAGCTGGCAAAGCATTGCCGGCAACTTGCCGGATAGGGGTTCGGTATTTACCCTCCAGCAAGATCACCAGGATCCCGACCTCCTGTTTGCCGGTACTGAATTCGGGGTATTTACCAGCATTAATGGTGGCCAAAGCTGGAAGCAACTCAAAAGCGGATTGCCCACTATCGCCATTCGCGATATGGACATACAGCGGCGCGAGAATGATTTGGTTCTAGCCTCCTTCGGCCGGGGCTTCTACGTTTTAGACAACTACGCACCCCTTTCCGAAATCGACCAGGAAGTACTTAAAAAGGAGGCCCACTTATTTAATATTAAGGACGTCTTGCTCTTTAAAGAAGCACGACCACTGGGCTACGGAAAACTCGGCTTTATGGGTGCTAGCCATTATGCAGCTGACAATGCACCCCGGGGTGCGGTGCTCACCTATTACCTCAGAGAGGCTCCTCAATCGCTGAAGGCACAGCGTCAGGAGGCTGAAAAGGCCCAAACAGAAGCTTCGCAACAGCTTAATTACCCCAGTCTGGAGTATTTACGCAAAGAAGACCAGGAGGAAAGCACTTATCTGCTATTTATTATCAGTGATGCCCGGGGCCAGGAAGTGGCCCGCTTTACTACAGTTCCTGAGGCCGGTGTAAACCGGGTGAACTGGGATGGCCATTACAGTGCCACAGCCAGCCTGAAAGAAGCAGGGGCTCCCCTCACCCAAAACGCCACCGCCGGCCTTGTACCTCCCGGCCAGTACACAGCGTCTATGTTCCTCAGTGAAAATGGCAAACTGCGGAAACTGGATCAGGAGCAATCGTTTAAGGTGGATTGGTTAGGAAACAATACCTGGCAAGCCGAGGATCGTGATGAGCTGGTACAGTTTCAAAAAGAAATTGAAGAAACCCGGCGGAAAGTTTATGCCCTGGATCGGTATAAAGACAACCTTAAAAACCGCATCCAAAGCCTGAAAGCCTCTACCCGCAACACTCCCGGTGCTGACCTCAGCTTATTAGACAGCCTGAGAGGCCTCGAGCTGCAATTACTGGCGGTGGAGCGCAAACTCAATGACGACCAAACTATGTCGCAACGGGAATTCCAAACACCGCCTTCTTTAATGGACCGGATTAGTGATGTGGTGTGGGACAGCTATGGGAGCACCGGGGCCCCTACTGCCAGTCAGCGCAAAAATATCAGCATCGCCAAAGTGATGTATAATGATCTTAGAAAGCAGATTCAGATCATCAGCGATAAAGTAGAGGAGATAGGCGAAACCCTGACCGAATTGGGTGCACCCTACCTCGAGTACCAATTGCCGGAATAAGTTGATGCGCAACGCTGAAGATAGAATAGGCAAAATCAAAGGGGAAACACTCAATTTTCCCCTACCTTTGCAAACCTTTTTAGGCCCCGAGCTTTTCGGCGGTTGTAAGAAGCTATTAATGAGCTAAGTGATTTTTGATGAGTAAGTTAAAAGACAATGAGATAGCCTTCCGCGCTGAGGATATGGGTGACGCCCATATTTCGGAGTCGGCTACCACACCCATGCGCAAAGATGCCTTTGATAAATCAGAAGATGAAAAGATTGAAATTATCAGAGAGCATTTTGAAAAAATTATGGACACCCTGGGGCTTGATCTTACTGACGACAGCCTGAAGGGTACTCCATTGCGGGTGGCCAAGATGTTTGTTCGGGAAACTTTTGCCGGCCTCGATCCTGAAAAGGAACCACGTGCCAGTGTGTTTGACAATAAGTACAAGTACGGTGAAATGTTGGTGGAGAAGAATATTGTGGTTTACTCCACCTGCGAGCATCACTTCCTGCCTATCGTGGGCCGTGCCCATGTGGCCTACATCAGTAATGGCACCGTTATCGGCCTCAGCAAAATGAATCGCATTGTGGATTACTTTGCCAAGCGTCCGCAGGTGCAGGAGCGCATGACTAAACAGATTGTACAGTCCCTGCAAAAAGCTTTGGGCACCAAAGATGTAGCCTGTGTAATTGACGCCAAGCACCTCTGCGTAAATTCACGCGGAATCCGCGATATTGAGAGCAGTACCGTAACTGCCGAGTTTGGCGGACAATTTCAGGATGATAGCATCAAACGCGACTTCCTGGACTACATCAATATGAAAACCACATTTGACGCCTAAAACCCAATTTTGCTGATGCCATTGTACGAGGAGAACGATCTGTACATCAATAATTCGCTTAGCCGTAAAAAGGAAAAATTTCAACCACTAAATACTCCCAATGTAGGGATGTACGTGTGTGGTCCTACCGTTTACAGCGATGTTCACCTCGGCAACTGTCGCACCTTCATCTCCTTTGACATGGTGTACCGCTACCTCACCCACCTGGGGTACAAAGTGCGTTATGTACGCAATATCACCGATGCCGGTCACCTCGAAAACGATGCCGACGAAGGGGAAGATAAGATCAGTAAACGAGCGCGACTGGAGCAGATCGAACCGATGGAGATTGTCCAGAAATACACGCTGGGCTTCCATGAGGTACTTGCCAGGTTCAACGCCATTCCTCCCAGCATTGAGCCTACCGCTACCGGCCATATTGTGGAGCAGATCGAGATGGTGAAAAAGATCCTTGATGCCGGTCTGGCCTACGAGGAAAATGGCTCAGTGTACTTTGATGTGGAGAAGTACAATCAGGACAATAATTACGGTATCCTGTCCGGTCGTAAGATCGAGGAATTGATGAGCGGCACCCGCGAACTGGATGCCCAAAGTGAAAAGCGTAACCCGCTTGACTTTGCCATCTGGAAGAAGGCATCACCCAGCCATATTATGCGCTGGAACTCCCCCTGGGGAGAAGGCTTCCCCGGTTGGCACCTCGAGTGTTCGGTAATGAGCACCAAATACCTGGGCGAGCAGTTCGACATTCACGGTGGCGGAATGGACCTGAAGTTTCCGCACCATGAGTGCGAAATTGCCCAAAACAAAGCCGGTAACGGGGAAGATGCCGTTCGCTACTGGATGCACGGCAATATGCTCACCCTCAACGGGCAGCGCATGAGTAAATCTACTGGCAACACCCTCCTGCCCAATGAGCTCTTTAGCGGTAACACCGATAAGCTCGAAAAGGGCTTTGCCCCAACAGTAGTGCGCTTCTTTATGATGCAGGCCCACTACGGTAGCCAGCTCGACTTTAGTAATGACGCCCTGCTGGCAGCCGAGAAAGGCTATAACCGCCTGATGGATGCTGTTAGTAAACTCGACCGTTTGCAAGCCGGTGGTGAAGGAGGCTTTGACGTAAAGGCTTGGCGCAACAGCTGCTATGCAGCCATGAACGACGACTTTAACAGTCCTATCCTCATTTCGCAGCTCTTTGAAGCGGTCCGCTTTATTAACGGCGCCGATGAAAAGGCAGCCGGACTGAGTGCTGCTGACCTGAGCTTACTGAAAGACACTCTGCATGCCTTTGTGTTTGAGGTACTGGGTCTTGAAGCAGCCTCCGCTGAACAAGGCAGTGAAAAGCTGGACGATGTAATGCAAATGCTGATCCGCATGCGCGCTAAGGCCAGGGCGGATAAGGACTGGGCCCTCTCGGATCAGATCCGGGACCAGCTGGCTGAGATTGGTATCCAGTTGAAGGATGGCAAGGAAGGCACCAGCTACTCCCTCTGAACGCTGGCGTGGCTTTTGTAAATTGAGCAATTATCACCACCGATTTATCGGTTGAATCCGCGGCAAAATACCAGTTGTGCTGAAAAGAATTCTTTCATATCCCTTTATTTTCCTGGTAAAAATTTACCAATGGCTGATCTCGCCCTTGTTGCCGCAAAGCTGCAGACACACCCCTACCTGCTCCCAATACACTATTGAAGCCATCAAAGAATGGGGGCCACTCAAGGGTAGCTGGTTAGGACTAAAACGACTCAGCAAATGTCACCCCTGGGGTACCAGTGGTTATGATCCGGTTCCTAAGAAAACAGATCACTAACTTCGCGGCCAAGTTTTAGCATTTATACTTTTATGAAGATCAATCTGATTGCCATCATCGCTATGGCGGGCATGGCTTGCGCCTGCCAAAATCCAGGAACCACTACCACTGAAAGCAATGAGGACACTAGCTCCATTGCTGTAACTCAAGATAGCCTTCGCCTGGAAGCTGAAAGCCACCTGCAAAATATCCGCCAGCTAACTGACGGCGGCGACAATGCCGAGGCTTACTTTTCCTTCAACGATAAAATGGCGGTATTCCAGTCAAACCATAAGGACTGGGGCGTGGAATGTGACCAGATCTTTTACTTCGACATCGAAAATGATAACCTCATCGAGGCCAAACCAAAAATGCTCAGCAGTGGTGAGGGTCGTACCACCTGCAGCTACTTTATGCCGGGCGATACTTCCGTTCTCTATGGCAGCACTCACTTAGGTGGTGAAAGTTGTCCACCCGAACCAGGACGGGAAGAAGGCTACGTATGGCCGATCTATGACAGCTACGACATCTTTGTAGCCGATCTGAAAGGCAATATTATAGATACTCTTACCAATTCGCCCGGCTATGATGCCGAGGCCACTCTTTCACCCCAGGGCGATAAAATTGTGTTTACCTCTACCCGTAGTGGCGACCTCGAGCTCTGGACCATGGACATTGATGGCAGCAACCAAAAGCAGATCACATCAGGACTGGGATATGATGGTGGTGCTTTCTTCTCACCCGATGGTAGCAAGCTCATCTTCCGCGCTTCGCGCCCGCAAACGGAGGACGAGCAAAGCGAATACAGGGAATTACTGGCGCGGGGACTGGTAAAGCCCACCAATATGGAACTTTACGTTTGTAATGTAGATGGCTCGGAGCTGCGTCAGATCACCCAGCTTGGCAACGCCAACTGGGCCCCCTTTTTCCACCCTTCCGGTGAAAAGGTGATCTTCTCCTCCAACCACAAATCCAAGCGTGGCTTTCCCTTCAATCTTTTTATGATCAACCTCGATGGCAGTGGTCTGGAGCAAATTACCTTTGACGAGCAGTTTGACTCCTTCCCCATGTTTAGCTATGATGGTAAAAAACTGATTTTCTCCTCCAATCGCAACAATGGTGGCACCCGTAACACCAACCTTTTTATTGCCGATTGGGTAGATTAAAGCAAGCGCCTGCTAATTATATTATTAAGCCGTAGTCCTTTAAAAGACTGCGGCTTTTTATTTGCAGGAAGGCCCGGTCAGGAGCGCGGTTGTAGAGGCCCATAAAAGTTTCTGGCTCTGCTGGCAAATCCGGCGGGGTACTGCTGGTTTAGAAGGCGGAACACAAGGACGACCTCGGTTTCACAGCTTGCCTATTAACAACTCCTCTAACTAATTATCCTTACTTGCTACACACGTAAAGCATCTCTCCCTTGGGCAAGCGGTAGCGCTCAAACATCTCGGGGCTAAGCTTTTTGCTGTAGTCGATTTCAGTAACCTTAAAGCCAGCTTTACGCAGGCGCTCGGGGTAATCGCGGCCATGCAGGCGCAGGTGGTCGTACTGGCCGAAGCGTCGTTTGCGCTCCTCAGGATCTTCGAGGCCAGGATCTTCGTCAGTCACCGCTATACTCATATCCTGGGGCACCTGCATAATGGCCAGCCCGCCCGGGGTTAGCACCCGGCAGAGCTCACTCATACATTTTATATCATCAGTAACGTGCTCCAGTACATGATTACAAAAAACCACGTCGAAGGTATTATCGGGGTACTGGATATCGTGGATATCCATTTGCACATCGGCGATGGGCGAATCGAGATCGGCGGTAAGGTAATCGAGGTTTTTCATTTTGCGGAAGCGCCCGTAAAAGCACTGCTCCGGCGCTACGTGCAACACCTTATGGGGAGCACTAAAAAAATCGGTTTCCTCCTTTAGATACAGCCACATCAGGCGGTGGCGCTCCAGGGAAAGTGTTCCCGGGGCCAGGGCGTTTTCCCGCTGTCGCCCTTCATAACCATAAGGGAGCATCTTTTTATAAGTGCGGCCATCGATGGGGTCTTCAAACTTATCCCCTTTATAGAGGGAGGCCAGGATAGGACGCACGCCATAGCTGATGCGAATAAGCAGGGGGCGCGGAATGGTATTCAACGCAAAGCGAAAAACGGACTTGATCATACGGTTTCAGTAATACCTAGAGCTTCGTAAATGAAGTCGAAGGTAGAAAGGATTTCCGGTTTTCCATTAACAATGGCCACATCGTGCTCAAAGTGGGCGGCAGGTTTACCATCAACTGTATTGATAGTCCAGCCGTCGGCCAGTTGTTTTACCCGGTGGCTGCCCATGGTAATCATCGGTTCAATGGCGAGCACCAGCCCTTCCTGAAACTTCTTACCCCGGCCCTGCTTGCCATAATTGGGAACCTGGGGATCTTCATGCATGGTTTTGCCAATGCCATGACCTACCAGCTCACGCACCACCCCATAACCATGGTCTTCGGCATGCTTCTGTATAGCATAGCTGAGATCCCCCATGCGCTTTCCGGTTTGGAGCTGTTCAATGCCTTTATAAAGGCTTTCTTTGGTAACTTCCAGCAGGCGTTTTACTGCCGGCGTCACTTCGCCCACTTCAAAAGTATAGGCGTGATCGCCATAGTAACCATTGAGAATGGCGCCACAATCGATACTGATGATATCCCCTTCCTCAAGTGGTTTGTTTGTAGGAATACCGTGCACAACCGTTTCATTGAGCGACATGCAGAGGGTATTGGGAAAGTCGTATAACCCCAAAAAACCCGGTACAGCGCCCTGTTCGCGGATATATTCCTCCGCCATTTTATCGAGCTTGAGCGGAACTGCACCAGGCTTCACCTCTGAGGCAAGCATGCCCAGAGTACGACTTACCACCTGCGCTGCTTCGCGCATCAATTCTATCTCTTCAGGAGTCTTATACTTAATCATTAAAATCTGAATAAACCTTTTTTCTTCCTGGCTTTAGCCGGCATGGCCTCACCCTTTAGCTTCTGATAAATCTCACCCCAACCCAGCATTCCTCCCAGGTTGCGGTCGTCTATAAAGATGTCTGCATGAATCTTGCGACTGCTCTTTTCTTCATCCCATTCCTCCTCGGAATAGCTACAATTCACAGCATAGAATTCTACGCCGTGCTCTTTACAGAAGTCCACTGCTTCCTGCAAACGCTTACCATGTCTGTAGGTCCATAAAATGAGGCGATGGCCATCACTTTGTAAACTTTTAAGGGTTTCGAAAGCAAAAAGTTGAGGCTTACCAATGTGAGGGTATTTATCCTCCACAATGGTACCGTCAAAGTCGACCGCAATAATTTTTGAATTCTCGTTTATCATATCAGTATCTCCCCGGTCATGGCCGCGGGAATTTCTATATCCATCAATTTTAATAAGGTAGGCGCTACATCACCTAGCTTACCATTCTTAATTCCTCCCTTGTAATCAACACTAACCAAAAAACAAGGCACCGGGTTGGTAGTATGTGCGGTATTGGGGGAGCCATCAGGGTTAATCATCATATCACTATTGCCGTGGTCCGCAAGAATAATAAAAGTATAGCCATGGTCAAGACCCGCCTCCACCACCTGGCGGGCGCACTGATCTACCGTTTCACAGGCCTTTACGGCCGCCTCAAACACCCCTGTATGTCCTACCATATCAGGATTGGCAAAATTCAGGCATACAAAGTCAACCTCGCCTTTCTGCAGCACCGGAATAATCTTATCTCTAACGTCGTAGGCACTCATCTCGGGTTGCAGATCATAGGTGGCCACCTTGGGTGAGGGACACATAATACGCTCTTCTCCCTCAAACTGCTCTTCCTGACCACCATTGAAAAAGAAGGTAACATGAGGGTATTTCTCGGTTTCGGCGATTCGCACCTGGGTTTTACCGGCCTTTGCCAGCACCTCACCCATGGTATCGCGCAAATTTTCCTTTTCGTAAATCACCCTGATCCCTTTGAATTCCTCGTCGTAGCGGGTCATGGTAACATAATACAAATCGAGCTTATGCATCTGTTGTTCAGGAAAATCCCGCTGGGTAAGGGCCATCGTAATCTGACGCCCCCGGTCGGTGCGGAAGTTAAAGCAGATCACAACATCCCCCGCTTCGATTTTCCCTTCGGGGAGAATCAATTTGGGCTTAATAAATTCATCAGTCACCCCCTCTTCATAAGAAGCCTGGATTGCTTCAGTGGCAGAGCTGAACTTTTCGCCCTTACCATGCACCAGCAGATCATAAGCCAGCTTAACCCGCTCCCAACGTTTATCGCGGTCCATGGCATAATAGCGGCCAATTACGCTGGCTACCTTGCCCCGGCTTTTTTCCAGGTGAGCCTCCAGATCCTGCAGGTACTGCCTCCCAGCTTTGGGATCGGTATCGCGGCCATCGGTAAAGGCATGGATAAAAACATTTTCCAGCCCAAAATCGGCAGCGGCACTGCAAAGTCCTTTCAGATGATTGACATGTGAGTGCACCCCACCGTCAGATACCAAACCAATAAAGTGCAATTTTTTACCTCTACTCTTAGCCTCTTCAAAGGCTTTAACCAGCACCGGCTCCTGCGCCAGTGAACCATCATTGACGGCCCGGTTAATTTTCTCAAGATCCTGATACACCACCCGCCCTGCACCCAGGTTCATATGGCCTACCTCGCTATTACCCATCTGGCCCGCTGGCAATCCCACCGCCTGGCCACTGGTATCGAGTTGCGAATGGGGATACTCCTGGTAAAGGGAGTCAATAAAAGGCGTATTAGCCTTGTCGATTGCTGAAAATTCCTTGTTTTGAGCAATGCCCCAACCATCGAGCACTATTAATGCAGTTTTTCTAGCCATTTGAAGTAAAAAAATAGTCCCGCCGTGAGCGGGAATTTTTCTGGCGGCAAAGATAAGGATTCAGGCTGGCACCGCCTGAATCGTCTTCAGCATAAAAAGAAGCGTACTGAAACGGCAATCCATGGAGAGGTTATGGTAAAAAGACTATTTTCATAGGGAATCTAAAGTCTGAAAAGTTATGAAACTACTGGCCGCCGGCTCACGCATCCAGCACCCGGAACTTGGCAAGGGTGTAATCACCAATGTTACCCCCCAGCACTACTACGTAAGTTTTATTGACAGTGGTATCGAGACCATTGCCCTTGATGATAGTTTTGAAATCATCGAAGCGCTCGATTACGAGCTGGATCTGGTAAGCTTTTACGAGGTGGAAAGCAGCCTGCGCAAGCTCCTGCAGCAGTACAGTGATATCACACCAACGGTGAAAATCGGTGATCGCTGGAAAGATGGCACATTAGTACTCCAGCCCGGTCAGCGTGACCTTGCCAGCAAGGAAATTCCTATCGACACCTTCTTCCATAAAATTGTGATGGTACGCGACCGCCTGCGGGTAATGGAGCAAAAAATAAATGCCAGCGCCCTCGATGATGCCGCCAAGGTAGACTTACAGCAGTACATTACCCGCATTTACGGTAGCCTCACCACTTTTAATATCCTTTTTAAGTACAAGGAAGAAGGCTTTGTAGGTGAAAAAAGTAAATAGCTGAGCTTACCCAACCCAGGGCTATAGCTTAGCGTATCACAATAAAACACTGCGATGCGACTTTCTCTTAAACTCCTTCTTTTAGTGCTTATCATTGGCTTTCCGCCCCTGTCCTGCGACCATGGCAATTGTGGTGATCTTTCCAACTACCCAAAGGTGGTGGCCATTGAGGAGTTGGGCCTGGACCTGGTTAAGATCAGCTCCAGCAGAGGTAACCTGAGGCTCCCCGATCATTATGAGATTGACAGTAGTGCCTTTTACCACAAAGACTCAGTAGGCTTTTACCTGGAAATTTTGCGCACGCAGAGAATCGCGGCCAGCCTGCAGACTTGTAGTTTCGGGAACCCCCTGTGGGCCTGCAGTCCGGCCCCTCCCGATCTGGCTCATCCGCTCCAGCGTATAATTGCGGTGTCACGCTTACAGCTGGATTATAATGATCAGATAACCACTATATATGCCGGCGACACCATTTCAGATTTATTTGAATTTACCGGATACGGCTATCGCTACGATTCATTTCGATCGCTGTCTGAGCTCAAGGAAGATGATCTGCAGGATTACCAGGCCCTGGTATTAAAGCTCCGGGATCCCAATAAAGACTCTATTGAATTGTCAGTAGACTTCTATTTGGAACTGACCGATGGCCGAAATTTTAACTTCCCAGATAAAGCCCTGAAGCTAGTGCCTGCCAACTGATTCGTTCACCAAAAGAAAGCTCACATCACCCGGATCAATCTCGCGCGCTTTCCTGCCTTTTTCAAACAAACGGGCGGTTAGTTCACCTTTCAACTCCAGTTTACTGTTCTCGTAGCGCAACCAGCTGCCTTCGCGCAGCCCCAATACCGCCTGGGAATTTTGATTGTGAAACTCATTGATCCGGGTTTCACGGGTTTCGCCCATGTGCTTGCTGCCGCTAATAGGATCGAGGTAATGAGGGTTTACATTAAAAGGAACGAATTGCAAGGCATCAAAACTAGGGGGGTACACAATCGGCATATCATTGCTGGTACCAATGCTGATACCGGTAATATTGCTGCCAGCGCTACTACCGATATAGGGCACCCCTTTATTAACAGCCTTTTTCAATTCCTCAACCAGGCCCAACTCATACAAGGTTTTGAGAAGTAAAAAGGTATTACCACCTCCCACAAAAATGGCTTGGGCATTCCTGACCGCCTCTTTGGGGTCGTCAAATTCATGACTCCCCTTAACTTCAATATTCAAATCTTTGAAGACCTGACGGGGCAATTCGGTGTACTCATCATGCGAAATGCCGGATGGCCGGGCATAGGGTATAAAGAGTAACTCACTAACCCCTGATAGAAAATCGGTCACCTCATCGAGGAGGTACTCCATGTATTCAGATCCGTGCAATTTGCTGGTAGAAACAATCAGGAGTTTTGATTTTGTACTGAGCATGCTGTTTACTTCCTTATGAGTTGAGTTTGTAAATATTAAATAGATATACGCGTAATTACCCAATAGTTTAAAAAACCATCAGATTATTGGGATAAAGCGGTAAAAAAGATATATGCTTTCCGGGATTATTTGTTATTGAAATCAATGAGGGCCGTCCAGATACTCATACTACCATCCTTTTCCATACGGGTCCAGATGGGACGAACCATGCCATTAAAGGCATCGATATCATTATAATCACCAAAAAATACCAGAGAATTATTACTGAAAGGTTTTTCGCTAAGCTTCTCGTTTATCCAGCTATTGCCACCATCACGGCTATAGGCCATATAAACCTCTGTTTCCACTCCTTCGGTATTTCGCCGGTCGTAGAAAATTGTGTAGAGGTAGCCAGTGGCCGGATCACAGGCCATCCAATGAAAAAACTGATCACGATTGCTATCATCATCATTGATGCGTCGGGCACTGGTCCAGCTCTTCCCCTCATCGGTACTCTTACTAAACCAAAGGTCATAATTACCTTCTCTATCATCCACCCAGCTAACGTAAAGGCTACCGCGATGAGGGCCATCACTAAGATCACAGATAGTAACCGGCATGCCGTTGGCACGCATGAGCCCGGGAACCTGAATGTCCCAGCCTCCCACCTGCTCATCGATTACAATATCCTCCTCAAGATGCTTGCCCTCAGGAGTGATCTTATCAAAATAGAGGTAACCGGCATTGCTCCAGGCCACATAAATATTGCCATCAGGGCCAACCGCTGGCACCGCTCCTTCAGTAGTGCTGTCGCCGTCGAGGCAATCGCCCGAATGCTGACTAATTACCACCGGCTCACTCCAGCTCTCGGCAAAATCGCTTGAGCGTGCAAAAAGTATGTTACTGCGGTCGCTTGAATCTTTACTGCCATATTGGTCAAACTGAGTCCAGGTACAATAAAGGTGGTTGTTTTTAGGATCTACCACCGCCCACTGTTTGTCCTGATCCTTGGGGTGAGCAAGTCCCATATAAGAGCCGTCATTCCAGGTTTTACCGCCGTCACTGCTTTTCTGACACACTATGCGGTCAAGGATCTCCTCGCTTTGCCAGTTTTCGCCGGTAGGATCCGACAAATGCAGAAAATACTGATTGCCTTCATAGTCGGATACGATAACCGGGTCGCCCCATACCCCATAGGTGGAACTCAGGGTATCCCAGGCCCAGGTTTTGCCACCGTCGTCGCTATAAAAAACATTGTTGAGAATAGCGCCGGCAACAACATTTTGGGGGTTATTGCGATTTATCGAGATAGAAGGCTCACAAAGCCCTCGGCGAGCCAAGGGTGACTCGGCAATTTTTATATTGGGATACTTCTGTGCGCCCAGAAAAAGGGGCATTAGCAATAGCGCTAGCAGTATTTTTCTCATAAGATGGCTTTGGCACAAAGATAGTAATCCAAGCCTTCAGAAATTTCGGGCAACTTTAGCAGGCTCTTTCCTGCAAGCTCAGACAACAAGAGTAGTGGGATACCATTAGCCACTAAGCTTTAGATTTGCCACCATTGAACAATTGCTATGATCAAACTATTTCTTTGCAGCCTTATCGGCATCAGTTCCCTGTGGCTACATGATTTTCACGTTAGTATTATCAACGGTGAACTCAATCCCCGCAGCGGCAACCTTGAACTGAGCCTCAAGGTGTTCAGTGATGACCTGGAGGAAGCGGTAAAGGCCGACTTGGGAGTGTCTTGCTACCTCAGTCCGGAAAGAGTGAAATTGTTACCGGATACGGCCCTGTTCAGCTACCTGCAAAGCCATATTAAGCTTAAAACCGGAGATAAGCAGTGGCCTTTGCAATATGTGGGGATGGAAAAAGAACAGGATATCACCTTCATTTATTTACAGGTGGAAAATTTCCCGGCGGTAAATGAGCTTACAGTTTACAACTCACTATTTTTCAATAGGTTTGACGATCAATCGAACATAGTCAATATCGAGGTGGAGGACGAACTGCAATCGGTGTTTCTCGAAAGTTCCCACCCGCAAAAGACCTTGTACTTTGACTAGTGTAAACTACTCTCAATATGAATACATTTGAAACATACCTGCGACTCGGTTATGAGCATATCATCGACCTCAAGGGACTAGATCACATTGTATTTATCATTGCCCTCACCGCCGTATATCAGCCGAAACACTGGTTGAAAATGCTGGTTGCGGTAACTTTTTTCACCATCGGTCATTCCATAACCTTAACCATTGCCGCCTTCGATCTGTTTGAAGTAAAAAAGCGCTGGGTTGAATTTTTAATTCCCCTTACCATTATTATCACCGCCCTTTATAATCTTGCCTCGGCGGGCCAAAATCAAGCAGCCAAAACCAAAAACTGGATTGCGCTGATATTCGGCTTGATTCACGGCCTGGGATTCGGTAGCTACTACAATATGCTAACCCTGGGCGAAATCAACTACTGGAAGGCCCTTTTACCTTTTAACCTGGGGGTGGAACTGGGCCAGATAGTAGTGGTAGGTATTATTTTAGTGATACTCTTCATCTTCCAGATCATTATCAACGTACGCCAGCAGCTGTGGATTTACTTCGTCTCCGGAGGGGCTTTTAGCCTGGCTCTGGTCATGTGCATCGAAAACTGGCCCTTTGGGCGGGGCTTCTTTTAAAGCTATGCTCCTCACAATGCCATGATCAGTATTGTTTAAGGGCATTGGTTCTACCGACAATGCAGATTATTTATATTCGCAATTCTCTAAGAAAATTTCAGGATCAATGAAGTTGAAGATATTGACGATATTAGGCCTGGCCGGCTTTATGGCTATGGCACAAACTACTAACAACAGTAAGTTTAAGCAGCTGGGCGAGGAACTACCTTCTCCGAACGTATTCCGCACTGGTTCCGGGGCGCCGGGTCCCTGGTATTACCAGCAGCAGGCCGACTACCAAATGGACATTATCCTTGATGACGAAAAACAACGCATCTATGGTGAAGGCCGGGTAGTGTACACTAACAACTCCCCTGATCCGCTCGATTATATCTGGTTGCAGCTCGATCAGAATATGCGTGCTAAAAATTCCACCACTCAGCAAATCCGTAGCGGTGATATTCGCGAGCAAATGAGTGCCCGCTCCCTGGCCTACCTTGATTATGATTTCGACGGTGGATTTAAGATCGAATATATCAAAGGTGAGGATGGTGAGAATCTTCCCTTCTTCATCAATAATACCATGATGCGCATTGACCTTGAGGAGCCTCTGCAAAAAGGTGAGAGTTTCAGCTTTTCCATGAAGTGGTGGTATAATATCCAGGATCGCGCTAAATATGGCGGCCGTAGTGGCCTGGAGTACTTTAAAGAAGAAGACAATTACCTCTATACCATTGCCCAGTTTTTCCCCAGACTGGCAGTTTACGATGACGTGAATGGCTGGCAGAACAAGCAATTTCTGGGACGGGGAGAATTTGCCCTGGTATTTGGCAATTACGACGTTAAGATAACTGTTCCGGATGATCACATTCTGGGGGCTACCGGCAGTTTGCAAAACCCGGAGGAAGTACTTAGTGAAAAGCAGCAGGAGCGACTTGAAGAAGCACGAACCAGCTACGAAAAGCCGGTAATGATTGTTACCGAAGCGGAAGCAAGAAGAAATGAAAAAAGCAGTGCCAGGGGAAGCAAGACCTGGCACTTTAAAGCGGAAATGGTACGCGACTTCGCCTTTGCCTCTTCGCGTAAGTTTATCTGGGATGCTATGGGAGTGAAATTCGGTGATCGCACCGTACTGGCCATGAGCTATTACCCCAAGGAGGGTAACCCATTGTGGGAGCGCTATTCCACCCGCGTGGTAGCCCACACCCTGAAGGTGTACAGTAAGTATACCTTTGATTACCCATACCCGGTGGCCATTTCGGTACACACTGATCGCATTGGCATGGAATACCCTATGATCTGCTTCAACGGCGGCCGTCCTGAGGCAGACGGCACCTACTCTGCTGACACCAAGCACGGCATGATTTCAGTGATCATTCATGAGGTAGGCCACAACTTCTTCCCAATGATCGTAAACTCGGATGAGCGCCAGTGGACCTGGATGGACGAAGGCCTGAACACTTTTGTGCAGTATCTCACTGAGGTAGAGTGGGACGTAAACTACCCCAGCCGCCGTGGACCGGCCTACAAAATTGTAGACTATATGCGCTCACAACCCGAGGAAATGATGCCGATTATGACCAACTCGGAGAGTATTCTCCAGTTTGGCAATAACGCCTATGGCAAGCCGGCCACCGCTCTTAATATTTTGCGTGAAACGGTGATGGGCCGTGAGCTCTTCGATTACTCCTTTAAGAAATATGCCCAGCGCTGGATGTTTAAACATCCCACCCCGGCCGACTTCTTCCGTACTATGGAAGATGCCTCCGCCACTGACCTGGACTGGTTTTTCCGGGGCTGGTTCTACACCACCGATAATGTGGATATTGCCCTTAAGGAGGTTAACCACTACCAATTGAGCAGCGGTGATCCTGAGACGGAAGCGCAGCGTATGCGTGCCGAAGCGCAAAAGGAAGAGCGCTTTATTGGCAAGCAGCGCAATAAGGAAAGCCTGAAAGGCCAAACCATTGTAGAGCAATTTCCCGAAACCAGGGACTTCTACAATGAAAATGATGGGCAGGAAGTATATGCGGCCGATCGGCGCAGTTACCGTCAGAAAATGGAGGGCTACTCTGAAAAGGAGAAAGCTCTGCTGGACGCAGGTAAGCACTATTACGAGCTTACTTTCGCCAATGAAGGTGGCCTGGTAATGCCGGTTATTCTGGAATTCCGCTTCACCAACGGCGATAGTAAAGTAGTGCGTGTTCCCGCTGAAGTATGGCTTAAGCAAGAAGAGCAGTTTACCAAGGTATTTGCTTTTGAGCGTGAAGTGGAAAGCATTGAGTTGGATCCATTCCTGGAAACCGCTGATGTGGACCGCGACAATAATTACTGGCCGGAAAAAAATGAACCCAGCCGCTTTGAGCTCTACCAGCGCGAGAGCCGTTCAGGTAAAAACCAGATGCAACGAGCCCGCGAAGATGGCTCCAGCAAACTCTAAAAAAACAAAGCCACTCACTATCGAGTGGCTTTTTTCGTTAGTAAACCTCTGCATAACTTTCATACGGCCACCTGTAATGACCTTTAGCTAAAAGCAATCTTTAATGGCTGTAAATTCCCCGGCATTGAAACCAAGATACCTACTCACCCTTATTCCCCTCTCCCTCCTGCTGCAATCCTGCGGTGGTTCCAAACATGTGGGCCGCCACCCCAGCGGTGAATCCACAGCGCCCGCGTTTGAGCATGAACTGCTAACCACCGATGAGAAGGAGGGAAACTGGGAAGTGACTGACCATACTGAGGATGCTACCCGGCACGACAAATTATATCTGCAGGACTTCATTGACGCCTGGTATGGCACCCCGCATGTAATGGGAGGAAATACAAAAAAGGGCGTTGACTGCAGTGGATTTGTAATTCAGTGCTACCTGCAGGTATATGATGACAACTTTAAAGGACGCAGGGCTGAAGATCTCTTTGCCGAAGTAAAACCACTCCGCCGGGAAGAGTTGCAGGAAGGCGACCTGGTTTTCTTTAAAATCAACGGTCGTCGTATAGACCACGTGGGCCTTTACCTGGCTGAGGGCAATTTTGTGCACGTCAGCTCAAGCCGGGGGGTGATGGTGAGCAGCCTCGATGAGCCCTATTTCAGTAAGCGTTTTTTTAAGGGAGGCCGAAAAAAATAAGCCCCTGCAGCCAGGGCACGCTTAGCGGCGCTCCCAAATTACCATAGTAGTGGTGTCAATGCCATACTGATCGGCATAACCTCCCGTTACCTCCAATACCTTACTGGCAGGGCGGCCACTGGGCCGGCTCTGCATGCTGAGGGGTTCAGCATTCTTCTGAATACTGACCACCTGCTTATCGCTGTTGATATAAATAATGTCCAGCGGCACATAGGTATCCTTCATCCAGAAGGAGCGTGGCTGATCATCACCCATCAAAAACAGCATTCCGGTATTGGGATCCATTGATTTGCGGTACATCATTCCGTATTCTATTTCCTCGGCAGTTTCTGCCAACTCTATCCTAAGCTTACTGATGGTGTCCTTTTCCGCAGTCAAAAAGTACAGGGCCCCTTCCTCCTTAAATTTGGGCTCATATTCTTCAATAACCGGCGTTGTATCCATTGCTTTAGGTGCCACAGGAGATTTGGGCAAAAACGTCATTATGATCCAGCCGGCAAAGGCCAGTAACAGTACCAGGGCAACAATACGGCGTGCTCTTTTACTCATTTTCCTTGAGAGGTTTTGCGGTAACTACAAAGAACAAACCGGCCAGTACCAGCGGAATACTCAGGTATTGACCAATGTTAAGGCTTTGCCCCTGTTCTGCCGCCACTTGGTTTTCTTTTAAAAATTCAATAAAGAAGCGGAAGCCGAAGAGCAAAATCAGGAACATGCCAAAGAGGAATCCTTTTTTCCGGGCCAGCTTTGGCACTAAAAACAGGCGATACAGAATAAGGAAAATCAGAAAGTAAGCCACCGCTTCATAAATCTGGGTGGGGTGGCGGGGAATTCCCCACACGTCAATTAAGGCCACGTTTTCCCGGTCCACGCTCCATTCCACCGTTGCCTGGGGATCGATCATCATGGTTCTGTTCTCCTTTTCAAGGGAATGATTGATATAAGGTCTCAGCCGATTGAGCAAATAAGCCTCCGCCCTCTCGCGATCTATAGCAGCATCGAACGCCACTGACATTTTGTATACCGGGTATATCAGACTATCAGTTACTACCTCTTCATCTTTTTCGTCAAAGTCTACCTCCAACACAAAATCATCAGCACTCATCACCCGCTCTCGCATGGGATTTACAAATACTGTTTCCAGATTGGAGTTGGCCATATCGCCATATATCTCACTGTTAAACCAATTACCCATCCTGATAAGGGTAGCAGCCAGGGCAATAGTAAGTACTACCCGATCCAGCATCCACAGGGTAGGCTTTTTTAAAACCCGTTTACAATAAATGATAATGGCTATGATGATTGCGATAGCGGCGCCGTGGCTGGCTAATCCGCCTTTCCACACCTTAATGATTTCCCCGGGATGAGAACTGTAATAATCCCATTCATAGAAAAACACATGTCCTAATCGTGCCCCCACAATTGTGGCAATTACCACATAGGTAAGCAGGGTGTCGAGCTTTTCAACGGCTATGCCCTCTTTTTTGAAGATTTTTTTCATCAGGAGATAGCCAAGAATAAAGCCAGCCGCAAATAAGAGGCTGTAATAGCGAAGGGTAATAAACCCGAGGTCGAGGCCCCGGCTCATATCCCAGGTAATGGAGAGCAGTGATTGCATAGGTTTCTTTTAGCGTGGTGAAAATATAAACTCTCGCCTAATTACGCAGGCGGGAGAGCCCTGCTTTTGCTTTTTGGTGAATCCCTTCATAAAAGGGGAAATCTTTAAATTGAAGTGCCTTTTTGAAATATTGACGGGCCAGGACCTGCTGTTGCTGACGTTCATAGAGATAGCCCAGTTGCAGGGCGCTATTGCCCAAGGCATAATTGGCTTCAATATCAGAATGGCTCAGGGCAGCTTTAAACGAAACTATTGCTGCTGCCTTTTCACCCAGTTCCTGCAGCACCCGTCCCTTACGGTAATAATACTCACATTGCTCAGCCGGTGTTTTACAGCAGCTCTGCACGCTTTCCTGTTGCAGCAGATCAAGAGCTTTTTGGTAATAAGCGGCATCAAATAAAATCCGGGCTTCCACCAATACCTTGTTTAAGGGGCTACTGGCTTCTTTAAGCGCCTGGCGATCGGCGCCGGTTTGCAGATTGCCGTAGCGCAATACATTCGCACGGGCCGTTTTAAAGGCGGCTTCATCATTATTAAGCAGGTATATCCAGCTCAAATAGCGGTAACTCGATTTGAGGTAAATGCCGCCATGTGCCTGGCGGAGATATTCACGAAACATGCGCTCCGCCCGGTCATTATCTAGTCCCAGAGCCGTTTTGCCCTCCAGGTAATCGAGATAAGGAAAGGAAAAGTAGGACCTGCCTCTGGGGCGCTGATTAAGATAAGCCAATGCTGTTTCTATCTTTCCCTGCTTCACCAATATCCTGGCCTGAAGGTAAATTAAAAAGCTACTGCTGTTCACCTCAAGGTCAAGTGAAGCCGGGGTAATCAGGTTTTGCCCATTGCCCAACTGAAAGTCGGTAAAGGCGTAAATAAAACCGGCATAAGGGGTATAAAAACTCCATTCGGGGTCGCGGCGAATTTCCGTCAGTCCGTTCTTTAACAGCGCCATCCCTTGCTGAACATCTCCCTCAAAACCCAGCATAGAAGCCAGCATGCGGTAATCCTCAGGCAGGCTACCAATAGCGGCGTAGAGAACCCCCATTGGTATTTTATTTATACTTAAATCAGGAAAGTCACTATGGTTGGCGGACAGGGCCTGATAGGCCTTAAAAAATTGATAAGCGGCGGTAAAGTTGTTTTTATACTTGCCATTGAGGATGGCACGGGCCAGATGTATTTCACCCAAAAAAAACTCTTTCAGAGCCTCCTCATCAGGGAGATCCTCGAGGCGCTCTATGCGATCATCAAATTGATCTTCCAGCGATTCAAAGTACTCTTTATCATCACTGATAAATACTGTTACCGACATCATCACTGCCTCCAGGTAATCTACCACCCGGTTGTGCGGGTCAGCTTTTTTTTGCTCGGCTAATAAGGCACGGGCCTGGTCAAACTTAAGAACAATGATGTCACCGTAGCACTGCTTAAGCGGGGGAGTATATTCCGCGTAAGGTTGCCCTGCCAGTGGCAGGCCAATAAGCAAGGCTATGATCAGGACAATTTTTTTCATAAAAAAAGGGATCCTAGGATCCCTTTTTCAGTATTAAATGAAGGTTCTTACTTACTCAGGGAAGTAAAAAGCTTCTGCATTTTTTCTTCTTCTTCGCGGGCCAGTTCCGGATCTACCAAAACTCTGCCAGAGTGCTCATCAGTAATGATCTTTTTGCGTGAAGCAATCTCAAGCTGACGCTGAGGGGGAATAGTGAAAAAAGATCCACCGGAAGCACCACGCTCAATAGCTACCACCGCCAGGCCATTTTTGGCCCCACCGCGAATACGGCGATAAGCAGTAACCAAGCGCTCCTCAATGTTGCTGGCATATTCCTCCGACTTCTTCAGTAACTCTTCTTCTTCCTTCTGGGTTTCCTTCAGGATGTTTTCAAGCTCATTCTTTTTATAGTCGAGGTGAGACTTGCGCTCGTTGAGTTTTTCTTCAGAAGCTTTAACCGCTTCCTTCTTGTTCTCAATCTTAGCTTTGAATTCCTTGATACGCTTTTCTGCCAGTTCAATTTCCAGCTGCTGGAATTCGATCTCTTTAGAGAGGGCGTCGAACTCGCGGTTGTTACGCACGTTCTGCTGCTGAGTCTCGTATTTCTTGATTTTTTCCTGCGCTTCCTTAATCAGGTTTTTCTTGCCTTTAATTTCGGTGTCAAAATCGCTGATCTCGGTAGAAAGCTTGTTTACTCGGGTCTCCAGGCCGGCAATCTCATCTTCCAGATCCTCCACTTCGAGAGGAAGTTCACCACGTACATTTCTGATTTTATCAATCCGGGAGTCAATAAGTTGAAGATCGTATAAAGCGCGAAGCTTTTCCTCAACGGTAACTTCTTTAGCCATATAGCCTATAAGTAATTAATCGGGTTTGTGTTCGTCTCCGTTAAAAGAACCGCAAAATTAGGGAATTTTTCTGTAAGTTTTTGAGCCAGAAGCTCTTTTGTGAACTGCTCGTTTTCGTAATGGCCTATATCCACGATAATAATCTCATTCTCAGCCTCAAAAAATTGATGATACTTAAAGTCGGAACTGATAAAGACTTCGGCGCCGGCCGCCTTGGCCTGGGGCAGTAAAAAGCTGCCACTGCCGCCACACCAGGCTATTTTGCTGACCTCATCTTTAATTAGGTTGGTATGACGCAAAAGCCCGCCAAAGGTGTTTTTAATTTTCTGAAGCAAGTTGAAGGTATACTCCGGCTCCACAAAATGCCCCATCATGCCGGCACCAACCGTGGGGTGCCCATTGGCCAGGTCATACACATCGTAAGCCACTTCCTCATAGGGATGGGCTTCCCACATAGCCGATAGCACCGCCCTCATCCTGGATTTGTCCACAATCATTTCCAGGCGCGTTTCCGCTTCGTAATGGCGCTTACCCACCTCTCCTACCGTAGGATTGGTATTTTCATTACCACGGAAGCTGCCGGTGCCTTCCAGGCTGAAACTACACTCATCATAATCGCTGATTTTTCCTGCTCCTGCTTTAAACAGAGCCTCCATCAGCTTTTCCTTGCTATTGTGCGGTACAAATACCACCAGTTTCTGCAGCAGTCCTTTCTTAGGGGCCAGGATTTGCATACCATTTACTCCCAGCTTTTCCCCTATCCTTTGGTTTACGCCCCCCTCAAATACATTATCGAGATTGGTATGAATGGCGTAAATGGCGATATCGCTCTTTATAGCCTTAATCAGGCTACGTTCCACGTAATTCTGCCCGCTAAGGCTCTTGATGCCTTTAAAGATCAGTGGGTGGTGGGCGATTATCAGCTCACAGTTTTTAGCGATAGCTTCATCAACCACTTCCTCGGTAACGTCAAGGCTGACCATGGCCTTGGTGATTTCAGCATCAGGGTTACCGGTTTGCAAGCCGGAGTTATCGTAATCTTCCTGCAGATTAGGGGCTGCTATCGCTTCGAGATAGTCAGTAATTTCTTTTAGCCTCATAAGGGCTAAAATAAGGGGTGAGAGAGATTACCCCAAGTTTTTGAAAAGGAAATTAAAACAGGAAGGCCAGGCCCAGGCGAAAAGGGAAGGAACCCAGATGTTAAGGTAAAAAAAAAGCCCCACCTAAAAAAGGAGGGGCTTAAAAGGTGGCAACGACATACTCT
>CAZUCA010000017.1:0-53870 GCA_964619125.1 uncultured Owenweeksia sp. | reverse complement strand
CGGAGTCAGCCATTCTGTATCATTCATACCTTCACTTGATCCATCACATTCCGCTTTCTCTAATGTACTATTTACCTGACCTGTTTTATTAGCTCCCGGATCTGAAAGATTAATCACTTCCCCAATCTGGAGGTCATTCTCATCAATATCGGGATTCCACTCACGCAAGTTTTCTATTGTAATAGATGGATCGTCTTTATAGGTTCTATTAGCAAGGCCATAAAAAGTATCATCTTCAATTATTGTATGTGTTTTTGGCCCGCCTTTTTCCGGCCCCATGCCGGTTGGATCAATTAATATTATCGGGTTAGCCTCCACAAAGTTATATGGTGTAGCATGCGGGTACTTAGACGCCAAAGGATCCACACTCAACCAAATACTCCATTGTGGCTCATAATACCTCGCCCCGTAGTAGTACAAACCCGTCTCCCCATCCAGCTCCTTGCCGTTGAAACGATAGGGACTACTATACTGGCCACTGTAACCACTCTGGCTTACCAGGGCCTCGCCGAAGGGGGTATACCAGAAATGCTGGTAGGGGTAGCCCCCCAGGTCGGTGATAAATTCGGTGTTGCCCAAATAATCGGTGTGATACCAGTATAGTTCACTATAAATGCGGCAATCCACATCCATGGAGGCGGCCAGCTCAGGGTCATGCTTGCAGAGGCAGTCGTAGAAACCGAGTACGGTTTGTTCGCTGGTCATGGTCAGGGGCATTTCCCCACCGCTTTTAGTCTCCTCATCCAAACAGGGAGTATAGGCAGGAAGCTCGGGCAGGTAATAATAGTTGGGTAAACCCTGCTCTATAAAATCGTCGATATTTATCTCCTCACCGCTTAAGCTGATTATCTGCTGCAAATCAGCCAATACAATATTGTTTTGCACCAGGCCATTATAAGTGTTCGGGTATTCCAGGCCGTCGCCGGCCAGTTCGGGCTCATTATTGGGGTCTTCCGGCACCTCGCTAAGCAGGGGTTTATTATAGAGCTTACTGCTTACCCGCTGACTACCGGCGAAATAGTGCTTACTCACCTCCACCTCATCATTGTAATAGCGGCACACAAAATAGGGATTTACATAAACCAGATAAGGGCTCAGTTGGTAGCCGCTCCCCGCTGACTGACCGTTTTGCCCCACACTGGCAGGGGTAACACTCCCCTTCATCAGGCGCATGCCTTCGGGGTCATAAATATTGTGATGGAGGCCCTGGGCATTTTGGGTAGCCCGCAATCGATCCGCCTCATCCCAGAAGTAGCGGCGCTCCACATCTTCACCCACGCCTACCGCGGTGATGCTGCCGCGGCCGTTGTAGCTGAAGCTTTTACTAAGGTTACCTTCCTGCAGGGTCTCTATCTGGTGCGGCTGAGCACCATAGTTGTAATCGAGTTGATAGTTAAAATCATTGTCACCCGACTGGTATTTAGTGGTAATCCCTCCCACCAGGTTGTAGCTGAGATTGAGCTGATAATCGCGCTCAATGGTATTAGCAATACTACCACTACCGTCAACAATATCCTGGCTGTGGCTGCCGCTGGCCGAAGTAAGGCGCCCGGCATAGTCATACTGGTAAGTGTGGGAATAGTCACCACCGAGCTGGTTAAACAACTCACCATAGGAGCCACTACTATTACTCACCCCGGTAATATTTCCATCGTCACGATAGCTAATACTTTTATTAAGCAGGCTCACCCCGGTGGCGGGGCTGGTCAGTTCCACCCGGGTTAAGGCAAAGTTATGTGGACTGTGCGTCATATCGGTAACAACGCCATTGCCGTGCACCATACGGCTCTGATTACCGAAGCCATCGTAGAGAATTTGCTCCACATAGCTGTAGGGTTCACTTTCACCGAGGAGGAAATCGGAAACCACCCGCTCCAGCTCACCCCCGGGCCCATAGTAATACTTGACCGTTTCATCATCGGGATAGCGCATACTGCGCAACCTGCCCCAGGAGTCATAAACATAGTGGGTATTAAAGCTGCGTTCACCGGAAAGGGGGATGGCTATTTTTTTGGACTCCAGCATCAATTGTCCTAAGTTATCATACTTATAGTTTACATCCAACACCCCATCACCCTGCTCAAATCTCACTATGCGACCGGCGCCATTCCTACCATCACCCAATGCACCATAGCTGTACTCTACATTGTTAATGGCAGTGTTCTCGGGATAAAATACATTAGTGAGCCGTGTATAGTGATAGGCATAATTGATGTTGCCCCCCGCATGGTTGGTACTGAGCAGGTTTCCGGCAAAATCATAATTCATGGTGGTTACGCCCCGATCGGGATGACTCTCCTCCGTCATCCTACCCAGACGGTCATACTGATAGGCGGTAACTGCATTGAGAGCATCCTCCGATCCGCTAAGCTGTCCCAGTTCATCGAAATGAAAACGAGTAACAATATCATTTTGGGGATCTGCTGTCCAAAGCTGGGCCGGGTCCTTTTGCACGGTGGCTACAACCTGGTTTTTGGAGTCAAAATACTGCTTTTGACCGCTAAAGCCATCATAGCTGGTTTGCACGAAATAGTTCTGATCAATCAGCCAGTCCCACCGGTAATCATAATTTTGAAAATATTTATCACCAGAGGCTGTGTTTTGCAATGTGGAATCGATCCGCCCAAAATAATCATACCATGTTACCGTGGCATATCCCGAAGCTACTGAACTGTTTAACTCCCCTAACAGGTAATTACCCCCTTCAGCTTCTGATACGGGTATAGTCTGTGCTATTACCCTGCCCTGTCCATCCAGGTAATCAACCCCCGACACCAGGCGTGCCTTTATGTTGGCCTCATTATTGGCATCGGCTTTCGACACTTCCTGTTTCACCTGCACCACCCGGCCCAGGCCATCACTGAATGTGGCGGTACGAAGCAAATCTTCGCTATTCGCCTCGCTGACATGGATACCGAGGTCAGGGATCTCGCAAGTGCCGCTTTCAGGAGCCTGGGAAAACTGATCCGGTTCATAGCTGTCTTTTACAAAGTGATTAGTGATGGCCACCGGCACCTTTTTGGTATATAGACTGGCCGATGGATCGATACCCTGGGGGAAATAATTAAACTGGATGGTATAAGGAGCATCAGGATCATTGATTTGACGGGGGGCAAAGACCTTTTGAAGCCGGTCAAAATCATCATAGGAATAAACAGTACTAAAGCCATTGATATCGATGACATAGGCCGGTTGGCCGGTTTTCGGCACATAGCCCATACAGCTATAATCGCCATAGCTATTAGATACTTTGGTCACGTATTGCGAAAGTTGGCTATCGTACTCAAAGTTGAGCTGCATCCTTTGATTGCGGTAATTGGCAGGTCCCGTCACACTGGCCACGGTACCATTGCTGTTATAGCTTATATCGGTGGTGCCACTGTAATTCTCATTAAGATGGGTCGAAATCTGCGCCGGTGCCCGGTTATTATTATCGAGGGCATCCACCGTGGTCATACGCTGAAGACTGGCAAAACTACTGGTGTCACCCACAAAAATGCGGTGTTTACGCATCAGGCCGGTTTGCCCTGAAGCATTAGCGGGATCATAATAATGCATAAGCGCGATGATATCAACCTGGTAGTTGGGGCTTAGCTGCAAGCCATTAACTTTTTTTAAATTTTCACCGTCACGATACTCTCCGATTTGCACCCAGGTGGCGGTAGCGGGCTCGGAGCGCCCATTGTCAATTACCCGGATTGGGTTTCCATATTTGTCATAATCAAACTCATACTTATAGGAATAATGCCTGAGGTCATTTTCCTTGAGGAAGACATGGGTTTCAGTACTGGTGAGCGCCGGGAATAAGCATATCTTTTCCGAACGGTCGGCCGCAGTATACTGCTTTGACAATTCGATAGTATTAAAATCAGAATTAGCCTGTGCACCATCGATATTCACCGGAAAAAAGGAGTAGTTATTGACCGACATTTCTGCCAGCTGGTCAAACTCCTCAAATGGATCAATATCAGTTTTTACGCAGTGGATAACTTTATAGGAGCTTTCCAAAAGGCCGTCGAAATATTCGTATTCCACCCGGTGGTTGAAATCGGAAGAGGTAGGGGCAATAAATTGCTGAATTTGGGTGGTATAACCGGTGACCTCCGCCTGGCTGGGATCAGGAATGAGCTCCGGGGATCGCGTGGCAATGCGGGCAAAGCCCTTAAACTCCCGCTCACGACGGCTGTAAATACCGCCGTCGTAGTAAAAGCGGGTAGTAAACTGATCTACCCCATCCCGATCCAAACTACCAGCGATGATATCAAGGCCATCATCGGTTTCAACCGAGGCCAGCACCCATTTACTTTGAGGCATATCCCAAAAAATCAGTCCTTCCTGGCTGGGGGGAGCATAGGCATGGCTATAGGTTTCGGGCAGGCGCTCATAATTCCCATAGCGGTTACCTTTTCTTTCATAGCTGAGGGTAAAGGAACCCTGAAGTGGATTGCTTACCCGTTTAAGTAAATTGCTCTTTGAAGCCCGGGACAGTTTCAGCTGTAAACCACTGCCACTTTGCTCTAAAAAATCGGCCAGGCCATCTCCGTTCATATCCTGAACACCGGTAGTGGTATTATTCAGGGCTACATTAATGGATCCTCCACCGGTCATCGCAATTTTTACGGCGATGGGTGGAAAGGCTTCAATGATAATGGCTAATGTGCCCGCGGTTTGCAGAGAAGCCGCCAGTGAAGTGGAAGCAGCCAGGTTTAAGAGACCATTCAGGCTATTGCTGTGTTTGCGAAAATCGGTTCCGCTGTTGATCCAGAGCTCGTAATCACCAGGTGAGTCTTCAATGAGCAAGTCAGGCAGACCGTCACCATTTACATCACGCAGTCCTTTTACTGATCCCTGCTTTTGAATGGAAGCTTGTAAGCCGGCTTTAAAACTACCATTGGCCTTGTTGATAAAATTACCTCCTGCCTGCAGCAGTGAGCGACCTTCTTCCTCGCTGATATGCTGCAGGTCACTAAAGACGGGATACTCGAACTTATCTCCCATACCCAGCTGCACGGTAACTCCCACCAGGCTATGAATCAGCTTATCGGGCAGTCCGTCTCCGTTAATATCCATAAGGGCTACTTCAGTTTCGCTGGAGGAGCTGTTTATCGAGTTTAATGGTGAAGTAAGAACCGGCATGTAGTGACCATTTTCATTGGCAAAGCCGCCGCTTGGCACAACACCAAAGCGTTGTGGGTTACTCATGCTGATGGCCGAATTCATATTGTCATTTAAGCTGCTGTGTTTTAAGGTGGTTACCACCTCTATGCCACCGGAGCTATTGCTGATCTGGGCCCGGATGCCATCACTGTCGCGGCCCAGCACATCGGGATAGCGATCACCGTTCAGATCCATGAATTCGCTTAAAGAGCGTGAACTGAAGCGATCAAGATCGTCTACCGACTTGGTGAGGGAAAGTCCCAGACTGGCACCACCCAGTTCCAGGCCGGCGCCGCCGGTATTACTTTTGGAGGTGGATTTCGACTTCTTAATTGGAGCACTGGCGGTATAAAGGGAGTTATCAGGCGGTAGTTGAGGATCTTCATCCACCTGAAACTCCCCGAAGATAGAAGGCAAGAGGTGCTCGGCAAATACCCCCTTGTCACTGAGCAGACTCGCCCAGTGGTCGCGGCCTGACACCGGTGATGTCGAAATACCACTGTTACCGGGGTAACTAAAGTCCTCTCCCCGTCGTGGCACCAGTCCGAAAAAGCTCATCTCATAAGGGTTTAACCCATAGGAGTTAAACTCCGCTTCAAGGGCATCGAGATCCGGTTCATTGGCATCGTATTGTAGTCCATTTTCGGGTATTTCGGGAAAGCGGATATCTGCCATGGCGATAAACCCCTCACCATCTGCCCAGCCAAATTGTCCCCATCCCAGGTAATTGGTACCGGTTTCGTTATTGGCCTTAGCTTTATACACGCTCACATTATTCACTGAGGTCAGATAGCTGCTGCTACCACTACCGTTTACGATATTAACGCTGTACAATTTATAGTATGCATGTGCAGCCAGCAGAGTAGCCAGCTCCTCATTTTCGGCGTAGAACTCTACAAAAATGCTATCTCTAACCACCTCCGAAGGTTCAAATACCTGGTTGGCATGATAGGTTCCGGCTGGCACTGTGGCCCCGGAGGCGTAGTCTTTAGCCGTAAAACCCTGGGGAGTAAACTCCAGATTGAGTTTAGCCAATCGGCGATTGTGGGTTTTTACTACCAAAGTAGCAGTGCCGTTAGCCCCCTGGTAAGCACTGAAAAATGCCTGAGGAATAATGGGGTGCACCTGTAAAAACTTAAGTTGACCATGACTGACTACATCATAGGCCCCATCCATTTTAAAAACCTGATTAAAAACGCGGTAGCTTACACTGGGGTAAACGCTCAGCTCTTCCTGGGTAGCCGCCGGTGTCCATTTTATAACGGGGCGCCAATCCAGTTTTTTCCAATTGAGATTGGAGTGGCTGCGCACGAAAAAGCGTACTGAATACTGCTCCTGATTGGAACAGTCGAGGCTATAGCTGGCCGGATAAATAAAGGAAGACTGATTTGAGGTTCCTTTAAGCTTGAGCGCTGTTTTACTGAAGTTATTCCAGCTATTAGCGTTGTAACGGGCCTCATGCACCTCACAGCTAACAGAATCGCCCTGGTCGTCGTACTCGGTTATCCATACCTCAAACCAAACATCGTCACTGAGGCGGCCATAATTACTAATGGAGTTGAAGTCAATTTCGAGGTTTCCATCTTCATGCACCCTGAAACTTGCTGGTGCCGACAGTAAAAATCCCTCGGAGGCTGTACTGCGGGTATAGAGCACCCCATTGGGATCCTTGCGTTTAAACTGCTGGTAACTTACCTGTGGGTTCCATTCTGCGTAATCGTTAAATCCATTAGCCCCCGCTATACAGCGAAACAGTATGCGATCACCCTTATTCACCAATACCCCCGGCATATCCATATTAGCGGTTGTGCCTGAAGCCACATCACGAAAGGTGTACAAAAACTGATCGTTGCGCTGCATCGCCACTCTGACCCCATCATCACTCAGGCCCGACACCTTCACATCACCGGTGATATCGACCACCCCATCAAAGGTCGCGGTCCAGCAACGCACCACCTCCTGCTCTATATATTCAGATTCCCAGTCATCATCAACCGGCTCTATTGATCGGCCCTTCAAAACCGGGTTCGGGGTATTTTCACTATTACTCATCAATAGCACGTTGCCATTGCTATGGAGTTGGTTGAAAGTAACCACGCCGTTTTGAGCGATATCAGTAAGTCCATCGCCATTGTAATCGATGGTATAATAGCTGGTTTCGGTGCGGGAGCGGTTTTTATTGTTCCCGACAAAAGCATTGACCCCCATGGCACCCAGATTCAATTGAAAACCGGTGGAGGAACTATTAGTGCTGCTTTTCAGGAAATGAGGGGTGTAAGTAATGGATCTGAAACCGGACAGGGCTAGTCGTTCGTTGGCGACATCCCAATAAGCGGGATAGTATCTCACCTGGTCGTTACGACGCTCCAGAAAGTCAACGATGCCATCACCGTTCATATCGGCAAGTCCATTTATGCCTTTATAACTATCCCAGGTATTACCGAATGACATACCCAAAGTGCCCATTTTATCCTGGCCACGGCTGGCAAGCACCACCCCGGCCCCTATATAGCCATTAAAGGCAAAGCCGGTGCTCACCCCCGACGATATCAGGGAAGGGATAATTATATTGGTAAAATCCAACACGCTGGTCTCCGGCAAAATGCCTTTCACTTCACTTTCCACAGACAAGGGGCTGGAAAGGGATAATGATTGAGTAGTATAGCTGAGTGCCTCGGAAAAATAGTCAAGCTCATGACTGTGGAAAAAACTGCCGTTGCGATACTCCTTAATCTCCTTTAAGAGGGTTTTAAAGAAATCCCCTTCTTCGTAGCGGAAGTGAAAATAGCGGAAGGTATTATTATCAAAGCGCAGCTCTATCTTTTTGAGCTGGCGATGGTCGGCCTTTCTGAAACCATAGCGGCCGTCGACCGAGGCATCGTCACGGCTTTCCAGGTCCAGTAAAAAATGGATGGAGTACAAGCCCTTGGCACCACCTGTGCCGGTATAATGAATGCTTTTCGGGTATACCGCCTTAGCACCGTCCAGTAACATATTGTCGGGATCGCTCACCGTTTGGGCCTGATAACTGTACTGAATGTTATTACCCCACTTATCAATTTTCCGGCAGAGGTACCATTCCACTATATTGCCATCGGGATCGGTAAGAACAGCGTTGCTGGAGATATATTTGGCATTGGCAGTGCCATAGTAAAGACGGCTATTATCAGCCAAAGTCACTATCCAGAAGTATTCACCAGGGGAGCTCCCCACCCGCTCAATCTCCTTATAGGCCGACATAGTCCTCTCAAAAAAGCGGGTTTTGGTTTTAGCTGGCCGTTCGCACAGTCGTACTTCCTGCCCCGACACTTCGGGGCGATTGGCCTTACAACCTCCTTCCATCACCAGGTTCTGACCATTGAGACTGTAGAGCTCACTTTCAAAATTCGCATCAAAGCGCGGCACCCCCCAGCGGGTATCTACGGTAATTTTGGGTACAGCCACCTCCCAGCCCACTCCCATCCAGCCAGTACCTTTATCGCTGCTGTAACTAAGACTTAAGTCGGGGGTAAGCCCATTGCGACCGGGCGGAATGGGCAAAGGGTAGTTGATCCGCGCTTCCCCGGTTCTGGAAATGGAAGGTGGGTTCATCAGGTTGATTTCGGCACCGGGATTAGCCGCCTCTATATCCTGAATCCTGGTGGGCTGGAAGGCAGAAGCCTCAGGCATTTCCGGGGTTTTAATAAGACCGGCAAAATACTGGGTAGCTCCCTGGTTGGGCACAAACTTGAGATCGCCATTATCGCTAAGGCTGTCTGCCATAATGGCCACCCAGCGGCGTTCCTGTGCCTCGAAATAAAACACCCGCACATCGGCCTCACTGTAATGGCCGGGTATTTTGGTTTTGTCAATGCCTACCCCCACCAGGGCAGACTGGCAATCACCACCTATATCGAGCTTATAAGCATGGGCACCTCTAGTAATATTACTGATGTTAAAAGGAATAGCGGGGGTTTGAAAGGGACTGCAAGCCAGCACCCTGGCCCGACAGCCTTCTTCGGCCGTGGTTACCACGCTAAGAGTGGGGTCGCTTACCGGCCGCTCTGCCATACGCTGCACCTTTTGATGCGACAATTCCTTTTCACTGATCAGGATTTTCAGTTGACTGATTTTGAAATGGAAATGCCTGCTGGTAGCAAAGCGAATACTATTCTTTCCATTTTGCAGCAAATTGGGATCAAGAAGTACCCTCATCTCCGCCTTTTCAACTAAGGGCTCAACTAAAAAGTCGGCCTGTTCATTGAGGTTAAATGCTAAAATAGCGTTATCGGAACTACTCTGCAGAGAGTACTGCAGGTATATGAATTGAGGTTTGTCAGTGCTGATTGCGGGCAGCATTACCGTAAAAATATCATCTGCCGGCATCCCGGTTGGATCTTTTGCCTGGACCCCCAAATACGCCATGCTCTCTTCAGCCAAGTAGCTCCTTTGCTCCTCCCGGGCGGTCATTTTACCAGGTCGTGGGGATTCACTTTCAGACTCTGCCCTCGCTGATACCCGGGGCAGGTAAGGCAGCACATCGGTGTGAATAAACTCCTTTTTTAAACTGCTAAGAGCAATGGTTGAGGCCAGCAGGTCGTTGCCCAAAAAAAGGGCAACCACCGTAAGGACTGCCAGCCGGTTTATAATAGAATTATGCATGGCAATTGGTTTTACTTAATTGATAAGTACGGCTACATTTTTTGAATAGATTTTAGAACTAAACCTCACCTGGTACATTCCTTTATGAGGAAAGAGATATTGGCAGGAAGCATTCGCTGAATTTGGGGTAATATCCCTCTCCCCAATCAGGCGCCCTTTGGCATCAAAAACCTCCATCTTAAATGTTATATCCTTGAGGTTGTGAATTTTAAAGTTTACTGCTTCGAAAAAGCGCGTAGGATTGGGATAGGCATAAATATTGGCGAGCCTGAGATCGGCGCCAGGCTGATATAGGTCCTCAAGGGGATGTGTCTCTGATTCCTGGTCGCTTTGCCGATCATAATCTCCCTGGGATTGGCTGGAGGTATTGCAGTTTTCGACGCTAAGCAACTGATCGAAAAGCAACTGCTCATCCTTTGAAATCTGCAACTGATATTCACCATCCGGGATATTTTGCAGAACGGTAAACTCCTCACTGATAAGGCCGCTGTACAACTCGCCCGACCCTAGTTTACTGAGGTGAACCTGGGCGGGGAGCGCCTCCATCCTGGTCTTGATGATTAATTTTGCTGGTAATTGCTGCTTACAATTCACCAGGAGGACGTCGCAGAATGGGCTACACTGAAGGTCATCCTGCTGCCAGTATATCAAGTAATCCCCGCCGGCCATGGCAGCGCTCAGGGGAATTTTCATCAGCTGGGTATTACCCCGCCGCTCTACTTTAAGAAGGTGACTCTCACCACCGCCTATCAAATAAGCCTTCGCCGGTACCTCACCTGTGGCAGGGAATTGCAGGGTCAGCTCATCGACCTCAGCCTGCCAATGGAGAATCCTCAGTTTCCAGAGTGAAACCTCCCGGGCGCTGCCGCATTCAGCTGCCCTGAGATCTACTGCTGCCTTGGCCAGTATAACAAGAGACTTGTCTGCTATAGCCACCGCCGGCATAGAGCCAAGGGCCGAGGATTCTCCGGCACTTATTATGAGATCGTCTTCACTTGCCCCGGCCGTCTGGCTTTGATAGAAGTCCAGACTATCCAGCCGGCCAAGGGCCAATACCTGATCGTTGTAATGAAAATCGAGTTTATAATTCCAGAGCTTATGGGATACCCCATCGAGGTAATTACGCAGTGCCGGCTCGTCATTAACGGTGATATTAATTGAGTATTTAAGAGCCAGGTAAGTCTCCACTACCCTGATCTGCTCCTTATCCAGCAAGTCCGGAAAATGAATAAGCTCAGCCAGGTAGTTGCCAGGAGCGAGTGCTATCTCACGCGCAGGACGGCGTTGTAGTTGCGGCCGCGAATAACTAAGCCTGATAATAACCGGCGCGCGCGTAAGGGGCCGCACATAGTCAAGCGCTAAACCGCCCACGGTGGCTTGCTCCGGCTTAAAGCTCAAATCACCTAAGGCCAGCAGCCTATCAGTATTTTGCGCCCAGGATGGTTTTAATACCAGAAACAAAGTGCCGCTTTGGCTCTGATAAAGGGGCTCGAGCCGGGCTTTAAGATCGGCAGTGGCCAGGTTAATGGCGTGGTAATTCCCGATTAATACCGAGTCGGGATGAATAATGGCCGGCGCCGGTTTAAGCCATATATCCGGAGGCTGCGCAGGAAAAAACTGGGCCTTGAGAAGTTGGGTGAAAATAAAAGACAGCAGCAGGCAGCCATACAGCTTAAATAATACAGCCTTTTTCATTGCAGGAAGCTTAATGGTTAGGATAAGATGTCAGTACTAAAATTAACCTCCCTTTTTTAGCCCCACAATTCACCTGTGACTAAATTATTCATATATGAATAAGCCTGTAGAAAAAGTAGTAACCCCAGCGGTGATATTTATCCAGTATACCGGTCTGCATTTCCCGATTGCTCATTTAACATAAATATCCAGTCTTGCTTTTTATACATTTTGTGCCGCAATAATAACCCTCTAAAACTACTAGCTGATTATGCGTTTAAAAATTTACCTCCCCCTTTCCCTATTGGTCCTCTCCAGTCTCGCCCTCAATGGCCAGACGCCCCGTGAATTCAAGAGCTGGTTGCGGCAGCAAGTGGACCCCAGGGCCCAGCTGGAACTGCAGGCGCCGATAGCGCCAGCCACCAGGCTGAATCAACAAAACACGGTAGTATACCGCCTCGACTCCCTCAGTGACCGCTACAGGGCGGGCAGTAGCTGGATTGACGGTTCTACCAGTTACTTCCATTATGATAGCCAGCAGTTATTGGCAGCTAATTACACGGTAGCTCCCCAGGTAGAGGTGCTGGAGGAGTATAGCCACAATAGCGCCGGGCAGCTCACCGAATACAAACGCAGGTCTGGCGACAGCAGCAGCGGCAGCTGGGAAAATGAAATAAGGAGAAGCTTCGGCTATTACAGCACTTCCCAGCTGGCTTATCGCATGTTCTTCCGCTGGGATACCACTGCCAGCCAATGGGGCCGGATTGACAGCACGGTATTTGCCTACCTGAGCGGTGGCGAAATCTCCAGCCTTACCAACTACAGCTGGAACGATAGTATCCAGCAATGGCAACTTTCCAGCAAAGTGGATTACAGCTACAATGCCGGACGTATAACCTTATCCCAAACTCAACTCCGGGACTCTTCCGGCAGCAGCTGGCAACCCTATCTCACCAGAACCTATCGCCATAACTCTGCCGGCTATGTCCGCGGTTATACGGTTGCCGCCTACCGCCCCAATACCGCCAGCTGGGACAGCACTTTCAAGGCCGAATACGACTACGATCAGAACTTCAATCCCATTGAAGAAAGATACCTTCCCTACAATCCCAGTACCCAGTCGTTTGTCAATTTCTTCGGCTATCGCTATCAATACGATACCAACGTGTTGTTTGATGACCTATTAGCACCGGCGCGCGATCAGTTTGTGCCGGATTACCGGGACCTGATCCACAACCAACCCATCTCCTACCAGCCGCTGGACTGGAGCCAGAGCCAATCGCAATGGGAAGTAACCGATAGTGTAACTTACCACTATTCGCAGCAGCCGGTAAACCTTAATGAAGTGATGCTTGAAGAGCTTAGCAGTTACCCTAACCCGGCCAGTGATAAGCTAAGTTTCGATCTACCACAGGAAGCTGAAATCATAATTGAAGTATTCAACATCCTGGGCCAAAAAGTAATGCAGGCTCGCCTTTCCTCTCAGCGCTCCCTTGACATCGGGCATCTCAAACCGGGAAGCTATACACTCAGGCTGCACAGCGGCGAACAGTGGTATGCCACCACCCTGCTGAAAAAATAAGTAGCCCCGGTTAATAATCAAGCCCAGGGAAGATTAAATCCCGCTATGGCCTTTGACCAAAAAAAAAAATGCCCGTCAATTGACGGGCATTTATAATTACAAATTGCCGTTTTACTAAAGAGGAAATCCCGAGCCGGCCGCACAGGATTGGATCGCTCCTTTCTCTGCGCCGCTGATCAAGCCATCCTTTTTAAGTTGATTGGTAAGTTGGGTCACACAACTTACAAACTCGCCATGGTTAGCGGCGCCATCGGCACAGGCCGCGATAGATTCGGTGATGGTCATGCCATTATCTAAAAGCAGGTCAAGTACGCCCGAATCGCAGCCATCGATGATCACATTGCAGATGGCCCCGTAAATATTCAGCTCATAGCCGCCATCTTCCAGGCAGGGTTCGCTGATAAACTCCCACACCGAAACGGTGTAATAGCCGGTAAAGGGTATAATCAGGTCTCCATAGGGATCAGCAAAGGGCACACAGGAATCAACACAGGAAGCGGGCGGCGCCACATTGTCATCGGCTATACCAAGCAACAGCAGGCTATCGGTATCGGCCGCACTTCCGTACCAGAGGAAGATCGCCGGATCTAGCCCACAGTCGGTACGCGTGGCTCCGATACTAACACTGTCGCCGGCCTGCGCCAGAAAGACGTAGAAATCCTCACCATCATAAGGCAGGTTTCCGTTAATCGGAACTTCGGAGCACACCCGCTCTAAATAGCTGATGGCCCTTTTGCGGGGCATTTCCCGCTCCATATGGGAAGCAATAAAGTCGGCCCGCTCGGCCTCCGGTAGTTTGAGGGCTACCTCCTCAATGGATAAACCAAAAGCGGTTTCGCCATGATCAGTGGCTTGCCTGGAAAGGGCATCTTCCTTTTGACACCCAATTGCCACTATAAAGGCGGCCAGCAGCAATAATGGTAATGAAATTTGATTGGTCTTCATAAAACTTAATTTATGTGATTGATTTATGAAGGGCTAGTAATCACACACTTAAATTATAAAATATTCCAACACCAAATCCAGGCCTTGGTCTTAAAAAAAATCCTTCCCCTACCTGGCAGGAAATAACGGCCCCTTGGCCGGACGCAGGACGATGAGATGTACTAACGCATAAATCCTAAGGGGCCATAAGTAACGCAGAGTCGTCTTTCCCACCGGGCACACATGACATGCGCCACTCCGGATCAGGAAGTTAAGCTAGAAAGGGGCAGGAGGGTGACACTGCCTACTGGTAAAAAATAGCTCTCTACAGGTCGGTTCATATTAAACTGGTTTTTTTTAGTACCGGAAGGCAGGGCTTCTAAAGGCTCCGTCACCAGCCGGTTTCTGTTGGCATCATGGCGCGGGGGGAGTTAAAACTATTCTCCGCAGCCTATAAACACTATCTATTGCTGATCGGTTAAGGGGCTATTCTCAATTACAGTGCTTACTTTTGCCAGCGTGAGAAAGTATTTTGCTTACATACTGTTAATGGTATTTACCGGCTTTATCGTCAGTATCTCCACCGACTTCAGCCTCTATCTCAAGGTGGTGAATGGTGGCAGCCTTACTGAAGACGTCACCTCCATTCCGGAAGAGCACAACGAAAAGTCGCTTGAAGACAGCAAACTCACCCCTTCATTCACTATTATCCAGCAGCTGAGCCTGGCCGAAGAAACTTCGGGCAGTCAGTATTTTCAGCATCATGCTGAACTTACCGAAGGAGCCTGCCTGGAGGTTCCCTGCCCCCCTCCCGAGCGCGCCTGAGTTGCCCCCTTAGCCCTTTTTTTCAGCTTTTTTTATTGAAACCTCCTCACTGCCTCCGCAGCTGCAGGAGTACCTAGCCTTTAACATCATACCGCCGCCATTCGCTTCTGTGAGGCTGCGGTTCAAAAATTTTGTACATACATGAGTTCAAATTCAAATAAATTCAGTCCACTCCGCAATCTCAAGTTTGATATTCCTGCCAGTATTGTGGTTTTCCTGGTGGCCATTCCGCTCTGCCTGGGTATTGCCCTCGCTTCGGGTGCCCCCCTCTTTTCGGGACTTATTGCCGGTATCGTAGGCGGTATTGTGGTAGGTAGCCTCAGCGGCTCTTCTATCGGCGTAAGTGGACCGGCCGCCGGCCTGGCAGTAATTGTGCTCGACGCCATTAATGGCTTCGGCAGCTACGAAATTTTCCTGGTGGCAGTGGTGCTGGCTGGTATCATCCAAATCCTAATCGGCTTTGCCAAGGGTGGTATTATTGCCTACTATTTCCCCTCATCTGTAATTATGGGAATGCTGGCCGGTATCGGTCTGATAATCTTTCTCAAGCAAATTCCCCATGCCGTTGGTTACGACCGCGACCCGATGGGTGACTTTGAGTACCAGCAAATGGACAATCAGAACACCTTTAGTGAGCTGATAAATATGCTGGACTACATCAGCCCCGGGGTATTGATCATAACCCTCATCTCACTGGGAATCATGCTGCTGTGGGAAACCAAGACCTTCAAGAAAAATAAGGCCCTGAGCCTGGTACCAGGACCACTAGTTGCGGTAGTGGCCGGTATTGGACTTAAACTGTCGTTAGACGGCATCAGTGGCTATGCCCTCAAGGCCGAGCAAATGGTACAGATTCCCCTGGCCGAAAGCCTGGATAGCTTCCTCGGCAATTTCAGCTTCCCGGACTGGAGTGCCCTGGCCAATCCCCAGGTTTACCTTACCGCCTTTATAATTGCCATAGTGGCGAGCCTCGAGAGCCTGCTAAGTGTGGAGGCTACCGACAAACTAGACCCCTTTCGCCGGGTAACCCCCACCAACCGTGAGTTGAAAGCGCAGGGAGCCGGCAATATCATTTCGGGACTTATCGGCGGTCTGCCGGTAACCCAGGTAATTGTGCGCAGTTCGGCCAACGCCCAATCGGGTGGTCGTACCAAGGCCTCGGCTATCATCCACGGTTTCCTCATTTTAGGTAGCATCGTAGCCATTCCCCACTTCCTTAATATGATCCCGCTGGCTACCCTGGCGGCAGTGCTGTTAGTGGTGGGTTACAAATTGGCTCGTCCTGCCCTCTTTAAAAAGATGTACGGTCAAGGACGCACCCAGTTTATTCCCTTTGTAATTACCGTACTGGCGATACTTTTTACCGACCTGCTGATTGGCTTGGCTATCGGTCTGGCCGTGGCAGCTCTGTTTATTCTTTACAATAACTATCGCATCCCCTTCCAGATGCACCGCGACAAGGAATACAAGGACGTGCGCATAGAGCTGGCCCAGGAGGTCACCTTCCTCAACAAGGCCAGTATTCTCAAAACCCTCGACCAGGTGCCGGATGGTGCCAATGTGGTGATTGACGCCACCAATACCTACTACATCCACCCCGATGTACATGAAATATTGAATGATTTCAAGATCAATGCCCAGGAGCGCGGCATCAAACTTGAAATCATTGATCAGTTTGATCATAAGACCAGAGATATGCCGGCGCATATCAGTCTTAGTGTCAATACTAAAAGTGAGAAGATTGCCGAAGAAGTGAAGCTGAAGTAGCTTTGAAACAAGGCTTTTGAAAAAGGGAGTAGTCCTACCGCGGTCTACTCCCTTTTTTTTTTCTCCTTCATCGTGCCGGGTATCGCCCGGAGGGGACCTACACCTTAAGGCTGTCAATTTGGCCAGCACTCAACTGCCACCACCCTCAGGGGCAGCAGTTTCCACTGCTATTAAGTTGGTCAAAATATTAGATTAAGCTATTTTTATATAGCTTAGAGTAATTTTTTTCGCCACTTTTCATTTTATTGGTCATACCTTAGCCAAATCTTACAAATATCCCTTTCAAATAATCACGATGTCTTTAATTTTCCTTAGCTTGTAGTTGGCAATTTCATCCTAAAAATTAAAAAACCAAACAACAAATATTAGGTGTACTCATAATTTCAAGCAAAGTTTCCACTCATTAACCGATTGTTGTACAAATGAATCTTCCAGCTCACTTACACAAGCATCCTGATCACAAGCTGCTGGCGGAATTTCAGCGTTTGTATCGGGCCGTCAATGATTACCAGGGAAGCAAACCTGATGAATTTAAAAAACTGCTGGGTCAGCTTTTGCATACCACCAAGCACTGTATGATTAAGTTTGCCGCTACGGAGGAGGTGGAATTTCAGAACCAGATGGAGGCCTCTTTTAAATTTCTGGATGCGGTCTTTAAGGCTTTACTGGAGCTGGGCCCCCGGGAATTAAGTCAGGAACGGATTATCAGTATAAAAAATCTGCTGCACGATTATTACGAAGGAATTTTTGCGGAGCCGGTATGGCAGGAAATGAGGGTTGAAAGTCAGCCACCGCGTTTCAAATCGGTATAAGAGGCCAGTGCTATGAGCGCCGGCAGGCTTTGTCGCCCTCAGTTCTTAGCATTTTCAGGAGGCCTTTTCCTTTTTGGTTGGTGCCCTGTGCAGCCTGAAATCTACCTGAAACTCTTCCATTTCAGGCACCAGCAACACCGGTTTTCCCAGGAAATGCATATTGTTTTCGCGGTCGATGGTTTTATTGGGAAAGCGTGAAGCCAGCATCAGTTCATAGGCTCCCCTGCCCATCTCAAATTTATAATCACTAAGCTCTTTCTCTACGCGCCAGGCTTCGAGATAGAGCTTAAAAAGCTGTTTTACGAGATTCAGATCCTTCATAATCAAACGCCTGCAAAATTATTAGCCAGCGCTTTTTTTTAAAAATACTCTTTTAAAAAAATCCGGTTTGAATAAAAGATTGTGGCTTTTGGAACAATCGCCAACTGGCCAGCTTCCGCTGAAAATCGACCTCCGCTCAAGGCCGGTCAAACCATTTCACTTAGTTGGCGCTCTTTGGGAAGCAACACCACCACATTAGCGCCACCTGCCGGGTTATTTTCAAAATAGAGCTCCCCCTGGTGAGCATCTACAAAGTCCTTCACAATCCGCAGGCCAATGCCACTACCCGGCTCTCCCCGGGTGCCACTGTTACTGAGCAGGCGATTGCGGCTATTGAGATTATCGAGTACTTCTGGTGAAATGCCGGCCCCCTCATCGCTGATACAAAGGCGGCTGTGATGATCAGCAGTACCTTTAACGCTAATGGTAATGCTGGCCCCGGCCGGGCTGAATTTAATGGCATTGGAAAGCAGGTTGCCCACAATGCTACGCAGTTGATTCTTATCACCCCAAAGTTTTTGTCCTTCCTCAATCTCCACTTTTAAGCTGAGGTTCTTAGCGCGCAGATGAGGCTCATAAATCATCGTTACGCTTTGCAGAAGGCTACCTGGGTCGAGGCTGCGCAACTGCTGCCCGGATTCGTCCATTTGCAGGCGTGACCACACCAAAATTTCCTGCAGGGTTTCGAGGCTCACATCGTTTTCACGCTTGAGGTGGCTGAACAAATCCTCCAATTCTGCCCGGGTAATACCCTCGGCCGAAATTGAGCCTAGAAGGGCAGAAATACTGGCCAGCGGCGAACGCAGGTCGTGCCCCAGCACCGATAGAATATTGTTTTTAAATTCATTGGTGATCGCTAATTCCTCCTCGCGTTGCTTCAGCTGAGCATATTGATGATCGCGTTCCTGCTTAGCCTTGCGCAAATTGTCATAGGCGCGGTTTCGTTGCCGTAAAAGGCGCCACAGAAAAAACCCAACCAATAAAAGCCCAAAAATTGAAATTAAGGCCAGGTACAACAAGCGATCCTGACTTTGCAGGCGCTGCGCCTGTGCCAGCTTGGTCTCACGCAGGGCACGATTTTCAGCCGCCGCGAGGTCGGTTTCATATTCCACTCGTAAAGCCGCTAATGACTGTTCACTCTTGGCCTCCCGCATACTATCACCCAATTCCTTAAGCCGCTCATGGTAGCTAAGGGCAGTAGCGAAATGCCCCCTGGCCTTATTCAGCTTGTAAAAACCGAAATTTACCGCCTGCACCATTTCGAGCTTACCGGCCTGATCGGCCAGTTTCCTCGCGCGCTCAAGATGAGACTCTGCCTGCCGGTAGCTTCCTGCTTCCAAATATACCCGGCCCAGATTGAGGTGGTTGTGAAACACCCCTTCCATAATTTCAAAACGCTCGGTGATAGCCAGTGATTTCTGAAAACTAGCAATAGCCCTCCCGTTGCTGCCTTGTTCGTGATAGATGCGTCCCAATAGATAATATTCAGGAGCAAGCCCCCCGGAGTCACCCATCTCAATGCGCAACTCAAGTGCCTTGCTACAAAAAAGTGCAGCGCTGTCAATGTGCTCTGCTGCCAGGTAAATCAGCGCCATGTTATGATAGTTATAGGCAAGGCCCTGCCGCTGCCCCTCTGCTTCATTTACCTTAATGGCGGAGAGGTAATGCGCTTTAGCCGCATTATGATCATTGAGATGCACCCGGTACAATTCACCGATATTATTTTCAACCACTGCTTGCTGTTGCCGGTCGCCGCTAGCGACAAAGTGCTCCCGTGCTTCCAGAAATTTTGACAGTGCCTGGTCATATTGGTTCAGGCCGCTATAAGCCTGGGCCATGCGCGACAACAGCATGTAATCTTGCTTAGCCTCCGGGCGGTATGACCAGGCTTGCTGATATAGCCCCAGGGCCGTGTCGAACTGATTTTTAACAAAGTAAGCATAGCCCAATTCAGTATACACCTCCGCCTTCATTAAGGAGTCACCCTGCCGCATGGCCCATTTTTCAGCCTCGGCCAAAGCGGTTTGGGCAGCAGGTATATTGCGCAGCTTCAGGTAGTTTCTAGCAAGAGTAAGTTGATATTTAAAGGATAAGGAATCGGGCGCATTGCTTTCAATGGCAGCCTCGGCCAGCTTAATCAGGGCTGTCGCCTCGCGGTAACGTGCCTCTTTATGTAATTCCTGGGCACTATCTAGCAAAGAAGATGCTCTTTGCCACGAGGAAGTATTAGCACGCTGCCCCAACAGGTGCGGGCATAACAAAAGCACCCCACATAAAAGCAGAAGAGTGCCAGCTCGGAAAGAAAGGTTTTCAATCATGACGGAGAACTCCAGGCTTATTTTAAGTCCTGTTTTACTTAGGTTAATAAACCGGCATCGTCAGCAAAACTAAAAGTAAGACTGACAGCAAAGGTGGTTATGGTCAAAAATTTATTGACTTTTTAATGTTTAAACAGCAAGTTAACTACCAATTGAACAGCAGTTTGTTTAGGCCTTCCTCCTTATCTTTAAATATCCTCCTTAAGCGCTAATGCCAAGCTCATGATGATTGCGCGACCGGCCATGTTTTTAATTATCGCCAGTGCGATGACCCTAAGCGGTCAGTCACCAAAGTCCAAATCTTCACTGCTGCTTTTTTTATGTGGCGATGTAATGACAGGCAGAGGAATTGATCAGGCCCTGTCACATCCCGCTGATCCCATATTGTATGAATCTTACCTGAAAGATGCCCGGCAATACCTGCAGTTGGCGGAACGAAAGAATGGCCCCATTGATACTCCTCTCAGCTGGCGACACCCCTGGGGTGAAGCCATGGCTATCTGGCAGCAGCAAAAACCGCAATTGAAAATTGCCAATCCCGAAACCAGCATTACCAGCAATGCTACACCCTGGCCTGCCAAAGGCATTAATTACCGCATGCATCCCGCCAATGTGCCTTTGCTGAAGGCTGCCGGCTTTGACTTTTGCAGCCTGGCTTACAATCACACCCTCGACTGGCAAGTAGCAGGACTGCTTGAAACCATTCATGCCCTCGATTCGGCAGGTATCATGCACGCCGGCGCTGGTGCCGATAAATCGGCGGCTGGCGCTCCGGCCATTTTTCAGTTCGCCGATCGCCGCCTCCTGATATTTGCCTATGCCACCGCCAGCAGCGGTGTGCCACCAGCGTGGGTAGCAGGTGTCCGGCAGCCAGGAGTGAATTACCTACCCGATCTTGGCAAGGATTCTTTTCAAAAAGTGCTCAACGATATAAACTTAGGGCAGGAAGAAGATGACCTGGTGGTTGTAAGCATTCATTGGGGGGATAACTGGGGCTATCAAATCGACACTGCCCAGCGGCAATTTGCCCACCGGCTGATCGATGAAGCCGGGGTGGACCTGATTCACGGTCATTCTTCCCATCACCCCCGCCCTTTGGAAGTCTACCGGGAGAGGCTGATAATTTATGGCGCCGGCGACTTCATCAATGACTACGAAGGTATTAGTGGCCACGAGGAGTTCCGCCCCGACCTCAGCCTGATGTACTTCCCCAGCCTCAATGCAAGCAGCGGAGCCCTGGAAAAATTAAGCCTTTATCCGCTGCAAATCCGCCAATTCAGTTTACAAAAAGTAAAAGCTGAGGATGCCCGCTGGTTGGCCAGTGTTCTTAGCCGCGAAAGTGAAGCTTTTGGCTGTAAGCTGCTGCTACAAAACAACCAACTGGTGTTGCAGTGGTAAATGAGCGTGAATAAAATCGCGCCGCCATCATGAAATTGCAGCGCGGCCAGCCTGCTGAAAAACCATCACTTTTTTATCAGCTTATGCAGTCTGTTTAATTGACCTATTCAATACATTTAATCAGCCTTTAAAAGCGCCTATGGAAATATTGATTGTAGAAGATGAACCCAAGGTAGCGGCCTTTTTAAAACAAGGTCTGCAGGAGCAGGGCTTTAATACCGAGCTGGTTTACGATGGCCAGATGGGACTGAGAATGGCGCGTACGAGGGATTTTGACCTGATATTAGTCGACATCATTCTGCCCTATATCAACGGCCTGGAACTATGCCGGCAGATTAAGGAATTGCGGCCTGCCACCCCGGTTATTATGCTCACCGCCCTTGGCACGATGGACGACAAGTTAAGTGGTTTTGAAGCCGGTGCCGATGACTACCTGGTGAAGCCTTTTGAGTTTAAGGAGCTACTGGCCCGTATCCGGGCGCTGCTGAAACGCAGCACCGGCCAGGCCCTCCAAAATAATAAACTGCGGGTGGGAGAACTGGAGCTCGACCTCAACAAAAAGAACGTACGGCGCGGCAACACCGCCATTGACCTTACTGCCAAGGAATTCAGCCTGCTCGAATACCTGATGCGCCACGCCGGACGGGTGATTTCGCGTGCTGAGATTGCTGAGAACGTGTGGGAAGTAACTTTTGACACCGGCACCAATGTGGTAGACGTGTATGTAAATCTGCTGCGAAAGAAGATTGACAAGGACTTTGATCCCAAAATGATCCACACCCGGATTGGCATGGGATACATACTCAACGCTGTCTAAGGATGCAGATTCGTCGCAAACTCACCTACCAGTTTATTAGCATTGTAGCGCTGATCCTCTTATTTGCTTCGCTGGCTATTTACCTCTCCTCGGCTGACTATCGCAAGGATGATTTTTACAACCGCCTCCTCAGTAAGGCCCGTAACACGGCCAAACTGCTGATTGAGGTAGAGGAGGTAGACGCCGAGCTGCTGCATCGCATTGAGGAGGATAACCCCATGAGCCTGCCCGGAGAAAAGATCATCATTTACAATTTCCGCAATGAGCGCATTTTCAGCACCGACGACGAAGGGGAACTTAAGGTTAAGCAGGAACTGATCGATGAAATTCGCCTGGAGGAGGAAATCAGGTATGTGGAAGCCGGCCATGAGGTGGTGGGGTTTATGTTTGCCGATACCTACGATCGCTTTGTGGTGATTGCCGCCGGGAAGGACATTTACGGTCTGCGTAAACTGGCCAACCTGCGCAACATCCTTCTGATTGTGTTTGCCGGCAGTATCATCATCGTTTCCCTGTCAGGCTGGGTTTATGCCGGCCGGGCCCTCAGCCCCATCTCACGGCTTACCGACCGCGTAAACCGCATCTCAATTAGCAGTCTCAACCTTCGGCTGGATGAAGGCAAAAGCCAGGATGAAATTGCGCAGCTGGCCCACACCTTCAACCTGATGCTGGAGCGCCTGGAAAAGGCCTTTAAGATGCAGAAGAACTTTATCGCCAATGCCTCCCATGAGTTGCGTACCCCCCTTACCGCCATTACCGGACAGCTGGAAGTAGTATTGATGCAGGATCGTGAGGCAGAAGAATACCGCCGCAGTATGCTGTCAGTGCTCGACGACATGAAAAGTCTGAACACTACTTCTAACCGCCTGCTTTTGCTGGCACAGGCCAGTGCGGAAAGCTCGCGCAGCGAATTTAAAGCGCTGCGGATAGACGATGTGCTATGGGAAGTGCGCCAGGAGTTGCTGCGCCGCTGTCCTGAATATACGGTTAACGTAAGGTTTGACGAAAGTATGGAGCAGGAAGAGCAACTGCTGGTACCAGGCAATGAGCAGCTCCTTAAAACCGCCATTGCCAACCTGATGGAAAATGCTTGTAAATACTCTCCTGATCACAGTGTGGACATTGGCATTTCACCGCGCAAGCATCATTTGAAACTGATATTCAGCGACCGGGGTATTGGCATTGAAGCCGAAGATCTGAAGCAAATTTTTGAACCCTTTTACCGGGGTAGCAATGCCATCGGCTTTAAGGGCCATGGCCTGGGCTTATCGCTGGCCCAACGCATTGTGGAACTTCATCAGGGCAAACTCACGGTGGAGTCAGAAGCGGGGGTAAAAACCATTTTCACCCTCAGCCTGCCCTATAGCCTGTGACCGTTAAGTTCTCAATTTTAATCGCTTTTTAATTTCCTTTTCATTTCATCCTCATCTCAGGGGTGCACCTTCGCTTCAGAAAAGAAAAAAAGAACTTAATTTTTTAAAGCGATGAATACAATCAAAGATTTTGAAAAAAGGGATCGGATCGTTGCAGTTATAACTACCGCCCTCCTGTTTTTTGCCATGATTGGGGTTGTGTACTTGCACGATTCTAAGCAATCATTGCAGGACCTGCTCAATGGCAGCAAGCTCAAAAATGAAGCTATGCTTTCGGAAAAGTTAGCCCTCAACAAGCAGGTTCATGACTATAAAGCCCAGCTAGCTGGACTGAAAAGTAAAAACCAGGAGCTCGGAAAAAAGATGGCTGGTATCAATGACGATCTCTCGCGCACCCGGAAGGAACTAAAGGACAACACCAGCCCCCGGGTGCGCTCTCTCGAAAGAGAACTGGCCGGCTTGAAAAAGCTAAGAGCCGATCTCGATGGCGAGATGGCATCGTTGCAGCAACAGCTTGCCCAACTGGAAAACAACAATGGTGATCTTACTGCCCAGCTGGCTGCCTTAACGGCCAAAAACCGGGAGCTAAGTGCTCAGAATGAGGTAATGAAAGCCTTTGCTGCCAACAATTTTGAAGTGGAAGCCACCCGCGGCAAAAAGGATAGAAGCACCGTAGTGGCCCGCCGGGCACAACAACTGAAAATAGGTTTTGACCTGCCCCAAAACGTGGCCGAGAATGTGCAGTTTAAGATCAAAACGCCGGGCGGAAAAATTGTGGATAAAGAAGAGGAAGGCCTCACCGCCACCATGATCTCCCCTGATGACGGCAGCGACCTTATGGCAAGCCTGGCTCCCCTGGGCGACTTTGAAGTGACCAAACGCATAGAATTGAAATATGCGCCTAAGAAAAAGCTCAGCAAAGGCACCTATGTGATCGATATCTACAACGGTAACGAATATATGCTGAGTTGCCAACTCAAACTCCGATAAGCCTTAACCCAGCTTTTTTCATAGATCGTTAGATTTGCCAGTAACCCCTCCCCTGGTCGGAGGGGTTCTTTATTTTGCAGGTAGAAAGATAAATGCCTATCGCGCTATTCCAACCGCGCCAGGCGTGCCCTGAGGGATTCAATTTCGTGCTGCTGGGCATCGATCAACTTTTGCTGCTCCTGCACTGCTTTCACCAATACCGGAATAAGATCAGAATAGTAAACCCCCAGGTGCTCCACCTCCTGCTTTATCAAATCCTCACTCTCTTCAGTCGGTTCAAAATCATGAGTTTTCACAACTTCCGGAACCAAAGGGAGCAGGTCCTGAGCTATCAGACCAAGTTTGTCGCCTTGTTCGGGATGGGCCTTCCACTGAAAACGCACCGGACGCAATTTCATAACTGTTTCCAAACCGTAGTCGAGGGCCCTGATATTTTGTTTATCGCGACGGTCAGAGGTATTAATAGTGCCATTGGTGGCATATACATCATCCCATCTGTAGGTAGATGTTCCCAAATCATAGGTATTATTGCCAGTGGGCCTGATGTCACCCCGGCAGGCAATTTCATTGGTTCCGCCATCCTCAAAATATTCTACCGTGGCCAGCCTTATTCTGCCATTTACATGCAAGACATCCTGAGGATTGGTGGTACCAAGTCCCATATTTCCATTCTTCAGGATAGTAAGTGCATTGGCTCGGTTGCTGTTACTGCTACCTATACCCACCTCAAAAACCGGGTCACCTCCCACCCAGGCGGTTGCACTGCCACCCCCTGTATTATAACGCCCTACGGCCAGGGAACTGTAAGATTGCGCCCTGGCGCCAAAACCAATTGCTACTGAATAAATGGCCTGGGCCTCCGCGAAATAGCCCGCTGCGAAACTGTAGTTTTCCTCTGCATCGGTACTATAGCCGAGTGCCGTTGACCCCAGGCCAAGGGCATCCGTATTAAAGCCCAGGGCAGTAGAGTATTGTCCATCGGCATTGGTAAAAAATCCAGTGGCAAAAGAGTAACTGCCGTTAGCCTCCGAATCACGCCCCATAGCTGTAGAGCCAAAACCAGTTGCGCGGGTATTTATTCCTGAGGCAAAAGAGTATTCACCCAAGCTATCAGGATGCCAATAGGTACTGGCGGTGCCACTGGCAAGGTAGCCCACTCTGAAGGCATGACGGGCTGGCCACCACAAAAGCCTGCTGCCGGCGCCTACCGTATCGGCACCGAAGAGTACCGAGGCACCATCGGCCACATGAAAGCGTACCGCGGGATTAGGGATACCCACACCTACCCGACCGGTATTAAAGTGAATATCTGGTCCCGCCATCGACCAGGGCGAAAGCGACTGCCCTGTATCATCGACAGCGGGCGTCCAGTTACTACCCGTCCACTTAAGTATTTCACCATTGGCTGGTGTCCCCTGTACGTCGGTAAGGTCATTGAGGGTCATTTCCGAGGCCCTATTGCTGCTGAGCGCATAAGGCACACTTAGCAATTCACTGGTTCCCATATGGCTAAAAGCCGAGCCACCGGCCGGATCCAGTTCCACCTCCAGGAAGTAAGCCTCACCGGCCCAGTCGATAGCGCTCATGCTTCCGCTTAATACCGCGCCACCGCCTATTTCAAGAGTAACCAGTCCAAAACTATTGGTAGTGACATTATGGGTTTCGGAGTAATCAATAAGCCCGGTGGCAGAACTGCGGTGCAGATTGAATCGCAAGGCCACATTTTGATTGGCCAGCACCTGCCCCTGGCTATCGCGGATTATGCCTTGGTACTGAAAACGTTCCGGGGCCTGGCCCAAAACAAAATGGTTAAAAAAAAGCGTCATTAGAAGAAAGCTCAGCGATTTCATGCTTATTATTTTTTGAATAATTTGACGTAAGAGGGCGACCTGAAAGGAAAAAGCACCATTAGCCCATAACTGCCGGTAGGATAGATATGCATGTCAAGTGAAGTAGTGGTGTTTTGCGGCACTTTCATTTCAAAGAGCAGTCGTCCGCACATATCGAATAGACGGATGCTAAGAGGAAAATCCTCAGAATTGTGAATGGTCAATTCATCCATAACGGGGTTAGGGTAAATTTCGAGCGCCTGCCAGGCCTGTTCTGCCAGTCCGATACCGGCTAATGCACTTTGATGAAATCCCTGGGTGAGAATGACATTGCCGGAGCTGAGCGTGGCGGTTACAGGTTCTCCAATACTAAAACTGAGTTGATGGGTGGCATTTTGAAAATGCTGCCCCGAGGTGGATACCAATCTTTGACTATTGGTTTGAGCCAGCACGGCTATACTGCCGCAGAAAAAAGTGAGAATCAGAAAAACGCGCATTTTTAATAGGTATCGGTAATGCCAGGGGCTGTGAGGAGCCTGCTGATGGTTGGTAAAAGCAGATGATTTTCTGCCTGAAACAGTTCTCCCTGAAATTACTAAATAAAAAGCTATCCCCCCACCCGGGTTACTGAACCTGTGGACGGGAAAATCCTTAGAATTGACAAAGCAGCCTTAGGATGTCTATCATTACCACCGAACTGCGATACTTCCGGCAGGCCGGGGCCCAACTGCCGGCTCCGCTTGATGCCCTGCGCCGCTACTTACATTATGAAGGTGAACGCAGCGATCATTACCTGGCTTTTGAGCAGTGTACAACCTGCGGGGTAAAACTGCGGGAAGGCCGCCTGGAGGTAAAGTGTTTGCTAAATAACCATCAGGAACCACTAGCCGGTATCCAGTCATGGGAAAAGCTGCTGCTGGAAAACCCGCCGGAAGTAGAAAGCACCCTTACGGTTCACAAAAAGAGGTGGCTGAAATTTTTTGATCAAAATCTGCATGCGGTAAAACCGGAGGGAAATCGTCATTGCCAGGTTGAAATCAGTGAATTAAGACTAGGCAACACACTCTTCCACAGCTTTTGCCTGGAGGCGGCGGCCCCTCAAGAATGGGAGCGTCTCCATTTGCTGCATCAGGTTTATCAACATTTGCTGGCCAACTGTGCGGGGCTCCATGAATTACTGGCGGATCTGAGGCCGAGTAGCTATCCCGAGTTTCTGTTGGCCAGGGCCTAAAAACTACTCATTACCACTGGCATTTATTAAACTAACTTTGCCTGCTTTTACAAGTGCACGCTAAGCGTCTCATATATACCTGCCATGACGAACAAGCAAAATCAGGCTTCTACTCCCCAATCACAACCCAACAACCCCATGCACGGGGTAAAACTGGTTGATGTATTGGAAGCGCTGGTGGCACACTATGGCTGGGATGAGCTGGGACGAAGGATTGATATTCGCTGCTTCAACCTCAACCCCTCCTTAAAATCGAGTTTGAAGTTTTTGCGCCGAACCCCCTGGGCGCGCAGCAAGGTAGAACAGCTCTACCTGCGCACCATCACCCGCTAAACCGCTGTTAATTACAACGGTTTCCTATCTAAATACCTTTAAATTGAAAAACTTAAGAGAAAAGAGCAGCATACTGGCCAAGCTCGGCATTGAATCCCTGAACCGCATGCAGGAAGAATCGCGCGAGGCCCTCAGCCAGGGCCGTGACCTGCTGCTGTTATCCCCTACCGGAAGTGGTAAAACCCTTGCCTTTTTATTGCCGCTGATCGAAAAACTGCCACCTCAGCCACAAGCACTGGCGATTCTTATCCTTTGTCCTTCCCGCGAACTGGCCTTGCAAATAGAGCAGGTGGCCCGGCAGATGGGCAGCGGGCTCAAGGTAAATGCCGTATATGGTGGCCGGCCCATTGCCCGCGACAAGGAGGAACTGCAACATACCCCGCAGATTCTTATAGGGACGCCAGGACGGGTGGCCGACCATTTACGACGGGGAAGTTTTGATATCAGCCAGCTCAGCACCCTGGTGTTGGATGAATTCGACAAGTCACTGGAAACCGGCTTTGAAAGCCAGATGAAGGAAATCATCAGCAGCATAACTTCCCTCAAACACTTTGTGCTCACCTCTGCTACAGACAGTGCCATTCCCGACTTCGTAAAACTGCGCAACCCCTTACGCCTCGAATACCTCGATACTGATGACTCAAAACTCAGCCTCAGGGTGGTGGATTCGGCTGACATGGAAAAAATAGCGGCGTTGCAAAAACTGCTTCGCCACCTGGGCGGCCAACGGGGCATAATTTTTTGCAATTTCAGGGAAAGCGTAGAAGAACTTAGCAGCGAGCTTTCTGAGGCTGGTTTCGACCACAGCTGCTTTTACGGCGGCCTCGAGCAAAAGGAACGCGAACGGGCGCTAATCCAATTTCGCAACGGCAGCCATCGCCTCCTGCTTGCCACTGACCTGGCCGCCCGTGGCCTTGATATACCGGAACTGGATTTTATAATTCACTACCAACTGCCCTTTAAAGAGGAGGAGTTTACCCACCGTAACGGCCGTACCGCACGCATGAAGAGCGAGGGCGCTGCCTACTTGTTTCGGGCCCCGGCGAAAGAGTTGCCCGCTTTTATCGGGAAACGGCAGCCCACGCTAATTAAGGCCACTGAGCTGAAGGCCGCGCCACCGACAAAAAACACGCGCTGGCAAACCCTTATGATCAGTGGTGGACGCCGCGATAAAATTTCGAAAGGCGATATAGCCGGCTTGCTTATAAAACAGGGGAAACTGCAGGCAGAACAGGTGGGCTACATCGAATTGAAGCACGACTGCGCCTTTGTGTCCGTCCCTGCCCATTTACTCAGGGAAGTAAGTAAGAGAGTGGATCAAAGCAAATTGAAAAAGAAAAAAGTGAGGATCAGGGCCCTTTGAACAACCCCAACGGCACATTCGCAGGACTGAGATAGCTGATCTTTCCGCGATAAACTTATCTTAGTCGGGTTGCAAGCAGGCGGTAGCAGTGAGCAAAGCGCCCGCTCAGTTGGCAATACAGACCTTAACAACTAATAAGCCATGAAGAAATTTCTCCGCTCAGTGCAAACCCTTTTTCCCTACCTGCACGACTTTCGTTACCGGATCAATGCCCTGCGTATTAAAGTTACCCGCACCCCGGTAGAAGATGACTTTAAGGCGATAAAGGCCTTTCAGCCCGAACCTGATCAGGATTTTGTGGACATCGGCGCCAACCGGGGAGAGACTATTCTCTCCATGCAGCTGTTTAACCGCCAACGCAACCGCATCGTAGCTTTTGAACCCAATCCCCTGCTATTTGAAAAATTTAAAAAGCGGGGCTTTCTCTCCAAGGACAAGCTTCAGATTCACAATTACGGACTTAGCCGTGAAAATGGCGAACTCACCCTTTACGTGCCATTTTACCGGCGCTGGATGTTTGACGGGCTATCGTCCTTTCACTACGAAGAGGCTAAAAACTGGCTAACCAATCGCATGTGGCGCTTTGACCCCAAAAAGATGACCATTCGCCAGATCACTTGCCAGGTGAGGCGCCTGGACGATTTTAAGCTAAAGCCCTACTTCGTAAAAATTGATGTGCAGGGGCATGAACTGGCGGTACTGGAAGGTGGCAGGGAAACGCTGGCAGAGTATAAGCCTATTCTCCTGATAGAGGGCATGAACGATGAAATAGCAAACTTCCTTAAGCCGCTGGGCTATCAATTTTACACTTTCGATAATGGTGGCTTTAAGGAGGGCTACGGCAAACTCAACACCTTTTGCATGACCAGGGAGCGCTTTGAATCGCTCAAAGGTTCAGTTGCAGCCTGACAGCAGCGACTTATTTATCCTTCAATTTGGTCAGGGGCATACCTTCAAACAAGCCGACGGTTGCGGGGCCCGAAATAACATTCCCCTTAATATCGAAGCGGCTGCCATGGCAGCCACAATCCCAGGTACGGGCCAGGTGGTTCCATTCGAGCAGGCATTTCATATGGGTGCACACCGGGTTTACCGGAAAGATTTCACCATCATCGTTGATATAAATGCCAAGCTTTTCACCGTTGATATGCAAAACCTTACCCTCACCGGGCTTTAGCTCATCGAGTTCCATACCATCGAGATTAATGCGATCACGAATCAGGTGGCGAAAGGTATCAACGCCCTGGTGGGCAATGCTGCTGAGGCTTTTGAGCTTGAGCCGTGAGGGGTTGAACAGAGCAGTTAAGGGGTGTTCATCATGCCCGCTGATAAGGGTGGTATTAATCATGGCACTCAAAATGCCATAAGTAAGACCATCGCCACCATAGCCGGTGGCCAAAAAGCAATTGCGATGCACCGGGTCGGCCCCGACAAAAGGCAGGCCGTCGGCAGAGCTAAAAAACATATTGCTCCAGCCGTAACCGGTGGTGGCAACCTGGAAATGAGTTTTGGCATATTTTCTCAGCTTGCGCAAACTTAAGGCCTCATCGCCATGGGAGCCTGTTTTGGAGTCACTCCCCCCTATCATCCACATCCGTTTTCCACCTATCGTTATGGCGCGGGAATAGTGATAGGGCTCGGCAAAATCATAGAAAAGACCAGGCGGAGGAGATTGACCGGGCTCTCCCACCACGGCATAGGAGTTAAAGCTGCGCAATTCAAGCTGCAGAGGATTTATCTTCAGCGGGGTATGGGTGGCCTGCAGCAGGTATTTGGCCTTCACTGTAAAAGGGGGGCAAATCGCATCCACAAAATCACCGTTAGACTCAAAATCAACCACACCGCTCTGTTCAAAAATCTCCCCCCCCATGGTGGTAAAGGCTTTGGCCAGGCCCCGGCAAAAAGCCAGGGCATCGAAGCTGGCCTGCTGACCAATACTAAAACCACGATATTTATTGAGCGGGTACTCCATTACCGCCTGGTGATGAATTTCGACCCCTAACTGTTGCAAGGCTTCTGCTTCCTTCTCCAGCCGTTTTTCCTGCTTATCCGTTGTTGCGTAGTAGTAGCCGGGTATTTGCTGGTAATCAACATCAAAGCCATGCTTGGCGATCAGGCTTTGTACCAATGCCCGGCTATCGCGGGTACCCTGGTACAGATTGCGCGCTGCCTCCTTCGAAAAGCGGGAAATAGCCTGGTAATAGTGAATGTCGACCAATGAGGTAAGGTGCCCGGTAGAATAGGCGGTAACCCCGCTGGCTATTTTATGGCGTTCTAGCAAGGCAACCTTAAGGCCGGTGCACTGTAACAAGTAAGCGGTGGTAATGCCGGTGATACCTCCGCCGATAACACATACGTCCCTGGTAATATTTTCTCTCAAAGGGGGATATGCAGGGGGGCTGACACCATTTATCCAGGGGATCTTCATATGTTTTCAAGTTGGCTGATACAAGGGAACAGCCTAAGGATGAGAAAGTTTCCAGTCACAACCCGCATTCAAGCCCCGCCTAGCTGGGAGAGGCTGGCCAGGACTTTCCTGCGCAGTTCCGGATCGCCGGCCTTCATAGCGTCAAGCATCATCTTCGACTCCGCCAGATAGCGGCGTCCAAAGCCGGGCTCGTGACGCATAATCTCCCCTGCATTGTCAAGAATATCAGCGTATTTCACGGTTTGGGCGACCGCACTCACCCGCGCCAGGCGCTCCGCTTCCATGCTTTTGCGCTTCCGCCGGTTCCAGTGGGGGTATTTTACCTTTTCGTACTCATCAGTAAGTTCTGTCACCAGCCGCGTTATTTTTCCAGCCCGCTTTGGCTCAAGCTGAGTGGAGAGAAAATCATGCAGCCCGGCCCGGCTGACGCTGGTGTCTTCCAAAACATCGTGCAGCAGCGCCGCTGCCAATACTTCAAAATCGTCAATATATTTACGGCAGGTTTCCATCACCCGCTGCGGATGCATTATATAGGGCTCAGCAGTGTACCTGCGCTCCTGGCCCGCATGAGCCCTGGCGGCAAATTCCCTGATAATCTGTAGCTGCTTATCCATCTTAATCCCTACATATATCCCCTGGCCTGCAGTTTAAACAGGGCCGCATATTTCCCGTCCTCTGCCAGCAACTCATCATGACTGCCCAACTCCCGCAATTCGCCCTTTTCAAGGAAGAGGATACGATCAGCCATACGTACGGTGCTGAAGCGGTGACTGATCAGTACGGCGGTGCGGCCACTTATCAGCTCTGAGAAACGTTCAAAGACCTCGCTCTCAGCGCGGGCATCGAGGGCGCTGGTAGGTTCGTCAAGAATCATCAATTGTGAATCGCCCATATACGCACGTGCGAGGGCGATCTTTTGCCATTCGCCACCACTCAGGTCCACGCCCCCTTCAAAGCGCCGCCCCAGTATTTGCTGGTAGCGTTCAGGCAGTTTATCGATAACGGTGTTGGCCAGGCTCTTCATGGCACTTTTTTCAATCCGTTCCTGTTCCTTAAGGTCAGTGATACTGCCAATGGCAATATTTTCATCTGCCTTCAACTGAAATCGCACATAATCCTGGAAAATAATGCTGACGTTGCGCCGAAGGTCAGCCAGGTCATAATCACGTAAATCATGGCCATCAAGCAGGATGCGCCCTTCACTAGGCTCATAAAGCCGCGCCAGCAGCTTTACCAGGGTAGTTTTACCCGCACCATTCTCCCCTACCAGGGCCAGCTTTTCGCCAGGCTGCAGATGAAAACTCAGGTTGCGCAGAGAGTATTCCTTACTGCCCGGATACTTGAAACTGACGTTTTCAAAAGTGAAACCATTTTTTATGGGCACCGGCACCAACATTTGATTACCATTGGTCTTGATGCGGGGACGGATGGCAAAAAAATCAAAGAGATCCTGCAGGTAAAGGGCGCTTTCGGCAATCTGGCTGAAGCGGTTCATAATGCTTTGCAGGCGGTTACGCATTTGCAAAAAGGAACCCGCTAAAAAGGTCAATTGACCCACACTGATCAGCCCGTTTACGGTGTCGATGATGATGTACACATAGGCACCGTAATAGGCCAGGGTGCCAATAGCACTGAGAATACTGCCCCAGAGTGCCCGGCTTACCGCCAGCTTCTTATTGGCCTGGTAGTAACGATGGGCCACCTTGCGAAAGCGTTCCGAAATAAAATCCTGCAGCCCGAAGATTTTCACCTCCTTGGCGGTTTCATCGCTGGCGCCGATATAGCGCAGGTAGTCCAGTTCACGACGTTGTGGAGTCCAGTTGCGGGTAAGACTGTAAGTGCGTTCGCTAAAGGTGGTTTCGCCCAAAAAGGAGGGGATAATGGCCACAAAAAGGATAAGAATCAAGAGGGGTTTAAAGGCAATCAGTCCCACCGCGAAAAATATAATGGTGATGATTTCCTGCAGCTGGGTGAGCACCTGGCTCATCAGTACGGTGCGGCCGGTAGTTTGGCGGCGTGCCCGCTCCAGCTTGTCGTAGAAATTGCTGTCTTCAAACTGGTAAAGATCGAGGGTAGCCGCGTGGTGAATGAGTTTTACCGAAGTCTCATTGCTGAAGAGGTCGCCCAAAAGGCTGTCGAGCAGGGTAATACCCCGGCTGATCAGGTCGCTGAAAAGAGCTAAAAACAATTCGACCCCCAGGTAAAGCCAGATCTGATTAAAGACCGGCTCAGGCAGCTCCATCTGGGAAATGATCTCATCGATGATCAGCTTTCCCACCCACAGCATTACCACCGGTATTGCGGCCTTCACTATACGCAGCAGTACGTTGCCGATAGTCATCCAGCGGCTGGTTTGCCAGATCATGCGAAAGAAAGGCCCCAGGTTGCGGAAGGCGCTCACTCTCTCTTTAAAGCTCAGACGATCATTTTTTGCTTTGGCCATATTGCAAAGGTGGCTTTTAATCAGCAACCAGCTTAAGTCCTCTCAAACAGCTTGACTTCACCTTTACAAATTGAGTATTAGCTATCGCTAAAGACTGCCTTGATACCTATCAAAAAAATCATATATTTTGAATCAAATAATATCTACTATGCTAAAACGATTACTCCTTCTAAGCCTGATAATTTCATCGGCCTTTACCGCCAAAGCTTCCCATATGATGGGCGGTGAACTTACCGTAAAAGTGTCGAATGGAAATATTGCCTATTTCACCCTCACCACCTACCGCGATTTGTACGGCGTCAGCTTTAGCCCCAGTGTCTACATCGACATCAATCAGGGTTCCATAAATTTGAGCACCCTTCTTAACCGGGTTTTGCTTGACACCATTCCCTCCAATTTTTACCCGGTAGAGATCAACGTCTATGAAGGTTCTATAAACCTTGGCACCGCCAATTTTAACCCGGTTTTGCCCATTACCGCCAGTTACGATAACTGCTGTCGCAATAACGCCATTCAAAACCTGACCAATCCCGGAGGGTTGAATATGGTTCTTGAAACCAACTTTCTGCTTAACACCAATAGTAGCCCGGTATTTCTGGCTGCACCCATTATTGACTGGCCCACGGACACCCTTTGGAGCTATAACCCTATGCCTTATGACGCGCAGGGTGATTCGCTGTACTGGCGCCTTGACACACCAAAGGTATCAGCTGGGAATGTCATCGCTAATGCCCCCGGGTTTACTTATCCCCCGGCTCACCCGGGTGGTGACATTACTATCGATCCTGCTACCGGCATCATAACTTACAACGCCTCGCAGATCGGCAACTATGTGTATAGCGTGCTGGTGGAGGAATTTGACAGCCTCGGCAGTAAGATTGGCGAGATCCGTCGCGACATGCAGATCGTGTGCCGACCTGACACCATAACTTCAGGAATGAACTTAGTGCTTAACAACAGCTCCACACAAACACAAAATGGTTTGCCGGTGGTAAACCTGCTGGCCGATAGTACCCAGGTGGTTACATTCAGCCTTAGCACCAATGACAGTAACGCCACCCTGAGCATGAGTGCATCTGGTGAGCCCTTTCAACTGGCCAACTCTGATGCCAGCTTCAGCAGCATTCTTTACAAATCCAGCGCGCAAACCCTGGAGGGAACTTTCAGCTGGACCCCCCAGGTAACTGACCTGCGCAGCAAGGTCTATCAGCTCAACCTGAGGATTAGCGATGGGCTCTATCAATACGATTATACCATGGGACTTACGGTAAACGGGGTAGTAAGTTTGCAGGAAACAAAAGTGAGCGGCAGTTTCAGCCTTTATCCAAATCCTGTAACCAGTGGTACGGTGACCCTTAAAGCCGGAAAAATTGAAGCCGGCATTTATAGCGCTCGCATTCTGGATATGAGTGGCAGGCTGATCATCGAAAAACAGGATTTGCATTTAGCTCCTGGTGATAAACTAGAGTTTAAGGAAGCGCTGGTTCCGGGTAGCTATATTTTCAGGCTTTACGGCCCCAGTCCTAGTTCTGAGATATTCATGGTTAAATAAATTTTTGATTTTAACCTATCATTATAAAGAAGTCCTCAATGAGGGCTTCTTTTTTTTAATGCCTTTACCTGCTCTTTTACTAGGCCCCTAATTGAGATTGCTAATTCACTTTTGGGTTTGCCGGTATCCTGTGGTATTTTTACTTAAAACCACCAGCATGCTTAAAAAACTACTTCTCCTGTCATTCTTATTTATCAGTCTAGGCCCTCTTATGGCCAGCCACCTCTATGGCGGCGAAATCACGGTAAAGGTTGGTAATGCTGACACCGCCTATATCAATATGAATATCTACAAGATATATACCCCTGCCAGCATTCCCTCAGCACCTACCATAACCCTGAAGCAGGGAAACATTTCCCATAACGTGATGCTCAATGTGCTGGTACCTGACAGCCTTAATGAGGATATAGAGATTTATCGCTGGAGTGGAAAATTCAAACTAAGCAACTACAATTTCGTGCCAGGGCAAACCATCACTGCCACTTTCCAGGCTTGTTGTCGCAATAGTAATGTTTATAACATCAGCAGTTCCGGTAGCAAACAATTCGTGCTGGAAAGCGAGTTTCTATATGCGCCCAACTCCACCCCTGTGTTTTTGAATGAACCTATTATGGGCTGGCCTATGGACAGCCTCTGGACCTACAACCCCATGCCCTACGATGCCGATGGCGACTCCCTGTATTACAGTATTGATATTCCCTATGACCATAATGGCAGCAACACCATCGCCATTGCCGGTTATTCGGCGCCCTCGGCGCACCCCGGAGCTGCCTACAGCATTGATGCCAATGGAACCGTATCCTACGCCGCCAATCAATTGGGTAATTTCACCACCGTAATTCAGGTAGAGGCATTTGACAGCAATGGCACCCGCATTGGCTTAATCCGACGCGACCTGTTACAAACCAGCTTCTACGACAGCACCAGCATGAATATTATGGTGGCCAATAACAACACTCAAAATATCAACGGACTAATGGTGGCTCCCTTTACTGCTGATAGTACCGGCCAGCTGGTGTTTAACCTCAGCACCATGGGGAGCAATTCCGCCCTGGAAATGGTGGCCAGTGGTGAGATATTTGAATTAAACAGCAGCATTGCCACTTTCAGCACCCTCTTCTTCAAGAACAGCATGTCAACCATGGTGGGTACCCTGGAGTGGACGCCTACCGCTGCTCAGGTACGCAGTAAGCCCTACCTGATCAACATCCGCTTTAAGAACGGAACAGCGGTTTATGACTATACCATGGGTATTAGCGTTAGTGGTGATACCAGCAGCAGCAATGTGAGTCTGAGCGAAAACCTCAGGGTTAGTATGACGGTATACCCCAACCCCAGTAGCGATGGTAACTTTAAGGTACAAGCCGGAAAAATTGAAGCCGGTTCTTACCAGGTCCAGCTAATGGAAATGGGCGGTCGGGTGATTTACCAGGAAAAGTATCGCCACCTGGCTCCCGGGGAGGAGCTAGAGATCAATGAGCAACTCAAACCCGGCCAGTATATTCTCAGGCTGCTGGGACCCACGCCGCTCTCCCAGCTGATCCTGGTGGAATAAGTAAGCCTTGAACAACATTTTTTAAAGCATCCCCGCACTTGCGGAGATGCTTTTTTTATGCTCTGTGGCGCAGGTATTAGCGTCAAATTTTACCTTAGCTATAAAACAACGCCATGACCCGCATCACTTCTCACTGTGAGGTTTCTGACTTCTGGCTCGACTACAAAGAGGGCCTGCAGCAATTTTTATTGAAACGGGTCGGCGAGGCCGAGCTGGCCAATGATCTTGCCCACGAGGTCCTTCTCAAGGTATATGGCAGCTGCTGCTCGGGGCGCGATATCACCAACCTGCGTTCGTGGCTGTTTCAGATTGCCCATAACACGCTGGTGGATTATTACCGGCGCGAGAACCGCTTTAGTGACCAGCTACCCGATGAACAAGTTGAAGATGAAAACCTGCTTTACCGGGAAGCGGCTGAATTTATCGAACCGCTGATGGGCTTCCTACCCGAAAAATATGCCCTGCCGCTGCGCCTGGCCGATATTGAGGGTGTTCCCCAGCAGGAAATTGCCACCCGTCTGGGCCTTGGTCTGTCGGCGGTAAAAAGTCGCATCCAGCGCGCCCGCAAATTGCTTAGGGAAGAAATAATCACCTGCTGCCATGTTGAGACCGACGAAGCTGGAAACCTGATCTCCTTTGGCGTGAAGGCAAGTTGTAAACCCCTGCAGGAATACATCCAAAAAGAGAATCTGAAATAATTTTTGCGTCTTTTTTGGCCCTTCTGCGTCTTGCTATTGAAAACCTTTAAAACAAGCACGCAATGAAGACCATTCACATTCACATCAAGGTAAGTGACCTCAACCAAAGTATTTCTTTTTACCAGCATCTCTTCGGCCACCCACCCACCAAGCTGAAACAGGATTACGCCAAATGGCAATTGGAGGATCCCCGCATCAATTTCGCCATCTCCCAGTCCCAGGGCGAAACCGGCATCGAGCACCTCGGTATTGAAACCAGCAACGAGGACGAACGTCAGGCAATGCTGGGGCAACTAAAAAGGGCCCAAAGTGCCATCGAAGAGGAAGGTAAAACCATCTGCTGCTATGCCCAGAGTGAAAAGAGCTGGGTGGACGACCCCCAGGGTATCGGTTGGGAAATTTTCCGCAGCTATGGCGATGCGGAACAGTATTACCAAGTTGAAGCAGAAGGGAGCGGGCATTAAGCTCCCCTTCCTTCCCACATTATTCAGGTAACCTTACAACCCTTTCTGCCCGGCTGAAGCCGGGCAGGCCTAAAACTTTAACACCTTAAAACTCTAAAACTAAATATGAAGCCCACCCATTTCCTGCTTTTAATCATCATAGCTCTTGCCAGCTTTCTTCCCACTTCCCAGTGGAATCAGGAAGTACGTTGTTGCTCCAAAAAGGCCAGTCTTAGCGAAGAGGAAATCTTTCCCCTTCCCGCTTCACCTCAGAGGGAGGCCAGTATACCCGAATGTCGCCAGGAACACAGCCGCTGTTGTTTTTGGGAAACCGAGGGCCTGCGAACGGCGGCCGCATTGATCCCAATACTCTACCTTAAGGAAGACATAATACTCTGAGCGCTTTTTAGGAAGCGAAACCGTTTCAACATTATTGCTGCTCCCTTAACACTAAGCCGCCGCTAAACTTTAGAGAAAAACAGCAAGGCTGCTCCCAAAACAACCCTTGCAAATTCCGGTGGTAATTATTTACTTTGAAACACAAAGTACTTTTGAATGAAACACAAAGATTCTGGCCAGGCCATCAACGGGTTGTCCCTACGCCTTGACCGCCTGCATCTCCGGGCGCGTCGCAACCTCTGGCTGGGCTATTTTGCTATCTTTTGCCGTATTGCCCTGGCGGCCGGGTTTATTCCATCAGGGCTGGTGAAAATTATGGGGCAACGCTTTACCTCCCTCTCCGACTTTCATCCCATGGGGCAATACCTTACCGCCCTCTTTCACACCGGCTATTACTATACCTCCATTGGCATACTGCAGGTTACCGCTGCTATTTTATTACTGATTCCCCGTACCGCCACCCTGGGGGCCATCATTTACTTCCCCATCATTCTGAATATCTGCATTCTCTCCCTGGCCGTGCGCTTCGACGGCTCCCTCTTCAGCTCCCCCCTGATGGTACTGGCCAACCTTTACCTGCTTTGCTGGGACTATCACAAACTAAAGTTCATTTTCCCCTTTAATCACAAAGCCTCCCGCAGTATGCTTCCTGGCAGGGCAGAGCGTAGCCGCAAATTTCCCCTGCCCTTTTTCGCCGGGGTTGCCACCGTCATCTTCGGCCTGGTCTTACTGCTTAGCCAGGGATATGAGCTTTATCCCCGCAACAGCCGGGCTGAGTGCGAAAGCCAGTGTGCCGGCAGAGCCCACACTCAGGCCTGTCTCCATTTTTGTGAATGTGTACACCGGGATGGGCAGCCACTCGAGCAATGTCTGCAACTCTACGAGGCAGCCAAATTGGCCCGCGATACCTCCGGGGAATTTTAATCAGCCCCATAAACTCCCACTGTGAAAACTGACTGTTATCTCGGCACTACTCATTAGTTTTGAATAGTGAATAACAGCTCTGCCTCCTGCTAAAGATTAAATGAAAACCCAACGCCTAAACCTAAGGGTACTCAAACCAGACGATGCCGAATTCATGTTCCGGCTGATGAACACCGCCAAGTTTCACCAGTATATTGGCGACCGGGGTGTACATTCGGTTGATGAAGCCCGCAAGTACATTGAGGAGCGTATGGCTGCCGAGTTGGATGATAAAGGCTTTGTAAACTACCTGATGAAGGAACAGGAAAGTGGCCGGGCCGTAGGCACCTGCAGCCTGCATAACCGCAGGGGTGTGGAGGGCATCGATATCGGCTATGCGCTGCTGCCTGAGTTTGAAGGCAAAGGCTATGCCCGTGAAGGCGCCCGCGCTATGATAGAGCTGGCCTTCGAAAAACATGGCCTGGAAAAGGTAAGTGCCATTACTTCCGACAAGAACCAGCGCTCATACGGGCTATTGGAAAAGCTGGGCTTCCGCCGGCAAGGCTATATTCAACTACCGGGTGAAGCGGAGCAGATCAGACTGTATGTGTTGGAAAAATTTTGTTGGAAGTAGTCGTAAATTAACCATGCAGTTATTGCTCCTAAGAAAATGCCTGTTTTAAAAGTGTTGGTCATAGCATCGTAGACCGCAAGTTATAATCCCGGCCTCCAGACCGTAACGGCCCCCAAGTCCGGTTGGTTTCAGGGTTTAGGGAAAGTATACGATAAATACAATAGGTCCCATCCTGAAGGTTCTGCGCACTTGATATATGTGTATGACAGTGCTTGGGCAAACGCCCTGCCATGATGAGCAGCTAGAAAAATCTTAAAAAAAACACTACAACACAAACCACTGATTCAGAGTATTTTCCCTAATTTTAATACTCTAAATCAAACATCATGACCAATACCATTAACCGAAGGTTCTGCATTCTCCCTATGCTCTGCCCTTTGAGCAAACATCCCTGTATATTATTATCCGATTAGCTTCAGATCCTCACCTGTCCGAGAAGCTTTCAATCCTCATCATAAACGGCTGGCTGCAATAGGTAGCTGGTCTAAATAATAACCTATAAACCGTTAATGATGAGTAATTTTTATCAAAGTCGGAGCTGGCTAATGATCTGCAGCTTCCTGATTTTTTCCTTCCTGAGCCCTGTCCTGAGCGCTCAGATAAATGAACTATATGGCCCCCAGGCCAAAGAAATGCTGAGCGGCAGCCGCTATATTATGTTGGGAGATAGTGATGAATTTCCCAGGGTAATAAAATTGGAACCTGGTCAGGAAATAGACATCCGGCAATTGGTGGCATGGCTCAAAACAGAATTGGATATGCCGGCCGCAATGAATTTTGAGCTTAGGGAGTCCACGATCGATGACCTGGGACTCGAACAGTATCGCTACCAGCAAACCTACCAGGGGGTGGTGGTAGATCGCGGGGAATACCGCGTACAAGCCCGCAATGGTGCCGTAAGTATGATTATGGGCAACGCCTTTAAGATACCGTCATTGCCGGTATCACCGGCACTCAGCGCTGAAAATGCCCGGCAAAAGGCACTTGACCTCTTTGAATCAGCCCAGTTTCTGTGGGAAATCCCCTATTGGGAAGAAGAAATCAAAGAACATGAAAACGACCCTAACGCCACTTACTATCCCGAGGCGCATCTTACTATTACCAAATTTGGCAATGGAAACAGCGAACAGTCTCAATATCGTCTTGCCTACTGGTTTGATGTCTACGCCCTGCACGTTGAAAAAAGGGTTTATATCGATGCCACCAACGGATCCGTCCTCTATACGCTCCCGCTGGCTTCGAATTGCGAGCCGGGTGTAAATTTTACTTCCATTTTTAATGGGATACAATCCATCAGGAGCGAGAAATACACAGCCAACGACTACCGCCTTAATGACAATTGCCAGTCTACTGAAATTTGGGTAAGAGACTGGGGTAGTACCACTACCACCTCCAGCCCCACTGAAATAGAAAATACCACCAATACCTGGACGACCATGGACGAACGCTTTGGCGCTACCGTAGGCTGGGAAACCAAGCAATCCTACCTTTACTTTCTCAACGTTCATAGCCGCTCCTCCTACGACGATAGCAATGGTGACCTCAAGTGCTATATCAACGCCTGGTTCAGCTCGGGAGGAACTTTATATAACGACAATGCCTCTATGTCATTTGATGGCACCAGGATGAAAGTAGGCTTAGGCAGCAGCGGCACCCTCGCCAATTCGTGGAGCTCAATGGATATTATTGGTCATGAATTTACCCACGCCGTTACCGGCACCTCCTCAGGGCTGGTATATCAGGGCGAATCAGGGGCACTCAATGAATCCTTCAGTGATATTTTCGGGGAAATGATAGAACTCTACTCCACCGGCAGCAACGACTGGCTCATGGGCGACGATCGCACCGATGGTGCTATACGGTCAATGTCCAATCCAAAAACCTTCAGCGACCCCGACACCTACAATGGTACCAACTGGCGCAACACCTGTGGCAGCTGTAGTGACAATGGCGGGGTTCACACCAACAGCGGGGTACAAAACTATTGGTTCTTCCTGGTGGCACAAGGGGGATCGGGCACAAATGACAATGGCGACAGCTATAGTGTAAGTGGTCTGGGCATAACGGCCGCCAGCGCTATTGCCTTCCGGAACCAAACCGTAAAACTCGGCAACAACTCTGATTATGCCGCTGCCCGGGCAGGAGCCATTGCCGCCGCTGAAGACATCTATGGCAGCTGCTCCAATGCGGTTAAGCAGGTTACCAACGCCTGGTATGCCGTGGGAGTGGGTGATCCTTACGTAGACGTGAGCATTGCCAGCAGCAGCAATATTTCCTGCAATGGGGCCAATGATGGCAGTATCACCCTGGCTACCGTCGGCACCGCTCCTTTAAGTGTGGTTTGGGATGACGGACCCACCAGTACCAGCCGCAGCAATTTGGCTCCCGGCACTTATGGCGCCACTTTAACAGATGGTACCGGTTGCACCGATTATGTTAGCATCACCCTTACCCAACCACCGGTATTAACAGCTTCAGCGGTACAAACCAGCAACTACAATGGCTATGGGGTGTCATGCTATGGAGCCAGCGACGGATCGGCCCAGGCCATCCCAAGTGGTGGCACTCCGCCCTACACCTATTTATGGAGCGTAAATGCCGGCAGCCAGATGACGGCTGTTGCCACTGGCTTGTCCGCAGGCCTGTACGGGGTTCAGGTAACCGACGCCAATGGTTGTATGGCCAACGCCTCCGTGACCATAACCCAACCACCACTTCTTACCGCCTCCATAAGCAGTGCATCTGACTACAATGGTTACAACATTTCCTGTAATGGTGGCAGTGATGGCTGGGCCACCGTAAGTGGCTCCGGTGGAGTTCCTCCCTATAGCTACCTCTGGAGCGATGGCCAGGTAACCGCCACTGCCAGTAACCTTTCCGCCGGTCCCTACACGGTCACTATTACCGATGCCAATGGCTGTGAGAGCGCTGATTCCATTGTAATGACCGAACCAGATCCGCTTACCATTGAAGCGGGAGATAATCAAACCGTTTACTATGGCTACCCACCGGCCGAATGTGCTGATATTGCCTGGAGCGGTGCCGGCGGAGGAGTGCCGCCATACAACATTAGCTGGAACGATGGCGGTGCCCAGGCTCACCAGGTGTGCCCGGGATTATACACCACTACCTACTATGTAACTATTACTGACCTGAACAACTGCGTAGCGGTTGACAGCGTCACCATATGTGTGATCGATGTGCGCTGTGGCAACAAACTGGACAAGGTGGAAATGTGCCATGTGCCTGAAGAAGATCCCCTTAATGTACAGACCATCTGTGTAAGTGTAAATTCTGTTGCCAAACACCTGGCTCATGGCGATATGCTCGCCGCCTGCGGCACTGTACACGACTGCGACAGTATAATTAACAAGTCCGAAGGCATCTTAATGAGCGAGCTGGGATTGAGTATGGATGCTTACCCCAATCCCTTTAACTCCTTTACCACTATTCGCTTTGCCAGCGAAGAAAAAGGAACGGTAACGCTGAGTCTTTATGATAACGTAGGCCGCCTTCTCGATATTCTCTACGAGGGCGAAGTGAAGGCCGGTCAGCAATATGAGCAGATTATTGACGGTAAGGCGCTTAGCAGCGGCGTAAAAATCTGTGTGCTACGCCATTCTAACGGTAAAATTGAAATAGTAAAGCTTATCTCGCAATAGCGCTAAGCTGATTACCAAGTGACTATAAGCCCTGACCTCGTGTCGGGGCTTATTTTTTATCAATTATGGCTAGACCAGAGGTCAGCAGGCTTCAACCCCTGCTATGATTCTTTCATCCGCATTCCACCCAGGGCATAGAGCAAAATCCTAGTTTTGTGCCGCTCCCCTAAAAATAAGACATGACTGCCCGGCAATATATCGACGCCCTTTGCGCCCACTACCAGGAAAAGGAACTTGAAAAACTAAGCAAATTCTTTCGCGACAACGACGGCAATACCAAAGCACTGGGGGTGAAATTCGGCAGTGTGTTTAAAACAGCAAAGGAATTTGTGGAGATGCCCCTCTCTGAAATTGAGCAACTGCTGGAAAGCGATTATTACGAAGTGCGCATGGGAGCGGTAAGTATAATGGACTACCAGGTGCAGCAGAAGGGCATTGGTGAGGCACAGCGCCGGGCGTTGTACGACCTGTACCTGCGCCGCCACGACCGCATCAACAACTGGGACCTGGTGGATCGCGCCGCCAAGCGGGTGATCGGTTATTACCTCTACGATTACGGCCAGGACCGTGGCATACTTTACCAGCTGGCCCGCAGTAAAAATGTGTGGGAACGCCGCACCGCCATGGTGGCTACTTCCTACTTTATCTGCAAAGGCGAATTGGAATACACCTTTAAGATCGCCGAAATACTTTTAACGGATGAGCATGACCTCATTCAAAAAGCAGTGGGCAGCTGGCTGCGCGAAGCGGGTAAGAAGGATCAAAAGCGTTTGTTGACTTTCCTTGAGGAGTATGCCACAACCATGCCCAAAGTGATGTTACGCAATGCCACGGAAAAACTCAGCAAGCAAAAACAAGAGCACTTTCGTCATTAAAGGCGCGGTGAGATTTACCTGAAAGCTCAGCAATCCCCATTAAAAAATCAGCTTATCCTGCTGTCAGCGAGCAATTTCTGTCTGCTTCCAATCTCCCTTAGAATCAACTTCAGAAAGGTCTCAGGCATTTAAGGATTAGAGTACACGCGGCTTTCCCATGGATGAGGGTCATCTGTCAACAGCTTTGATTGGGCTGCCAAATCCTCTTCCAGAAATATAGCACATTAGTATCAATTATCCTAGTTCTATATTTCATACAATACTGAAAATCAACTACTTAATTTCGTAGATTTAGACGTACACAAAAACCATAACCACTATGAAAAAAGTAGTTCTATTTTTTATCGGTGGACTTTTGTCCACAACAATGGCGTTTGGCCAGGGAACAGGCCAAACTACCGGCAACGGCACCGGCAACGCCAATGGCTCTTTTTGGCGCCTTGATGGTAATGCCGGCACAGACGTTAACAAGCCGCATTTTATCGGCACCCTTGACCTGATGGGCTTGGCCTTCAGGACCAACGATATTGAGCAGATGCGCATCACTGTAGATGGCGATGTTGGCATTGGTATCAGCGTCCCCACTGCCAAATTACATGTAAACGGCAATACCCAGGTAGATGGCAACCTTAGCATATTCCTGGATGCCAATGTTGGCAATCGCCTTACCACCAGTTACTTTAAAATGCCCACCGGGGCAGTGGCGGGCTATGTACTGCTGACCGATGCCACCGGCGAGGGAACCTGGACTTCCCCCGATGCATTTGCCCAAACACTGTCGTGGAACGCTGCTACTAATCAGCTCTCCATTTCCTCCGGCAACACGGTAGACCTCAGCAGCCTGATCCAGGCCCTATCCCTGAACGCCGCCACCAATACCCTGAGCCTGCAAAAGGGTGGCAGTGTGAACCTCGATAAATATGACAATGGCTGGACTTATGACACCGGCAGTGATCTCTATTACAACGGCAATGTGGCCATCGGCTCCAACACTTTTGCCACGGGCTATGCCCTTTCAGTAGATGGGAAAATTGCCAGCGAAGAAGTACTGGTAGACTTGAGTGGCAACTGGCCTGATTATGTTTTTGACAAGGACTATAAACTCATCTCACTGAGTGAACTGGCTCATTTTGTAAAAACCGAAGGTCACTTGCCAGGTATTCCCAGCGCCGAAAAAGTAGCACTGGAAGGGCTAGAATTGGGTGAAATGCAGCGACTCCTGCTCGAGAAACTTGAGGAACTGACCCTCCATACCATTAATCAGCAGGAGCGAATAGAAGCCCTACAGCTGGAACTGGAAGCGTTGAAAACCGCCAATAAGCAATAGTCGGTACTAACACCAAAACAGCTGATGATATGAATGCATTTTTAATAAATCACATAAAGAGTGCCTGGGTGTTGCTGGCAGGGTTGATATTATTGTCAATACCCGGCTATAGCCAAACTCCCTTGATGAGCCCCTATAACGGTAGCCTGGATGCAGAACAGAGTGCAATGCTCCAAAATCTGACCGAACACAAAACCACCAAACGAATACGCGTGGTTTTTATCGACGTCAAGGACTTTAACAGCCAGAACCTGTTGGTAAACCCCTTTCCTGAAATTTCAATTCCACTGACAAGAATCGATCTCGGTCCCGGTGGTATTTCCCTAAAGAGTTGGTCAGGTAACCACCCCGCCTCCTACTCCAGCGGTTCTTTCGTACTGATGGGACAAAGGGTTTCCGGACACGTTTCGGGCGTGACTGGGAATTTCGAGATTTTCCCCATGGGCAATGAGGGGGTGCATGCGGTAATTGAGCACGACAACAGCGCCTTTGAAGGCTGCGGTAATGCAGCGCCTGAACCCGAGGATCCGGGTCTGAAGCCCAATAAGAACAAAGAGCGCAGATACAAGCCTCAAAGGGAAAATGGAGACGAAAGCCACCCATCAGGGGGTTGGCATCAGATCAATTCGCAAATAGAGTCCAACGGGGCCGAGTGCTTCGTGCGGGTACTGGTAGGCTATACCTCCAGAGCCCAGGATAGCACTCAGGCAGTTTTTGGGCGCACTATGATTGAGCATGTCTCGCTGGCCGTATTAGAGTCAAACCAGGGTTATGCCAACAGTAACGTGGAGCAACGGATGGAATTGGCTTATATGTACCTGACCGATGACGATGAAACCGGCAGTGCCTGTAACGACCTCGATGCCATGAATAATGACAGTGATGGTAAATGGGATGAGATGTACAGCCTGCGCAGCACTTATCGCGCTGATATGACCTGCCTGATTACCGGGGGCCTTTATAGCCCTTTTGCCGGATGCAATTCCGGTGGGCTGTGCGGCAGGGCCTTTGGCTTTGACTATACCGATCCCAATAATATGTTCCAGGTATCGGAGTGGGGCTGTGCCACAGGCAACTTCACCTTTGCCCATGAATTTGGACATACCCAGGGTTGCCGTCATGACAATGACAACACCGGCACCCCTTTTTCCTATGCCCGTGGCTTTAATGAAGGTACCAACTTCAGGACTATAATGGCGGTGTGTTGTACTCCCACCCGGATCAACTGGTGGTCTAACCCCGATATCAATTTCATGACCTTTGGCGCTACCGGTACTGCCTCCCGCGACAATGCCCGCGCCCTGGATGTGGGTGATGCCACTGTTTCACACCATCAAACGACCAGTGTTTCAGCCTCTTCATCGAGCACCATTGACGACGATCATTGGGCCAATGTTTTCGCTACTGATGACGTCAGTTCAAGTAACACCGCTGAACCGGGTTCTAAACTGGAATTAAAGTCCTTTGGTTATGTTACCCTAACCCCCGGCTTTCACGCCAAAGCAGGCTGCAATATGCGCGCCTGGAAAGAAGATGAGTGTCCGGCTAACACTTTTGCCAAAGTTGCTTCTGGCGGCAATTCAAGTCAAGCGGTGGATCAATCCAGCCGTGGCCAGTCCGCCATGAGCAAAAGCATAAATGGCCTACTGCAGCCCCAGGTGTTGCTGTACCCTAACCCGGTCAGCGATCACCTTACTCTGGATGTCACTTATCTCAATGCTGCTTCCACCCTCAGTATAAAACTGGCCGATCCTTCGGGAAGAATATTGCGGCAGCTGGCGGATCAGGAGGCATTTAAGGAAGGACGCTACCAGGCCAGCTTCGCCACCAACTACCTGACAGCAGGAATGTACTACCTGATTATTGAAGTGGATGGGCTAAGCCGGGTGTTGAAAATTGTCAAATCTGACTGACACCTTTGCCAATCTCCTTATAGGGAAGCCTCCGCACCTGCGGGGGCTTTTATTTTACCGAGAGTAAGTTTAAAGTGATCTAGCCGTTGACATAGTAAATTGGGGCCATGCTACCCACTGCTTTCCGCCTCAATTTTCCCAGCCTCATAAAGCTTCTTTCTTTACAGCTAACTTCATATTTCGTAAGTTGTCCCATCCTATAATTTCGCCCATGAACCTTGGCCAGGACCTTAACCAACTGATAGAACACGGCATAATCGACCAGGAAACCGCTGACCGTATTAATCAATATTATGCTCAACGGCCTTCAAAAAGTGGTAGCCTGCTAGTTATCATTTTTGGTATTCTGGGGGCAATTTTGGTTGGTCTGGGTATCATTCTGCTGATTGCCCATAATTGGGATGAGTTTAGCCGGAGCACGAAAACCATGTTGGCATTCTTACCACTGATCATTGGCCAGGTGTTTTGTGGGTATGCCCTGCTGAAAAAAAACGGACAGGCTGGCTGGATTGAAGGGGCCAGTACGTTTTTATTCCTCGCCATTGGCGCCAGCATCAGCCTTATCAGCCAGATTTACCACATCCCCGGTGACATTAGCTCCTTTCTTATTAGCTGGCTTATTGCCGGTATCCCGCTGGTTTATGTCTTGCGGGCCTCCATGCCCTCCCTGCTGGCTATCGTACTCACCAGCTATTATGCAGTGGAGGCGGGCTATAATTACCCCAGTTCAGTCCCCTATAATTACTGGTTATTCATGCTGGCTATCCTGCCTCATTATTACCTCCTGTGGCACCGCAAAGCCGCAAGTAGTTTTACCGCCCTACATCATTGGCTGGTAGCGCTATCCCTGATAATAAGTCTCGGCACCTTCAGTGCCAGCAGCGAAGAGTTTATGATGCTCGGTTATTTCTGCCTGTTTAGCGCTTTTTACCTGCTCGGGCTGTATAAGCTTTTTGATAAACAACGCAGGATGAGTAATGCCTATCGGATTCTGGGCGCTCTGGGGATGATTATAATAATGTTCAGCCTCAGTTTTGACTGGTTCTGGAACGATCTGCGCGGGTCAATCAGCAATTTTACCTCCATCGAATTCTGGGTCGCCCTCATTTTATTTGTACTGTGCACCGTGCTTTTTTATTCTTACCAGCAAAATAGAAGCAGTGGTGATTTTAAACCGCTGGCGCCCATGTTTCTGCTCTTTACCGGCTGTTTTATCCTTGGCTACAGTTCCGGGGCAGCAATGGTTATTATGAATTTATTGATCCTAGCTACCGGCGTACTTACGGTCTTCGAAGGTTCTCGCCGTGAGCATCTGGGGGTTTTAAACTTCGGTATGCTCGTACTAGCGGCCCTGGTAATTTGCCGTTTCTTCGATACCAATATCAGCTTTGTAATTCGCGGTTTGATGTTCTTAATAGTAGGGGTTGGATTTTTTGCCGTCAATTTGTGGACACTGAAAAAGCGGAAAACCCATGCATAAAAAAAAGTGGTGGTTGTTAGCGTTCCTGGCAGTGGCCGTTGCCCAGCTTTACATTCCTGCCAATATGATTTGGCACCAGGAACAAATCTTGAGAAAAGGCAGTGAATACCGTTTCAAAACAGCTCCTATTGACCCCTCCGATATAATGCGTGGTAAATATGTGAGCCTTCGTTATGATGAAACCAGTTATGGGATTGATACCAGTGAAAGTTGGTTTCCCGGTCAGGAAGTATATGTAAGCCTTACCCGCAATGCGGAGGGCTATGCCACGATAGCTTCAATCACCGCCCGGCCGCCGATAGATGGCCAGGAATACTTACAAGCCAAAGTAGGTGCGGTAATGCGGGGAAATGCCCAGCACCTGACCATCAATTATCCCTTTGACCGATATTATATGGAAGAATCGAAAGCACCTCTTGCCGAAAGTGCCTATAACCGGGCAGCGGCAGATAGCAATCAGCTTACTTATGCAGTGGTGAGCGTATACCAGGGTGAAGGGGTTATTAAGAATGTTTTTATCGATAACATCTCCATAGAGGAAGCGGCGAGAGGAGAAGCTCATTAAATCACCCAAATCCATCACTTCCTCAATTCTTGCTATACACCAGAATTAGTCAGAAAGTATAATTCACACATACATGCAAACCTACATCGCCCTGCTGCGCGGCATCAACGTGGGCGGCCACCACAAAGTACCTATGGCCGCACTGAAAAAAGAACTGGCCAGGCTGGGATTTGAAAAAATCCAAACCCTGCTCAACTCCGGCAACGTGATTTTTGAAACCCCGGCGACTGACGAAAAGGAGCTGGAGACGAAGCTGGCCCAGCATCTCGAAGAGGTTTTTGGCTTCCCCATCCCCACCCTGGTGAGGAAAGCCGAAGACTTGCAGCGGTTGATAATGCAAGATCCCTTTGCCGGGGTGGAGCTAACGGATAGTACCAGGTTGTACGTGACCTTCCTAAGGGAAAAGCCCGCTCAGGATTTAATATTGCCCTGGACCTCGGAAGACGGAGCCTTTAAAATCCTGGGCATCGAAAACCATATGATCAGCAGCGTAGTGGACATCAGCATTGCTAAAACACCCCAGGCCATGGGCGCTCTCGAAAGCATGTTTGGCAAGGATATCACCACCCGCAACTGGAATACGGTCAACAAAATTGTGACCAAAGCCACCGCTTAGAATTGAGTGGCGCGAAGCAGAGCTTTCTTATCTTCGCATTATGCAGAGTTTTGTCTGAACCCTGAGACACCGAGCCAAGCTGAAAACAGAAGTTAAAATCCGATGAGCACCACCAGAAAATCCTATGGTCTGCTAGCCATTTTCACGGCCACAGCGGCCTCACTTTGTTGTATTGCCCCGCTCCTCGCTGTGGTGGCCGGAGCGGGTGGCCTGGCTTCCAACTTCAGCTGGCTCGAGCCCTGGCGACCCTTTCTTATCGGCTTTACCCTGCTGGTGCTAGCGGTGGCCTGGTATCAAAAATTAAAACCCCGCAAGCAGGACGATTGTGAGTGTGAACCGCGAAAAACACCTTTCCTCCAGAAAAAGTCTTTCCTGGGCGTGATAACAGTGGCATCTGCCCTTATGCTGGCCTTCCCCTATTACAGTGATAATTTCCACCCTGCCAATGCAGTACCGACGGTTGCCAGCGTGCAAAACCAACTGCAAACCGCCGAATTCGGTATTGAAGGGATGACCTGTAGCGGTTGTGAAAACCATATCAAACTAGCCGTTAACGAATTAAGCGGCATCCACTCGGTAACGGCCTCCTACCAAAATGAAAAGGCCATCGTGGTTTTCGATCAAAGCAAAACCAAGCAGGAAGAAATCATCAGTGCCATCCTTAGCACTGGCTATACCATAAAGGAGTAATTATGACAATAATCCTGGCATCTACCATAACCTGCCCCCATTGCGGCCATCAGCAAGAAGAGGAAATGCCCACCGAGGCCTGCCAGTACTTTTACCGCTGTACCCAGTGCCAGCAAATCATTAAGCCTAAGCCTGGCGATTGCTGTGTATTCTGCTCTTATGGCAATGTGCCATGTCCGCCCATTCAGGCCAACCAAAGCTGCTGTTCCTAATTAAACCGCTTTATTGATCAGCTTATGCATTACGACGTCTCCTCCCCCTTGTTTCTCATTCTCATCCTTACTGGCCCCATTTTTATCCTGGCCGGAATAGCCTTGCTCATCTTCCCTCCCAAAAGCGTTAATGCCCTTTATGGCTACCGCACAACCCGCTCAATGGTCAATAAAGAGGCCTGGCAATTTGCCCAGGCTTATTCAGCCCGCCTGATGATTATTTGCGGCATAGCCTTGAGCCTAATGGCCTTTAGCAGCACTGCTCTCCCCTCCCTGTCGCGGGGTGTGGCACTGTCCATTGGCTTAGGCCTCACAGTTGTTATGGCGATTATTCCCATTGTCATAACCGAGCGAAAGCTCAAAAAAAACTACCCTAAGCTGACGCAAAATTCAAAGACTTAAGAATCGATCTTAGCTCAGTACCCCACATCCAAAAAACACAGGTGATGATTGCCGCCATAATAAAATGGACCCTAATTACCCTCGCCGTCCTCAACTTCGGCTTTATGACTTTTGACGGCAGCCGTGCCCTCATCAAGGGCGACTATATCCGCCCCACCACCGGTGAGTATGCCGGGCAACTGGGGCCATGGAGTAAACTGGCTGAAAAAGTAGGTATCGACCCTGAATCAAAACTGATGAAGGGCATTTTTGTCTTCTGGGGACTGGCGGGCCTGGTGCTGACCGCGGCTTATGCCTTCAATGCCAGCTGGGGCTGGCAGGGCCTATTGATCATGAATATCGCCTCGCTTTGGTATTTGTGGATGGGCACCGCCAGCAGTGTTCTGCAGGTTATTCTGCTCACCATTGTGCGGTTTTTGCGGTAGGTTTTAACGCCAAGTAGGCCTTAGACTTGGCTTGTCTGCCCTTTGGCCGGGTCTCTCCCCGGGGTGAAGTAGAAAAAGAACATACCTAAAGGCCGTCAAACAGGGTAGACAGGGTTTCAAAGTTTCCTGCCCCCTGCGATAGCATACGGGGTAAAGTTTTTAAAGAGCTAAAGTAGAATAGCAACCAACCTTAAAACCTTATTACTTTAGAAGCTTATAACCACTCCAGCGCATGAACCCCAAGACCGACTTCTTTTTCAACAAAGACTCCCCCTGGCAGGAAGAATATGCCCTGCTGCGGCGCATTGTGCTCGACTGCAACCTCAGCGAGGAACTGAAATGGGGCCACCCCTGCTACACTTACAAAGGGAGCAACCTAGTGCTGATACATGGTTTTAAGGAATACTGTGCCCTGCTCTTCCACAAGGGGGTGCTGCTCAAAGACAGTGAGGGCATCCTGATCCAGCAAACTGAAAACGTACAATCGGCGCGGCAACTACGTTTTAGCAGCGCCAGGGAGATCGCTGAGCTGGAAGCCACCATAAAAGCTTACATCTACGAGGCGATTGAGGTGGAAAAAGCCGGAATACAGGTGGAAATGAAAGAAACCAAGGACTTCGATATGCCCGGGGAGTTCCGGGAGAAGCTGGACGAAATGCCCAAGCTGAAAGAAGCCTTTGAAGGCCTCAGCCCGGGTCGCCAGCGGGGCTACCTCCTCTACTTCGGCCAGGCCAAACAATCGAAAACGCGCAGGGCCCGGGTAGAAAAGTACACCCCTCACATCCTCGACGGCAAAGGACTGAACGACGAGTGAGCAAATCTTAAATTAGCAGCATGAACCCGGAAGTAGATCACTATTTCAGCGATGGCTGTGGCCGTTGCCCCCTGGGCGGCACGCCCCGGTGTAAAGTGCACCGCTGGGAAGATGAGCTGGCCCTGCTACGCAGCATTGTGCTGGCCAGCGGCCTTAATGAGGAACTGAAGTGGAAGATTCCCTGCTACACCTACCGGGGCAAGAATGTGGCTATAGTAGCGGCCTTTAACGACAACTGTGTACTTAGCTTTTTTAAGGGCGCCCTGCTGAAAGACGATGAAGGCATTCTTGAAAAACCGGGCGAGAATACCCAGTCTGACCGGGTGGTACGCTTTACCGATATACAGCGGATTAAGGAACTGGAACCGCTGCTGAGGGCTTACCTGCAGGAAGCGATTATGGTGGAGGAAGCCGGACTGAAGGTGGACTTTAAGGAAAAGAACGAACTGGAACTCCCGCAGGAACTGGAAGATAAGTTT
>CAZUCA010000016.1:0-57980 GCA_964619125.1 uncultured Owenweeksia sp. | reverse complement strand
CCACAGTTGTCAAGCCCAACCGGTTCAATCCAGTTTACCACGGCATCACAACCATTGGTATTGGGTATTACGGTGTAGTTAGCGGGTACATTGCTCACTACCGGTGAAACGGTATCCACCACTACAACATCAAAACTACTGGCAGTCATATTACCACTGCCGTCATTCACCGTAACGTTAACCGTGGTGGTTCCCAGCGGGAAGATAGACCCATTAGCCTTGGAGGTATTCACCGAAGCTACCATACAGTTATCCGAACCGGTAATGGCGGGCCACTGTACGCTGGCCGCACACTGGTTGGCCGGGGCATACACGGTAAGGGTAGCGGGCAGGTTGTCGATAGAAGGATCGATGGTATCCAACACCGTTACAAAAGCACTTTTGCTGGCAGTGTTGCCACTGCTATCCGTGGCAGTGAGGATCACCAGGTTCTGACCGAGGTCAGCACAATCGAATTGGCTGATATCGAGACCGAGGCTATCAATGGCGCAGTTGTCAGTACTGCTGTTATCGATGTCATTGGCAGTGATGCTGGCATTGCCACTGGCATCGAGGTAGATGGTGCGATTTTGAGTTAGCACTAACGGCTTGTTGTTGTCTACTACCGTTACCACTGCTGATTTGCTGGACGTATTACCGTTATTGTCAGTCACGGTAAGGACCACGGTATTAGCACCCATATCCGCGCAGCCGAAGCTGGAGTGGTCAAGGCTCATGCTTTGAATACCGCAGGGGTCGCTTGAGCCGTTGTCAATATCGGCAGCGGCAATGGTCGCTACGCCACTGGCATCAAGAGACACAGTGATATCACTTGTATTTACCAGCGGGCTGATGGTATCCATAACTGTTACCTGGGCGCTGGCGCTGGTGCTGTTGCCGTAGGCATCATTTACCGTGAGGATTACATTATTCAGCCCTAAGTCGGCACAGCTGAAACTGCTTTGATCAAGGCTCAACGCACTGATGCTACAATTATCGGTGGAATTATCATCAATGGCCGCGGCAGTTACAGCGGCCACACCATTACTGTCAAGGTATACGGTCACATTACGGGTATGCACAACCGGCGCCGTATTATCTTCCACTGTCACCACAAAATTGGTGCTGTGACTATTACCGCTGTTGTCGATCACGGTAAACTGCAGGCTATTTGAACCCAGATGGGTACAATTGAATTGCTCCTGGCTTACCCACATACTGTCAATACTGCAGTTGTCACTGCTGCCATTATTAATCATCGCGGGGGTGATGGTTGCTGAACCACTGGCATCTAGTGATACAGTAAGGTTTTGGGCCTGCGCCACCGGCTTGAGGTTATCTTCCACCAGCACCATAGTGGATCCACTGCTGATATTCCCCTCGGCATCGGTTACCGTCACCATCACATTGTTTGCTCCCAGGTCACTACAGTCAAAACTGGTTTTACTGGCGGTGAAGAAAAGCTGGTTGCTACAATTGTCATAACTGCCGCCATCGAGTTGTGAAGCGGCAATACTGGCCTGCCCGGTGGCCCCCAGCTGAATGGTAACCGTTTTGGTAAGTAAGCTGGGGCGTAAAGTATCACGTACCTCAATCAACAGGTTGGCACTTGAGGAGTTGCCAGCGCTGTCGGTGACGGTTAAAGTCTCAAGATTGAGCCCTTTATCCGAACAATTAAACAGGCTTTGACTAAGGCTCAGTTTAAAATCACAGTTATCGGAGGAGCCTTTATCGGCCATGGTAGGGGTAACTGTGGCCTGGCCGCTATTATCAAGGTACACCAATAGGTTTTGGGCCTTCGCCAATGGTGTAATGGTGTCAACAACGGTAATGGTTACCGGTGCGGAGCTGGTATTGCCATTGAGGTCTTCGGCGGTGAAAGTCACCAGCTGTGTACCAAGCTCACCACAGCTAAATGAGCTTTTACTGAGGCTAAGCTGCTGAATACCGCAGACATCGCTGCTGCCATTATCCACCTGGGAGGCAGAAATACCCGCCAGGCCATTCTGACCGAGGTAAGCGCTTACATCCTGTACCTGCACTTGCGGAGAAATCGTATCCACTATTGTTACGGTAACCATAGCCGATGAGCTGTTGCCACTAAGGTCGGTGGCAGCAAGACTTATCGTATTAACACCTGCCTCAGTACAGCTGAAATTGTAAGTACTCAGGACCAGAGTGTCTATGCCGCAAGCATCGCTAGAAGCATTGTCAACTTCCGCGGCGCTGACGGTGACCTCGCCATCCTCATCGAGGTAACGGGTAATATTCTGGGTTTGAAGAACCGGAGACACGCTGTCTATTACCGTTACAGTCGTACTAATAGTGGCCTGGTTGCCATTTAAGTCTGTGGCGGTAAAGCTCACGGTGTTAACTCCAAGGTGGTTGCAGTCAAAATCGTATTGCGAAAGATGCAGGCTGTCTATGCCACAGGCATCGGTAGTGCCGTCGTTCACTAAGCTGGCCTCAATACTGGCCTGTCCGCTGGCGTTAAGGTATACCGTTATATTTTTCACCGCGAGGGAAGGAACAATGGTATCTACCACCACTAAATTAGATGTGGCCGAAGAAGAGTTCCCGTTTACGTCAGTGGCGATAAGAGTAACGCTATTGTTACCCACATCCGCACAGCTGAAATGGTATTTGTTCAGGCTAATGGTATCAATTCCGCAAGCATCTGAAGTGCCATTGTCGAGATAATTGGCAGTAATAGTGAAATGTCCGGAGGCATCAAGGAATACGGTATTGTTACGCACCTTGGCTAGCGGTGGAATAGTATCATGAACGTTTACCGACACGATGGTATCGGCAGAGTTCCCCATCTTATCGTAGGTAGTAACCGTTACACTTTGGCTTCCCACATCACTGCAGCTGAAATTGTTTTTAGCCAAAGAGACATCCCTCAGGCCGCAGTTATCAGCATCGTGCAGCTTGGAATCGTAAAAAGTTATCGGTCCTCCGCCGGCAAACAGATCTTCGGTTTTAGGAGTGATCCCAGAGCCATTGGTGTCTACAAAGAAGTAGGCATAATACTGGTCAATGTAGTTTACAAAGCACTGGTGAAATCCGGATGAGCCGATGCTAAAGTAGCTGCCGTCAAAAAGGGCGGGGTCTGCATCGAACTCAGGTAGGAAGATCGCAATCCCGTTATGCGGATAAGTGCTAATGTAGGGATGGTAGCTTTCCGTACCCGTCATTTCTCCGGGGTAAACGTATGCCATTCCGTTTGCATCCAGATACACATCGAGATCGTGTCCAAGCGGCTCAGGACTGATGGTATCCAATACTATCACTTCTGCTGATGCTGAAACTGAGTTACCATTCACATCAGTAGCGGTAAGCTTTACTGTAACCGCACTGTCCGCACAACTAAAGCTGTATTTGTCGAGGGTCAGGGTATCGATGCCACAGCCATCGCTGCTGCCATTGTCAATCAGTGAAGCATCGATATTGGCATTGCCATTGGCATCGAGGTAAGCCGTTATATCCTTCAACAGAAGGGTAGGTGAAATGGTATCGTGCACATTTACTGCAAAGCTCTCCACAGTAGTATTTCCGGCCTGATCCAGCGCGGTTATAGTTACAGTGGCCGTACCAGCATCGCTGCAGCTAAATTGGTAATGATCGGCATAGGCGGTGTCAATGCAATTATCGCTGATGCCTGAAACGATGATTAGAGAATCCAAATAAGCCAGCCCGGAAGCATCAAGATAGATATCGCTAACGGGAAAATTAATCGTGGGTCGGGTGGTATCTACCACCATTACCATCACCGAGTCTATTTTTTGATTGCCGTGAATATCGGTGGCGGTTACCGCAATTTGTTGCTGCCCAAGATCGCTACAGCTAAAATTGCTGCGGCTCAGAAAAATATTATTCACACCACAGTTATCGCTATAGCTGGTCACCACATCATTAAGACCGAGGGTAGCCTGACCCAGGTTATCGAGGTAGAGGGTATCAGCCACGGTGACAATGGTAGGCAACTCATCGTCCGTCACGGTAATATTCTGAATGTAGGTAGATTGATTGCCGTAGCCATCATTCACATACCAGGTCACCTTGGTGGTTCCCACCGGATAATTACCACTGGCATTATTGGAATAGTTGCGGTCATTATAAACCGACATATAGCCACAATTGCTATTGGTTTGTGGCAGTGGTACATTAACCGTCTTCTGGCAGAGCCCCGTGTTTTGCGCATAAGTAAAGCGGATTTTCACCTCTGTTACCGTTACACTATTCCACCAGGAATACAACTTGAGTTCATTGGAACCGCCGTAGCTATAATTGGGCAGGTTGCCACTCTTACTTACGCTAAATTGGCCAGTGGTATTATTGGGAAAAGCATCACCAATGACGCTGCCCGCCACCTGCACCCGATTATGAGCGTGGTAATTGGAGGAAACGGTATAGATCACCTCGGTATTGGTTATCTCCGCGTCAGCGGGCAATGGATCTTGAAAGCTGAAGGTATAGGGACTGTTTCCGGCATAGGCATTTAGTCCGGTGCGATCAACGTCCATGGTTTGATTAGCCAACATGGTGCCGGTGGTAATATCCTGCACTGAGAAAGTGCTGTCTGCTACTGTTACAGTAAAGCTGGCAGAAGTTTCATTGCCTTCGGCATCCTGCACCTTGAAGGTGTAAAGATGAGAACCATAACCCAGGGTTGTGCCACTGGCGGATCCCGCAGTTTGAACCACACCAGGGGTACCGCCACAGCCATCTATACCCTGTGGCACACTGTAGTTATAAACGGCCTGGCAATTGGCATCGCCATAAATGGTGGTGTCGGTCGGAAAATTGACAAACTGTGGCGGTTTAGCATCGGCAAAGGAAATGTTAAGAGTGGCATTGGCCGATTTGCCGGTGGTATTATCGGTAGCGGTAATGCTCACCGAACTACCGGTTCGAGGGAAAGTCCAATTGGGCACAGGGGTGGTTCCCACCGTCCAACTCTGGCCGCCATAGCCCAGGCTGATAGTTGGGTTGGGGTCACACAAGGCGCTGATCTCAAAGTGAGCCGACAGATCACTGGCGGGAATAGTATAATTGCTTTGATAAGGAGGGCAGGTATGTACCACCGCATCGGGCGCATTGATACCGGGCACGTTAACCCCGTTTATGGTTTGCGGATACAAAGAAGCACAACCTTCCATGGTGGTAGAAGCGGGTCCGGAAATAATTTCAAAGTCCACAACATCATTACCACAGGCAGTCAGGTTAAAATCCCAATACACCCAGTTGCCCTCGCTATTGGCACTTGAACAGGCACCAGCCAGAAACTTGATATCACCCTCCTGCTGCTGCAGTGCTACGGAATCAAGATTATTAACATAGCCGGTGGCGTAAGTGGTCACCTGATTACCTGGAACCCCGTTTGGGATCAGCCGGTATTCCAGAGGGAAGCTGCTTACATTGGAGGTAGCACTATGCCAGTGCTCAATCCATACGCGCACATTATTGCCGTTGGGGAAACTACCTACCTGATATCCCACCAACACCCCATGCGCGTAGGCCGAAGCGGTGGATATTAAGATAAAAAACAGGCTTAGCAGAATGCTCTGCCAGTGGATCAAGGATTTTGAACTCAGCCCGGCATTGCGCCGCCGGCCAAGACTCAGAGTAGAGAATTGTTTCATATAAAATTGGTATTACAGAAAATTGAAAGCAAAGGGAATGGCCGGTTATACCATGTATAGCAGGTTAAAAACCGGTCTAATTATTCAGGCAATTATGCCAGCTAGAGAAAGGGTAAAACCTTTAAAGACGGGCAAGCCGTAAGTGGGAATGGGGAGCATCATAAGAGAGTAGCGTTTGAGAGAGTAATTGTTTCGGCGGCGAAATTACTCCTTTATTTACACCCTAAAAGCCCTGAAGCTTAAAAACCAGTAATCTATATTCACTCAAGAATGCAATACGCTGAAAATTACCCCCTTAGCTGCTAAATTTTTTTAACCAAAACCACCCACCGCCTTAGCTTTCAACAAAATAAGGACGGGATTTCCTTACAAAAACCCATAAATTGATGACCGATTATTTTTAGAAATATCAGCAGGATAATTTCCAGAAAGAAATCACTATTGCCACCAATCAAAATTGGCGAAAAACACCCTCCTAAATAGGCTATGCTTTTATGAATTTGCGATACAGAACACTCTCTGCACCGGTGAGCTCTAAAAAATAAACCCCACCGGGCAACATATCGAGGGGTAAGACAATTTCATATACCCCCCGCCCCAGTTTAGTGTGATCATATTCAAGTAACAGGCTACCCTTGCTATTCCGTATACGGATGGTCAACTGATCTTCTCTCAATTTGCCGATTTGAAGAAATAAGCGTTCACCGGCCGGATTGGGATAAAGGGAAAACAACTCCAACGCAGGGGTTTGTTGGCTGATGTAGCCACTGATCGGCCTGACGGGTGTCGGCAAAAGTTGATAGGGACCGGTCTTACTTTCCACTGCGGCCCTAAGGTGATTTTGAGCCTTCACTACTTTCATCGCCCCTCCAAAGTTTTGGGAACTGCTTGTAGTGGTCACTGGCACATAATACCAGTTGGCCTTCACACTATCCCGGCGAATATCCAATACTACATAGCCATGCCGGTCCAGATCCACGAACTTCATATGGGGATTGGGATTGTGATTGGGCGATGAAGGCAGGGGTTGATTGATCTGCAGTTCAAAGAGGGCGGCCGCCAGGGGCGAAAAATTCTCGTCGAAATTATAGGAGCTGATACTGGGAGTGGCAAATTCCACCGCCCGGGAGCCGGCTCCGGTGGCCGGATCGTAATTGGGCACCGGCGCATAGTCATTATTTTCGTCAACCACGGTGTCAGGCAAATCAAAGGCAAAGCTGCTGTGAAAATCACCGGTCAGGAAAACAGTATTGTCAATGGCAGCCGAATCGAGATGGCTGAGGATGCGCTGCCGCTCAGCAGGATAGCCATCCCAAATATCGAGAAACTGGCTTTCAGCTTGTTCTGGAGTAATACCCAGGGCCTGGCCGGCCCAGCCCATTTGTAGTGGCGCAAAAATCACCTGGTTGCCGATAAGGCGCCAGGTGGCGGTTGAGTTACTGAGCTCATCCAGAAACCAATCGCGCTGGGGTACCCCTAAAATGGTCCGGCCCGTATCCTGTAGTGTTGGTTGGGTAACATCGTGGAGTTGCTCCTCCCGGCCTTCCAAACGGGTATCGAGCATTAGCAGGTCCGCCAGATCACCCAGCGCAAAGCGGCGGTAGATTTTACGGCTGGACTCATCGCGAATGGGCAGCCATTCGAAAAAAGCCTCCTTGGCGGCACTTTTACGATCGCTCCAAAGTCCCTCCGAAGGCTGGTGATTCTGGGCACCATTCTCCCAACTGTCGTTGGCACTCTCGTGATCGTCCCAAATATTGATAAAGGCATGTTGCTGATGGGCCGCCCGTAAGTCAGGATCGAGATGGTAGAGGGAATAACGGGCCCGGTACTGACCCTTGGTAACGGTTTCAAATTGTTGATGAAAACGGTTAATAGTGCTGTCGGCACTGTGGCCGGCTTCATATTCATAAATATAATCACCCAGGTGGACCACCGCCGCCAGGTCATGGCGCTCCGCAATGCGGGCGTAGGCATTAAAAAAACCGGCTTCGTAATTATTGCAGGAAACCACGGCCAGCTTCAGGCGGCTTACCGCTCCCAAAGGCAGAGTACGGGTACGGCCCACCAGGGAATTTAACCCATCAACTGAAAAAGCATAGTAGTAGGTGGTGGCCGGGCTCAATCCGCTTACATCCACTTTTACGGTGAAGTCGCGGCTTGAGTCGGTGCTGAAAATTCCTTTGCTGACTATATTGAACATGCTGGTATCGGTGGCCACAAACCATTGCCCGCTGATGCTATCGCCCGGGGCTATGCTGCTATCGGGTGTTACCCGGGTCCAAATAATCACCCGATCGGCCAAGGGGTCACCGCTGGCCACCCCGTGGTAAAAGGGCTTCAAGCCAGGATCAAAGCCAGGGCCACCCACGGCCGCATGGGCATTTAGCAGCACGGCGGGCGACTGCGTCAGAGCCAAAAGCGGGGCGCATAAAAAGAGCAAAAGGAGCAGTTTTTTCACAGACTAAAACCTTGGTTGTCACTACAAAGAAAGCCAAAGCAGGGAGATGACAAGCAACGAATTAGTTAAGCGGCATTGAAGAGCTGGCTATTTCCAAAATTGCTGTAAATTTGCAGCCCTCTCAATGAGATTGGGCCCTTCCCCGATTCCCGATAACTATCGGGATGGGGCAGTTGATATACACGATTAGGAAGTATAACATCTGCAAAAAGGTGCCTGCAAAAAAATTTAGGGCCCTTAGCTCAGTTGGTCCTGTCGACCCGAAGGGTGTCAGGATGCTGACATCACGCTGCGCGGTGATCGTCAGCATTAAAGTAAGAGTCTTAGTTTTGGAAGAGTAAAGATATTTGGGCCCTTAGCTCAGTTGGTTAGAGTAGATGACTCATAATCATTTGGTCCGGGGTTCGAGCCCCCGAGGGCCCACCTAAAAACCTCGCCTTGTGGCGGGGTTTTTTTATGCCTGAGCGGGGTGAGAAGTTTATACCGAGCTTGTCGAGGTGAGCCCCCGACCCCGATAGCTATCGGGACACTAAAAACCTCCTGCGAAAGCATGGAGGTTTTTTTTTGGCCGGGGGCGAGCCTGTCTGCCGCCAGGCAGGAAGTCCATCCTGAGCGGGGTGAAACCAAGCCGAAGAAACTCTTTATGCGACAACCTGACCTGCTTATCCTTTTGCTACCTTCCAAAACGAACACCAACCCCATTTGCCTGGTTAGGGGAGTCCGTTACCGCGGCCTATATTTACCGCAGAAAAATCTAAAAAACCAAAAACCAATATGCATACTCAGGAACAACAAGCGGCCATGACCCCCGAGCAGGCCCTCAGTACTTTGAAAGATGGCAACCAGCGCTTTCTCGAAAATAAAATGAATCAGCCCAACTTACTGGAACAGGTAAAGCAAACCGGAGGCGGTCAGCATCCCTTTGCAGTAGTACTCAGCTGCATTGACTCGCGCGTACCGGCCGAAATGATCTTCGACCAGGGAATCGGTGATATCTTCAACACCCGCATTGCCGGTAATTTCATCAACGACGATATTCTCGGTAGTATGGAATTTGCCTGTAAGGTAGCCGGTTCCAAACTGATAGTAGTGATGGGCCACAGCAGCTGTGGTGCGGTAAAAGGTGCTTGCGATGGCGTGGAATTGGGAAACCTCACCGGCATGCTCAGCAAAATTCAACCAGCGGTAAAGGCCGTAGAAGAAAGTGGCGACCGCAGTTCGGCCAATGCTGACTTTGTACAAAAAGTAGCCGACAAAAACGTGGAACTGGCTATTGAACAAATCCGCGCCAAGAGCCCGGTACTGAAAGAAATGCTGGACAATAAAGAAATTGGCGTGGTAGGCGCCATGTATGACGTTAAGGACGGCCGGGTAAGCTTCAATGAATTGGAGTACTAAGTCTGATCATCCTTTTAAAACCTATTTTAAGCAGTCTCGTCTAAGCCGGGCTGCTTTTTTTTGACCTTTTGCCTGCTATTTCAAAATATTGAATTTCAACTCTTTCGCCTCCACCTCATTCCTCATTGCACCTACCCGTTTACAACCCGAAAAGCTTTTTGGTACGGAGCTTGAAATGACCTCTGAAAATCAAAACTCCTTAACGATGAAAAATATCATTCCTCTTATTGCCCTGGCCACTTTAACGCTAAGCGCCTGTACCAAACGCGGACTGCAAGGTCCTCCCGGACCTCCCGGACCAGCCGGCTACGATGGTGTCACCAACGTGCAAGCCTTTGAATACGAAGTGGAGCCCAGCGCCTGGTTGGAAAACGGCCTGCCCGGTGATGCTGACTATGGCTTCTACGCCCCGGCCAGTTTCCCCGAAATTACCAATGATGTACTGGACCAGGGTGTGGTGCTTGGTTACCTTCTCGATGGCGACGCCCAGGTACCAATGCCCGCCCTCTTTTACAACAACGGCTATCAAACCAACTATGACTTTCTCATTTTTCCCGGCGAAGTGGAATTCTGGTTAAGGGAAAGTGACAATCAGACCCAGCCCCCCGGTGGCAACACCTATTACAAAATGGTGGTGATAGAGAACTACTATAAAAACAGCCTCGACTGGAAAAACATGAGCCTGGCCGAGGTGGAAGAACTACTGAAAATTGATGCTTACAAAAAGGTCAGCGTGAAATAGCCGCAGGCTGATAGTAGCGCTTTCGCAGCCAGAAAGCCACTCTAACCAGTAAAATAAGGGCTGGCACTTCCACCAGGGGGCCGATTACCCCGGCAAAGGCTTGTCCTGAGTTTAAACCAAACACGGCAATGGCCACCGCAATGGCCAGTTCAAAATTATTGCCGGCTGCGGTAAAGGCGATAGAGGCGTTTTTATCGTAGTCGGCTCCCATCCATTTGCTGAGGAAAAAGCCGATCAAAAACATCAGGGCGAAATAGATTAAAAGCGGCATCGCTATCAGCAGCACATCGCCCGGTATCTCTACAATCAGCTCCCCTTTAAGGCTAAACATCAGCACGATAGTGGCCAGCAGTGCTACCAGGGTAATGGGTCCAATGGCAGGCAGAAACTTTTGTTGGTACCACTCCTCCCCTTTAGCTCGCACTAAAATAAGACGGCTCAGGATACCCGCCAGGAACGGAATACCAAGGTAAATAGCCACACTCTCGGCAATGGTAGCAATGGAAATATCGACAATTGCTCCTTCAAAACCCAGTAGCGGCGGAAGCTTGGTGATAAAAAGCCAGGCGTAAAAGCTGTAGGCAAAAACCTGGAAAATACTGTTGAGTGCCACCAGGCCAGCGCCATACTCACTGCTACCTTCCGCCAGGTCGTTCCACACCAATACCATGGCTATACAGCGGGCCAGGCCAATGAGAATCAAGCCTACCATATACTCCGGGTGACCCTGCAGGAAGAGCAGCGCCAGGACAAACATCAATACCGGCCCAATCACCCAATTCAGCAACAGCGAAATGCTGAGCACTTTTACATTCTTAAACACCTTGGGAAGCAGGCGGTAATTCACCTTGGCCAAGGGAGGGTACATCATCAGAATAAGTCCAATGGCAATGGGGATATTAGTGCTGCCGCTGCTATAGGAATTTATTCCCTCCGCCGCGGCGGGGTAGAAATAGCCAATAGCCACACCAATAGCCATCGCCAGGAAAATCCAAAGAGTGAGATTGCGATTGAGGAAGCTCAGCCGCTGGTTAGAGTGACTCATAATAAACTAGATTTGGGAGAATACGTAAAACATCTCGGTGGCCACCTGGCGACAGCGCTCATCGTATTTGTCTTGTTCCTGAGGCTGGCCGTCAAAATTCCCGGGATCCTCATAGTTAAGCGCAATGCGCGCTATCGCGCCTGGGATATAGGGACACTTATCGTCGGCATCACTGCAAACCATTACCGCCGCAAACTCATCGCGCAGGTTTTCGGCGGCATCATATTTTTTAGAGTAAGCTTTTACCGGGCCGGCGTTATCCGAAAAATAAAGCTGATGAACCGGGTTCGGACCCTCACCCCTGACTATACTATAACCAGCCCGCTCCAGGGCAGCCACCGCTCTTTCGTTAAAGGCAGTCACTTCCATCCCGCCCGAGAGGCACTCTGCCTCCACCCCATGGTACCAGGCGGCCGTTTGCGCCCACACCTGCGATAGCATACTGCGGCGGGAGTTGTGTATACAGATGAAATTGAGCGAAATGGCAGCATCACTCCGTACTCGCTTCTGCATAAACTCCACCAGGGGCCGCAAGCGCTCACGGCGCTCTTCACTGATCTGACTGGGCTGAAGACTATCAACAAAGGCTTGGAGGGTAACTAAGAATTCTTTTTTCATAATACGAGTGCAATTAACTACAACATCCGGAGCCCGGTACACAACTGTTCTCGGTGAGACTTGCCAGTGAGCGTTTGGTTTTTTCTACCGGCAGGCCGCATTGTTCCTTTGCCAGGCAATCGGTGCTTAGTGGCTCCAGATAAAAATCCGCACCGTCAAAAGTAAGGCCATAGCGACCGATGGTATCGCCCTGATACTCTACTTCCACCTTGTGATCACCAAGACCGAGCTTTTCCTGTGAGAGGGCGATAATTTCCCTGAGTTTGGTAGCAGCCAGGCGATGATCCCGGTCTGGCCCCTCCCACAGCTGAAAGTTGACAACGTTCTCTTCCCGCAAAGTACCACCACAATCTATAAACCGGCGATTAATGGCGCCGATTTCGGTTACGTGGAAATGGCCAGGTACTAACTGGCCGCCTGGCAGGCGAAAACGCAGCGTCTCGAGTTGAGCCAGCTTATTTTTAACTTCTGATAAAATCATATCATCGCTATTTTACGATCATTAAATTCAATTTTTTTTAGCAGCAATCCCCCTCGGCAACTACAGGACTATACTGTGCAAACAAGCCGGCAAACCGTTGCTGCACTTCTTTCCACCGCAGGGAGTTGATGCAGTAGCTCACTGCCGCGCCATCAATAGTCCCCTGAATGAGCCCCACTTCCTTTAAGGCTTTAAGATGCTGACTGATGGTAGCCTGGGCCAGTCCCAGCTGTTGTACCAAACTGCCATTAATACACTCCCGGGTGATCAGCAAATGCTGAATTATGGCAATACGGGCAGGATGGGCCAACGCTTTTGCAAGCGAAGCCAACTCGTTCTGGTCCCGGGTAAATAAATCTGACTTGCTTAAACCCATGCTGATTTTATTGATCGCAATATTACGATGATAAATTGAAATAACCATGCTATCACCCAGGCAAGCCACTATATCTATCAGAAATACCTTATATTTCGATTAGCTTGTCACAATCCAGTAAAGGATTAGCCCAATTGCGTTATATTATTGATTTATAGCTTTTTGCAAAATATATGTAATAATAAAATATTTATTAGTTACTTGCATAACCGCCCCCCTGGGTGTAGGTATTTTTTTACTTTTGCCCCCTTAAGCGTTGCTTCATGAAATACATAAAACCTACCCTTGAAAATTGTGAGCAGGAGCCTATCCACATCATTGGTAGCATCCAGTCTATCGGTTATGTACTGGTGCTAACACCGCAAGACCTGCAGATCGTGCAGGTCAGCCGCAATATCGAGGAGTTATTGGATTGTTCACCCGAAGAAGCCATTGGTGGTTTTCTGGATGATTTTTTCCCTTTTTCATTTCTGAACCACTTCAACCAACAGATAAATCTCAACACTGAAAGGGATCGCCAGTCCCTTACCTTTGAACACAACCAGCAGCCCTATATTCTGGAGGCCCATTTTTCAGATGGGCTTTTGGTAATGGAGGTAGAGAGGGACAACGCGAAGGAACGATCCAGCTCATACCATCAATTTTCCAACCTGGTGGATCGGTTTTCTGCAGAAATCAGCCATGTGCAAACCACCTCTGAGGCTTGTCAACGTGCCCTTGAAATTTTGCGACCCATGCTGGGTTTTGATCGGATGATGGCCTACCGTTTTGACGAGAATGAGCATGGTGCCGTGGTGGCAGAGTCGAAGGACCAGGATCTGGCGAGCTATCAGGGCCTGAAATTCCCCTCCACCGATATACCGAAGCAAGCGCGTAAGCTTTACTTGAAAAACACCCTGCGTGGCATCTATGATGTCAATGATCAGTCCGTTCCGATTTACCCGATAGAACGTGAAACCGATGGCCAGCCATTGGATTTGAGCCAAAGCTTTCTCCGCAGCGTTAGCCCTATTCATGTGAGCTACCTGAAAAACATGGGTGTGCGGGCATCCTTCAGCATTTCGCTCATAGTAAATGGCAAGCTTTGGGGCCTGATTCTTTGCCATCACACCAAAGAAGCGGTGAAGTTGAATATTTATCAACGGCGTGCCTGCAGCTTTATAGCCCGCCTGCTATCCCACAAAATCGAAATCCTCGAACAGCAGCTTCCCTTTGATCAATACCGCCAGCAACTGGCTGGTATCCGTGATCTTATGACCAGTTTTATAAGTGAAAAAGATCTGCATCGCAGCATAAAACTGAATCGGGAACGCCTGCTGAAAATATTTGGCGCGAGCGACTATGTATTGAAGTTTAACAACCGCCTGAGCTTCAGTCAAAATGAACTCGACCTGGATTGGTTACAATCGCTCTTGAAAATAGCCCCGGTTAAAGATCAAGAGCTTTACAGTACCCATAAACTGGCCGACCATTTGCCACAATGGAAGGAGAGTGAGGAGTTACCGGCAGGTATGCTGGTGCTTAACCTGTCCAGGGAACAGGGAGAAGTACTGATCATTTTCAGGGACAGTCAGACCAAAACAGTGGATTGGGCTGGCAAGCCAGACTTTGACAAGGACAAAAACAAGCTCCTTACTCCCCGCAATTCCTTTGAGAAATGGAGTGAGGTAATTAAGAGTGAGTCAGAGCCCTGGTGCGATTACGAAATTGAGTTGGCACACAGCCTACGAGCCGGGTTGATTGAAAACACCCTCCTGTTACAGGGACGCAATGAAATTCAATCGCAAGCTCCCTTAAACCAGCGACTCCAGGAGCGCATGACCGAATTGGAGAAGAAAAATCGCGAACTACAGGAAGAGTTGAAGGTTTATCGTCAGAAAGAAGCTTCTCTGAAGATGTCTGAAGACATAGCACAGGAAAAATCGAGACTGGGCCATTCAGAGAATATTCGCAAGGTAAATTAACATGCTCAAGCAACTTAAAAGTGATACCGCCGCCCTGCACGACCGAGTGGAGGAGGCGATGAATTCCAATGCACTGATGGGCGAGGCTTATTCGCGTGATCAATATTCGCACTTACTCAACCAGCTATTTGAGGCTCACTCAACTCTTGAACCTGTGGTGTACAATGAACTCAGCCAATCAGGAAAAAAAATAGGTCTCGATCTCAAATACCGGCTCAACAAGCGCGCTTTGCTTTGGAATGACCTGCGTCACCTGGGGGCCCATCCTCAGTCCAGTGAAAAACAACTGCATCTTAAAAGCTACTCCGAAGCCTGGGGAGCTTTTTATGTACTGGAGGGCAGCAGCCTCGGTGGTGCCGTTATCCATAAAAGCCTGCAAAAGAGACGCTGGCCCGAAAGCATTCTTAGTTTTTACGGTTTTTACGGCGCCAAAACCGGCGTATTGTGGAAGGAGTTCCGAGAAGTATTTAAGGATGAAGAAGAAAAAAATCAGCTCGATTACCAGGAGGTTTTAGAGGGAGCCAGTAAAGCTTACGAAGTTTTTCTGTCTACCGCCCGTAATTGATAGGCTGCCTGCGGCAATTTTTTTTCCTTTGCGTCAAACAATGCCAGGCATATGATCAAAAACCTGATTTTAGATTTCGGGGCCGTTTTGCTTCCTCTCGATACCACCAAAACCGACCAGGCCTTTAAGGATCTGGGGGCGCTTGAAAGTCTCAGTAAACAGAATGAAACTTTTGAATTATTCGAAACCGGGAAGGTTAGTGGTGAGCAATTTCTGCGTGACCTGCAGCCCCACTTCTTTCGCAAGAAGATTTACCCTGGCGACCTTAAAAAGTGCTGGAACGCCATGCTGGGTGATCTTCCCGAAGATCTTATTCCCTTGCTGAAAAAGCTGAAAAAAAACTACCGCCTCTTCTTACTGAGCAATACCAATCAATTTCATATCGACCACATTCGCCAGTCCGCCGGTCCCTTTCTGTACAAGCAATTTATCAGTCAGTTTGACCAGGTTTACTATAGCCATGAGGTAGGTTTGCGCAAACCTGATCCAGCCATTTTTGAAAACATCCTAAAGGAGCATCAGTTGGAGCCATCGGAAACCCTTTATGTTGATGACACCCGCCAACATGTAAAAGCCGCCAAAGCGCTTGGAATAAAAGGCTGGCACTTTAAGCCCGAGGAACACGAGATAGAAGACCTCACTGAAAAAATAGCCTCCCTCAACAATAAAGCATAACAAAAAGGCCAAAACTGACATCAGTTTTGGCCTTACTCATTATTTACCGAGCACTTTAGTTCACAATTACCCGTTGCGTAACATCGAGTCCATTACCGACAAAACGCAGCAGGTAAACCCCCGGAGCCACTCTGAGCGAAACCCGCTCCTCCCGACCCGGAATTAAGCCCGTTTGTTTATATAGCTTTTTGCCCCCCACATCATATAGCTCAATATCATACTCAGCGCTACCATCGGAAACCCTTACCCTAAAATCACCAGTGCTGGGATTGGGAAATACCAATAGCTCCGCCTGGTAGGCATTTTCCACCACGTTTATTCCGGCCACCGCAACGGTAATAGTGGTATCATCACTATTACCACAGCGGTCAGTAACTGTAAGTGTAACACTGTAGCTGCCATTGGCCGCATAAATATTAGTGGGATTAATGCCACTGCCATTACTGCCGTCAAAGTCCCAGCTATAACTAAGGCCATCGCCCTTCGAGCCGGCAGCATTAAAAGTAACGGTGGCATTGGTGAGGCTGGTATCACTTTGCTGATGGCTGAAACTTGCCAGCACAGGTCCCACCGAATCGGTCTCAAAACTGGCCGGACCAACTGCAATGCTGACTCCGCTGCCACAACTATCGGCTATGTAAATATCATACTCAGTATCAAGGTCGAGCCCGGTAAGCACATAAGGGCTGCTTACCCCCATCACCTGAACACCGGAACCAGGGCTGTAGCCCTTAAAGCCATATTCGAGGCCGGAGGCGGTGGTTCCGGTGGCGCTATTCCAACTCACCTGCACACTGTCACATCCCAGCACGGTTACAGCCAGCGCGCTTGGCGGCGGACAGGCACTTTGAGCTTCGCCTATGTATACATCGTCCAGTACGTTACCGCGTCCCCAATTATCAACCCCTTCAAAAGCTACCTCCAGGGTGGAAGAGAGGGAAGGTATGATCAGTGCCTGCCGCGTCCAGCTTGATACATTGGCCGAATCGCCCCAAAGGAAAATCCAGGGAGCAGAGGGATTATCTCGATAGTATACATTGAGGTAGTTCTGATCACCGGCCCATACCTCCTGGGCATACCAGAAGCTCACTTCTGTAACTGTAAGGCCGCTGGCATCAATTGCAGGAGTAATGTATTTGGTGATGAAGGGCCCGCCATTGGAGCTGGTAAACTGGGCATTTTTATCGCCATTGTAGGCGCTCACTATGTTACCGCCGGTAGAGCCGGTAGCTACCGACCAGTTATGATTACCAATCACCAACTCTTGGCTCCAACATGGTGCCTCACCTTCAAAATCTTCGGTAAAGGGAGCGGCGATTGCCTGCACCGGACAGGCGGTGGCAAAACAAAGCGGCCCAATGGTATCTGAAAAACCGCTGGCACATTGTTCCAGCAGGTAAATGCAGTAATAAGTACCGGCTTTTAGACCATTTATCATCAGTGAATCAACCTGAACACCACTAATTACCGTTGCGGAATCAATTGGCAATGCACCTTCCACATAAAACAAGGTCCAGTCCACTGCTGACAGGTCACCGGCCGTCCATCTCAGCTGCACACTATCAGTGGTTATATTGCTGACCGTGAGCGCCGAAGGATTACTACAGGGCGCAGGTGTGCGCACTTCAAAATTGTCCACAAACCAATCATTGTCTTCAGGGTCATCAATAACTGACCCGGCATAAAGCCCAAAGCGTACATAACCTGAATAACCCGTTAAAGGCACAACAATATGTTCACCGTTAAAATCAACGGTGTCGGTCGCATCTGCATACCACAGCACATTAGCCGCTGACCAGCTTTGGCCGTTGTCAGTTGAAATTACCACCACCAGTGAATCGTCTGATCCGAAATAGCCCTGGGCATTATTGTTAAAGCTGGTGATGGATACATCGAACTCCACTTGCAGATTACTGAGAGCGGGATCGAGGTAAATAGAGGGAGAAATATACCATTCATACTGGTTGCCCAGCCAAATGTTAACCCTGGCCGCATTATTGTTGCCACTATTGGCAAATATATCCTGCCCCCAGCTACTGCTATTGGCGGTAAAGACGGTATTAGCTAGCAATCGTCCATCCGCCTCGCTCCAACCAAAAGGACTGGCATTACTGAAATCCTGCAGGTAATTGGTATTAAAGGCAGTAACAAAGGAGGCCGGCCCGGTCCAGGTACTAACGTCGCCTTGCCCGCAACTATCCCTTACATAAAACTCATAGAGGGTACCTGCTTGTAGGCCGCTCAAAAGAACGGTATCGTTGGTGGCGTTAACAATGGTGCCGGCAGCAGGGGCCGTGCCAGCTGGTCCGTAGCTAATATTAAAATCTGTGGCCACGCCGCCGGGGGTAAAAAACAGCGGTGCGGAGGTACGGGTGATGGCCGCACTTTGGACGCCGGGATTGGTGGGTGCCGGGCAAGTAGGTGGTGTACAGAAGGAATAAGGCCCCACCCATCCCGAGTTACCACCACCACAACTATCCTGTACAAAAACATCATAGCAGAAGTTGTCAGTAAGACCGGTCAGGGTATAGGGCGAAGTTACCCCCCTGACATTGGCCGTGGGTGTACCCTGCGAAAATCCCACCGGGCCATAGGCAATATTGGATAAATTACTTAGCCCGGTCCAGTGCAGGGTGGCAGCACTCACGCTGATGTTGCTAATGGAATCAAAGTTTGGATCCGGGCAGGCAGGTGCTTCCACCACCATTACTTCGTCGAGCACATTGGCCCGGCCAAACTCATCACGACCCTCAAAGGCCAGCTGGATAGTATCTGAGTTGACCAGCAGTAAGGCCTGCCCCTGCTGCCATGCCGGCACGTTAGAAGTATCGGTAAACACCAGCTTCCAGCTACTACTGTTAACACCCCTGGCGTATACCCGCAGTTCATTCTGATCACCAAACCATTCCTCCTGGGCATAGTAAAAGCGCAGGTAAGGAACATTTAGCGAGGAAACGTCGATGTATGGAGAAAGCAAACGGGTAACCTTTAAGCTGCTGCCGGAGCTGAATCGGGCATTGAGGTTACCGGCATAAGCAGCGTTAACCGCACCACCGCTGGAGCCGGCGGCGTAAGTCCAATCCTGATTGCCCACAATATAATCGTTGCTCCAACAAATGCGGGAGGGCGAAGCATCTTCAAAGCTCTCGGTAAAGGGCGCACTAACCGGTGCACAGGGGGTGGTATAGGCCAGCGGTCCCACAAAAGCACTCATGCCGTTGGGAGAGCAATCGGCCTGAAGGTAAAATTCGTAGGTGGTACCAGCGCTAAGATTGTTAATCACTAAAAAAGTATCAGTGGTAGCCACACTGTTGCCCCCGCCTCCCAAGGTGTAAGGCGCCACACCGTATTCGAGGTTGAAATTACCCGCAGCGGATGACCAGCTCAGGGTAATCGAATCGCCCGCGGCCTGCACCTGGCTAAACATCAGCGGATCGGGACAAAGCGGTGGCACCCTGACCTGGATGTTATCGACAAAGAAGTCGTTATCGGCATTGGAAACAGTAGACTCGGCATAAAAGGCAAATTTTACCACCCCACTATAACCGGCCAGGCTGGCCACGAAATGAGTGCCATTACCATTGCTGATGCTGGTACCGGAGTGCAGGGCCATAATAGAATTTGAATCTGACCAGCTCAGGCCGTTATCGGTAGAGATAACCACTTTTACAGTGTCGTCAACCCCCAGGGTGGCGGTGCCTGTGCCGGCAAAGGGAGTGAGGGCCGCATCAAACTCGAGCTGGTAAACAGTGCCGCTGCCCAGGTCTATGGCAGGCCCTATCATCCATTCATCCTTAGTGGTGCTCCAAATGTTAATCCGCGCTGAGCCGCTACTGCCAACGTTGGCAAAACCATCCTCTCCCCAGTCAGAACTGCTGGTACTGCTGAAAACGGTAGGGTTGGCGATAAGGCCGGCCGCCTCCCCAAAGTCAGTGCCGGGATAACCGTTACTAAAGTCTTCAAAGTAGGGAGGTACGTAAACGGTGGTTACGGTAAAGGGGCCCACCCAGGCACTCAGTACCCCGCCACCGCAGTTGGTGCGCAGGTAAAAATCATAGCTCGTTCCCGCTGTCAAGCCACCAATGGTATCCATTTTATTGGCACTGCTGCTGATATTAGTACCACTGCTACCCTGGGTAAAGCCGGCCGGGCCCCACTCTATCTGCCAGGGTCCGCTGGCTGAGGAAGTCCAGTTTATGGTTACCGAATCCGTCTTTAGATTACTAAATGACCCGAAAGCCGGCGCCGGGCAGGCCGGGGGTGCAAAGCGCAGGGTCTGATCGGTGACCACGGTATCAATAGAGGCATCTTCTACCGTATTTGATTTTGTAACGCTACTGCTACCTATGCCGGTCACCGACAGGAAGCTTGAGCTACCTGAAAGACCGATGGAAGCGCTGGGGGTAGAGGCACAGGCGGCACACTCCCAACGGTAGGTAAATTCAATCTCGTTGCTCCCCTCATACAGACGCATTTGAAAAGACACTACCGCGGCGGTAGCGGTATACCGCCACTCCCAGTTGAGCCATTCCATGGTAAACACCCGGTTGGGGGCTGTGCCACTCAATTGGTAAGAAGCCTTGGAAGAAGAAGCCGAGGCCCCGGCCAGATCATCCCACAAGGGCGCTATAAGCGGTCTGCTCGAGGCCACCACATTATCGAGGTCATTGATAGTGTGGTTGCTGCCGGGGTTGCCAAAGGAGGCCCAGCCGTTGGAGGAAACTACCAGGGTATCGTCGGTAATGCCCTCAAATGTGAAATCAAAACCTATGGGAACCGGGATGCGGGCATCGTCCACCTCAAGCGAGTTCAAATCAATCCCAGCGCTCAGCGGACTGAAAGTAGCGCTTGAGGTGGTAAGTGAATAGGATCCTGCCTGAGCAGAAAGACCAAGGGAGATAACCATTATGCACAGGCATAACAGCATTCGGCTAGGGTTAAGCATATCTTCGCAAAAATTGGTTAGATATACTAAAAATAACAGTTTTAACCCACTGACTTAGTGTTTGCTATAATTTTATTTGTTAAAATTGAGCCAATACCTTAACCGGCTTCCTGGCATAGCTCAATCAAAACCCCGTTGGTACTTTTGGGATGAAGAAAGGCCACTAACTTATTATCGGCACCGGGCTTAGGCTCATCACTCAATAATTGAAAGCCTTCTTCTTTAAGGCGTTGCATTTCCGCCCGGATATCGCTAACGGCAAAAGCCAGATGGTGAATGCCTTCCCCCTTGCGCTCAATGAATTTAGCAATTGGGCTGTCGGCATTAGTGGCTTCCAGCAATTCTATCTTATTGGGGCCGCTTTTAAAAAAGGAAGTTTTTACTCCTTCACGCTCCACCTCTTCAACCTTATAGTGCTTTTCTCCCAGCAATGCCGCAAACAGTTGGTTCGACTTTTCCAAATCCTTTACTGCGATGCCGATGTGCTCAATTTTCTCAAGATTCATTACTTCCAATTTTTAATCAAAACTTTGCATTTCCACCAGGCGATAGTATATGCCCTTTTTGGCTAAAAGCTCCTGATGAGTGCCACGCTCTGCCATCCGGCCCTGGTCCATTACAATGATTTCGTCAGCATGCTGAATGGTGCTAAGACGGTGGGCAATCACCAGCGAAGTGCGGTTCTCCATTAACTTATAAAGCGCCTGCTGCACCAGCTTTTCCGATTCGGTATCGAGGGCCGAAGTTGCCTCATCGAGAATAAGGATGGGTGGGTTTTTCAGTACCGCCCGGGCGATGCTGATCCGTTGTTTTTGCCCCCCACTCAGTTTACCCCCAGCATCACCGATATTGGTTTCGTAGCCATTATCCAACTGGCTGATAAATTCATGGGCATTGGCAATTTTGGCTGCTTCCACAATTTCCTGCGGGCTGGCATCAGGTTTACCCAAGGCAATATTGTAGGCTACACTCTCATTAAAAAGCAGGCTCTCCTGGGTAACGATACCCAGTTTGCTGCGCAAATCGGCCAATCGCAATTCGCGCACATCAACACCATCAATAAGCAGCGCCCCTTCACTTACGTCGAAGAAGCGCGGTACCAGGTTGGTAAGGGTGGTTTTACCACTGCCACTCTGCCCTACCAGAGCTACCATTCTGCCTTTAGGCACACTGAGATTAATATCCTTAAGTACCGCCTGGCTACTCTTGTCATAGCTGAAACTCACATTTTTAAACTCAAGGCCCTGCCCGAAAGACTCAAGTCTGCGCGCCCCATCGCTATCCATAATGGGGTTATGGGCATCGAGGATTTGAAAGATGCGCTCACCACTGGCATTGCCACGCTGAATCTGGTAGTTGACTTTAGAAAGAGACTTAGCCGGGGCAATTATCTGGTAGAAGAAAAGGATATAGGCAATAAATTCCTCCGCAGTGAAGCCTTCGTTTGATAGCACCAGACCGCCACCATACCAAATGATCACCGCCATTACCAATGCCCCCAGAAATTCACTCAGCGGTGAGGCCAGGTCACTGCGACGCAGCACCCTGTTCATCAGCTGATAGTAAGCATCTGTACTGCGGCGGAAGAGATTATTTTTAAGCCCTTCGGCGTTAAAGGCCTTGATCACTTTAAGGCCGGTAATATTTTCGTCGGTCTGTGACAGTATGTTGCCCATGGTTTGCTGGGCACGCGCCGAGGATTTTTTCAGGCTCTTGCCGATGGTGGTAACAATAATGGAAACCACCGGCAGAAGAATGAACACAAAAACGGTAAGCTGGGGGCTCATTACCAGCAGTATTACCAGCGAACTAAGAATCATCAGTGGATCGCGAAAAAGCGACTCGATGGTATGCAGCAATGACCACTCTATTTCCTTCAGGTCAGCCGTCATCCTCGAAATAATGTCCCCTTTACGGGTATCATCATTAAAAAAGCCTACCGGCAGTTGCAGTACCTTGCTGTGCAGGGCCAACCTCAAATCGCGGGTTACCCCATTGCGCAGGGGCGCAATTGAATACATGGCCAAATAGCGAAAGAGATTCTTGAAAAGGAAGGTAATACCCACTATGATACAGACAAAGAACAGAGCTGCTGACTGCCCGTGCTCGGCCACCCGCAAACCCACTTCGTACATCAAGTAGTCATCAGCATACTCCAGCAGATCCCCATTATACAACGGGCTGTTTAATTCGCTGGGTTGGTTGTTGAAAATAATGCGCAGCACCGGCACCACCATCCCGATAGAGATCAGGGAAAACAGGGTGGCTAGCACATTAAAGCTTATATTCAGGATAAACTGACTGCGGTATGGCCGGGCATACCTGATTACGCGCCAAAATGGTTTCATTGGGGGCAAAGGTAAATGCTAAAGCTTACAACGCTATAGCCGGGGATGGACTTATAATTTGATTTAATAGATATTTACTTTCGGGTGTTTAAACATTAAAAACAAAAATGCACTCTCCTTTTTAATGGATCAGGCATCTTTGTAGCCCCTGATTATACCCTTAGCATAGCTAAATTCACCTGGATGAAAAAAAGACAATGGGCCATAGTAGGCGGTGTAGCGATAATTGTTCTCGCCCTATTCACCTACCGCTTTCTGGCCAATACCCCGGCCGAGCAAAAGCCCGCCAACAAAACTCCGGTAAAAGGGGTGACGGTGATGATCGTGAAAAATCACACCGTACCGGTAGAGGTCAAACTCAATGGCAAGCTACACGCCCGCAATAAGATCAGCATTTTCGCCGAGGTAAGTGGTGTACTCCAAAGTGGACGCAAAAAATTTGAAGAAGGGGTGCGCTTTCGGAAAGGAGAAATAATGCTACAGCTCGAAAACAGTGAGGCCACATCGGCTTACCTTAGTGCCCGCAGCCAGTATGTAAATACCCTTACCCAGGCGCTACCGGATATCAAACTCGATTATCCCTCCTATTTTGAAGAATGGCGCGCTTACCTTGAACAAATTTCGCAGGGAAACAGGGTGCCGGAACCTCCCCGGGTTAACGACGACAAGTTGCGTCTTTTCCTTACCGGCCGGCAGGTATACAGCAGTTATCAGAACCTGCAAAGTAGCATGGTAAGGCTTTCCAAATACAATATCAGCGCCCCCTTTGACGGCGTGGTAACCGAAAGCAAGGTAGATCCCGGCATCCTGGTTAGTCCGGGGCAGCAAATCGGGGAATTTATTGAGCCGGGAGACTATGAGTTGGAGGCCACCGTTAGTGCTTCCGAACTGGCCCTTATTCAGGTGGGTGACAGTGTGGAGCTGAGCTCACCCGACAACGACCGCCGTTACAGCGGCGTGGTATTCCGCAGCAATGCCAAAGTTGACCCCCAAACCCAACGGGTAAAGGTGTTTGTGAAGGTGAAAGATGAAAACCTGCGCGACGGCCTCTTTATGACCGGCCGGGTGGCAGGCCGCCAGGTAACCGATGCTTTTCGCCTCGACCGTAAACTGCTTTATGATGAGACTTTTACCTATACCGTGGCTGACAGCAGCCTGCTAAAACAAGCCCTCCAGATTGTACAAAAAAGTCCGGGCTCGGTAATAGTAAGAGGTCTCAGCGAAGGAGCTTTAATTCCAAGCCAACCCATCAGTGGGGCCTATACAGGCATGCCTGTACAAGTAATTGACACGCTGACGCAAAAGCAGAATTGATGCGGAATTTTCTTAGCTTTTTTGTCAAATATCCGGTTACTGTAAATGTGCTGCTGTTTGGTGCGCTCATATTTGGAGCGGTGGCGTGGAATAATCTCAACAGTACCTTTTTCCCCATTATTCCCGAGCGCTTTATAGTTATCAATGCCGTGTATCCCGGTGCTTCCCCCTCCGAAGTTGAAGAGGGAGTGGTGCAAAAAATTGAAGAAAACCTCAAAGGCATCAGCGGCATTGACCGCTTCACTTCCACCTCCAGTGAAAACACCGCCACCATTACGGTAGAGGCCCTGCGCAGTGCCGATTCGCGTGAAGTGCTGGACGATGTGGAAAACGCCGTTAACCAGATCCCCTCTTTTCCGGTCGGCCTGGAACCGGTAACGGTCTACCTGCGCGAAAACCTTACCCTCACCATCACTTTTGCCCTTACCGGTGAAGGGGCGGATCTGGCAAGTCTTAAAGCTATGGCCAGGGAAATGGAAGATGACCTGCGTGAAATAGATGGCCTCTCCAAAATCGAACTACTGGGCTTTCCAGAGGAGGAGTTGGTTATTGCCGTAAAGGAAAATGCCCTGCGCGCATACAACCTCAGCTTTGAGCAGATCGGCAATGCGGTGGCCAAGGCCAACCTCGACATTACCGGGGGCAGTATCAAAACCGAGCGCGAAGAATTACTGATCAGGGCTCGCTACAAAGAATATAAACCGGCCGAATTGCTGGACATTGTGCTTAAAGCGGATGAGGAAGGTAATGTTATCCACCTTTCTGACGTAGCCGCGGTTAAGCGCCAGTTTGCTGACTCCCCCAGCAAAATTGAATTTAACGGCAAGCAGGCGGTGGAGCTCCAGCTGCAGAATACGGACAGTGAAGACATTCTCAGCTCAGCCGAAAAGGTGAAGGATTACATCGCAAAGTTTAACAGCCAGCACACTTTACTGGAGGCTTCGGTGGTAGATAACCGGGCTGACGTGCTGCAGCAGCGCAAGGACCTTTTGCTGGAAAATGGTGGCATCGGAATCGCCCTGGTGTTAATTCTGCTTAGCATGTTTCTCAACATCCGGGTGGCTTTTTGGGTGGCAGCAGGTCTGCCGGTCGCTTTTTTTGGCATGTTCATTCTTGCCCACTACTTCGGGGCCACCATTAATGTTATTTCCCTCTTCGGGATGATTGTAGTGGTGGGTATACTGGTAGACGATGGCATTGTGGTCAGCGAAAACATTTATCACCAATACGAAAAGGGCAAATCGCGGGTCAGGGCAGCCATTGATGGCACCCTGGAAGTGTTGCCCCCGGTGATCACCGCGGTGCTAACTACCATGGTGGCCTTTGGCTCCTTTTTCTTCATTGACGGAACCGCCGGCGACTTCTTTAGCGAAATGGCCTTTATCGTAATTGCAACCCTGGGGGTCTCCCTGATAGAGGTCTTGCTGATCCTGCCTTCGCATCTGGGTCATAGCAAAGCCCTGTCGCACAACTATCATAAAAACCGGGCCGAGCGGGCGCTGGATAGTTTTATGATGACGGCACGCGATAAGTACTATCGCCCCACGTTGCGTTTTTTCCTCAACTACAAATTCCTGGGACTGGCCATCGCCGTGGCCCTTTTTATCATCACCCTGGGCGCCCTGGCCGGAAAAATTATTCGGGTGTCCTACTTCCCTTTTATTGACCGTGACAACTTTGAGGTTAGCCTCAAGATGCCGGCGGGCACAAGGGAAGCTATTACCGAAGATTACCTGGAGCGAATCCGCGCTGCCACCTTTGAGGTAAATGAAGACTTCAGTGATCAAATGCCGGATATGGCAGACGTGATCCAGGATGTGGAACTAACGCTGGGACCTACCCCTAACCAGGGTAAGCTCAACGTCATTCTCCTCAGCAGCGAATTGCGAGGAATTAGCAGCAGTGTGGTTGTAAATGCCCTGCGCGAAGCCACCGGCCCCATTTATGAAGCGGAAAACCTGAGTTTCGGAACGGTGAGCGCCTTTGGCAAGCCGGTATCGATATCCCTGTTGGGTGAGGATTACCAGGCCTTAAGCGAGGTTAAAGAAAAGCTTAAGAATGCCATGCAACGCATACCCGAATTGCGCGATGTAGTAGATAATGATCAGGAAGGTGTAAAGGAGGTGCGACTGAAGTTAAAAGACAAGGCCTACCTGCTTGGTTTTACGCCTGCCACGGTGCTGAGCCAGGTGCGCAACGGCTTTTTTGGCTACGAAGTGCAGCGCTTACAGATTGGCGAAGATGAACTGCGGGTGTGGGTGCGCTACGATGAAGATGAGCGCTCATCGCTTTACAGTCTTGAAAACATGTACATCCGCGATGGCCAGGGAGGAACCTACCCCTTGGCTGAAATTGCTGACTACACCGTGGAGCGCGGTCCGCTAAACATTTACCACATTGATGGTAAACGCGAAATAAAAGTGGAGGCGGACCTGGCTGATCCCAATGGTTCGGCTCCGGATGTCATTAACCGCATTCGCCAGGAGATACTTCCCCCCATTCTCGATAAACATCCCAGCGTAAGTCCGCTGTACGAAGGTCAGAACCGCGAGGCCCAAAAAACCATCAGCTCAGCCCGGGTCACCATGCCCTTGGTGTTATTGCTCATTATTGGTCTGGTCACTTTTACTTTTCGCTCCTTTTCGCAGGCGATTGTCATTATTTTATTGATTCCCTTTGCCCTGATTGGCGTGGCCTGGGGGCACTGGCTGCACGGCCTGCCCCTCAGCATTTTCAGCTTCCTGGGTATCATCGCTCTAATCGGGGTGATTGTAAATGATAGTCTGGTACTGGTTAGTAAGATGAATGGCTACCTGCAGGAAGGCATGAAGTTTAAGGATGCCGTGTATGAAGCCGGGGCCTCGCGCTTCAGAGCCATACTACTGACCTCTGCCACTACTGTTGCCGGCCTGGCCCCTTTGATCCTGGAAAAAAGTGTGCAGGCCCAGTTTCTGATTCCGATGGCCATTTCGCTGGCTTACGGCATTGTAATGGCTACCTTCCTTACCCTTTTGCTCTTACCGCTACTCCTGAGTTACCTGAACCATGGCAAAGTGTATGGACTGTGGTTGTGGAGAGGCAAAAAACCACCGCATGAAGAAGTGGAACCCGCCATCCGTGAGTTGGAAAATGAATATAAAAGCTGATGAGGAAAGTTAACAACCAAAGCCGCTTCCGGGTAAGGCAGCTCTTACGGCTAAGCATTTTAGGCCTGCTGTGCATGCCTCTCCTGCTATGCGGACAGCAGCCTGTGCTTAGCATTGACCAGGCTATCCAACGCAGCCTGCAGGAAAACCAGAATATTCAATTGCAGCGCCTTGAAGACGAAGCCGCCGCCATTCGCGACAATTGGGGGCAGGCAGGCTTCCTGCCCAGCCTGTCCGCCCAGGGAGGCTATACCTATTCGGTTAATGACATCACCCAGCAAATAGGGGTAGCCAATGACAGCGCCGGCCCCAATCCCCCCAGCACCATCGATGATGCGGTGGCTGAAACTTATGAGGCCTCTGCCACCCTTGGCTATGTTCTCTTCGATGGTTTCGGCCGCATTAACAATCTGCGTAAGCTTGGCCTTCAGAAGGACCTCAGTGAAACCCAGCTGCGCTTTAGTATTGAAAATACCATTCTTAGCCTTTTTAATAGCTATTACAATGCTGCCCGCCTCTACGAGCAGCAGGAGGTAGATCTCGAAGCAATCCGATTGTCATACGATCGCTACCAAAGGGCCGATGCCGCCTACGAATTGGGAAGTGGCAGCCGCATTGAAATGCTGAGCGCCCTGGTAGACCTGCGCACTGACAGCGTTAACTACCTTACCACCACCAAGGACTTTGGCCGCGCCCGCCGCAGCCTCAACCAGCTTTTGAAATTTCCAATTGACAGTGTTTACGTAATCGACACCACCCTCAGTATCAACAAGGAATTAAGCTATGCCCCGCTGCTGCAACAAGCCACTGAAAGCAATGCAGCCCTGGTACAGGCTCAGTTTAACCGCGAAATCAGCAAGAAGGAAATCGGCATCGCCAGAAGTGAATATTTACCCGAGCTCTCGGCCAACCTGGGTTACAACTACAACCGCCAGGAAAATGAAGGCAGCTTTTTACAGTTTAGCGAAAGCGAAGGCTGGCAGGGAGGAATTTCCCTGCGCTGGAACATTTTTAATGGTTACCGTACAGCCACCCAGGTGGAACTTGCCAAAATAAGGCTCGACCAAAGTGAGCTGGAAGTATCACAAGCTCAACAGCAGTTGCAGGTAGACCTTGGCAATGCCTACAGCGAATATCAAAACAGCCTGGAGATCCTGGCGATCGAGCAACGCAACTTAAAGGTTGCCCGCCTGAATTACGAACGCAGCCTGGAGGCCTATAAACTGGGGCAGCTCAACAACACCCAGTTGCGCGAGGCACAGCTGAATTACACCCGTTCGCAAACCCGCCTGAGAAACCTCAGGTATAGTGGTAAACTGGCAGAAATTGAATTATTACGGGTAGCGGGAATTCTGCTGGAAGACCGTTAATGGCTCTAACCGCTGCTTTTCATTTCCAGCCACTATATTCGCTGGCATGAAGTCATCAGCCTTCACCTCGGGCCGGCTTGCCTTAGTGTCCGCCGCTATTCTTCTCTTTGCTTTCCAGCTCTTCTACCTGAAGGCCGATCCCTCGCATGACATTTCCACCAGCCGCGGACCCTTTACTGATGAAGGTCTTAACACCTGCCAGGCCCGAAACTATGTAAACCAGGGCAGTTGGGGCATGCAAGAGTGTGACAACCTCATTAAAAGCCCCTTGTACAATGCCTTGCTGGCTGCCGAGTTTTATCTTTTCGGCAGTAAGCGGGTGGTGGCGCGAACGGCAGTACTCCTGCTCTTTCTATGTGGACTGACCGCCCTCAGCTGGCGTAAACCCTTCAGCGGAATATTATTGATTGCAACGGCTGGCCTGCAATATCACCTCTTTCAGTTTCAGCATTTTGCGCTGGTAGAGCCGCTGGTAGCTATCTGCCTGCTGGGTGGGGTCCTTAGCGGAGCCCGCTTTTTACAACAGCCGCATGATTACAAATTACTGAACTGGTGTATCCTCTGGAGCTTCGTGGCCTTCTTTCTCAAAATCCAATACTTCTATGCCCTCCTGTTGCCAGTACTATTCTGGCTATTCAGCCTGAGAAAAACCCGTCCTTCCAGCGCCCGTAAAATGCCCTGGCCTTCCCTGCTTCTATTCCTGAGTTTCGGCCTGGTATTTTTTATATTCTGGTACTGGCCCCACCGCGAATTTTTTGCCTTGTTAAACGCACATCAGGGCAGTGGACGCTTTGCCCCTTTTAACATCTGGCATAGAGCTTTTGAAAGCAGTGGTGAGCTGGTGCTGTGGAATAAACATAACCTGGGCTATAGCATCAGCTTTAGCCTGCTGCTTCTGCTGAGCATTTTTACCTTCCGGCGGGCTCAGCCTCCTCAGCGCTCCCTTCTCCTGGGAGCCTGGTTTTGGCTGGCGCTTGAGTGCCACAAAACCCTGATCCTTTTTTCTCCCAGTCGCTACTTCATCAGCAGCTTTTTGGCCATGGGATTTTTAATGGCGGTAAGCGGGGCCAGTTTGATTAAGCTCAACACCAGCCCCAATCGGATAAGGCGGGCCCGAAAGTGGCTGCTGCTCGTGATGCTGGTGCCGCTTTTAGTACAGCACCTGGTCAATCACCGCAATTTGTGGCAAAACCGTCGTTTTGAAGGGCAAAAGCTTATTGATCAGTTTGAGGCATTAGACTTCCGCGATAAAACTGCTGCCGGGGTATGGGCTACAGCGCTAATCTGGAACCCCAGCGCCAGGGTGATTCCCGTTTGGGCTGATTTCCTCAACGCCGACCTGCATCCCGCCGATTCATCGGTAGCGATAATTTTTACAGAAGCGGGTGAGGCGGATTCGGGGGGCGCTTTCAGGAATCGCGGTATCCGCCTCTCGGAATGGAGCAATGCATACGAGAGTGCCTACTACGGCCCTTACCAGTTGCAATGGTATTTTGTAACCCCAGCCCTGCCCTAAACTTTAGCCCCTTCTACTTGTAAAACTTATGACAGCGAAGCAGCAGCGTCCTTAGTTTTATATCTTAAATTCGGAAAAACTTAATGTGCCTCCAGTCCTCAGGGCGGAATGAAGCGCAAAACGATTGACAAACCTATTAATGAGTGATAGTATTAAGACAATAGGAGTTCTTACCAGCGGCGGGGACTCTCCAGGGATGAATGCGGCCATCCGGGCCGTAGTGCGGGCTGGCGCATTTTACGAAAAACGCGTTTTTGGCATTTATGAAGGTTACCAGGGCCTGATCGAGGGAAATATTAAGGAGCTCAACGCCCGCTCGGTAAAAAACATCCTGGCCCGGGGCGGCACTATATTAAAATCATCGCGCAGCGAAGAGTTTAAAAGCGCCACCGGCCGGCAAAAGGCAGCAGCTAACCTGAAAAAGCACAATATTGATGCCCTGGTATTGATTGGTGGCAATGGCACTTTTACCGGTGCCGACGTCTTTAACCGTGAGCACCAGTTTCCGGTGGTGGGCCTGCCGGGTACCATTGACAATGACCTATTCGGCACCGACTACACCATAGGTTTTGACTCGGCCACCAACACAGTAGTGGAGTGCGTGGATAAATTGCGCGATACCGCTGAATCACACAACCGTTTATTTTTTGTAGAAGTAATGGGCCGCGACTCTGGCTTCATCGCCCTGAGAACCGCGGTAGCCTCCGGGGCCCTCGATGTGGTTTTACCAGAAGAAAATGCGCCAATGGCCGATCTTTTTGCTGCCCTCGAAAAAGGAGAGGCCAATCGAAAAACCAATAAACTGGTTATTGTGGCTGAAGGCAACAGCATGGGCGACACCATGTGGATCGCCGAGCAGGTCCGCCAAAAATACCCCCATATCGAATCAAAGGTTACCATCCTCGGTCATATCCAGCGCGGTGGTTCGCCCAGCTGCCTGGACCGGATTCTTGCCAGTCACCTGGGAGTGGCAGCTGTGGAGGCCCTGATGGCTGGTAAGAGCAATGTGATGCTCGGTCTGCAGAACAATGAGATCACCTATACCAGCTTTGAGTCGGCTATCAGCAATAAATCCACCATCAGCGCCGAGCACCAGCGCATCAGTAAAATCCTCAGTATCTAAACCTAAAGATTGAAAACGCATGAGTAATAAAATTGCAATCAATGGTTTTGGGCGCATCGGACGGCTTGCGCTCCGCCGCCTGCTTACCAAAAATGTAGAGGTGGTAGCCATAAATGACCTGAGCAACCCGGCCACCTTAGGTCATCTCTTTAAATACGACAGTGTTCATGGTCCTTATCAGGGAGAAATCACCACCACTGACAGCAGCCTGATCATTGATGGTAAAGAAATAAAAATCCTCTCGGAAAAAGACCCCAAAAAATTGCCCTGGCAGGAACTACAGGTAGACCTCGTACTGGAGTGTACCGGGATTTTTCGCAGCCGCGAGCAAATGCACCACCATGTGGAGGCCGGTGCCAGAAAAGTGCTGCTCAGCGCCCCCGCAAAAGGAAAGGAGGTAAAAACCATTGTGCTAGGAGTAAATGAGGAAGAACTTTCTGCCGACGACCAGTTTGTAAGTAATGCCTCCTGCACCACCAATTGCCTGGCACCGATGGTAAAGGTGCTGCATGGGCAATTTGGTATTGTGAAAGGCTATATGACTACTACCCACGCCTACACTGCTGACCAGCGCCTGCAGGATGCCCCGCATGAAGATTTGCGCCGTGCGCGGGCCGCCAACCTCAGCATTATTCCCACGACCACTGGTGCCGCCAAGGCGGTGGCCCTGGTCATTCCCGCCATGGAAGGTCGTCTTGATGGTTTCGCCCTGCGCGTACCCACCCCCGCCGGCTCGATTACTGACCTGACAATAGAAGTGGAAAAAGAACCGGCTGAAGGTGAAGTCAACGCTCTGATGGAAAAAATGGCGGCCGGCAGTCTTAAGGGTATTTTGCAATACAGCGACGAACCCCTGGTTTCAAGTGATATAATTGGCAATACCCACTCCTGCATTTTCGACAGTGAGCTTACGGCCACCAATGGTAAAATGCTGAAAGTGGTGGGTTGGTACGACAATGAAATGGGCTATGCCAGCCGCCTGGCCGATCTCTGCGAAAAAATGCTGGCCCTTTAAATAACCGGCATCGCTTAAGTTTGCCCGCCTTTACAAATGAGAAAGACCCTATTGTTATGATATTTTTGGCTGAGAGTGGTTCCACCAAAACTGATGCGGTGTTGTTAGAGGACGATGGGCGTGAAGTCTGCCGTTTCAGCACCATGGGCTTCAACCCATACTTTCACAGTGCTGACCTCATTGCCCGTGAATTGGGAAAAATCAGCGAACTGCGTGAACACCGGGCAGCGATAAATCAGGTCTACTTTTACGGAGCCGGTTGCTCATCCGAGCAGCTATGCAAGGTAGTGAGCGATGGTTTGCATGGGGTACTACCCCATGCCAGCGTGCAGGTTGATCATGACCTTAAAGCTTGTGCCTATGCCACCTACAGCGGCACCCCGGCCATTAGCTGCATCCTGGGAACAGGTTCCAACAGTGTGCTTTTTGATGGAAATAACCTTAGCGGCAGCAATGCCGGCATGGGGTTTATTCTGGCTGACGAGGGCTCCGCCAGCTATATTGGCAAAAAGCTCCTCAATGGTTATTTCTACAAGCTGATGCCGGAAGAGTACCGCATTTTATTTGAGCGCGAATACAACCTCGACAAAAACCACGTAGTAAAAAGAGTGTATCGCGAGGAGCGCGCCAACGTATACCTCGCCAGCCTTGCCCCTTTTGCCAGCGAGCATCTCGAGGTGCCTTTCTTCTGGGAACTGGTTTTTAATGGCTTTCGCAAGTTTATAGATTACCACGTTTTATGTTTTCCGGAAGCCACTGAAGTACCGATCCACTTTGTAGGGTCTATTGCCCATTACTTCCGCGAAGTGCTGGTTGACGCCGTCGATTATTTCAATCTTCAGCTGGGCAAGGTGGTGCAGAGACCGCTGGACGGCTTAATAGAATACCACCGTCAGTATATTCTCTCCTCCTCAACCTCCTAAAGCAAAGACCTTGGCCACAATCAAAGGCTTTATTTTTGATCTCGATGGTGTCCTCGCTGACACGGTAGGCCTGCATTTTCGTGCCTGGCAGGAAATAGCTTCCCGCCTCGGTATCCAAATTGACGAAAACGACAATGAACAACTCAAGGGAGTGGGGAGGCGCGAATCACTGCAAAGCATTTTGGAATGGGGAGCCAGGGAACTTGGCGGTGATGAATTTGAGAAGCTTCTGGAGCAAAAAAATGAACTTTACCGCCACTACCTCACTGAAAGGGAAGAGGAAATTTTATTGCCTGGGGCCCGCAATTTTCTTGCGGAAAGTGTAAACAGCAGTCTTAAGGTGGCCCTGGGCTCCGCCAGCCAGAACGCTAAATACATCCTCCAAAAAGCAGGTATTGCTCACTTTTTTGAAGTGGTGGTAAGCGGACTGGACATAAGCCGCCAAAAACCGGACCCCCAGGTATTTCAAATAGTTGCAGAACAGCTGGCACTTGAACCAGGTTCCTTGGTAGTATTTGAAGACAGCCAGGCGGGAATAGAAGCTGCCCGGCGTGGAGGGTTTCGCAGCGTAGGGGTTGGCAACTCGAAGTTGCTGAAAAAAGCCGAACTGCATATTTCCAGCCTTGAACAAACAACCCCGGCCTCGGTCATCAATACACTGAACTTTTAAAATCAGCATTACCCAAGTCTCCGAGCCGCTATGAAAAGCTTTTTCCTGCTTTCAATATTTATACTAAGCCTGATCAGCCCCAGGCTTTCAGGCCAGCACGAACCGCCCCGGCTTTATCCCCCATTGCAGTTACTACCAGATACCACTACCATCTACTTACGATCTTACTTAGGAGAGCTGAAAGCAGGGGCGGTAACCTTGCCGATAGGCCTGTCAGATCGGAGCAGTATGGTAGATACCCTTATGCTCACTGGACGGCCCAGGCAAGCACTCAGTGTAATGACGATTGAAACCAGTGTCGGTGAGCAGCAACTGCTCCTGCTTGATCATAAAGTAAGTGCAAAACAAAATGCCAGTGGTGACTTAAACTCACCCGGCGGTTACCGGCTCGAGGTACAGGACAGCAGTATTCAAATATGGTCTACCGGGGGCCCGGTCAATTACCTGGTATTCTTTAACAACCAATTGCTAAGCCTGCCGTGCAAAAAAAGAATGCCACCTGATTGCCGTATTGCAATTCCTGCCCGGGCCAGGGAATTGAAGCGCTCCTTTATTCGGATTTACAGCTGGCATCGCCACCAGCTCGGCCGGCAAATGCTCATTCCGCTGGAGTATGGCGAGGTAATACAGGACCCTGAGAAGCTTAACCGCCTTGACTGGCCTGGCAGCGTCATTTTGGCTCACCCTTACAAAAACCTGCCAGCCCTTGATAAAGAACTCTACGACAAGCAGGTTAAAAGCAGGGGCATAAATTCCCTTGCGATAGGTCCGCAGGTTAGTGGAGAACATGATAATATGCCTTCTGGAGAGGAGTGGCAGGGCTTACTTAGTAACGCTCACATCAGCGGCATAAATATTATGCTGGAATGTGCTGGCCAGCCTGAACTAGAATCGCCCCTATATGGAGCTTATCGCGGATATTGGTATGATGGCTACCTCAACTGCCATACACTCCGCGTAGGCTACGCTACTCACCCCAGCGGAGATTTTATCAGTGACAATATTTTTTATGCGCAAACCGATAGCGGCTATCACCATCAAATATCGGCAGCCCTCTGTGCCGATACTGATAGAGCGAAGGCACTGTCAGAGGCCCTGCAGTCAAGAATTGCCGATTATGGCGAACACCATCTCTTACTTAATAGGATTGGTTTTAATGAGCCTTCCTGTCCTTTGATTGACTCCAATGCATCAGCGATTAAAAGCGCCCTCCTGTTAGCGGCTTTTCAATTTGCCTCCCCCGGCCTCCCCTACCTTACCAACAACGTCACTGAATTGCCCGGCCAGGCGTCCTGTGAGCAACAGATACTGAGGCTGGCTCAATTGCGGCGTTCAAAGCTATGCCTGATGTATGGTAGTACCAGCATAACAGTACCCAAGCCGGGAATATTGCTTATTTCGCGCCGATATTTTGATCAGGAAGTGATAGCAATGTTTAACCTCTCCCGGCACCCCCAGACTATCAGCCGTGAGGGCACCACTTCACAATACCAAGCACTATGCGGCCATTTTGATGTTAGTCTTTCTGAGGACGCTTCCCAAAGCTCCTTTACTATGCCACCAATGACTTACGAATACTTTCAATACACAAGCCATCAACAATGAAACGTTTTGTCCACATTAGCCTTTCACTCCTGCTCCTGGCCTGCCAGGGTGACCCCGCCGAAACGGCTGCCAAAAAAGAAGCCTCCAGCCAGGAAGCTCAGGATAGCGTGGAGTTGGCTATGCACCCCGATTGGAGTTTACACAGCAGTATGTACGAGGTAAATATCCGCCAACACACCCCGGAGGGCACCATCAATGCCATGCGCGCCAAACTCCCCGATCTGCAAAAACTGGGAGTGAAAATTTTATGGGTAATGCCGGTACAGCCACTGGGTATTGAAAACCGCCAGGGCTCTGTAGGCGATTACTACGCCATCAGAGATTACCAATCGGTAAGTCCCGAGTTCGGGACTATGCAGGATTTCAAGGATTTTGTGGTGGCCGCACACGACCTCGGCTTCAAGGTGATTCTTGATTGGCCCGCTGCTGCCACCGCCCCGGATGCCAAGTGGAAACAGAGCCATCCCCAATGGTATAGCGGGGCAGCTATGACCAGTGCCGAACAATCGCAATTGGCAGCGCTCGATTATAAAAACGAAGAGCTACAGGCAGCAATGCTGAAGGCCATGCAGTTTTGGGTAAAAGAAACCGATATCGATGGCTTTCGCTGTGCGATGGCCGGCCAGGTTCCCCTGACCTTCTGGCGCAGGGCCCGCAAGAGTCTCAACCGAATAAAGCCGGTATTTATGGCTGCTGATGCCGGCAACGCCGCTTTTCATAAGGAGGCCTTTGACCTCACTACTGACCATGAGTTTAACGAAGTGCTCCACAGCGTGGTAAAGGGCGAAAAAAACGTCACCGCCCTGGACAATCACATTATTGGCATAGACCAGAACTTTCCCCGCCATGCCTACCGCCTTTATTACCTAACCGATCATCGTGAGAACAGCCTTAGAGGGACTGTACATGAGCGTTTGGGCAATAACTCCCGCAACGCCTTTATCCTCAGCGCCACCCTCCCCTATGGTATGCCTTTGGTGTACAGTGGCCAGGAGTACGGCCTCAATAAGCGCCTGGCCTATTTTGATAAAGACACTATCAATGGTAATGACACGGCCCTCTTTAAATGGTATGCCTCCGTAATTGACCTCAAAATGAACCACCCGGCCCTGATGATGGGACCTAAACAAGGAGCCTTTAACCGCTACACCAATAGTGAATCGCCCAGCTTTTATGCCTTTAGCCGTACCAAGGGCAAAGAGCGACTTTTAATACTTTTGAACTTTGGCGAAAAGGAAGAGCTTTTTGACTTGCAAAAGCACCGCCTCGATACCAAAATCAGCCCGGCCCTGACCGGTGAAAAGATCCAGCAAACAAAAAAGGGTAGAATTGTGGTCCCTCCCCAGGGCTATGTTTTGGCTAAACTGAAAGTATGAAAATAGCAATCATTGCTCACGATGGTAAAAAGGCCAATATGGTCACTTTCCTGCGCGATTTTATCGACTCTTTTAAGCGTAAGGACGTCCAGTTGATCAGTACCGGTACCACCGGTGGCTTAGTGGAGGAAGCGGGCCTTAAAGTGGAGAAAATGCTGTCGGGGCCCATTGGGGGCGATGCCGAAATTGCCGCTGCGGTAGCGCGTGGTCAAGTAGATGCTGTGTTCTTTTTTCGGGATCCCCTTGACAAGCATCCGCATGAACCCGACATTCTGATGTTGATGAGGCTCTGTGATGTGCACAATGTGCCCCTGGCCACAAATCCTGCTACTGCCCGCCTGGTATTTGAAAAGCTATTGGAGAGCTAAGCTTGCTCCGGCAACAAAAAAAGCCCCACCGGATGGTGAGGCTGCATTATTGTCAAAGCGTCTGAGGCTTAACAATATTCGTCAAATGCCTGTTGCAGATTATCGGCAATCATCTCCGCGGCACGGCCTTCAATATGATGACGCTCAATCATGTGCACCAGCTCGCCGTTTTTAAAAAGGGCCATCGATGGTGAAGAGGGAGGAAAAGGCGCCATCAGCCCCCTGGCTTTATTTACCGCTTCCACATCATTACCGGCAAAGGCCGTAATCAGACGATCGGGTTTCTTATTGTGCTGCAAGGCTAGTTTTACGGCCGGGCGCGCATTGGCTGCCGCACAACCACACACCGAATTAATTACCACCAGGGCAGTGCCTTCCTTCTTTATATTATTCTCCACTTCCTCAGCACTGCGGGCTTCATCAAAGCCGATGCTGGTCAGATCTTCGCGCATTGGCGCAATCAGTTCTTCAGGATACATATTTCTAGTACTTAAATTTTGGACAAAATTAATAAAGCCTGACGGCAACCCCAGTTACCCTGCCTTTATTTCACCATAGATTTTGCGGATAAAGTTGCCGCTGCCACAGCAAAAAAAGCCCCGACATTGCGCCGGGGCCTTCCTAAACCTAAACTAACCGCTAAACTCAGATGAAAAGTGGATAAGAAGGGTTTCTGTAAGTATTCACTTCGGAGTGAATCAGGTCAACCTCCCGCGCCAACTTTTCAATCTTTGCGTTGCTTAACAAAGTTATACTAAATTTTTCTTTGCAGTCTTTTCCGTTCTTTATATAGTGGATAGTCAGCTTCTTACGCAGACGCTCCCGGTCCACCTCAAGCTTCTGGATATTTCTTTTGTGCACATAAATCTCTTTACCAAAAAGCTCAGTAAGGGCGCTATGACTTTTAATGTGCAGAATATCGCTTGAAGTGTTAAACTGAAAAATCGGATTACCCACATAGGCGTAGGCCCCAATAATCAGGGCCGGCACAATCAGGGCAGAATAACCCGTGAAGGGATCGTCCATCACCTTAAAGGTATGCGCCAGGATAAGATCAGCCAGTGCTATGCCTCCCAGCATTATTACGCTCCAGCGGATCAGGTTTTTCAGATTGAGGTTAGTAATTTTCATATCAGTAGGGAGTTTGTTACAAAAATACGTTTAAAAAGCTAATTTTGAAAGCTTTGGAATAAAGCATTTTCCCTACTAAGCAATTCACGTACCAAGTCTATAGGCGCTTGGATTTGAAGTAGTCCTTGAGTAGAGCAGACGCTTCATCAGCCATCAGTCCACTATCTAACTTGGTGGCGGGGTGAAGGTTTACACCCGCCGAAATAAATCCACGCTTAGGATCTGAGGCTCCGTAAACAACTCTTCCCAGCTGGGCCCAAAACAGCGCCCCGGCACACATCACACAAGGCTCGAGAGTAACATAAATGCTGCAGTCAGGCAGGTATTTGGCCCCCAGGTAATTGGCGGCAGCTGTAATGGCCTGGATCTCGGCGTGGGCGGTAACGTCGTTTAAGCGTTCGGTTAAATTGTGACCCCGTCCAATAATTTTCTTGTTTACCACCACTATGGCGCCCACCGGAATTTCATCCTCCTCATATGCCAGCTGGGCCTCCCTAAGGGCCTGCCTCATAAAATACTCATCGTTGTAAACCTCTATTGCCATGGCCAGATTTTAAGTGCCGTCAAAGATAGTTTGCTTATGATTGTTTGTAATTTCGCAGGCTAAATCAAAGAAAGGCATGTATAGAACTCACAGCTGTGGCGAACTGACTATCGAAAACCTTGATGAAACTGTGAGCCTTTGTGGCTGGGTACAGCGCTCGCGGGAGCTGGGCGGAATGAGCTTTATAGATTTGCGCGATCGCTATGGTATTACCCAGCTGGCCTTTAACGATGGCTGGGATGCAGAGCTGCTGGAAAAAGCCCGGGAGCTTGGCCGCGAATATGTAGTGCGCGCTACCGGAGTGGTGATAGAGCGCGACAGCAAAAATCCCAAAATGCCCACCGGTGATATTGAAATTAAGGTGACGGAGCTGGAAGTGCTCAATGCCGCCAAAACGCCCCCCTTTACCATTGAAAATGATACCGACGGCGGTGAGGAACTACGCGCCAAATACCGTTATCTCGACCTGCGTCGTCAGCCTATTCGCCAAAACCTGATGCTGCGCCACCGCGTCAGCATGGCGGTGCGTAACTACCTGAGTGAAGCAGGCTTCCTCGACGTGGAAACCCCTTTCCTGATAAAGTCCACCCCTGAGGGAGCCCGCGATTTTGTGGTGCCCAGCCGCATGAATGAAGGCGAATTCTATGCCTTGCCACAATCACCTCAAACTTTTAAGCAATTGCTGATGGTAGGTGGCATCGATAAATATTTTCAAATTGTAAAGTGCTTCCGCGACGAAGACCTGCGGGCCGACCGTCAGCCCGAATTTACCCAGATTGACTGCGAGATGTCTTTCGTAGACCGGGAAGATATTCTCGAAATTTTTGAGGGCCTTACCCGTCACCTCCTCAAGAGCATTGCCGGCGTGGAGGTGGGCAAATTTCCGCGCCTCAGCTACGACGAAGCCATGCAGAAATACGGCAGCGACAAGCCCGATATCCGCTTCGGAATGGAGTTTAAAGAACTCAATGCCGTGGCCCGCAACCAGGGCTTCAAAGTATTTGACAGTGCCGAGCTGGTGGTAGGTATTTGTGCCGAAGGATTGGCCGGATACAGTCGCAAGCAACTGGATGCCCTTACCGATTTTGTAAAACGCCCCCAGATTGGGGCCAATGGTCTTATTTACTGCAAGTACAACGAGGATGGCAGCTTTAAATCTTCGGTAGATAAGTTTTTTGACCAGGAGAAATTAGCCGCCTGGGCCACCACCATGAACGCCAAACCCGGCGACCTGATGTTGATACTGGCAGGCGAGAAAGACAAAACGCGCAAGCAGCTCAATGAACTGCGCCTGCATCTGGCCGAAGCGCTCGGCCTTCGCAAGCCGGAAGAGTTTGCCCCTCTGTGGGTGGTAGACTTTCCCCTGCTGGAGTGGGATGAGGAAACAGAGCGCTACTACGCTATGCACCATCCCTTTACCAGCCCCTACCCCAAAGATCTGCATCTGCTCGATAGCGACCCCGGCGCCATCAGGGCCAATGCCTACGATCTGGTGCTTAATGGCAATGAAATTGGCGGCGGTTCTATCCGTATTCACGACCGGGCGGTACAGCAAAAGATGTTCGAAATCCTCGGCTTCAGCGACGAAGAGGCGCGGGAGCAGTTTGGCTTTTTGATGGAGGCCTTTGAATACGGCGCTCCTCCCCACGGTGGTATCGCTTTTGGTTTTGACCGCCTGGTAGCCCTGCTGGGGGGTAAAGAGAGTATTCGTGAGTTTATTGCCTTCCCCAAAAACAATTCGGGCCGCGACCTGATGATAGATGCACCGGCCCCTTTGGCAGCGGAACAACTTCAGGAACTGAGCCTGCGCCTAAGTGAAACTGAATAAAGACAATTATGCCTGATAAAAAACCGACCTCACTGTTGGGACGCTTCCTGGTGTGGCGGGCGCGACATATTCCGCGCAGGCAGTTTGTTATGATTCTGAGTGTGCTGGTAGGACTGGCCAGTGGTCTCACCTCGGTTGTCCTGAAAAACTCGGTGCACTATATTCAGGAACAGGTGCAGCACGGGTATTTTAACGAGTACTTCAACCCCTATTACTTCCTGTTCCCCATCGCCGGAATTATCATTACCGTTTTCATCAAGAAATACCTGCTCAGGGATAAAGTGAAGGAACCTATTCCCTTTACCCTCTTTGCCATTTCGCGAAAAAATGGTTTTATCCCCGTGCAACGTATGTACAGCTACCTGGTCACCAGTATGTTTACCGTGGGCTTTGGCGGCTCGGTTGGGCTGGAGGGACCGGCGGTAGGCACCGGTTCGGCTATTGGTGCCAACCTGGGCAGGATGGTACACCTCACCCTCAAATCGAGGTTGCTGCTTATTTCCTGTGCCACCTCTGGTGCGATCGCTGCCATCTTTAACGCTCCCATTGCCGCCATCATCTTTACCATTGAGATCTTCAGCCTCGACCTTACCTTCAGCTCCCTTATTCCCTTGCTGTTGGCCTCAGCCTCGGGAGCAGTTACCTCCATATTCCTGACCGGCAACGATTATCTCTTTCACTATAAGTACATCGCTCCCTTCGCGGTGGCAGATGTTCCTCTTTATATCATACTGGGGGTATTATGTGCCTTTGTATCGGTATTTTTCAACCGGATTTTTTTCTGGATGGAGGGCAAGTTCGAACGCTTTCAAAACTATCGCTACCGCATGATGATAGGGGGAGTATTGCTGGGGGGGCTGGTCTTTCTGGTACCCCCTCTATACGGTGAAGGATACGAAACAGTAAACCATCTCCTCAACGGCAACCTCGATGCGATCACCTCCGAAAGTCTTTTTTCAGATTACACCAACAGCCCCTTTATTATTATTGGCTTACTTATCGGGCTGGTATTGCTGAAGGTATTCGCCACCTCACTAACTATGGGAGCCGGTGGTGTGGGAGGGGTTTTTGCCCCCAGCCTCTTTACCGGTGCTTCCCTGGGGTATCTTTTCAGTTATAGTGTGAACCAGCTGAACTGGATCTCTATTCCCAACAGCAACTTTGCCCTGGTAGGAATGGCAGGCCTTATGGCCGGTGTTCTTCATGCACCACTTACGGCGGTGTTTATGATTGCCGAAATAACCGGGGGTTACGAACTCTTTATTCCCCTGATGCTGGTGTCCGCCATAAGCTTTATTGTAACCCGCAGCATCAAACCCCATTCTATCTACACTGATCAACTTGCCCAACGCGGTGATATTCTTACCCACAACAAAGACCAGGTTGTATTAAAACTATTGAATATTGAACAGGTAATCGAACGCAACTTCAGCTCCATCAAGCCCGATCAATCGCTGGGGCAGCTGGTGAAAATTGTCAGTAAGAGCCGCCGCAACCTCTTCCCGGTGCTGGATGATGAGCGCAAGCTGGTAGGGGTGTTGACGCTCGACGATTTTCGCCACCTCATGTTTGACCAGAGCCTCTACGAGGAAACATTTGTAAAACAGCTGATGAGCCCGCCGCCGGCGGTGGTGGAAATCACCGAAAGTATGGAAGAGGTAATGGCCAAGTTTCAAAGCACCAATGCCTGGAATTTGCCGGTGGTGAAAAACGGGCATTACGAGGGCTTCATCTCCAAATCAAAACTCTTTTCGGTATACCGTCGCAAGCTGATTGAATTTTCGGTGTGAGAATTGCTAACTTTCCTCCCAAACAAACTGCTTATGTGGCTGCGTATTTCCCTTGTACTGCTGATGCTTCAATGCTCAGGTTCTCACAATCTGGCCGATCAACTCAAACCTGAGGCCAGCTTTGAAAAATATGTGGCCGGGGCAGGTGGCGGCGCCGGGGTCAGGTTTCAGGTAGGATTTGAGCAAACCCTCACCGAGGCCAACTTTAAGCATTTCATTATTAATGGCGATACCCTCGAGGCAGCCATCCTCAGCATTGATCCCTTTGCCATAGAAGCGAGCCGTTTTTATGCTAACCCCGAACCGGTAGAGGGCGGCGGCTACCAGCCTGACCCTAAGCCTCTTTACGACACCAACCAATACCGGGGAATCCTGGTTTTTGAACTGGACGGAAAAGAGCATGAACTTATAATCTCTGAGTTCACCCAAAAACCCAGTCCGGTTTACGAATAATTAGCTTCAATCTGCTGTTTTTACAGGACTCGCCGGCGCTGGCGGTCATGGCTGATTTGCAATCCATTTACCTAAAGCCCTCATTTTCAATTTATTTTACTGTGATTTTTCTGGTCTTTCAAATTTGAACCGCTGGGCCTAACTTGCTCCCCTACGCTTCAATCAATTGAACTTGACCTGATTATGAAAAAATTTACCGCCTTTTTGGCGTTGCTCTTAGCCATTAATTATGGGCCTCAAACCGCAGAGCCAGATCAAAAGGAACTCTACCGCTCGGTTTTAAACCATCATCCCTTCAACTTACGTGAAAAGCTCACCCCCGCCGATCTCAAAAAAATACCCAAAGAAGACCGGCCGGATCTGGCCTGGGAGCAGGATTTCCTGGCTACCATGGACCCACAACTGGGCCGTCCCGCCCCCGAACGCCTGATTCAGGTATATCAGCAAATGCAGGCCCAGCAAGCAAGCCTGCTTTCATTGCCCGGAAGTGCCGGCACCCCCTGGGTAGAGCGCGGCCCCGCCAACGTGGGAGGTCGTACCCGGGCCCTGATGTTTGACCCTAATGACAGCACCTATAAAAAAGTATGGGCCGGCGGTGTGAGTGGTGGCCTCTGGTACAACAGTGATATTACCAGCGCCAGCTCAGCCTGGGTGGCTGTTAACGACTTTTGGGACAATATTGCTATTTCGGCCATAGCTTTTGACCCTACCAACACCCAGGTGATGTACGTGGGTACCGGCGAAGGCTGGGGCGCCGGCTCGGGCCGAGGAGCAGGCATTTGGAAGTCTACCAATGGCGGTCAGAGCTGGAGCCACCTCACTGCCACCAGCAACTTTCACTATGTCCACGACCTGGTGGTACGCAATGAAAATGGTAATGGCGTACTGTATGTGGCCCTGCGCAACCAATACTATGGCAGTCAGTGGCATGGAGGCAGTAGCCAGGGCCTGCAGCGCTCCACCAATGGCGGCACCAGCTTTAGCCAGGTATTGCCCAATGTGCCAGGACAGTCTTATAACTATGCGGCCGGCGACCTCGAGATCGGGGCCGATAATACCCTCTGGGTAGGTACCCGCGATGCCTCTTATGGCGATGGCGGTGGCACCATTCTAAAATCCACCAATGGCACCAGCTTTAGCGCTGTGTACACCAACGCCGCGGCCGATCGAGTGGAGCTTGCCTGTGCCCCCTCAGATGCCAATTATGTGTATGCCGTTATTGAATCGGGCAACGTGGTGGACGAGATTATCCGTACTACCAACAAAGGGATCAACTGGTCGGCCTGCACCGAACCGGCCGATGCCGACAACGGTATCCCCAACTCAGATTTTAGCCGGGGACAAGCCTGGTACGACCTGATAGCAGCGGTAGACCCCAACAACCGCGAAAGCCTGATCGTAGGCGGTGTAGACCTTTTTCGCAGTACCAATGGCGGCAGCAGCTGGGATCAGATCAGTAAGTGGAGTAACAACAACAACCTCTTCAGCCTGAACTGCTCCATGGTACATGCCGACCAGCATGCCATTGAATTCCGTCCGGGTAGTTCAGGAACGGTAATTTTTGGCAACGACGGCGGCGTGTTCTACAGTAGTAATATTGCCAGCGCGGCCACCAGCAGCCAGATTCATGCCCGCAACAATGGCTACAACGTTACCCAGTTCTATGCCTGCGCCATTCACCCGCAAGCAGGGAACAACTACTTTCTGGCCGGTGCCCAGGACAATGGCAGCCAGCAATTCAACGGGATCGGCATTAACAACACCACCAGGGTAACCGGGGGTGATGGCGCTTTTTGCTTTATTGACCAAACCGATGCTAACTACCAGATCACCTCTTATGTGTACAATAACTTCTGGCTGTCTACCAACGGTGGTCTCAGTTTCCCCTACCCCCGCGTGTTGAACGACAATTCCACCGGGCGCTTTATCAACCCGGCCGATTACGATGATCAAATGAACATCCTTTACTCGGCTCGCACCAGCAGTACGGTTATGCGCTTGAAAAATATCACCTCTCTTCCCACCGATGATTATATAAGCATCAGTGGAATGTCAAGTATGGCCTCCCATCTGCGTGTTTCACCCTACACCACCACCTCCACCACCTTATTTGTAGGTACCGAAGCCGGTGACCTCTATAAAGTGACCAATGCCGATGGCAGCCCCTCTACTACAAGTATTGGCAGTGCCCTGCCAGCGGGCCGGATCAGTTGCGTGGAAATTGGCGCCAGTGAAAACGAACTTTTGGTGACTCTCTCCAACTACGGTATCACCTCGGTATGGTATACCAGTAATGGCGGCAGTAGCTGGGTTAGCAAGGAAGGTAACCTGCCCGATATGCCGGTTCGCTGGGCATTGTTCAACCCTAATGACCGTGATGAGGTGATACTGGCTACCGAGGTAGGCGTGTGGGGAACCACCAATCTTGCCGCCAGCTCTCCCAACTGGACCGCCAGCAATAGCGGCCTTAGCAATGTACGGGTAGATATGCTGCAGATACGTGACAGCGACCACGAAGTTATTGCCTCCACTTTTGGCCGGGGCCTTTTTAGCAGCAGTGGCTTCAACAATCAGGTATTGGCCGCCGACTTCAGCGCTGATATTACCCAGTCCTGTGAAGGCGATACTGTGACCTTCAGCGACCTCTCCAGTGGTACACCCACGAGCTGGCAGTGGTACTTCAGCCCTGCATCGGTAACATATGTGAACGGCACTTCCTCTTCCTCTCAAAATCCGCAGGTGGTCTTTGGCGGTAATGGAAGTTATGATGTGAAATTGGTGATAAGCGCTGCCTCCGGTACTGATAGTCTTTCAAAGCAAGCCTATCTTCAACATCTTAGCGCTCCCCAAATTTCCTTTAACAGCTCTCTGCCGGTAGCCAATTTGTGTAAGACCGATGTTGTCAGCTTATCAGCTACTCCCAGCGGGGGAAGCTGGAGTGGGCCAGGGGTCAGCGGCGGGCAGTTCATTGCCGCACAAGCCGGCGACGGCCTGCATGCAGTAATTTATAGCGTTTCATACGGCAGTACCTGCACGGTAAGCGATACTTTCATGCTAGCGGTAGACATCGTGCCTAAACCCACCATTACCCGCAGTGGCAACACGCTCACTTGCAATCAGGCCGGCTACAGCTATCAGTGGCTGAAAGATGGCCAGCCGGTTAACGGCGGCAACGGTCAGAGCCTTCTTGTTTCGGCCAATGGCAGCTATGCCGTCCAAATCGGTACCGGCTCCTGCTTTGATGTCAGCGATGGCAGCACCGTAAATGATATTGGCATGGAAGAGTTGAAAGCCGAGCTTGGCTTTAGCCTTTATCCCAATCCCAGCCAGGGCCTGGTACAGTTCAGCTTTAACAACCCCGGTTCTCAGCCTGCCCACTGGGCCCTCTGCGACCTTAGCGGCAAACAACTACAGCAAGGCCAGCTCAGCAGTGACCCTAATTCTACTGCTGAGGCCGATCTCTCTAACTTACCCGCGGGTATCTACCTCCTGAAGGTGGTAGCCGGAGAAATTCAGATCAGCGAAAAGTTGATACGTCCTTAATGGGTGAATCAGTTGACATAAAAAAAGGCTGTCCAAGGACAGCCTTTTTTAGTTTTGGGTGGACCGGTACCTTAGGAAGCAGCCACCATATTCTTTACCAGGCTTTCAAAAAAGGGAAGCCCATCAGTATTGCCAAGGTTCTCATCGGCGGCGCGCTCAGGATGCGGCATCATGCCAAATACATTTTTGCTTTTATTCATTACACCGGCAATATTCTTAACCGAACCATTGGGATTGCTGGCATCAGATACTTCGCCATTTTCATCGCAGTAATAGGCAATGATCTGCTCATTTGCTTCCAGCTCCTTAATGGTTTCCTCAGGGGCGTAGTAGCAGCCTTCACCGTGGGCAATGGGAATTTTATAGGCTCTATCAGTGTCGAGCTCAGCGGTAAGGGCTGAATTGCGGGTGGCTGCCTTAAGGTAGATATTTTTGCAGATAAAGCTATGGCTGGGGTTGTGTTGCAAAGCACCGGGAAGCAGGCCACTCTCACAGAGTACCTGGAAGCCGTTGCACACCCCGAATACATAACCGCCGTTATTAGCAAACTCAACCACCTCTTTCATAATGGGTGAAAAACGGGCAATACTACCGCTGCGCAGGTAGTCGCCAAATGAAAAGCCCCCGGGAATCATAATGGCATCCACATTCTGCAAGTCGTGGTCTTTGTGCCACAACTCTACCACTTCATGCCCCATCACGTTGCGAAGAGTGTAAATCATATCCTGATCGCAATTGCTGCCGGGAAAAATTACCACACCGAATTTCATGCTCTGCTGATTTTATTTTTTACTGACTGCTTAAAGTCGATTTTTAAAGCGGCAAAAGTACGTTTTTTAGAAGGGAAGTTTCTCCACATCAACATTTCCCCCGCTTAAAATTATCCCAATCCTTTTCCCCTTAAACTTTTCGTGGCCGCGCAAGGCACAGGCCAGGGGCACAGCACTGGAAGCTTCCACCACTATCTTCATTCGTTCCCAAATTAAGCGCATGGCCGCCGTAATTTCCTGTTCACTACAGAGCAGGATTTCAGCCACCAGCTCCTGAATATAGCGGAAAGTAATGTCGCCAAGCGAAGTGCGCAAGCCATCGGCTATGGTGGTAGTTGACTTTAAAGGTATGAGTTTTCCGGCTGTAAAACTCTGGAAGGCATCATCCGCTTCAGCCGGTTCGCAGCCCAGTACCTTACAGCTGCTGCTGAAAAAGCGGGCAGCAATGGCGGTGCCCGAAAGCAAGCCACCCCCGCCCACCGGGGCCAGTATATAGTCGAGGTCATCCACTTCCTCCAGCAGTTCCAGGGCGGCCGTAGACTGCCCTTCAATAATGTTTTCAAGATTGTAAGGTGGTATAAATACTGCCCCCTTGTCCTGTATCACCTCGGCCAGCTTATCTTCCCGTGCCTGCAGGCCAGGCTCGCAAAAAACTACCTCCGCTCCATATTCCTTCACCGCTGCCACCTTCACCTGAGGCGCATTTTCGGGCATCACAATCCAGGCTTTTATGCCCTGTTCCCTGGCTGCCCAGGCCAGGGCCTGACCATGGTTACCGGAGCTATGGGTAGCCACTCCCCTATCGGCATCTTCGGCCCTGAGCTTAAGAATGGCATTGGTGGCGCCGCGGGCTTTGAAGGAACCGGTTTTCTGCAGGTTTTCGCATTTAAAAAACACCTCTGCCCCGAGCTGCTCATTGATATAACTGCTGGTGAGTACCGGGGTAATGTGAAGATAGGGAGCCAGCCGTTCGACTGCCTCAACTACACTGTTTTTGTGAATCATTGATTAAATTACAATAGCCTGTGAAAAGCCCACCGGACGAATTACCGGAATGGTAGTGGGGGCCTTCTTTAAGTGAAGTTGCAGCGGGGCCTGATTGCAGCTGGCCGGAACCAGTTCCTCGGAACGAAAGCCCGATTTCTTTACCTTAATTTTGATTTGATCGGCCTTGATGACGGTCGGATCCAGGGTCAGTTTAAACAGCCCTTCCTTATTACTTTGGGTGGAATGAATAACCTCGCCGTTTTGCTCAATACTGATTTCGGCCCCTGAGATGCTTTCACCGCTTTCATCAAAGATGATCCCTGTCAGCGAAAAAGGGGTTTTATCACCATGTGCCAATGCCAAAAAAGGAATCAGGAAAAGGAGGCATAATATGGCTGACCGGCTATTCATCTGATTGTAAAGTTAATAGCTTTTCTGAAAAGGTCAAATTCGGATCGAAGATTTCTTCGAGCAAAGACTTCAAAAATTCCTCAAACTCATTGACCAGCTCCGCCCCAATCTGCGATTTTGATTTGTACTTACCCTCCATGAGCCAGTCACCGGCATTGCGCAAACTGATAATTCCGGTTTGCAAGCCAATATGCTCTTGGTATTGCCGCTGATAAAGCCAGGCATAAATCATTAATTGTAAAGACTTGTTTTTCTTATTGGGTTGCCCTAACTGCTCCATATTCTGAAAACCGAGATCACTTTTGCTTACGGCCCCGGTTTTATAGTCGATCACCCTCACCGTAGAACCAAGCCGGTCAATACGGTCAATGATACCCCGCACATGTACCACCCGGCCATCAGCCAACTGCAGCGGTACCTTCAGCTCCTGCTCCAGGCCCAGCAAACTCACATTCAAGCCTTCCTCAGCGCCCTCCTGCAGTTGTTTCTTTTCCTCCCTCAAAAAGCGGAATATCATGCCGGTAAGAATTTCACGAATAAGCAGGTTCTTCCCGAACTCAAGCTGAGAAAGGCCGGCCTTGGTTAACCTGGCTACCACCTGTCGGCGTATTTCATCCTCGCTCTGGCTAAACACCTCATCCTCGGGATCAAGCACCGCTTTGGGATTGCCATCCTGGTCGCGATAATATTCTTCTAACAGTTCGTGCACAATGGTACCCTGGGTGTCATAACCCGCCACTTCCTCTACCTCCTCGGGCTCTCTTAACCCTAATACCCGGCGGCGGTAAAATTTGAGGGGATCATTTACGTAATCAATCAATGCGGTTGGCGAAATTCCTTTTTCAGCCATCTCCTCCAGGCGTTTCATGAGGGCCGGGGTTTTTACAATCTCCTCCGGGGGCTGAGCCTTTACCTCAAAATAGGGGCTGGTGGTCTTGATGCGGGCCTGGCGGTTTTTGCGCTGAAGCTCAAACTGTAGCTGCTTGATAAAGCGGCTGGCCTCGCCGGTACCCAGGCCATCGCTGTGACCATTGTAGATCAGGGTGACATTTTCGGCCCGCTGCAGCAGCCGGTAAAAGTGGTAGGCATACACCGCATCTTTTTCGAGGTAAGTAGGCAGACCAAATTCGCGCTTAATGTCAAAAGGCACCAGGCTGTTTTCTGAGCGCCCTTTAGGCAGAACATCCTCATTGAGCGAGGTGATCACCAGGTTTTTGAAGTCGAGGGTACGGGTTTCGAGCATTCCCATCAATTGGAGGCCACTAAGGGGATCTCCTTCAATATCGAGGGTTTCGCTACGGATAAGATCGCGGAAAAAACGCACTGCCGTTTTCAGGTCCTCTACATAGGGGTAGCTTTCCATCAGATCGCTGAGGCGGTTAAAAAGCTTAAAGAAGCCATAAAGGCTCTGCAGCAAACTGCTTTTTTCAGGTTGACGGTAGTGCAGCTGCTGACATAGCTGTGCCAGCTGACGCCAGAGCCGGGCTGGCTGGCCGTTGTAGTTTTGATTGAAAAACTCCTGCACCTCCGAACTGAACAAGCCCGGTCGCCACTCGGCCAACTCATTGATGGAAAGGTAAATACGGTTTCTCACTCTTATCTCCTGCCGCAGTTTTTCATAGTCCTTTTCAAGTCCGAGCCAACGCCGGAAGAGAGCATGACCCAGCAGGTCATCCCAGCGCTGAAAGTGATAAGCGGGCATACCGGCTTTGTCCTTGCGCTTAGCACTCTCCTGCTCCTGAAACATGCCGAGCAACAAGTTAAAAAAGCCCGCCGCCAGGCTTCCTGACAGTGCTATGCCCATGGTGATATTAAGGCCATCAACCTCATCAGCCAGATTAGCCAGGAAAAGCGATAAGAGGTTTTCATCGGCCATTACCACCGCCACTTCCTCGAGTTCGGCGGCCTTAAAATCGAGCACGGCCACGTTGGCCGCCACTGCCTGCTGCTGGTTACCACTTACGTTCACCACCTTAATGTTTTTAGGCAGCTCCGTTAAGGAATTATGCAACCAGCGAAAATCATCTTTAGCAAGCAGCTCCTGCACCAATTTGGATTGACGCAGGAAATTGCCAGCCTCGTGATCCGGATCCTTGAAATAATATTCATCCACATCCCAGTAAAACTCCGCCAGACCTTCGTGGTAAAGCTTGCGCAGAATCTTTTCTTCGGCCGTGTTGAGGGCATTAAAACCAATAAAGATGTACTTGTTGCCCCCTTCCTTGAGAGCCGGAATCAATTCATCCAGCCGGTTGGCCATCTCACGGTAAGCCACCCCCTGGTAAACCCTTCCTTCGGCAAGGATATTTTGGTAGAACCGGGTGTACACCTCAGGCAGCCTTTCCCACAGGGCCAGGTATTTTTTCAACATCTCTGAAGGCTCCCCTCCTTTAAGGTCCCATTTTTTAATGCGCTCTACATCGGCCAGGTAGGTAAACAGCTGCCCGGCATCAACCAGATAACGGTCTATTTCATTAAAATCAGCCAGCAACAGATTGGCCCACTGACTGAAATCGGCAAAACTTTCTGCCTTATCGCTCACCTGATCATAGGCTTCATAAAGCTGAAAAAGAAGGGTGGGTTGATCGGCCTGATCCAGCCCCAGGTTTTCCAGCAAAAATTCCTCAATGGTATTTATGGGCGGGCTCCATACCGGCGCAGTGATTTGGCGGCTCAATTCCTTCTTCAAAAAGACTGCCGCCCGCCGGCTGGGGAGAATAATATTGATCCCTTCCAGCCTGGGATTTTGTTCAAGAATATGGGTAGCAGTCTGTTGTAAAAAGCCGGCCATGTTTGAGATTTTAGCGGTAAATGTAAAAAGTTAGCAGTAAGCCCTGAGCGATTGCCAACGGTCGGGTCGCCATTTTTGCTAAGAACCGCCGTCGCCATGCCAGTCACGGCAAGGCGGTGCTATGCAGCATGAACTATATCTACGGTGTGATGAGCACCGAAACCATGATCTCGCTGCAGGAAAGTATTAACGACAAAGAGCGGCTTTTCAGGAGTATTTTTGAAGTGTAGTTTTTTGGGGTAATTTAGGCAGTTAATTCTCTCCCCTTTGAAACGACTATTACTATTCTTTTGTCTGCTTCTGATTAAACCCATTTTCGGACAGAACCTATCGTTCCGACTTTCGGCCGGCAACCATCCCGAAGATTTTTACCACCTCTCTTCCAGGGGCGCTCAACCTATTATAACGGGCTCGCTAGGCTATAATTCCCAAATAGGAGAATCAAGTTGGTTTTGGGAAGGCGATTTGGGCGCACGAAATACTACCATTAAATATTCATTTGAGCCCTACCCCCCTTCCGGCAACCCGGACCCGGCCATTCCCGATGAAATCAATATGAAATACTTGCTCTACTATCTCGGCATAAAAAGTGGGGTAGGGTATAGTTTTCATTTTTCAGGCCTCCAACAAATCCAATTAGCATTGGGCCTTCAGGGTATTGCAGGAATCCATGGGCAGGCCAAACTCAATGGCGATGACTTTGGCCGCCCCTTATTTGAGGGGAACAGGCGTGATTATTTCTACGGCCTCTACCTGCGGCCTGCCTATGAATTCGCCTTTAGCGAAAAGCGCAGCAATCCCTGGCACTTTAGTCTTTTTGCCAGTTCAGAACTACTGATTAAAAACAAGTCTCAATCTAATCCTTTCTTTATTTGGGGGGCTGGTTTGGGGGCCAGTTATCGACTGGGTAATGCCTATTAAGTTTGCCTCACTTTTTATGACAATTTCAGCTTAATGCAGTAAAAAGCGAATGTTAAATTATAGTTAGATTTTTCCTATCTTTCAGCATTCCAATCTGCTAGTTGCTTTGAGAATATTTTTGATATTGATAGCCTTCCTGGCACTGGCCTGCACCAAAGAATCAGAGCCGGCCAATGCCCGCATTCACTACTATCTCACCGTGGAGCCCAGTGCTAAATTTGACGCCCTGAGTTTTGACTTTGAAGATGTGGAGGCTTATCGCGAATATACCGGCGCCATTCAGCACCTCAATCTCAAAATCACCCCCCAGCACATCAACTGCAAGCTAAAGGAGGCCGAAAGCTTTGCCCTGGGTATGGCCGAAATTGACCCCGAAACCATCGATGGCTATAATTTCGATATCCGCAACTTTACAGTGGTAAAAGGAAATGACACCCTGGCCTTAACTATCGCCGCTGAAGTGGATGAATTTAGTGAAGGTGAAATTACGCCCACCGAAGGAGCCGACATGAAAGTTAGCTTTACTTTTAAAACCGATCGCTCCATTGTGGAAGATCCCTCCGGGGAACTTTTGGTTTACCCTCAAATTAAAATACAAGCCGAATAGGTCTCCCGGCCGGCGGCCTCCTATTCTTACTCTAAGGCTCTCTACATGAAACTGATTCTGCGCTTACTCCTTGCCCTGGTTTTATTGTTGTTGCTTGCTGCTTTTGCCCTCTGGCTCAGCGGAAACTCCTACCTCTTTAAAGGGGTATGGGCCACTTATCTGCACGGTAAAAACAGTGCCACCATCACTGATGGCCGCTATTTTGACCAGCGCCGCATCGCTGCCAGCCAACCTCAGGCCTGGCCAGTTGGTAGCAATTACAACCAAATGGAATTGAGCGAGCGCCTACGCCAATCGCTCGAGCAAACCGAAAGCATTGCCTTTCTGGTGATTAAAAATGACTCAATTCGTTATGAGGAGTACTGGAGCGAAGGCAGCGACAGCTCCCGAACCAACAGCTTTAGCATGGCCAAAAGTATTACCACCATGCTGGTGCAGCGCGCCATTGAAGATGGCTATATCGGCAGTTGGGAAGATAAGGTGATTGACTACCTCCCTCAACTGGAGGGGCCTTACCGCAGTGACTTGCGCCTGAAGCACCTCAGTACCATGACCGCCGGACTGCAGTGGAACGAGCACTACACCAATCCCTTTGACATTACCGCCCGTGCCTATTATTCTGACAATATCGAAAAGGTGATGCTGGAAAAAGTACCGGTGATAGCAGTGCCCGGTAGCGAATTTGAGTATCAAAGCGGAGCACCACAGTTACTGGGTATGGTACTCACAGAAGCCACCGGTATGACGGTGAGCGACTATGCCAGCAACACCCTTTGGCACGAACTGGGTGCCACCCATGACGCTTACTGGCACCTGGATGATAAGGAGGGGATGGAACTCACTTACTGCTGCTTTAATTCGGACGCCCGCAATTTTGCCCGCTTTGGTCAGATGCTGTTACACCACGGACGCTTCGGTGGCCGGCAACTGCTCGACTCGGCTTTTGTGGCGAAGGCGGTGCAGCCCCAAAAAGTACCTTACTACGGCTGGTCCTTCTGGCTTTACAATACCGGCCTTAACCAGGTGTACTATATGCGGGGCATCCTGGGCCAGTACGTGATTGTGATTCCTGAGGAAGAGTTGGTAATATGTCGCCTGGGCCATGCCCTCGAAAAGGATCCGGCTGATCAGCATGCTAAAAACTTCAAGCTTATTGTTGAAGAGGTGAGTAAGTACTTTTAGCGCTTTTTCTTCTCCTTCTTCTTGTTGAGGCTCAGCTGGTCGTCGCCCGTTTCGAGAATATAGCGCTGATCGCCACAGCTGAAATCAATACAGGAATGGTAGGAACGGGCGGGCTCACGGGTGGGAAACCAGGTTTTTTCCGCCTCATCCACCAGTATAAAAAGACCTTCATCGTCGCCCACCGCACAAAAGGTGTTGCCCTTACAGTCGAATTTGGGAATACCCACACCGGTGGTAAGCTTCTTCGCCACTGAGCTTACTTCAAATAGTGGCACTCCTACCTCACTGATGTTGAGGATATCACTTTCACTGAAGTTAGCCACCTTGTCAGCATTGAAATTCTGGCGTCCGATCAGTTCTACGATGTTGCCGGCCGGGTCGAGGAAGTACAGGGATTTTGCCTGCCAACTGCTGAAGTCGATCAGCATCTCACCCTCATGCCGCAATAAGTCCACTTTTTGGTGTAACCAATCCAGGGCCTGATCTACTGCCGAGTAGGAGATATTAAAAGCAAAGTGGTAATAGGATTTGCGCAAGCGGTTTTCGCGGAAGCACAATTCAGATTCACCCAATTTCAGGGTGAAATGATCAACAGATTCATTGACCAGCGGAAATTTAAACTTATGGGTATAGAAATGCTTTAACTCTTCGAGATTAGCACAATCTAGTTCAAGATGATGAATTTTCATGGCCGGTCTTTAGCTGGTTGATGATGGCAGTATCAGCTTCTAAAAGTGGAAGTTCTCCCATTTGTTCAAGCGTAAGCCACCGGTAATCCCGATGCTCATGCAACTGCAATAAACCTCCACTAAGTTCACAAATAATGGGGTACAAAACAATTTGCTTGCCCGGATAATCCCATCTGAGTGGTTTAAGGGCGGTGTGCATGGCTACCTCAACACCAAGCTCCTCTCTCAGTTCCCTGCCCAGCGCCGCAGCCGCCGACTCACCAGTTTCAATTTTACCACCCGGAAACTCCCACTGCAAGGGATGAGACATAGCAGCACTGCGCTGTACCAGCAAAAATTCCTTATTATCCCTCTCTATTAAAGCACAGGCCACCTGTATCATCACTAACAATGATAGCTATTTTTGCCCTATGTCTTCGGAAAAGATCAGTAATATTCTTAAAAGCCTGAGCGACAAGCCTGGGGTATACCAACATTTAGATAAAAATGGTAAAATCCTTTACATCGGTAAGGCCAAGAACCTGCGCAAAAGGGTAAGCAGCTACTTTACAAAAACCCAGGACAGTGCCCGCCTGCGCATGCTGGTACGCAAGATCGATGACATTAAAACCATTATCACCGAAACCGAGTTTGACGCCCTGCTGCTGGAAAATAACCTGATCAAGGAGTACCAGCCGCGCTACAACATCAACCTCAAAGACGATAAAACCTACCCCTGGATCTGTATTAAGAAAGAGCGCTTTCCCCGCATCTTTCCTACCCGCAACCCAATTAGGGATGGTTCCGAATACTACGGCCCCTTTTCGTCGGTAAAGGTGATGAAAACGGTACTGGAACTGATTCGCCAGTTGTACCACATCCGTACCTGTAAGCTCAACCTTACTCCTGAGAATATTGAAGAAGGCAAATTCAGGGTGTGTCTCGAATATCACATCGGTAACTGCCTGGGCCCCTGCGAAGGCAAGCAAAGCGAGGAGGATTACAACGAAGATATTGAGGCTGCCCGCAACCTGATCAAGGGAAATCTTACGGCGGTGCTGAAGATGCTGGAGAAACAGATGCACCAGCAAGCCGGGGAACTGCGCTTTGAAGAGGCTCAGAAAACCAAGGAAAAGATCCAGCTGGTGGAACGCTACCAGGCCAAGAGCACGGTGGTTCATCCCACCATCACCAATGTGGATGTGTTTAGTGTGATTACTGATGCTGAATATGGCTATGTCAACTACTTCAAAATCATTGACGGTGCCATCCTGCAGTCGCACACGGTGGAGCTAAAGAAAAAGCTCGACGAAAGCCCGCAGGAAATGCTGGAGATGAGCATTCCGGAAATTCGCAGTCTCTTTAAATCGGAGTCAAAGGAAATTTATCTCTCGCACGAGATCGAGCTTGAAATTCCGGAGGTTAAAACCCACGTCCCCCAGCGTGGTGACAAGAAGCACCTGGTAGACCTCAGCCTGAAGAACGCCCGCTACTTCCGCATGGAAAAGCTGAAGAACATCCAGATTGTGGATCCGGACCGGCACGTGAAGCGCCTGATGTCGCAGATGAAAAAGGACCTGCGCCTAAGCGTGGAACCTCGTCACATTGAGTGTTTCGACAACTCCAACATCCAGGGCACTAACCCGGTGGCCGCCTGCGTGGTGTTTAAGGATGGGAAGCCCAGCAAAAAGGACTACCGCCACTTTAATATTAAAACGGTGGAAGGCCCCGATGACTTTGCCAGTATGGAGGAAGTGGTATTTCGCCGCTACCGCCGCCTGCTCAACGACGGGGAGGAACTGCCGCAGCTGATTGTGATCGACGGCGGCAAAGGTCAGCTGAGTGCCGCCCTGAAAGCCCTGGAAAAACTGGATCTGCGCGGCAAGATTGCCATCCTCGGTATTGCCAAACGCCTGGAAGAACTCTACTTCCCCGGTGATAAATACCCGCTCTACCTCGACAAGCGCTCCGAAACCCTCAAAGTGGTTCAGCGCCTGCGCGACGAGGCCCACCGCTTTGGCATCACCCACCACCGCAACCGCCGCAGTAAAAACACTTTTAGGAGTGAGCTGGAGGCGATACCCGGCATCGGTCCCAGTTCCATTAAAGACCTTTTACGCAAGTTTAAATCGGTAAAGCGGGTAAAAGAAGCTAAAGAAGAAGAGTTGATCGAAGTAGTGGGTGCGGCCCGGGCGAAACGTATTGTGGAGTACTTTGCCCAAGCGAAAAACAATTGAACTATTTAGAACTCCACTACAAAAGTACCATTGGTGATTTTAAGGGTATCGGCCTCCGGACGGGGGCTCTCGCCACAGGTTTTTTTTCTGAAAAGGTGCATACTAAAGCTGCCCCAAATTTTTTTGAAATTATCCTGCTCGCGGTCTATCCTCACCCAATTGTTTACCGAGTCCTGTTCGTAAACTTCGTAGGAGTCGCAGCCCGCATCCCAATCGTGGGAAGACGCGTTAAAGGAACCCATAGGTCTTGTTGCTTTGTCTGGCCTTCCCACGGTTATGTCAGTAGCATGAATACGCTGTACCATATCTGCTTGTTTATTGACCATAAAAATATTCGGGCCTTCTACAGGGTACCATTCATCTCCAAATCTTTCGAATTTTTCAAGGTGTACATGAAACTTTTCCCCTCTATCTGTTACTCTGGCTTTAGCCTCCCAATACAGACCATT
>CAZUCA010000015.1:11629-59718 GCA_964619125.1 uncultured Owenweeksia sp. | reverse complement strand
TAAAGCGCTTCTTGGCACTGGCTTTGGTTTTCATTTTAGGCATTGTTACTTGCTTTTATAGGGATTCTTAATATTTTCTTATCAGTAGTGAGAAGTTGATATTGAGTAGTTAGAACCTATTATCACTACCCACTATTTTTTTACTTCTTAGGAGCCATCATCATGATCATGCGCTTGCCCTCCAGTTTGGGCAGGCTCTCTACTTTACCAATGTCTTCGAGGTCTTGTGCCAAGCGCAGGAGCAGGATTTCTCCCTTGTCCTTAAATACGATTGAACGGCCCTTGAAGAATACATAGGCTTTGAGCTTTGCTCCTTCATTCAGGAAAGACTCGGCATGCTTCTTTTTAAACTCATAGTCGTGGTCATCGGTATTGGGTCCGAAACGGATCTCCTTAACCACTGTTTTCTGAGCCTTTTGAGCGATCTCCTTCTGCTTCTTTTTCTGGTCGTATAGAAACTTTTTGTAATCGATGATCTTTACCACCGGAGGATCGGCTTTTTCCGCGATCATAACCAGGTCCAGTCCTGCCTCATCAGCCATCTGCTTGGCTTTGTCAATGGCAAACACACCTTGTTCATCCACATTTTCACCTACGATACGCACTTTAGGCGCACGAATGGCGTCATTAATTTTGTGCGGGTCCTCCTGTTTTCGGGGAGTAAACCTTTTTCCTCTGGGTTTGAATCTTTTAGCCAGTGTTTTTACTTTTTAATTAAACTCAATTTTCATCAAATGTACCTATTTGCTCAGCTATTTCCTTATTGAGCAATTCGGCAAAGTCTTCTATACTCATCGAACCAATGTCGCCTTCACCATGTCTGCGCACAGATATAGTGCCGGCTTCCTGTTCTTTTTCACCCACGATAAGCATGTAGGGAATTTTGGCCACTTCCGCATCACGGATTTTGCGACCGGTTTTCTCTGCACGCTCGTCAATGAGGGCGCGAAGGTCGTAATTTTTAAGTAAATACGAAACTTTCTGGGCGTATTCCATATACTTGTCCGAAATCGGCAGAACAGCAATCTGGGTGGGAGTAAGCCAGGTAGGGAAGTTGCCGGCACAGTGCTCAATCAGCACCGCCACAAAGCGTTCCATACTGCCGAAGGGGGCGCGGTGGATCATCACCGGACGATGCATCTCGTTATCAGCACCTTTGTATTCCAGTTCAAAACGTTCAGGCAGGTTGTAATCAACCTGGATGGTACCCAGCTGCCACTGGCGACCCAGGGCATCCTTCACCATAAAGTCGAGCTTGGGACCGTAAAAAGCAGCCTCCCCGTACTCTACCACGTAGTTAATATCCTTTTCCTGCACCGCTTCCATAATGGCGGTCTCGGCCTTTTCCCAGTTTTCCTCACTGCCGATGTACTTGCTGCGGTCTTCCTTGTCGCGCAGGCTTACCTGGGCCGTGTAATCCTGGAAGTCGAGGGTTTTGAAAATATAGAACACCAGGTCGATCACCTTCTTAAACTCATCCTTGAGCTGATCGGGAGTACAGAACAGGTGGGCATCATCCTGGGTGAAGCCACGTACCCTGGTTAAACCATGCAACTCCCCACTTTGCTCATAGCGGTATACCGTGCCAAATTCGGCAAAGCGCACCGGTAAATCGCGGTAGGAGCGCGGCTGGCTTTTGAATATTTCACAGTGGTGGGGACAGTTCATTGGTTTCAGCAGGTATTCCTCACCCTCTTCAGGGGTATGGATGGGCTGAAAGCTGTCCTTGCCATATTTGGCATAGTGACCGCTGGTCACATAAAGTTCCTTATTGCCAATATGCGGTGTGATTACCGGTTGATAGCCGGCGGCACGCTGGGCTTTTTTAAGAAATTGCTCCAGGCGTTCGCGCAATTCGGCCCCTTTGGGCAGCCAAAGCGGCAGTCCCTGTCCCACCTTTTGGGAAAAGGTAAACAGCTCCAGTTCTTTACCCAGTTTGCGGTGGTCGCGCTGCTTGGCCTGCTCCAGCTTTTCGAGGTATTCGGTCAGCATGGAGGCCTTGGGGAAGCTGATGCCATAAATACGGGTAAGCTGGGGCTTGTTTTCATCGCCCCGCCAGTAGGCCCCGGCAATATTCATAATCTTCACCGCCTTAATGAAACCGGTGTTGGGCAGGTGCCCGCCCCGGCAGAGGTCGGTAAATTCGGCGTGATCGCAAAAGGTGATCTCACCATCCTCGAGATTTTGGATCAGCTCGGTTTTAAATTCATTGTTGCTATAAAAGGCAAGCGCATCGGCCTTGCTTACCTCACGCATCTGAAATTCAGATTTGGCGCGGGCATTTTCCAGCATCTTCTTTTCGATCTTAGGCAGATCTGCTTCGCCAATAGTGTGCTCACCCAGCTCCACGTCGTAGTAAAAGCCATTGTCTATAGCAGGCCCAATGGTCAACTTTATACCGGGATACAGCTGCTCGAGGGTTTGGGCCAGTACGTGGGCCGAAGAGTGCCAGAAGGCTTTTTTACCTTCATCACTGTCCCAGGTGTGCAGTACCAGCTTACCATCACCGGGAAGTGGTTCCATAGCCTCCACCGTTTCGCCGTTGAATTCCGCTGACAACACATTGCGCGCCAGTCCGTTGCTGATTCCTTTTGCCACGTCGAAGGCTGAAGAGCCGTCGGGATATTCTTTTACACTGCCATCAGGCAAGGTAATATTGATCATCTTTTCCTCGGTATTTTGGGGTGGGCAAAGATAGCAAATCACCTTAGCAGAAGCAGGGCTTTGCAAGCTTTCTGTGAAAGAAGCCGGCGGCTGCGTAGCTTTGTGGTCATCACTAATGCCGCAGAGGATCTGGCAAAAGCCGGCCACCGCGACGCAAGCTATTGATTATGACCGAACAAAAAGTGCTGGCTCGATTGAACGAGTTTATCCCGGATACCCTGATGGCGCATCTGGGGATGAAATTCACCGCCGTGGATATTGAAGGAAAAAAAGTGGAGATGACTATGCCGGTAAACCCACAGGTGCATCAACCGATGGGGCTGTTGCACGGCGGCGCCTCTGCTGCCCTGGCCGAAAGTGTGGGCAGCGCTGGCAGTATGCTTTACCTCGAGCGCGGCCGCCAGGCGGCAGTTGGCATCCAGCTTAGCTGCAATCACATTCGTTCAAAAACAGAAGGAGAAGTAGTGGCTAAGGCCCAGCTTATTCACCAGGGTAAGAGTACCCATGTATGGGAAATCAAAATTCTGGATGAAGAGGGCAGGCTTATTTCCGATTGTAAACTCACCAATATGGTGGTCGACATAAAAAAATAAAGATCGCTCCCTATCGCCGGTTTTACATATAATTTAGATGGAGAATTCAAATTTACTGCTGAGCCTGCCCGGCACCAGTGACTATCAACGCCTGGCTGAAGATCCTGAAGGCAAACTGTTATTTAGCTTCGTAAGCTTTGATGGCCAGCAGAGCCTGAAATTACGCCTGAGGGAGAGTGAGCAGGAGATGCGGTACTACTACAAAGCTGACCATTACCAGCCCGTTGTTGTTGAGCAGGAGCAGTATCATGCCCTGGTTTCAAAAGCGATACATGACATCAGAAAAAATAACTGGGGAAAGGTGGTGACTTCACGGGCGGCACTTTATGAGATGAAATCGGCAGCTGAATCCGTATTCCATCAGGTGCGGAAGCGCTATCCCAAGGCTTGTGTGTATTTATTTAGCCACCCTCGGAGCGGTAGCTGGTTGGGAGCCACCCCCGAAACACTCTTAAAGAAGGAAGGCCGGCAACTGGAAACCATGAGCCTGGCTGGCACGCGGGTAAAAGGGGAGGAAAGCAGCTTCAGCGCCAAGGAGCGTACCGAACAACAATTGGTAACCGATTACATTGGCGCTATTTTTAAGCAGGATCCAGGCTTGGAAAATGTCGATATAACCAGCCCGGAGTTGAGTGAAGCCGGTAACCTGGTTCATTACCGCAGCCGTATTACAGCCGGGGTGAGGAGGGGTTTTGATGCCGACGCTTTATTGGCGCGCCTGCACCCGACGCCGGCAGTTGCAGGAATGCCCAGGCGGGAATCATTACAGTTTTTAGCCGATAATGAAGCCTATGACCGCAGCTACTACAGCGGTTATTTTGGGCTGGAAGCCAGGGGTGACTTTCACTTTTTTGTTAACCTCCGCTGCATGCAGATTTTTGAGAATAAAGTTGCCCTCTATGCCGGCGGTGGCATTACTGCCGATTCTGATCCACAGGCGGAATGGGAGGAAACCGAAGCAAAAATGCGCACCTTGCTAAACGTGATTGAAAGAGCTGGGTAGTACTCTGGGCCCGGGCTGCAAGGAAGGTGAACTTTTTTAGAGATTAGCTTGCTACTTTTGCCATGTTCCCCCGGGAATTGCAATTGTTAAAGACCATAAAATATCAGAACTTCCGATAAACTCAATGCCCGCTATCTGGGTCAGCTTCTCAAGCAGCACGGCTGCAAAACCATTGTTATTGCTCCCGGCAGCCGTAATGCCCCTTTAATCATCACTTTTAGTAGCGATGAAGATTATCGCTGCTTGTCGGTACCCGATGAAAGGGTAGCCGCCTTCACCGCTATGGGGCTTACCCTCGAAAATCGCGAGCCAGTAGCGGTAATTTGTAGCTCGGGCTCGGCTACCGTGAATTTCTATCCCGCCGTGGTGGAAGCTTATTATCAAAAGTTGCCCCTGGTAGTGATCACCGCTGACCGCCCCCGGGAAATGATAGACCAGGGCTTTGGCCAAACTATGCGCCAGGCAGACATTTTTGAAAAGCATATTGTGAGTAGCGTAAACCTGCTGCGTGAGCCGCAGGACGAACTGGCGCGAAATTACAACCAGCGCAGCATCAACGAGGCAATGTTAGCCACCAAAAAGGGGCCGGTCCATATCAACGTGGCTTTTGATGAACCCCTTTACGGTACAACCGAAGAAGAGCTTGTGGTTCAGTATATTGCCAAAACCCATGGTGAAAGAACCCTGCGTACCCCACGGATTAAGGAATTGGCCCAGGTTTGGAACCGGGCGCCGCGGGTGTGGGTGCTGGCCGGACAGATGTTACCTGATGCAAAGCTTGAGCACGAACTGACTGAGCTCAACCAGAAAAGTCCCTTTCTCATATTTTCTGAAAGTCTCAGTAACCTCCATTGTAGCTGTAACATTCATTCTATTGACCGCCTGGTAAATACCATCGACGAGGAGGAAAAGGAGGCCTTGCGGCCTGACTTGTTGATCAGTATAGGTGGTGAGGTGGTAAGCAAAATGGTGAAGAAATACCTGCGCCAATACAAGCCGCGGCATCACTGGTATGTAAGTGAATCTATCGATTTTCAGGACACCTATGGGGCCCTGAGCGATCACGTGCGTGCCCATCCGGCGCTGTTTTTTGAGCACCTTCAGCAACATGTTGAGGCCAAATCAGCCGCATACCGTGAGCACTTTTTGCAAAAGGATAAAACCCGTATGGAGCGCCATCAGTGTTTTGTGGCTAAAGCCCCTTTTAGCGACCTCAGGGCTTTTGACACTGTCTTAAAACAGCTGCCGGCCAATTCCATTTTGCATTGTGCCAACAGCACCTCAATCCGTTATTCGCAGCTTTTTGATCACCAGCCGGAGATCCTCCACTTTGCCAACCGCGGTACCAGCGGTATTGACGGCTGTACCTCTACCGCCGTAGGCCATGCCATGAATACCGATAAGCTCCTTACCCTGATAACCGGCGATGTGGCTTTTCTTTATGACAGCAATGCTTTTTGGAATGATCAGTTGCCGGCAAATCTACGGGTGATAGTACTCAATAACCAGGGTGGCAATATTTTCCGCTTCATTGAGGGGCCTGACCTAACTGAAAATTTTGAGCGCTTTCAGGAAACTGTTCATAAAGCTAACTTGCAGGGAGTAGCCAGCACTTTTAATCTGAACTTTAAGTCGGTAGACAATGAAGAGGAACTCACTGCCTACCTGCCCGCTTTTTTTGAGGATGACGGCTTGAAGGTGCTGGAGATTAAAACTCCCCGCGAGCTCAGTCCGCTGGTGCTTAAGGATTACTTTAAGAGCCTTCAGAACCATTCATAAAGCCCTGGACCATGCCATTTGAAAATACCGCCATAGACCCTGCCGCCTTACCGGCTATAGAGGAGGTTGAGTTTACCGGACTTGAAAAGGACTATCTCTATATGCGCCTTACGGCCACGGTGCTATTTTTTCTGCTTACGGCCGGAATACTCACCGTGCTGGTTTTCAGAACCGATGTCCCAGCCTGGATGTACTTTTTGCCCTGGGGCATTTTGCTGATCCTGATGATTCCTTTGCAAATCCTGGGATTCAGGGTTAAGGGCTTTGCGCTGCGCGAAAAGGATGTGAGTTATAAAAGCGGCTTAATCTGGTTCAGGATTACCAGTGTGCCCTTTAACCGCATTCAGCACTGTGAGATCAACCAGGGTCCTTTAGGCCGGCTTTTTAACCTGGCCTCGGTAAGGATTTACACCGCCGGAGGCAGTAGCAGTGATCTTAGCATTAGTGGCCTTAACCGCGACCGGGCCCTCAAACTCCGCGATTATATTACCCGTTTAAGCGCTGAGTATGAATAGGCTTGATCTGCAGGATCCCCAGCGGCAGTCGCTGCTAGGGGTGGCAGTCATTTTCTTTAAAAATCTGCGCATCGCCCTCAATATCTTTATTTCGGTGGTAGCGGTACAATTTGGTTTCAAGGGTTCTGTTCTTGGCTTGAGCCTGCTTGATTTCGGCTACCTGATCGCCGGATTTTTTCTGATTATTTCCTATCTGCAATATCGTCGCTTTTTCTTTTATGTGGTGGACGACAAGTTTATTATCGAAAAGGGGTTGTTCAGGCGCGATCGTATTACTATTCCCTTTGACCGTATTCAAACCGTTAACCTCAATCAAAATCTTATACAGCAGCTGCTCAATGTAATGGCGCTGAAAGTTGATACGGCCGGCAGCTCGCGGAAGGCCCTTGAAATTGCCGCTCTGCCTAAAGCTTATGCCCGCCAGCTTCAGCAATTTCTCATCGCAAAGAAGCAACAGCTGAGCATCGAGCCTGAGGCAGTGGAGAACGGGCCGGAGCCGTCTTCGCGGGAGGCAGAATTTGATATCAGCGTTAAGCGACCCCTCATAAAGCTGGAAATTGCCGACCTCCTGAAGGTGGGCATTACCGAAAATCACCTGCGTACCGCCTTGATCGTATTTGCGGTACTCAATGGCTATTTCTGGCAGTTTGAGGAATATGTGCGCAAACCTTATGAGGAATTACTGGAGTCACAGGCCGAGGTTATTCTGCGGTCGTGGCTGATCATTCTGCCCCTGGCTTTGCTGCTGTTTTTAGTGCTTGCCGTGTTGATTTCCATGATCCGCACTGTCCTGCGCTATTTCGGGCTTGAGTTTTTTGTAGACCAAAAGGGAGTGCAGCTGGTATCGGGATTGCTGAAAAGGGTGGAATACCAGATTCCGGTCCATAAAATCCAGTACCTCAAGTGGAAAAGTAATCCTTTGCGTAAATTGATCGGCCTGCAAACTCTTATTGTAAAACAAGCGGGGAGCGGGGAGCGCGCTGACAGGCACAGTCTTAAGGTGCCAGGGTGCTACCAGGAGCAGATAGTAACAGTACTGGATGAGTTTTTTCCTGAACAGTATGAAGGACATTTTTCGCACTATCGCGCCCACCGTCTTCTGTTTGTCCAGCAAGCGGTATGGCTGGCACTGCTTCCAGCTCTGCTATTGGTGGCTTTGAGCTACTTCAGCTGGCTGTGGCTCCTGGTTGCGGCAGTGTTTTTACCGCTTGCGCTGTTTTTTCGCTTTCGCTACTGGCGGTCAGTTTCCATGCAGCACAATGAGGCTATGCTCCTGCTTAAAAAAGGTTGGGTATATCCTTCGCGGCTGGTGCTGAAATTTCACAAACTGCAAAACCTGCGCTTTTCGCAAAGTATATTTCAGAGAAGAAGAGGGCTGGCCAGCCTCACATTTTATACCGCTGCCGGGGAGGAGCGCATGCCTCATCTCGATGCCGTCGAAGCTAAAATGCTCTATAACTACCTCTTGTATAAAATTGAGAGTACCGGGGAAAGCTGGATGTAGGGATTTCTGCGGAAAGCGCTGTGCTGATTACCTTAGCAGCCGAAAAGTATGAGTAATGAATATTAAACCCTGGATTGCGGCGGCGCGCCTGCGCACTCTTCCGCTGGCCTTTTCAAGCATTATTTTAGGAACCTGCCTGGCTGCATCCAATGGTCATTACAGCAATCTTATTTTTGTGCTTTGCCTGCTCACTACCCTGTGTTATCAAGTGTTGAGCAACTATGCCAATGATTATGGTGATGGGGTAAAGGGCACCGATGCCGATCGCCGCGGCGAGAAGAGAGCGGTAGCCAGCGGGGAGATCAGTGCTGCCCAGATGAAAAAAGCGGTATGGTTTTTTGCCTTGCTGTCTTTCGGTTTTGGTACCTGGCTTAGCATTATTGCCACTGCCGGCCTGCCCTGGCTGGTTACCCTGGGGTTTATACTATTGGGCTTACTGGCCATTGTCGCGGCCATCACTTACACGGTGGGTCGCAAGGCCTATGGGTATTCAGGACTGGGTGATATTTCCGTACTGCTTTTCTTTGGTATTGTTGGGGTAGGAGGAAGCTACTTTCTCCAAGCCAATATCCTCAACTGGAAAATACTGTTGCCCGCGGCAGCGGTGGGTTTACTGGCGGTGGGAGTACTCAACCTCAATAATATGCGCGACATTGACAGCGATCGCCGCCACGGTAAAAAAACCCTGGCAGTGCGGATGGGCTTGCGCGGGGCCAAGTTGTACCACCTGATATTAATTGTACTGGCCTTTGACTTCGCCTTTCTCTACAACCGGCTTACTGAGGGTAGTTTTTGGCGCAACCTGTATTGGCTGGTGTTACCATTGCTTTTTATCAACCTGAGGGCAGCCCTGAAAGGGGAGGAGCCGGAAGATTTTGAACCCCTGCTAAAAATGCTGGCCATCACCACCCTGATCTTTTCCCTGCTTTTCGGCATTGGCCAGGTGATCTGAATTAGTCGAATTTCAGCGGCACCTCCATTAACAGTAGTTGGCTGTTTTCAAGCGCCTTTACGCTAAAAGCCTCCGTATCCCAGATGCCGATGGCATCGCGGCGGTTAAGCGTTTCGCCGGCTATTTCAGTCTGACCCTCTAAAATGAAGGCATATACCCCATTTTCAGGATTCTTCAGTTCATACTCGAGTTCCAGCCCTGTAGAGAGGTGACCCAGGTGAAACCAGGCCTGCTGATGTATCCATACACCCTCATCATCCTGCTGCGGGGAAAGTATCTGTTGCCAGCGATTGTGCAACTGTGCAGGCTTGAGGCTGATCTGATCGTAACGGGGTGTTACATTGCGCTTGTCCGGTATTATCCAGATCTGAAGGAAGCGTACCGCCTGTGAGTCATTGTGATTGTACTCGCTATGGGCTATGCCGGTGCCTGCACTCATCACTTGTACGTCGCCCTGCTTTATCACTGTTTTGTTGCCCATATTGTCCTTATGCTCAAGGTCGCCCTCAAGGGGGATGGAGATAATTTCCATATTGTCGTGAGGGTGAGTGCCAAAGCCCATGCCCGGGGCTACTTCGTCGTCATTCAGCACGCGCAGGGCACCAAAATTCATGCGATCAGGGTTGTAGTAGCCGGCAAAACTGAAGCTGTGGTAGCTGTTTAGCCAGCCATGGTTGGCATGACCACGGCTATTTGCCTTATGTAGAACTGATTTCATGCAAAGCTATCTGTTAGGTATTGGTGTTTGGAGCAGGTGAAATTAAGGAAGGTCTTATATAAAATCGCATTGGGTCGATATCTATTTCCTATTTAAGGAGAGGGTATGGCTGCGCCTTGAATGACCCTGTTCTCAACCCTGGCCGCAGCACTTTTTTACTTGGGTGGGGAGAAGGCTATCAATACCTTTACTGCATGAAACTTCAATGGCAGAAATATTCGCTTCACTTTAAACAACCGGCCGGTACCAGCCGCGGGGTTCTTCGTAGCAAAGATTCTTATTTTATTCAGCTGCAAAGCGGAGAGAAGCTGGGGGTCGGGGAGTGTGGCCTGCTAAGGGGGTTGAGCGCCGACGATCGTGGCGATTATGAAACCACCCTGCAATGGCTGGCCGATAATATTCAGCTATCGGAGGAGGAACTGTTTGGCGAACTGGAGGAATTTCCTTCCATCCAGGCAGGCCTTGAAATGGCATTGCTGGACCTGGAGGCTGAAAACCATTGCCTGTTCCCTTCCGATTTTACCGCCGGCCGGGCTGGTCAGGCCATCAATGGTCTGATTTGGATGGGCGACCTGGCCTTTATGAAGAAACAGGTGGCAGAGCGGCTTGAAAACGGTTTCACGGTTCTTAAAATGAAAATCGGTGCCATTGGCCTGGCAGAGGAGGTGAGCATCTTAAGTGCATTGCGCAATGAATACCGGCCTGATGAACTGGAATTAAGGGTAGATGCCAATGGTGCTTTTGCCGCCGGGGAAGCTCTGGGTATATTGAATCGATTGGCTGAATTGGAAATTCACAGTATTGAACAGCCTATCGCCAGTGGCAACTGGCAGGAGATGGCCCGGCTGTGCGAAGCTTCTGCTTTGCCGGTAGCCTTGGATGAAGAGCTAATCGGACTTTTTAGCCGTATGCAGCGCGAGAAGATGATTTCCACTATTCGCCCGCAATACATCATTCTCAAACCCAGCTTTATTGGCGGTTTCAGGGGTGCTGAGGAGTGGATCGCCCTGGCAGGCGATCACAATTGCGGCTGGTGGACTACCAGTGCGCTGGAAAGTAACCTGGGCCTAAATGCCATTGCCCAGTGGAACTACCTTCAGGAAAATCCACTTCCCTCCGGCCTGGGTACTGGTAGTTTGTACAGCAATAATTTTGACTCACCACTGATGGTAAAGAAAGGGCAGATCTTTTACGAACCTGAACGGGCCTGGAAGCTTGACCCCTTGCTGCAGAAGTGGCAGTAACTGGTTTTTGTATATCTTTAACTTAAACAAAACCAGACAATTATGAGAAATTTAAATGTTTTTGCAGCATTTTTATTGATGGGCCTCATGGTTGGTTGCGCCAATGCTGATAAGATCAGGCCCCACCAGGATCCTCAAAATGCCGATGTTTACTGCATCTACGAGATAACCAATGTTAAGGGGGGCGGCCCGAGAACTGCGGGCGACAAGATCTGCATATATTGTCCACCACCTGCTAATAAGAGCTGCCGGGCCAACCACTCGGTAGAACCGGCCAAGGGCATGGTTTGGGATTTGAAGCGCATCAGTAATACCTGTACCGACTGTAACCTGGCTGCAACCGACCGCTATGAGTATGCCAATATGGAAAATGAAGATTAAGTACAACTTTCAATACAATTAGCCCCAACGGCAAGGTATTTTCTAAATGCTTTGCCGTTTTTTTGTGCCGGATACTCGCCAAACTAAAAAAAGCATCACCCAGGGAACACGGGCAATGCTTTTTCTTAAACAGGGTTGTCCTTGAGGACGTAATCGGATTTAGGAACTGTACCCTTATGACGAGCCCAATGCTGAAAGGGTTGGGTGAGCGGAAAGAAAAAAATGAAATATTTTTTAAGTGATTGATAATGAGTGGAGAAAATATTGATTCTCAGGCCCTGAAATCAGATATTAAAAACTTTGAGGTCACTTTTGGCAATGAGGAGGAAGCCTTTTCAGTGTCAACTTCAGGCTCTACCGGTGAGCCAAAAATCATCCGGATTCCCAAAGTTTATATGCGGGCTTCTGCGCGCACCACTCTTAAATTTCTGGAACTTAAGGCCGGTGACCGTGCTTTGCTGTGCCTTCCTACTAATAAAATTGCTGGTATAATGATGATCCTGAGAGCAATGGAAGGTGATCTCCAACTGGAAGCGGTGAGCCCTTCCGCCAACCCATTGGCAGAAGTAGCGGGAAATTTCGCCTTTGCCGCCATGGTGCCCCTTCAGGCAGAAGCTTCACTCACAGAGCTGCATCGGGTGGATAAACTTATAATTGGTGGGGCCCCTATCAATAGCCAGCTTGAAGCGAAATTGCGTCGTTTACCCGGCGAAATATTCCATACCTATGGTATGACTGAAACTATTTCGCATGTAGCAATGCGTCGGATCGGTAGCGATTATTTCCGGGCCGTTCCTGCAGTTAGTTTTCAGGTTAATGCTGACGGACGTCTGATAATTGATGCCCCCCATATTGGTATTAAGGCCCTGCTTACCAATGATGTGGTGGACTTGCAGGACTCTCATACTTTTAAATGGCTGGGCCGGGCCGATAATGTGGTGAATAGCGGTGGAGTGAAGTTGCACCCCGAGGATATTGAAAAACGACTGGGCGATTTAGGTATGCCCTATTTTTTGACAGGGATACCTGATGATCGCCTGGGACAGCAATTGGTGCTGGTGCTCGAAACCCAGGCGCAGCTGAGTCTTGCTGATTTTGATTTTAGTGCTTTGGACCCCTATGAAAAACCACGGGCACTGTATTGCCTCCCTGCCTTTGATTATACCGCCAACGGCAAGCTACGTCGCATTGAAACATTAAAGCAGCTTTAGTATTTTTTGGTGACCAAACCCCTTTTGCTTTCTCTGGCTTACTATCATTGCCTCTGTTTATCAGCCTTAATGCCATTGAGCGGATGGCAGCGCGGTGGACCCGATTTATAAGGGAAACAACCCGAACAGCCTCCCTTTATTCGGGAGAGGCAGGCATACTACTACTACTACTACCATTTGCAAATTTTGGGGGTACTGCATTCCCGAGGCCTGCCTTTTTGGATCCCGCCTTTGTTTCAGATTCCAAAGTTTAACTATGCCGGGCACCTGGTGAATGGAGCCTGTGGCTATGGTTTCACCGTTTAAACCGGCTTAAGACTGTCCTATGCGCAAAATGGGCGTACTGAGAACCGACAGGAGTAGGTATAGGAGAGCCCAGTTCCAGTTGGCAAGCCAGGCTATTAATAAGGTTTGTAAAAGATAAAAAACAGGGGTCAGAAAAACACCAATGGCGAATTTAATGGCGCCATGCCAGGCTATATCCTTGAAATTAGGTTTTAGCTTCTTCCAGATAAGGATGCTGGGCAGGTTGTTAAGATATACCAGTGGGTAAAGAATGCTCTCAAACCAATAGGGTTTGAAATGATCGCGATGGCTTCGTCCATTTTCGCGTTCCTGCCGGTCATCCACCAGGGGTTGTACCTCTTCAGGCCGTGAAAAGTCAAGGTTCTTATCCCTGAGTTGACGGTGAATCTCATCGTATTCCTGTTGTGGTATTTGAATGGTCAGTTCTTCGATGCGACGGGCTACCAGTTGCCTTAGTTCGTTGGTAGCAGCTTTGCGGTCGCTCATGTGGAGATAAGGCTTTACCTTAATGGGCTTACCATACTTTACCGTGGTGTTGCTGCGATATTTGGTGTGATGGCCGTAATTCAAACCTACCGGCACAATTTCGAGCTCCAGCCCGGGGTACTTTTTCAGGGCGCCAAAGGCAATGCGGGTGAAGCCCTTACTGATAGACCGTAAGCGGTATTCTAAGCTGTGGGTGCCTTCTGGATGAAGCATTACCCCATGCTTTTGGTGTAGAAACTCAATTAATTCGTCAAACACCTGTTCATTTTTGCCCAGGGCTTCCACCCCCCCGTCACGCATGCGGTAAATGGGACGCAGATTGATCAGGCTCGCCATTTTCTTGATGCGACGGCTACCAAAAATATCGCCCCGCGCCATATAGTGATTTATGCGGGTATTGGAAATAGCCACACAAAGTGCATCGAGAAAAGTATTTTGATGGTTGGGTAAAAAGATCACTGCTTTGTGGCGTGCCGGCAGGTGCTGACGCCCTTCTACCCTGAATTTTTTATAGAAGAAAAAGAAACCTATGCGGATCCAGGTCCACATGAAATAATAGAAAAGCTTTCTCATGTATTAAGCGACAGTTTGCACGGCCTTTACGCCGGACCAATAATAGGCAATTAACAAACCCGATATAATATGCCAAATACCCCACCAGGCGGCGACAATGGCCATTCCTCCCAGTCCGTTGAAATAGCTGAAAATCAGGAGCAGGCCGAGCCCTGAGTTTTGGATGCCGGTTTCGATGGCCAGGGTTTTGCGGTCGCGTAATGGTCGCCTAAAGAGTGCTCCAAGGCCATATCCTGCCGATAGGGCGACTGCGTTATGCAACAATACAATTAAGATGATGGCATGAATGTGGTCCAGGAACACGGACCAGTTATTGGAAAACGCAATAATCACAAAACCGGCAAAAATCATCAACGACAGCGGTTTGAGGATTTTCACCAGACGCGCGGCAAGCCCTGGCAGCTTGTGCACACAAATCAAACCGAGGATGAGGGGAATTCCGAGGATGAGGCCTACCGTTTTGAATACCTGTAGTGGCTCAAGGCTTACTTCCCGCAAAATAGAGCGGGTAGGAGGGTATAGGCTTGCCCATAGCTCCAGATTGAGAGGGGTGAAGATAATGGCCAGAATAGTGGCAATGGCAGTAAGGCTCACAGAAAGGGCGGCATTGCCACCACTCATTTGGCTGATGAAGTTGGAAATATTACCACCCGGGCAGGCGGCAACCATTATCATCCCCAGGGCAATGCTGGGGGCAGGCTGCAGTAAAAAAACCAGTACGAAAGTGAGGGCAGGTAAAACCAAAAATTGTGCGGCCACTCCCAGCAGGGCTGATTTAGGGTGGCGTGCCACATCCTTAAAGTCATTGATTTTAAGGCCCAGGGCTACGCCAAACATAATGATACCCAGACAGATATTTAATATCCAAAGCGAGTCCTGGTTAAAGTTCAGCTGGACGTTGTCAATAGTATTTTCCATCTTCAATAATGACGAAGAGGGCTAATATAAAGTAAATGATAAATAGGGTGGAAGTAGCAACGAGGCTGAAAAAAAGGGGGATCTTGTGTTTTCCCTTCTGCTCGGAAGGTTGCTGCTAACCCATCGATCCCCCCAATATTGTTGTGTTAATAACGCGGTAGCTTCGCGTTAACTAATATGATTATCAGTCCGTAAAGTTATTAAAAATTCTTTACTCACAAATTTATTTTGGCCTGAGTTGCTGAATTTTCTTTTCCGGCCAATTTCAGGTACAGGCTGAAGCTATGAGCGTAGAGGCCATCACTGCGTTTATAGTAGGAGTAGCGCAGGGCAGAGCCGGTCAGTGTCCAGCTTTCAGCTTGCGCTGATTGTCTTATTTGCAGGCTGATACCGGGGTTGTATGACCAAAAATCCGATAAGTCGTAGTCAGAAGTATAGAACTCATCGGCTTTCTGATGCTCAGCAAAGGGTTTAAAATAGCGACTTCCGTTTTGATAAACCATCCTGAAATAGGGCCCGATCTGCCATTTTTGGCCTGCTTTAAAAATATACTGCCCTTTAAGAGTATGACTGTAAAGGCCCCAATTATCGGTATAATATTGATAGAAATAACGCTGAACCCACCTATGGCCACTAAAGTGATTCAGTTGCACACCTATGGCCGCCTGTTGCTTACGGGCTGGTAGGTTCTCAACCCTGGCCTCACTTAGGTCACTGAAGTAAACCCGGTGAAAAGGCGTACTGAGTAATCCGTATTGAAAACTGTAGGCCGGAAATAAAGCCAGGGTAGTGCGACGGTTAAGATCCTGGCGAAGGCTCAGTTTAAAATTATAAGAGTAGCGATTGTAAATGTCAAACCAATTGCTGTCGCGCAATTCAATAGGATAAACCAGGTTGCGGGCCTTAATCAGGTAGGGAGGTTGGAAACGGCCCCAACGCAGGTCGTCCCAAAAAAACTGGCTGCTAAAATGCCACTCGCGGCTCTGATCCGCTTTCAGCCAGTTTACCCAGCCTTCGAGCCCACGTGAAAAGTAGTCAGACTCAAGGGAGAGCAGGAGCTTTCCCCCCAATTTCAGCTTTTCCTTTAGCTGGTGTTCATAGCCGCCCGCAATGCTGCTGTGAACATCATGGCGCGAGGCCGAGGAGAGTTTGTAGTTGATGCGGTCGGTACTGGCCGAGCTGATAACGTCGAGGCCGATTTGCAGCAGGTAGCTGTGGTCACTAAACTGGCGGGTGGCATTAGTGGCCACGCTGTAAACCTGCAGAAATTCCGTGCCTTCACCCCCGGTAACCGCCGAGTGCTTTCCATCCTGGGTGTAATAGCTAAACAGGCTTTCCACCAGCTCTTTAGCTTCTTCCTCCTTTTGTGCGGAAAGGCTGCTGACCAATAAGCAAAACAGCAATGCTATTTGAAAGGGCTTAATTACAACCACAACCTCCCTTGCCTTTAGACCCGATACTGATCAGTCCCCCCTCGCGATACGAAAAGACACTTTGCTCAAAATTCTCCGCAGCTTCACCGCCGGTTTGCATTGCCGGGTCATTGAGGTAGGCCCGCTGGTAAGGCTTTACGGCGGTACATGCCGATATACTCCCGCTGATGAGAGTAAATATTAGCAATTTTAGTTTTAGCGGATCAGGGATCCGGAGCATCGAGATACTGAAGACCATTGGAAAAGTGAACTTCTTTTGCAGCGTCAATGATAATACATTCGGTGTTGGGTAATTTATTGATAAGGGCCAGACCTTGCTCGGTTGACAATACAAAAATGGCAGTAGCCAGGGCATCTGAAAGCTCTGCACTGGGGCTGATTACCGTGGTGCTGAGTTTGTCGCTAACCGGCAAACCACTGCGCGGATCAAGGATATGGCTGTAACGCTTACCGGCATAAGTAAAGAACTTTTCAGCACTGCCGGAGGTGGCTACCGCAGCCTCACGGGAGGGTAACCAAAACAAGGCTTCGGTAGTGGAGGAGGGATGTGCGATGCCTATTTTCCAGGGTTCACCGGCCAGGTTTTCGCCCAGGGTGGTAAGATCACCGCTGGCATTAATTACGGCGGCCTGCACCCCCAAATCGATTAGCATTTTTTTTACTTCGTCGGCAGCATAGCCCTTACCCACCGCTCCCAGACCAATTCTGGCTCCTTCAGCATCCAGAAATACCCCCACAGAATCGAGGTGAAGGTGCTTCATTCCTACTTTTTGTAAGTAGGGACGCAGATACTCTGCCTGGGGAAGGCTGTCTTGCTCCTGCCCCTCAAAACGATAGAAGCTAACGCCGGCAAAAGTGATGTCAAAAGCACCCTGTGTCATTTGCGACAGCTTTTTACAACGTAGCAGTAACTCCTTTAATTCAGGACTTACAACCACCGCTTGTCGCCCGGCCTGGCGGTTCACTTCCGAGAGCTGTGAGCCCGGCTGCCAGGAGGAAATGCTGGCTTCAATCTTAGCCACCTTTTCCACACACTTATCTAAAAGGAAATGAGCAGAGCTGGGGTAGCGACTGAGAATGTTGAATTCAAAGCGGGTGCCCATAAGGCGTTCCACCCGTTCAAACTCTTGCATGGCAGGCAAGGCATCTTCGAGGGTGGCAATAAACTGTTCTGCTGATGCCTGATAGGAAATGCTGCGCGGATTAAGACCGCCTGCATCAAGTAAAATTATTTTGGGGAAAGCTCCTTCCGGATTGTAACGGTCGGCCAGTTGTTCATTAAAACTTCTAAGGGAGTCTGACTGGCGGTTGTGCTGGGGGAAATCTGCCTTGATCAGGAGTAAGTTACGCTGCGCATAGCGTTTAAAAAGCTCGTTGGAAAGCACATTCTTTTCAAAACTCATGCAAGGCAGGCACCAGTCACTGCCTGAGAACACCACTAAATTGGGACGGTGAGGGTGAAACTGCGCCCCAAGTGACAGGCTGGATATTAAGGCCAGAATAAGGTGCAGGCGCTGCATGGAATTTTTTAAGGATTGGGAGGTAAAGTTAATATTAATCTCCGGCTGCCAGTGGGGCAGGGCCTTAAGAATCGCCGTAAATTTCCTCTTCAGCATCATCCAAATCGTCCTCGTCATCCAGGTCTTCTACCAGGTCAAGTACATTGGCCGGTGAGAGGTACAGGCGTTCAATTTTTTCAATGTATTCATCGGGTAGTGAGGCATTGTTGAGAATGAAGTTTTTAGTGGCGATAATCTGGTTTGAAAAACCGGCCTGAATAGCATAGATATCGGCCTGACGCTCGGCGGCAATTTTAAAATCTTCTGAAAAGTAATAACGCAAACCAAACCAGGCCAGTTCTACCGATGATTTGTCGATATAGTCTTTGATATGCCCCAACTCATGGGCAAACCAACCTACCAATACCTTCTCGGGCATTTCAGAAATGGGGATTTTCTTGTCATCGGCAATTTCCATTTCCCGGGTCATTTTAATCATATAGGTGCGCTGCTTCGCCGATTTGAAAATAGTGGCAGGCTTGGGTTGAGCTTGCATAAAGTGCATGCCCAATCCGTCTTTAAAAACAAATTCAATTTTAATGTCCTCAAGTTCGGGGTAGGCCTCCAGGGCCTTGCGGGCGGCGGTTTCTACGCTGGCAGGAATTATTTTGCTGCTGCCTTGATCTGATAATGAGCCACTCCCACTACAAGCGGCCAGGCTAAAAAATATACTGATTAGAATAGCAGATAATTTCATACCTATATTAAGGCAATATTCATGCCTAGGGTTCAAGCAGGGAGTGGTGGAGGTATTTTGCCGGCCCTGTGAAAGCGGCCTCCTTAGCACTTCCGTAAACGCAAAAAAACAACCGCCCCGAATGCCGGAGCATTCAGGGCGGTTGGAAGAGCTTTAAAGGGGGTGTGTCAGATCAATATAACTAGTATACCTTGGAGTTGTCGCGGTTGCCGTTGCTGTACCAGTCAACGGGAAGACCAGTCGAAGCCCAATCGTCAAAATCAAAATACACATTGCGGATATCTTCATACTCAATGGGCCAGTCAAAGGCGCCCTGAGGAGTTTCGATAGCCCAGGGGATGTTGGTAGCACTTACATAGTTGTTACCGGGGTTGGGGAAGCTCGAAGCATCGTCCCTTTGCCCGAATAAGCTAAGATTAGCTAGATCGGTGGGACCAAACCAGGGCAGGTGTATCTCAGCACCGCGGATACCATTTCTGATCAGGAAGGGATCAATTTCGAGCAGGTTGGCCACCGGCTGGGCAAGCGCAAAATCTACAGTAATAGTAATAGTGTCGCTGGTGCCCAGGCCGCCGCCGGGGTTTAAGGTGTTGAAGAACTGCCCAGGCTGAGTGATAGTAACCACATCGCGCCAGTTTTCATATACGATAATGACCGCTTCACTTTGACCGGCTTCAGTACCGTTGGCCTCAATTATAGTGTAGCCTTGTGGGTTCATGGTGCCGCTCACGCTGCTTACGGCGTTTGGAGCTACCCCTGGTAAGGCAAAACCAAACCCATTGAGGAAACCAGCACCGGCAGCCCGTAGTACCAGCTTGTAAACAGCCTGGGTAACATCACCATTCTGGTCAAGCTGAAGCACGGTGTTGCGGTCGATTACCTTATCGTTAAAGTCGAAATCACCATAGTTGGGCCACAGGTCTTCATAGGCATAGGAACCATATACGTTGTTACCGGGTATGTACTGGATATCACAAAGGGTGGGGTCGTTGGGGAAGGCATCGTCGCTATCGCAACAGCCGTCGTTGTCGCTATCCACGCAGGGAGGCGGGGTCACAGAGCAGCTAAACCCGGTGCCATCGGTATAGGCAGTAACAGTAAGCGGGCCGTAAATATCACCCAGGATAGGCCGTGAACAAGAGGTGTGAATTTCGTAAAACACGCTATCAATTTCTATGAATACCTTGGCTTTAAAGCGACCGTTTTTGTCGTAGCCATAAAAGGTAATGCTGTCCCCTGGATTTACACCGGTGGTACTGCCCTTGAAGTGCTTGGGATCAAACTTGTCCTTTTCACGCAGGTTGAGGGTGGCATTGGCCGGACCGTTGTAGTACACAGTGAAATTCTGCATTTTGTGATTACAAGGGCAGTTTATGGTAGGAGGGGGGACACTGTTACAGATATCACCATCGCCATCCAGAAATTCCACCACGGTGAAATCACCGAATACCACACCCATAATATCCTGAGAACAGGAGGTGTGGATCTCTACCGTGTTGTTGCCTACCGTAAGTTGTGTTTCCTTGGGTAATTTGAAGTTGTTGGGATCGTCAACCGTAAGCGTGTCACCGTTCTGAACATTGGCAAAGGTCTGAAAGGGTGAGTTTGCTTTTTTGTCTGCAGCGTCAACGTTTACTCCTGATGGCCCGCTGTAGACTACTTTAAAGTATTGCATGCCGTGTTCGCAGTCGCAGCTCGTGCCGTTTTTCTTCTCAAAGTTGTTGGCACTGGTATAGCCGTTGTGTACGGCCAGCTTTTCCATGCCCTTGTCATGCGCAAAATAAAGCTCGCTGCTGTTGATGGGGAGCTGCAAATACACTCTGGAGCCGGCCGTTGCTGCCATGGTACGGGTAGCCAGCAGATTTCCCTGTTGATCGTAAATTTTGAAGGCCCTGGTTTCATCGGAGCCATTTAACACTGAGCTGGGGTCCACGGCCACGGTTTGGGTGGTTCGCCAGCTAAAGTTGGCCGGTACTTGCAAGTCGGCGGTACTCAATCCACTCCGGGTGGAGCTGGAGGAACTGTGATCTTTTTTACAGGCGAAGATGGTAAGTACCATCAGCCCCATTAAAGCTGCTTTTTTCATGGTATCGGATTTAGTTAATCCAAAACAGATCTAAAAAATAATACCAAAGCGAGCAAAGCCCCTAAAACACTGGTTTTTAATGAAATCCATTCTTCCATTTTTGGGGCAAAATTCTCAAATTGAGCTGCCAAAACAGATTTCCACTCATATTGTTGAGCGGGTTAAAAAGCTGGTTTTAAGCACTTGATAAATATAAAGCCCGCTCCGGTTAAGGGAGCGGGCTTTTTTAAGTCCTTAATTTCAGGGCAGGATCAACCGTTCATTGACACCAGGAATTCGGCGTTATCCTGGGTGCGGCTCATGCGATCATGTAAAAATTCCATCGCCTCGATTGGGTTCATATCGGCCAGGTGACGACGCAGGATCCACATGCGTTGGAGCACGTCTTTATCCAGGAGCATATCTTCCTTACGCGTACCGGAAGCCATCAGGTCGATGGCAGGCCAGATACGGCGGTTGGCGATCTTGCGATCCAGTTGCATCTCCATATTACCGGTACCCTTAAATTCTTCAAATATCACTTCATCCATTTTAGAGCCGGTGTCAATCAGGGCCGTGGCCAGAATGGTGAGCGAACCTCCGTTTTCGATATTGCGGGCGGCACCGAAAAAGCGCTTGGGTTTGTGCAGGGCATTAGCATCCACACCGCCTGAAAGCACCTTGCCGGAAGCCGGTGATACGGTGTTGTAAGCACGCGCCAGGCGGGTAATGGAATCGAGGAGGATGATAACATCGTGGCCACACTCGGTCATACGCTTGGCTTTTTCGAGCACAATATTGGCCACTTTCACATGGCGATCTGCCGGCTCATCAAAAGTAGAAGCTACTACTTCCGCATTTACGCTGCGGGCCATGTCGGTTACCTCTTCCGGACGTTCATCGATCAGCAAAATGATCATGTAGGCCTCGGGGTGATTGGCAGCAATGGCGTTGGCCACTTCCTTCAGCAAGGTGGTTTTACCCGTCTTTGGTTGAGCTACGATCAGGCCCCGCTGACCTTTTCCAATAGGAGAAAAGAGATCAATCACGCGGCTGCTGAGAGTGGCTTTCTTGCCGGTAAGGTTAAATTTTTCCTGGGGGAAAAGAGGAGTGAGGTGCTCAAAACTTACGCGATCCCTCACAAAATCGGGTTCGCGGCCGTTAATTTTTTCCACCTTCACCAGGGGAAAGTACTTTTCACCTTCCTTGGGTGGACGTATTTGCCCGCGCACAGTGTCACCGGTTTTCAGGCCAAAGAGTTTCACCTGGCTCTGGGAAAGGTAAATATCGTCGGGTGAATTGAGGTAATTGTAATCGGATGAGCGCAGGAAACCATAGCCGTCAGGCATCATTTCCAGTACTCCTTCGGCTACAATAATGCCATCAAATTCGTATTCCTTGGGTTTATTGCTGTGACGCTGCTGACCGCCGCGATTGTCATTCTGACGGTTGTCCTGCTTATGATCCGGGCGATTGTCGCCGCGGTTATCACCCCGGTTACTTCCTTTATCACTTTTATTGTCGGGGCGGTTATCGCCTTTGCGTCCCCGGTTATCGCTACCCTGATGCTTAGCCTGACGCGGGTTGTTGCCGCGCTGGTCACGGTCGCCCTGTTTCTTGTTGCGGCTGTTATCCTGGTTGCCTGCTGCTTTATTGTCGCCGCCCTCTTTTTGGTCACGAGGACTATCGGCTGCCTTTTCAGGTCGTTCGCCCTTTTTTTCAGGAGCTGCCTTCGCCGCGGCCGGAGCATTGTCAGCCGCAGGGGCCGTAGCCTTAGCGCCTTCATTTTGAGGGGCACTGGCTGGATTTTTTTTGCTTTCTGAGTTGTTTTGCGGTTTGTTAGGGAGGGCAGATTTTACCGCTTCAGGATTAGCTGCCTGGTGGTCAAGAATCAGATACACCAGTTCCTGCTTATTGAGGGATTTATACTTCTTAACGTTCAGAGACTCAGCAATCTCCTTCAGTTCGGGTAGTTTCTTACCCTTTAATTCGTTTATGTCAAACATCTAATGTTGGGAATGATTATAAAAACAATACTAGGAACTCTACAAATGGTTATTTTGGGTAAGGCGAAATGCCTGCTATGTGAGCTTTGAAAAGGGGGTAATTGAATGTCCCTGACTAAGAATCATCAGGATTTAAAGGCAATATTACAAAAATTGTTCAAGGCCAATGCCAACAGTTGAATTTTTGTGACCTTTGAGCGCAAATTTCAACCTCCATGATTCAAAGAATACAGTCTGTATATCTTCTCCTGGCCGGTGTTGTTTCGGCCGGACTTATTATTGTGTTACCACTGTACAATGTGGCCGGCGAAGGGCAGTACATCCTCGATTTCCCGGTGTATTTTGCTCTTACCCTATTGTCGGCCCTGGTATCTTTTTTCAGCATTTTCCGCTATAAGAACCGCAAGCAGCAGTTCGTTTCGGGACGGATCAATATCCTGCTCAACTTTGTACTGCTGGGCCTGATGCTCTACCACTTTTTTGATCATGTTAAGGACCTGGAAAGCGGGAACTACGATCTGGGCCTCTTTATGCCAGTGGTGGCTATCGTGCTTATTGCCCTCGCTAATCGCGCCATCATGAAGGATGAAAAGCTGGTGCGTTCAGCCGATCGTCTTCGTTGATACTTCGCTGAGCGCTTCGTCGGTCGCTGACCGATTTCGATCGCTTCTCTGCCGTGATTGACCACTTATGAAAGGCATCGGCGCTCGCTGATCAACTGCGCTATACAAAGGCTGTTGACAAGCCTCGGTACTCAAATATCGCTGCCGGACTAACTTGCCTGCCGGGCCACTTCTCTTTAACTTGGAGTCTATCTTCACAGCTAAAGGTGTATGCAGCTGATTTTAAGGAGCACATTATTCATATTACTGTTTTGGCCGCTTGCCTGCTGGTCGCAGGATCAGGTGTTGCGTGGCAGGATAGTTGATAGCCAGAGTGGAGCAGGACTCGCTTTTGCCCATATCCTGCAAAAGGGCACCGCCAATGGCACTGTGGCCGATGAGAATGGCTCTTTTAGACTCGAGGTTCCGGAACTGCCGCTTACTCTGGTGATAACGGAAGTAGCCCACCGTACCCGCGAAATTGAGGTAGATCAGGCTTTTGTCGAAATTCACCTTGATCCGCTACGCCTTGAACTGGCTGATGTGGTGATCAGCCGCGAAATGGAGGCTTACAGCCGCCTTACCAACCAGGTGAAAGACTTTGAGTTTTATGATGAACTGCTGCTGGTGCTGGGCACCAGCGGGCAGGAGTTACGCCTGATCAACCAGGGTGGGGGACTGGTATACCGGAGCCTGACCCCGGTCAAGGGCAGGGAGCTTTTTAGTGATTGCCTCGGTAATATCCACCTGCTTGGGCAGGATTCAGCTTACCAGATTTTTTATGATTACGAATACCTGCACTTTCTCGATCCTTATCCGCTGGAGGAGTTTGACCGCTACCTGCGCGATTGCCACTGCCAGTTTGATGGCGGACTGATTTTGGTGAAGCATAGCCGCAGAGGTTTGCAAACTTCGGTGCTGCATGCCAGGGGGGGGCTTACCCGAAGCCTGGCCGAGATGGCCGATAGCAATGCGCTCGACTATCTCAACCGCGAATATGGCCTGGAGTATTTTGTGGAGCGCCGTAATAATGGCGATCATCGCTATCACTTTTCCAGGGCTACTATGGCCGATAGTCTGGAGTACCTGCAGGATGAGCTTGAGCTCGATTGGTTTGATCAGCGTATTCTGCAGCCCGGGAAAATATTTGCCGCCGTATGGCAGGACAGTCTCCGCATTTTCGATCTCGACCGTATGCAACAACTGGTTTATACCCCTGGCGGGGAAAGAGCTGTCACCACAACACTATCTTATACCGCCAAAAATGCGCGGGCCCTCTTACGCGACCGGGTTACCGGCCAGCTGTATATTGACTACGCCAGGCGGGGGCAAAGCCGCTTGCAGAATGTATTTGAAGCGGGCGATAGCATGAATATATCTGAGATGCCTTTCCCCAGCAAACTGAAACTCTATAACGGGCTGCTTTACTTTATCAGCAATCCCGACCTGGATGGGGGCTATTATTTGTTTCGCAAAAACCGGGTTGCGGGGGAGGATTACTGATCAATTACCACGGCCCCTCTCTCGACTTCCCGTAAAGGACGGGACAAGTCGCGCGGGATGACTCCGGTATTATGGTTCTGGATAGCTCCGGTGTCTGGCGCAATTATGCTAGCTGAGGGTGGCGGTGGTGCGTATTCAGGCTGACTGAAACGATACCATATCACTTTTACTGTAAGACAAGCGATCTTAGGTTTCCCCCTGGCGTGGTAGGGGGGCAGGTAAGAGAGAGCGAAAAACTGTTGCTATTCTAGCGCTTCAACTCCACCACCTCCAGGTCGTATATGCGCTCACCCTCGATTTTAAAGCGCAGCATAGTACGCACCTTGTGAAAGCCGTGCTTGCCGATAGCGCCGGGGTTCATATGCAGCAGCCCTAGTTTTTTGTCGTTCATCACCTTGAGGATATGGCTGTGACCGGTGATAAACAGCTTGGGGGGATTTTGAAAAATCTCCGGCTTTACCTGAAAGGAATAGCGCCCGGGGTAGCCACCGATATGGGTAATCCATACGTTAACACCTTCGGCCATAAAGCGGGCGTGCTCGGGCCAGCTGCTGCGGATGCCGGTACCATCGATATTGCCATAAACCGCTTTTACGGGTGCCACGGTGGCGAGTCTTTCGGTAACCGAAAGGTCACCAATGTCGCCGGCATGCCATATTTCATCGCTGTTTTGGCAGAGTTCGAGGATTTGATCGTCAATATAGGAATGGGTATCGCTTAATAGGGAAATGCGAATCAATGTTCTAACGCCTTTAAATTACCTTTGCGAAGTTCTTTAAAAAATCGCGGCCTTGCGCTATTTCATTCAGCTCTCTTATTTCGGTAAAAATTTTCACGGCTGGCAAATCCAACCCAATGCTTCTTCGGTACAGGAAACCCTCAACAAGGTGCTTTCGGTAATTTGTGGTGAGGAGATTTATGTGGTGGGAGCCGGGCGTACCGATACCGGTGTGCATGCCCGTGAGATGTGGGCCCACTTTGATGCGCAAAAGCCCTTGCCCGAAAACCTGCTTCACCGCGCCAACCGCTTTCTGCCCCGCGATATTGCCCTGCAGCAGATTGTGCCGGTAAACGAAAAAGCCCATGCCCGTTTTGATGCCACTAAGCGTTCCTACGAGTATCACCTGATTCTTAAGAAAGACCCCTTCCGGCAGGACACTGCCTGGTTTATGCCTTACCAAGTCAACCTGGCCAGCATGCAGGAGGCGGCCAAAGTGTTGTTCGAGTTTGAGGATTTTAGCTCCTTTTCGCGTAGCAACACCCAAACCAAAACCAACAATTGCCGCATCGACCGGGCCGAGTGGGAGCAATGCTCACAGGGGCTGGTATTTCACATCTCAGCCGACCGCTTTCTGCGCAATATGGTGCGGGCGGTGGTGGGCACCCTGGTGGAAGTGGGTCGCGGTAAAATGAGTGTGGAGGAAATGAAGGCGGTTATTGCCGCAAAAGATCGTAAACTCGCAGGTGAATCGGCACCGGCGCACGGACTGTTTTTAACCGAAGTAGTATACCCAAAAGAGATTTTTAATGTCGGATAGTAAGAGTGTTAGCGGAAAGGCCTTTGACCTGGGGTTGTTGCGGAAGATCCTTTCGTATACCCGTCCCTATCGCTGGATATTCTGGGGGGCCATCTTGCTCACCGTGCTGCTGTCAGCCCTGGGTACCGCCCGGCCTATCCTTATTCAATACGTCATTGACAATTTTATCCTCAAGCCTGACCTGCAAGGCCTGCTTGACTTTACCTTGTTGTTAATCGGTCTTTTGATTGTGGAGTCACTGGTGCAATTTGCCTTTATCTACGGGGCCAATTACCTGGGGCAGAATATTATCCGTGACCTGCGGGTACAGCTGTACCGCCATATCGTAAACTTTAAACTGCAGTACTTTGATCAGACCCCCATCGGTACCCTGGTAACCCGGGCGGTAAGTGACATCGAAACCATTGCCGATATTTTTGCCCAGGGTATCCTTACCATTTTTGGTGATCTCTTCAAGATCCTGGTCATGGTAGGGGCCATGTTTTACTTTTTTGACTATCGCCTGGTGCTGATTTCACTGTCGGTGGTGCCGGTACTCTTTTATGCCACCCGCCTTTTTCAGCGCAAGATCAAAGGCTCGTTCCAGGATGTGCGCACCCAGGTGGCCTCGCTTAATGCCTTTGTGCAGGAGCACATCAGCGGGATGAACATCGTGCAGATCTTCAACCGTGAGGAGGCGGAAATGGAGAAATTCAAGGCTATCAATGAAAAGCACAAACAGGCCAATATCCGCTCCATTTGGTATTTCAGCATCTTTTTGCCGGTAATTGAAATTATGAGTGCTGTCAGCATTGGCTTGGCCGTGTGGTTTGGCGGTTTGCGTGCTGCTCAGGCATCACCAAAAATGTCACTTGAGCTGTTAATCCACCGCCTGATGGGCTGGGAGCTCGCTCCCGATATGCTCACTATTACCCTTGGTGAGATTACCGCTATTATCATTTTCATCAATATGCTTTTCCGGCCTTTGCGCCAGCTGGCCGACCGATTCAACACCTTGCAGATGGGGATGGTAGCTTCCGAACGGGTATTTAAAATTTTGGAAACGGTCTCACGCATCGAGGACGAAGGCGATAAGGAACTGGAGTCAGTAAATGGCGAAATAGAATTTAAGAACGTGCATTTTGGCTACCTGCCCGATGAAGAAATCCTTAAAGGTATCAGCTTTAAGGTAGAGCCAGGCAAAACCCTGGCTATTGTGGGGGCTACCGGCGCTGGTAAGTCTACCATAATCAACCTGCTCAGTCGTTTTTACGAGATATGGGAAGGGGAGATCTGCCTTGATGGTACCAATATCAAAGACGTGAAACTCTCTTCACTAAGGGCCAATATGGCAGTAGTGTTGCAGGATGTTTTCCTCTTTTCGGACTCCATCTACAACAATATTACTCTCAATAAAGACATTGCGCTTGAGGAGGTGCAGGAAGCGGCTGCCTTTATCGGGGTGGATGAGTTTATAGAGAGCCTGCCGGACAGTTATCACTACAATGTACGCGAGCGCGGTAATATGCTTTCGGCAGGACAGCGGCAATTGCTGGCCTTTTTGCGTGCTTACGTATCTGATCCTGCTGTACTGATCCTCGATGAGGCCACCAGCTCCATCGATACCGAAAGCGAGATGCTGATTCAGAAGGCGATCGACCGCCTTACCGAAGGCCGCACCTCGGTAGTAATTGCTCACCGCCTGGCCACCATCCAAAAAGCCGATAAAATTTTGGTGATGGATAAGGGTAAAATTGTGGAAGAGGGCAGGCACGAGGAGTTGCTGGCTTTAAATGGCTACTATACCCGCCTCTACGAAATGCAGTTCAAGGCCGAGGAAGAGGACGCCGGCTAAATCTCAGCCGGCAGCTCAACTAATTAATTCTGTTTTAGCAAGGTTTCTAAAAAGCTCCCTGAGCCGGGGAGCATGATTTTTTGGATAAACTAGTTTATAATATAAACCAGTTTAGTATATTAGCATAGCATTTATAAAAGCCTTTGCTATGCAATCAAAAATGAGTGAGCACGAGAGTCTTGAGATCATCCGTAACATGTTGCAACAGAGTCAGCGCAACCTCAGGGAGCAGAGTATATTTTACCTGATATGGGGCTGGGCAGTGTTGGTGGCGTCCCTGGCCGAATATGTAATGTTGACGGTATACCCTTCTGAATACCACTGGCTGGTGTGGCCGGTGCTGATGGGGGTGGCTGGCGTTATTAGTATGCTGGCCGGTCGCCGGCTATCGCGCGGCCGCAAGGTTACCAGCTTTATAGACGGCAGTATGGGCTATTTATGGGGCGGTTTTGTGATTTACCTCTTTTTTGTTCTACTGATGAGTCATCGCATCGGCTGGGGTAGCAGCTACCTGCTAATTATTGGTTTATACGGCCTGGCCACCTTTGTTTCGGGCGGTATTCTTCGCTTCAGGCCCCTGATAATTGGTGGTATAGTAAGCATTGCCCTGGCCTTGCTCGGAATGTTTGGTGGAGAGTCCTTCAGTAATTTTCCCAATGTATTACTGCTGCTTGCTGCCAGCATTACCCTGAGTTACCTGGTGCCTGGTTATATGTTGCGAGCCAAAAAATAACCTATGCTACCCGATCTCGATCCCTTACTTCATTCCCAATTGCGGCTGCAGATTATGTCATTGCTGGTGGGAGTACATTCGGCTGAGTTTAACTATTTGCTCGAAAAGACCGGTGCCAGCCGGGGAAACATCAGTACTCAACTCAAAAAACTAAAGGAGGCCGGTTATCTCAAAATGAAAAAGAGCTTTGGCGATAGCTATCCCGTTACTACTTGCTTTATAAGCGATGCGGGTCGAGAGGCTTTCGAGAAGTATGTTGAGGATATTGCGGTATACCTTAAACCCAAGGTTGACTAATCGATTTAAAAGACTTCAATATGAATCAGCTAAAACTATTTATCAGTATCCTGATCTTACTGGTGGTGAGCAACATACAGGCACAGGCTCCCGAAAAGCTAAATGTAGCCGATAGCCTTAGTTTTATGGCGGGCCATTGGAAAGGCACTGGTTGGATATCAGCCGGGCCCGGCGAACGTCATCTATTTGAGCAGACTGAGGACATAGTGCCACATGTGAAGGGATCGGTCTTATTGATTACCGGCAAAGGATACGCGCTGGAAGACCTCAGTGACTCCATCCTTATTCACGACGCCCTGGCTGTGGTGATTTACAAGGAGGAGGAAAAAGCCTTCTATATGCAGAGTTTTTCCACTTCATCCGAGCCGATGCTGTCGAAACTTCAATTTGAGAAGGGCAGGATTTTCAGCTGGCAGTTTGAAACTGAGCGCGGAACGGTTCGCTTTACTGAAGATTTTTCGGCTGAGGGCCAATGGACAAGCAGCGGACATTTTTCGGCTGATGGACAAAATTGGTATCCTTTTTTTGAAATGAAGCTGCGTCGTGTTATTTGAGTTTCAGCTGACTATACTTTAAAATGGAAACAAAAAAGGCCCCACCCACCACATTGCCCACCACCGAATAAAGCAGAAAACGGCCGTAATGTCCCCAGGTGATACTGTCACTCACCAGCAGTCCACACAGCACCTCCACCGATCCTACGATGCAGTGATGCAGGCCACCGACTCCGATAATAAGGGTGACAAAAATTACGATCACGATGCGGCTGATGGAGTCTTCAGCGGAGGTGAGCAGCCATCCCAGCAGGCCCATCATCCAGCCGGCCAGCAGGGCCGAGCCAAAAATTATCGCCGGTGGATAGCTGGTCATCTTAAGGGCAATCAGCACAAAAGCTTCCGGCGATACCATTTGCATCTCCGGCCCTATCCAGCTTAAAAAGAGGGCAAAAAGGGCTCCACCCACCAGGTTGCCGGTAATGATCAGCCCCCAGAGTATCAGCAGGTCTTTAATTGAAGCCTTACCGTTGAGCACCGGAATGATGGCCAGGGCAGTTTGCTCGGTAAAGAGCTCAGAGCGGCCAATGATCACAAAAACGAAGCCCAGGGGATAACCAGCCGCGACAATCAGGGCCAGTACTTCGGCAGATACCTCCTGACTTAATAGGGTATAGAGTGCACCCATTAGCAAAACTGAGAAACCAATTTCGAGGCCGGCGGTAAAGGCACTGAGGGCAATAGCCTTATCTGCCCGCTGATAATCTTCAAAACTTACGCGCATCTGCTGACGCAGGATGTCTTCGGCAGTTTTTTGTTCGCTGTCTTCCGCCATTCCCAATCAAACCTCAGGCTGCAGCTAAAGGTTTTAGGGAAGAATTAATTGCGTGCGATAAAGAATCCGCCGGCGCCACTGAGCAGGCCAGGAATGCCGATGGCGGGTAGCAGCCAGCTTGCCACTGAGATGAGCTGTAAACTGCGGGCAAAAAGGATAACAATCGTGATCAGGAGCAGGCTGCTGCCTGCCATAATCAGGTAACGCCCCAGACGTTGTCGCTTGCGGAGCTGGTGATAGCGCTCCTCCTGCATTGAAATTACTTTCAGAATACGGTCACAATCCTCCTCCTCCATAAGCTGTTGGCCCAGGCTGGTTCTGATGTCTTCCATCGCCACTCCCTTCAAACGGCGTTGAAAGTAATATTCTATTAAGCGTTCGGAGCTTTCCACAACTGAGTAAAAAAATTAGCGGGCAAATATAGATTTCAGCAGCCATAGTTGCATTTGCCGTAAATCTCTTTTTTCAACAGGGCGAAGAGCTGTTTTACAGTAGCTTAGGGAATCGTTATCTGGCCGGGGTACAAATCCGGCCCATTTTAGCAATCAATCCTTAAAATGACCGGGGCGCTAAGCGGTAGGTCTGGGGCTTTTTCATGCTTTCTCAGCGTTTTTTGAGGCGGCACTACTGCTGCCCAGACTGCTTGAAAGTCGCAGAATGGCCAGTACCGTTCCTCCGATGGCGGTAAGCATGCCGATAATGTTATCGAGCACATCTTTTTGAGTGTAAAACAGAAAAGCCGCTAAAATGAGTAATACTACAATCAGCGGTATCCTTATCTGACGCCAGGTGCTGGCTTTGCTAATACTTTTTTCGATGGCCAGTGCCTCTTCCGGGGCTATATTAGCGAGGATAAAATTGCGGAAACTGAGGTTTACCACCTTCAACAGGCGGTGATTTACTACCAGTCCTTTGTTGATCAGGCTGTTGATAACCCGGCTATTGCGGGTGTTTATTAAACCGTCCTGGGCCAGGTCGTATAAAAGGTACTTCTCTTCCTCGGTACAGTTGCGCCACAGCGAAGTGTAATAAAAGCCGGCAATACTCTGTATTTTCAAAATCAGCTCATCGCGGTTGATCAGGCAGATGGGCTCTGCTTTTTTACCGCCAGGCAACTCTGCCTTTTTATCGCCAGGCAACTCGGCTTTTTTAAGGCTGCGCAAGATTGCGGGTTTTAGTTTTTCGAGATAGGGGAGGCTTTCACATTCCAGGCTAACCAATTGTTTCAACTCCAAGTTTTCGCTCTCAGGTAAACCACTGTATTCTGAAACACCGTAATGCAGGTTCGAACTCTGGGCATAGAGCTTCTGAAAATTACCCAGTAAACGCACCCAGCGCTGGATATCGGTATGCGTTTCTTCGCCTTCCCCGGCTTGGTTTAGCCGTATTTCGCGGTAAAAGTCGAGAGGGTGTATGGACGAAACGAGAATTATTCCGGCCTGCCTCTGACGCAGGATATCCTCTAATAGCGCCAGTTTTTTGTCGGTGATGGCTTTAAGGTGCAAACCAAATTCAAAGTGATCAAATATGATTAACTCGGTCTCGCGATGAAGGTGAATCGGTAGGTTGTTTTCGATGCTGGCCAGGTCATGTACCTGAATTTTAACTCCATGCTTCTTGATAAGCCTGGCCAGGTAGCCCGTTTTGCCGGACTTTGGCAAGCCAATGAAAAAGATCATTTGCTCACAGAGGTCGGGGGTCAGCTTCCCGTTTCCCTTGAACAGGAGCTCTTCAATATTTACCAGCCACTGGATATCATAAGTTTCGCCCATAAAGATGCGGTGGTAAAGGAACCTTACCGAGCGATAAAGCAATATCAGCAGGACAATGACCAGCAGCATGAGGAGCAGAAAGTACTTATCGCCCGGGATAGGAAATAGGTACACCGGCAAACTGGAATTCAGAATGAACTTCGCCAGCTGCAGTTTTTTTTGCTGCCGGAAGGAGCTGAAAAAGCTGAAATGGAGTCCCAGTTCATCGCTACTGTTCCAGCTCCAGCGACCATCGAGCCCCGATTCTTCATTGAGGTAAAGGCTGTGAATTACCGGGTCGCTATATAATGGCCGTATCTTACTGTAGATTTTCATAAAGGGAGAGAGTTCGGCAGCTTCGGTGTGGCTCGGCTCCACTGTGTCCAGGTTGCTTATTTGTACGCGTGCGTCGATTTGAGGACTGAGGTGTATGGAAGGGAAATCACAAAGGGCCACTTCTTCACCAGCTATTACCCTGGAGTGGGATGAAAGCCCCTTGTCCAGGGACTGGTTGAGCTTTTCGGCCAGGTCGAGCTGTACCAGGCGATTGTAAAGCAGAAATTCAGTATCGTGCCCTATTTTAAATGATGAATAGATCAGGGGCAGGGAAAGCGTGAGCATTCCGATAACCACCATAGCGCGGTAGGTGAGCCGGAAGTGCTGGCCGTGGTCCCATCTTTGGAAGCGGTCTTTGCTGATCAGATGTATGCCATGCAGTAGCGCCAGGGCTGCAAGCAGAAAGCGGCCCACCCAATAAAGGGAAGCGTGCATAAAAGCCAGCAATAAAATAAAAAGCAGGCTGAGGCCAAAAAACCAAATAACCAACTGCCTGCGCCGGTGAAACATAAAATCGCTTTGTAGCATCAGATAGCTTCCTCCCAGCGCAAATATGGGGAGGCTGTAGACCATAAAGAGAAGGCTCAATTTGTCGTCGGGCGAATCCCCATAACAGCTCCAGAAAAAAACAAAGTACAACAGCATCAACCCCAGCAGGTAGAAGATGCTGCGCAGGTAATGCCCACTTTGGGCAGGGTGTGGCATTAACCAATTCAGGTGGTAATGGCGGAATTGAAGCTTTCCTTTGCTGGAACGGTACAGTAGCAGGAAGGTGATAATCAACAGGCAAGGCAGGCAATATACGGCCAGGCTGATCAGGCTGAAGCTCAGAATTTCGGCATTGGCCGTGTTGAGGTAACTTTTGTCGTAGTAGGTAACCAGGTAAAGAGGCCAGGTTTCGAGGGGCAAAACATTGAGCTGATACTCCTCACCGTGGTAGCTACTGGAAAAATTACCCTTGGAGCGGCTGATGAGGTATGACCTCAATTTGCGGTCGTCAGAAAGCTCCTCCAGCAGGTTTTCCTGTAAGTTTTTCTGGGGGGTAGAGTGAAACCACACTTTACCGGCCTGATCAATCAGGGCAAAGCCATATCCCAGTGAAAGTACCGGAGAGTGCAGAGACCTGAGCCTGGTGGTCATAGTGGCTACCGGCAGGTCGGGATTTTCGGTGTCGATAGAGATGGAGGCGTAGTATTTACCATCGTTTAGTGAACTGATTGACTCCATCACAAAGGGCCGTTTCTGGTGAAACCAATAACTGTGGTCTATTACGCCCTTGAAATACTCGCGGCCAGCCACTTTCACCCTGCGGGTGTTTTGGGGGTCACGGGTCCATTTCACCGTTTGCATACCATCCTTACAGATCCAGGCTACGTTAAGAAAGTTTTGATATTTGGCCTGTTCGAATTGTTGCAGCCAGGGCTGGTAGTCAGTTTCTGGCGTCAGTGATGCCCTGGCCGTGTCTTCTTTCATATAGATATCTGGCACCTTGTGATTGAATTGTGCGCTTATCTCGTCAAACATCTGATTAAACTGGTAGAGTTGTTCGAGGATCTGATTCAATTCATTGGTGAATTTGCTCTTCACCGAAAGTGCAACCTGATCCAAACCTGTGGGAATAGTGGTTTCCTGGTAGTGACGATATTGCAGGATATCAAGCACCAGGAGGCTGCTCAGAGCGGTGCCCATAAAGAGCGCAGCAATGGCGTAAACCAGGTCCCATATTTTAAGGCGCTCATTAACGGAAATGAAAAAGAGCTTTAAAAAGGGATAGCTAAGCAGCAGTAATACAAATACCAGGGAAATCAGGATCAGGTAAAAGGAGGAAATATAGATTGTGGCCCGGTTGAAGCTCTCTTTGCTGCTCAGCCCCACCAGTTGTAATTCCTGGTCGAAAACCCGCATGGGGTTGGTAAACACCTTGTACTCCTTACCGGAGATACGGGCGGTGCTATATGAGCTTCCGGCAGTGCCGTGGCTGCTGTCAGTATCATCTATAGATAATTGCGCGGGCTTAAACTTGAGTAAATTCATTCCCCTGCTGTGAAACAATACCTCACCAGATGGTACTACCACCAGGTAGTGATCAAAGGCATCAGCCCTGAACAGGGGTGGAAAAAACTCCTTATAGGGTTTGAGGAACCAATAGCCCTCAAAATTGAAGAGAAAGCCTTCCCTGGCCAGGCCACTCAACACCTTTTCTCCCGCACTTTGGTCTTCCTCAGGCAGCTTATATTCAAAGACTTTCTGCCCCTTGATCAGTTCCGCATTGAAGCTTGCAGGACTAATGCTGTCGTGCATTGCGGCACTTCCTACAGAATCAGAGTTGCCATTTACGGCTTGGTTTGTGCCCGTGCACTGGAGGAGGGCGCTGGCCGAGTTGCCTTCTTCTTTTCGGTTTAAGCTTTCGCGCTGAGAGATGGCATTAGCGGCGTTGAGCGGTAATTTTTGAGCCAGCTGCTGCACATTTTCCGAAATGGTATTGAGGATGCGGAAATTGCGCTCGATGCGTTCCTCACGCCGGTCTTCCACAAAAAATACCAGGTATAGCACTATCAAGCCCAGCACAAAAAGGGCCGTGGTAAAGCCGATTATGGCCTTGCGGAGGCCGGATGACTTCATAGTGGTACAGCTTGGTTATTCGCTAATTTACGAATTCAAACTACTCAAAGTCAGTAGATTTAGATATTAGATTTTATAGATAACTTTAATCGGGCTGATGGCCGCTGCTTTTTTGTTTACTGAGTTCTTCGCTGGCCTGGTTGGCGGCAATAAAGCTGGTGGTCATCTGCGAAAGCATGTCGCTGGCAGCAGTGGGATTGTTAGGAAGTAAAATAAGGTTGCTGTTGGTGTGCTCACTCACTGCCTGCAAGGTGTCGTAATGCTGGGTAATCACAATGAGGGCAGAGGCCTCCTGGGAGTTGATTCCTACCTTATTCAGTACTTCCACCGATTCTTCCAGGCCCTTGGCAATTTCGCGACGCTGGTCGGCAATACCCTGGCCCTGGAGGCGCTTGCTTTCGGCTTCGGCAGTAGCCTTGGCCACAATGCGGATGCGCTCGGCCTCTCCTTCGTATTCGGCGGCAATCTTCTGGCGTTCAGCCGCATTGATTTTATTCATGGCATCTTTTACCTGCTCATCAGGATCTATATCGGTAACCAGCGCCTTAATAATACCATAGCCATAGGTGTTCATAGCTTCTTCCAGCTCCCTTTTTATAGCAATGGCGATGTCGTCTTTCTTCTCAAATACGTCATCCAGCTTGAGCTTAGGCACTTCCGCCCGCACCACGTCAAACACGTAAGAGGTGATCTGGCCATGGGGGTTCTCGAGCTTGTAAAAGGCGTCGTACACCTTGTCCTTCAGTACCACATACTGTACCGACACTTTAATTTTTACAAATACGTCATCCTTGGTTTTGGTTTCCACCAACACATCCAGTTGTTGGATGCGCAGACTCACTTTGCCGGCAATCTGATCTACTATGGGGATACGCAGTTGAAAGCCTGGGTTGCGGATGCTGTGAAACTTTCCGAAGCGTTCTACAATAGCCATGCGCTGTTGCTTTACAATAAAGATGCTGAACAGCAGAATAATAAGCAGAGGTAATCCGATAAAAAGGAGAAAGGGTAATTCAGTCATGTTTTGGATAGTTTTTAGCCATGGGAAATTAGTCCAAAAATTTTATTCTGCTTCTCACGGTTGAAACCAGCCCCGATAGTCAAAATACGTATTTTCGGGGCCGGATGCATCGCTATTTTCAAATACTCAACCTTAGCCCCGGTGCCAGCAAGGATCAGATAAAAAAGGCTTATCGCAAGCTGGCCATGCGTTATCACCCCGATCGCAATCCGGGACCCGATGCACAGCAGAAGTTTCTCGAAATTACCGAGGCCTATGAATATCTTATGGGGATGCGCAAGCAGCGCAAGGTGTTTGAGAAGCAGCAATTCAGTGCCGAGGAAAAGCAGCGCATTTATGAGATTCTGAAAAAAGAGGCCGAACGCCGGGCAAAGGAAAAGTACCGCGAAAGGGTACGCCAGTTTCGCAAGCGGCAGGAGGAAGAGCAGGGGCGTGAGTTTCAGCGGGCTATTTACATTCTGCTTGCCCTGGTGGTATTGGGAGTGGGAGGTTGGCAGGGCTACCGCTTTTACCGTGGCCTTATGATTCAACAGGATCCGGTAACGGCCGAAGCCTGGGTAACCGGCATTGGCAATAAACGAATGATTTATGCCTTCGAGTCGGGCGACAGCCTTTATCAGGATCATCGCTTTGTAAGCAGTGTAGGCATTACCATGCTGGCCGGTAATGGCATGCCCTTAAAGACCGGCGATCGCTTTGAAGTGGAATTTAACCGTCACAAGCCCCAATTTCATCGCATTAATTTCCACAAGGTCTCCCTGGCCACCATGCAGCGCTACTTTGACCTGAGTACTACGCGCATCAAGTACATTTATTACGATGAGTGGAAAGAGCTCAGTGACAGTGAAAAAAATATCAGGGCGCGCTGCCTTACCTTATTGGTGTTCAACCACGATCAGTTTCGCGGGCTTAGCAAGCTCTACTTCAGTGATACCAGCCCTTTGGAAAATTTGCGCAGCAACAGCATCAGTTGGTGGTGGATGAAGAATAGTGATGATTTTAAGGCCATCAAAACCGCTTGTCAAAAGGATGCCGAAAGTGTGCTGCAATAGTGTGGCAATCTTTCTAATTTTGCCGCCTCAATAAAAAGTAAGCTATGTCAGTAAAGCCCGGCTTGCCGAAAGGTACTCGCGATATGCTTCCTGAGATGATGTATCAGCGAAGCTATATAATGGAAATTCTCAGCAGGAACTTTGGTCTCTTCGGTTTCGCACCCATCGAAACCCCGGCCATGGAAAATCTCAGTACCCTTACCGGCAAGTATGGTGAGGAAGGTGACCGCCTCATTTTTAAGATCCTCAACTCGGGTGATTTTTTAAAGAAAAGTAATAAGGAGGCCCTTGCCAACAACGACTCAGCTGCGTTGGGAAACAGCATAGCCGAAAAGGCCCTGCGCTACGATCTTACCGTGCCTTTTGCCCGTTTTGTGGTGCAGAATCAGAATGAGATCAGCTTTCCCTTTAAACGCTACCAGATTCAACCGGTATGGCGGGCCGATCGTCCCCAAAAGGGACGCTTCCGTGAGTTCTACCAGTGTGATGCCGATGCGGTAGGTTCCGATTCATTGCTGCTCGAACTTGAGTTTATCAGCCTGTATGACCAGGTATTCATTGCCCTGGGCCTCGATGTTGATATTCACCTTAACAACCGCAAGCTGCTGGCCGGCCTGGTGGCAAGCCTCGGTATTAGCGAGCGGATGAATGAGTTTGTAATAATCCTCGATAAGCTCGACAAGATTGGCGAGCAGGGGGTACGCGAAGAGTTGGCTAAGAAGGATTTTGCCCCTGAAGTAGCCGACACGCTGATGCGAGTGGTGGCAAGCAGTGGCAGCAATGAGGAAAAGCTGGCGGCCTACCGCAAGGCTGTTGGTGACAACGATATGGCCCGCAAAGGGGTAGAGGAGGTACAGTTTATTCTGGATAGACTGCCTCAGCTGAAGCTGCAAAACCAGCTCCAGCTTGACCTCAGTCTTGCCCGGGGGCTCGACTACTACACCGGCGCTATTTTTGAAGTAAAGGCCCGCGGAGTGGAGATGGGTTCCATCGGGGGCGGTGGCCGCTATGATGATCTTACCGGTATTTTTGGCCTTAAGAACATCTCCGGCATTGGCATTTCCTTTGGCCTTGATCGCATCCAGATGGTACTGGAGGAACTTGGTCTCTTTCCGCAGCTGGCCCAAAACCGGACCGAAGCACTATTTGTGAATTTTGGTGAGCAGGAGGCCATGTATAGCCTGGGACTGGCTCATGAATTGCGCAAGCTGGGGGTAAACGCGGAAGTGTATCCCGATAAGGCCAAACTGAAAAAGCAGCTCGATTTTGCCAATAAAAAAAATATACCCCATGTGGTATTAATTGGTAGCAAGGAAATGGAGCAGGAAAAATATACCATGAAACATATGGAAAGCGGGGAGCAGGCTGATTACAGTCGCATTGAGCTCCTCGAATTCTTCTCAAACCTCGAAAATTCTCACTATGGCCGACACTAAGCTGCATGAAATATCACCACGCTTTTTAAGTCTAAGGGAGCTTTACAGCATTTTTAAACTGGAGAAAGAGGTGAAACTGTCTGCGGAAGCGGAGGCCGCTATTGATAAATGCCGCCAGTACCTCGACGAAAAAATTGCCTCGCAAACCGAGCCCATCTACGGCATAAACACCGGCTTTGGCTCTCTTTACAACATCACCATCGACGGTAAGGATCTCGCCGCCTTACAGGAAAACCTGGTGCGCAGTCATGCCTGTGGTACCGGGGCGGAGGTGCCAGCCGAACTGGTGCGCCTGATGTTGCTGCTTAAGGTGAAGTCGCTTTCCTTCGGCCACAGTGGCGTAAGGACCGCGGTGGTGGAGCGCCTGCTCGATATGTACAACCACGGTATATTACCGAGGGTGTATCAGCAGGGATCGTTGGGTGCTTCGGGTGACCTGGCGCCGCTTGCTCACCTTTCGCTGCCTTTACTGGGTGCCGGTGACGTGTGGTTTGAGGATAAGTGGCAACCGGCAGCGGCGGTGTTGGCAAAAATGGAAATGGAGCCCCTTAAGCTCGCTTCCAAGGAAGGCCTGGCCCTGCTTAACGGTACCCAGTTTATGGCGGCCTATGGCTGCTCGGTGCTTTTTAACCTGCACAAACTCATTTATCTCGCGGACCTTATTGCTGCCCTCTCTCTCGATGCTTATGACGGGCGCCGCGAACCTTTTGACCACCTCATACATGCGGTGCGTCCTCATAACGGGCAAATTACCACCGCCGGCCGTATTCGCGAATTTCTTGAAGGCAGTGAGCTGATTGTACGTGCTAAGGAGCACGTGCAGGATCCCTATTCGTTCCGCTGTGTACCCCAGGTGCACGGGGCTACCAAAGATGCGGTTGAATATGTTACTAAGGTGTTTACTACCGAAATCAATGCCGTAACGGACAATCCCACCATTTTCCCCGACGATGACAAGATTATTTCCGGTGGTAATTTCCACGGGCAAACGCTGGCTTTAGCCCTTGACCAGGTGGCTATTGCTGCCGCTGAGCTCGCCAATATTTCCGAGCGACGTACTTACCTGCTGGTAAGCGGTCAGCGTGGATTGCCGCCCTTCCTGGTGGCCGTGCCCGGCCTCAATTCAGGGCTGATGATTGCGCAGTACACCGCCGCTTCCATTGTAAGCAAAAACAAGCAGCTATGTACACCGGCCTCGGTTGATAGCATTGTTTCCAGTAATGGTCAGGAAGACCATGTAAGCATGGGCGCCAACGCCGCTACCAAGGCCTGGGAAGTGGTGGATAACCTCGAAACCGTGTTGGCAATAGAGCTGATTTGTGCCTCGCAGGCTCTTTTCTTCCGCCAGGAAAAAACTTCGGCCTTCCTGAGCTCATTCCTGGAAAGCTTCAGGGCAGAAGTTCCCTTTATTGACAAGGACCGCATTCTGGCCGAAGACATTGCCCGCGCCAAGGAGTTTATTGCCAATATGGAGGTTGATGCTGATTTGATCTTTTAACGTACCAGGGTGATATGACCTTTATAGGTCTTCTCCTCGGTGGTGAGCACATACACGTACACCCCGGGGCTGGCGCGCCGCTCCTGGAAAGTACCATCCCAGAAGTGATCAAAGGGGCGCTCGGTTTCAAATACCAGGGTCCCCCAGCGGTTGTAGATTTGCATCAGGTTTATTTCTGAGCAGGAGTTGCCGGTGACCAGAAATTCATCATTAAGTTCATCGCCATTGGGGGTAAAGGCATTGGGAACGAAAACTTCTGCCACCACCTTCTCCATATGTACCTGGAACTGCTGACTGTAGCTACGGGAACAGAGGGTGTCATCAATGTTTACACTTAGCATGTACTGCCCTGGTTCTTCAATAAGGATGAAGGGATTGCTACGGCTGGAAGTGCCATCCGGCCACTGCCAGAAATACTGATAGCGCTCACGCAGTTCGCTCCCGTCTATCTGCACCTTGCCATTGCCGCACTTTTGGGCATACACCTTAAAAGTAGGTTCGGGAACGGTGTCGGTAAAGCTTAACTGGGCATAAGCGGTGTCTTTGCGCCCACATTCCTGGTCGGTGGCCACCATCATTACCTGGTAGCTTCCCACCGCCGGAAAGTTATGGGTGGATTGCTGACCCACTGCGGTGGTGCCGTCACTGAAGTACCATTCTATATCGCAGGGGCGGCTGGTAATATTTCTGAAATGGGCTTCATAACTGGCATCGCAGCCGGCATATTCGGTTTCTATCAGGGCAGTAGGGCTAATGCCCGTATCATGCACCACTTCAATATAATTGGTGTCAGCGATGTCACAGATGGTGTCTTCGGCAATGAGCATTACCGTGTACACGCCAAAATTGTTGTATACCGTTTGAGGCTCGGCATCACTGGAAGTTTGACCGTTGCCAAAATCCCAGAAATAGCGGTTGGCCTTTATGCTGTTGTTGCTGAAATTTACCTGCAAGGCGTCGCAAATGGTGTCTACATCCAGACTGAAGTTTACCTCCGGCCGGGCCCTGACAATTTTTTCAAAGTCGATTTTGATAGCGGCGTAGTTACAGCTCAGGTTGGGCTTGGTGGGAGAGTAGGCGCCTGGGGTAGTGGGGAAGTCGGTGGAGCGGCAGGCGGCGCAGGCAGCCTGGTAAATGACTCCGTCTGGGCTGAAGCGGCTGGTGCCACCATCGCAATGCTCCTCGGCGGTGCCACCAAAGTAGCTGCCAAAACTAAGACTGGCAGCATTGCGCCCCAGTACCATAAAGTAAAAATCGGAGCCATCGGTAGTGCTTTGAAAAGCATCATTGGTAGTGGGCAGGTTAAAGGTGTTGCCATGGGTGTTACCGCTATTGATATCATTGGATTCACCATTCCAGCCACTGATGTAAATGCTCATACAGTTGTCTACCATCATAGCGGTTGGCACCAGGTCTTTTTTGCTTTTACCACTACCCAGCTGGGTACTCCAGTACAAGGTATCAAGGCTCACTTTGTATTTCTGCAAAAATTGGAAGCTGTTGGGATTGTTATATATCGAGCTGCTAATGGGCATATTACCCTCACTTTGCCCGAAGACATATACATCGTTGTTTTTATCGAAATCTATCAGAAAGGCCTGATCATTGGCGGGGGTTCCGAGGTAAGTAGAACCCATGAACTGGCCGTTGCCGGCATCGAAGCGGGCCAGATAGCCGTCGTAAGATCCGGCCAGGCTGTCTTGGTAGGAGTAGCTGCTGTTGTTAGGCAGATCGGCGCTATTGGTGGTGCCGCAAATAATCAGGTCCTGACCATTACTGCGCAAGGCATAGCCGGTTTCATCCTTGCTGCCGCCAAAGTAGTGCCCCCAGATGAGGTTGCTAAGGTCGGCGCTGAAAACGCCCACAATGGCTTTTTGGGTGGAGTCGGTCAGCACCGCCAGGCTTGAGTCGAGGGGCAGGTTTCTTGACAAGGCATTGCTCACAAAGGCTATGTTGCCGTTGGGTAGCACCTGCACCTCACTGCGGTTATTATCGCCATAGTTCTTGAAGATATTCAGGTTAAGACCATCTGCATCAGTACCACCCAGATAGGTTGACGACAAAATATTGCTGCCGCTGCTATTTATTTTGGTGAAAAACAGCTGGCTACCCTGGTGATAGGGAAAAGTGTAGCTCTTGACGTCGGCGTTGCTCAAAAAGTTGCCTTGAAAGGCATTGGCGGTTACCGGAAACTGCGAGGATCCCGTATTCCCCAGTATCACAAGATTTCCGTTGGCATCTTCCATCATACTGTGGGGGATGTCTACATCCTCACCACCCAGGTAGGTGGAAAAGAGCATATTTTCACCCTCCGGTGAAAACTTATTGATAGTGGCATCGCAATGGCCGCCGCCATAATTAGGTTGTAAACCGAGTGAATCAGTGGGAAAGCCTGTGGCGAGAGCAATACCACCGGCATAAAAGCTGCCATCACTACTGTAAGTGGCCGTAAAACCCCAGTTAGCCACAGAGCTACCGGTAAAACTACTGAAGATCAGTACCGGGTCTATCACCACCGCTACCCCTTTTTTATAAGCTTTTAACTTAAAGCTCACTTCTTTACCGCTGAGGCTGTATTCACAGCTTATGGCCTTTTTTTGACCGTTAACCAATTGGTAGGCGCTGGGAATGTATTCTTCTACCTGGCCGATTCCGGTTTCAAGGATAAGCCTGCCTTCCCTGATTTCTATTGACTGCAGGCCATCGTATTGCATGCGTATTTGCCCGGCATCAGCGGGATCGTCGAGGAGAATGTCGTACTTGAGGTGGTCACCGCTACTGCCAAAATGCAAACTTACCCCGGGGTAGATTTGCCGTTGTTCCAGTTCCTGGTATACCGGTACTTCGCTGCGCCAGCGTGCAGGATCCTTGCCGAGAAAGTAGTTGTGATAATGGTCAAGGGCTGGGCCAGGGTTAATACTGTTGTATTCATTGGCATTGAGCCAGCGCATGGCATATGCCACCTGCCGCGAGGGAGGTTGATCAGTGGGGGAGGATGCCCCATGCTCGTGTGGGTGGTTTTCATTCAGCACCACCCGGTAGCCATCACTGGTTAAAAACAAGGCGCCCTGATTCAGCGGGGCTTTAAACAGAAAGTCACCGGGCCACTGACCCTGGTTGGGAATGTAGCGAGCCTGGGCCAGCAGGCCGGTGGCCATTAGCCACAGACCAACACAAAACAAATAAGCAAATCTGCCTTTATTGTGGTTCATACCCTGTTTTAGAGATACCTAAATTATCAAAATCTGCAGAGTTTGAAACACCACGGCCCTGTGAATTATTAAAAGTGGCTTTGGGTTATTAAAGTATCACTGTAAACGGGCTATCAGAAATCGCAAACTGTCATCTTTAAGCCGGGTAGCAATAAGATAGTGATCGCGGCTTGATTTTATCTTCAGTTTTTTTTCAATTTCACTGGCCTTTTCGGGGAAGTTGCGGCTGATCACATTAAAACGGCCCTTTTTCCATTTTTTATCAAAGGCTTTGCTCTCTTCTTCCAGCTTGAAAACTTTGCCGGGATAATTATTGTGCCATACTTCGGCAGTGTAAATATTGCTGTTGGGATGGAGTTTTGCCAGCTTAAACTGCCGCGCACAGGCGTCCTGCAACTCAGCTTTTAAAACGGCGGAATTAGGTTCATAGAGGTAAGTCCCCGGGTCGGAGAGTGCCACCGTCAGCTTGCGTTCAGCCCAGGGGGCCGAAAACTCCTGTAAACCCTGCTCGCCAAGGTTGAAGCTACGGATGAGAAGACTATTTACCCTGCCAGCGGCCGAAAGCTTGTACACCACCTCTTTACAATCATTGCGCAGGCTTATCACCCAAATTTCGCGGACGTACTGCAATTCGGCCAGCCCCTGGCTGATGTCCAACATCGGGCTGGTTTTAATCAGGCTCTGCCGGCCCTCAGCTATTAGCAGGTCCAGGTGTTGGGTAAGGTCGGGTTCGCTGTCCTTCAAACTGATAACCCGTTCTTTGGCGGCATCGCGCCGATAGGGGTCGGCATAAATCACATCGGCATCGGTCTGAGCCAGAAGGCTTAGTCCATTACCTTCCACCACTTCAATTTTAGTTTCGAGGGCTGCATAATTGTGTTTTGCTGCCAGGGCGAGGGCAGGATTCTTTTCAACGTAAACAGCTTGTGTAAAGGACTGGGAGAGATAATAACAATCAACCCCCAGGCCACCGGTAATGTCGAGCAGTTTTTTTCCGCGGATCAGCGAAGCTTTTAGCCGGGCAGTTTCAGCCGAACTGGCCTGCTCACCGCTCAGCTTACCGGGAAAGATCAGGCCGGGATGGCGGTACCACTCGGGTATTTTTTTGGCAATTTTCTGCCGGCAGGCAATCTGTTCCACCAGCAGGCGGCTGTGTTCACGGCCCTGGAGTTTTAAGGCCAGGGCGGCAGGATCGCTCTTTAAATGCTCAAGAATAAACTCCTGTTGACCGGCCAGGAAATGCAGTTCATCCGGGGTCACGACTCGGGCTGGCCTTTAAAGACGTACTCAAGGATGTTGGCGCCCATTTGCAGGGCCTGCTGCCTTAGCGCCGGCGGATCATTGTGTACCTCCGGATCTTCCCAGCCATCACCAAGATCGCTCTCATAAGTGTAGAGCACAGCCAGGCGGCCCTTTATGAAGATACCGTAAGCCTGCGGGGGCTGGTTGTCGTGTTCATGAATTTTGGGTAAGCCTTCCTTAAAGGCAAAAAACTGCTGGTAAAGCGGATGGGTAGGAGGGAGCGGCTGGAGCTCAGCTTCGGGAAATATTTTCTTTAACTCAGGACGGATAAACTTGTCCATACCGTAATTGTCATCGATATGCAAAAAGCCACCCGCCTGTAAGTAGGAACGCAGATTTTCAATTTCCTCCTGGTTAAATACCACATTGCCATGCCCGGTCATATGCACAAAGGGGTAGTTGAAAATGTCGGGCGAGGCAGCCTCGACCACCTCATATTCCGGATCAATGGAAGTACCCAGCTGCTGATTGGTAAACAGCGCCAGGTTACTAAGTGAACTGGGGTTGGCATACCAGTCACCCCCACCATTGTATTTGAGCAGGGCCAGCCTGAGCCCGAATTCCTGCGCCGGCAGGTTGAGGGCAAGGGTAAGCAGACAGAGAAAAAGGCGAATCTTCATGTTACAAAGAAATCTGAATGCAATGAGCTGCACAAATAATGCCGCGCTATTATGTGGCAGAACTCAAAAATATGTCGTTTAATAATTGAATGTAGAGTGTTGCTAACTAAAGCCTTATGTAAATTAATTGTCGGGTTAGGATTTGTACCTTAGTGTCATCTAATCCTCACCTCAAATGAAATACTTTTATCCCTTCCTGGCCTTCCTCGGTCTATTGACCTTTCCCGCACTCTCCCAAACGGTCACCACCGTCACTTATACCGCCGGCAACGCTTCCACTGACTTTATCATCGGTACCGCCAATAACACTTCTACCAACTCCACCTGCCCATTAACCCTAAATGTTTCCATTCCGGCCGGCCGGCTGGTAACGGCAGTGGAAGTGGACTACAATATCCAGGCCCTCGGTTCGGGCTGGATATCAGAGCAGCGTTCGTACCTTGAGTGTGCCACCACCGGCAATAAAGAGTCTGTACTTTATACCGGCCCGGCAGGCTCTAACTTTGCCGGCACCCATTCCTACAACCGCAGCGGCCTTACTATTGCCAATGGTATTGTGCCCACCGGAGGCTTGCAGTTCAAACTGCATGCATTCCGCACCTTTGGCGGCGGTGGTTGTAACACCAGCTTCCAGCAGGTGGTGAATAATACCTTTGTGATTAAGGTAACTCATTATCCCCCGCCTACCTGTCCACCCGCTTCCAGCCCCACTACCACTAATATCAGTGCTACCTCTGCTTCCCTTAACTGGACCAGTGGCGGGGCCAGCGATTGGCAGGTTGAATATGGTCCTTCCGGCTTTACCCCCGGCAGTGGCACCATTGTAAATGCGAGCAGCAACCCTTTCAGCCTTACCGGCTTAAGTGCCTCAACTTACTACGACTGGCGGGTACGCGACAGTTGCGGGGTAAACGATGTCAGCGTATGGAGTTCTATGAGCACTTTTCGCACTGCCTGCGCAACCGTGTCGGCTCCTTACAGTGAGGATTTTGAAGGAGTAGACTGGGTCGCCGCTGGTTTTTCGGGTATTGGCAGTATCGATACCTGCTTTAGTCGTAACCACCTCAATACCTTTACTTTTGAAACCGGCCCCCCGCTGTTTCTCTCCACTTTTTCGGGACCTTCGGGCGACCATACCAGTGGCTCCGGCAAGTACATCTTTTCGGAAATGAGTGGTTTTGGCACTTTTCCGGATACGGCGCGGATTGAAACGCCGCAGATTGACCTGAGCCCGCTCACGGTGCCCCAGCTTACCTTTTGGTATCATATGTTCGGTTTAAATATCGGTGACCTCCAGGTATTTATCTCCACCAACGGCGGCACCAGTTATACTTCTATTTTCTCCAAATCGGGTCAACAGCAGACCAGCCAGGGCGCGCCGTGGGAGGAGGCCATAGTAAACCTGTCTGCTTACGCCAATCAAACGGTGATGCTGAAGTTTGAAGTGACGCAGGCAGCTTTTGGATTTAATGGTGACGTCTCTATTGACGACCTCGAGATACAAGAGGCGCCCAGCTGCCCTAAGCCTCAAAATTTTACCGCTGACTATGTCTGGCATGACCGGGTTGAACTTTCCTGGCTTAGCGGCGGTGCCAGCAACTGGGAAATAGAATATGGCAGTCCCGGCTTTTCAGCGGGAAGTGGTACCCGTGTGGCGGTAAGCAGTAACCCGGCCACCATCAGTGGCCTTACTGCAGCCAGCAGTTATGATTTTTATGTGCGCGATAGTTGTGGCAGCGGTGATGTTTCAGTGTGGGTAGGCCCTGTTAGTATCAGAACCCTTTGCTTGCCGGCCACGGCGCCGTGGCTGCAGAGCTTTTCCGGTCCCGCCTTTGGCCCCGGTCCCAACTTTAATGACACTGGTTTTGTAAGTTCATGCTGGCACCGCAACCGCACCGACCTTTACGTTTGGAAGGGAGGTCCGCCCACCTTTCCCAGCTTTAATACTGGCCCTGATAAAGATAAAACCACCGGCCTCAGTACCGGTAAATATGCTTATACCGCTTCAATTGGCTTCAGCACTCTTTTGCCGATTGAAAGCGAATTGGAAACACGGATAGTGGACCTCAGTCCCCTTACCACCCCGGAGCTTTCGTTCTGGTACCATATGTTTGGCCAGGACATCGGAGGCCTCGAGGTGTTTGTAAACGCCGGTGATGGTAACTGGACTTCACTGTGGAGTGTGAGTGGGGAGCAGCAAAGCGCCCGTTCTGATGCCTGGCTGGAAGCCATTGTTAACATGAGCGCCTATGCTGGTGATAGCGTGCAATTGCGCTTTGTGGCCACCAAGTCGGGCTTTGGCAACAGGGCCGATATCGCCATCGACGATATTGATTTTCACGAGCAACCTTCCTGTCCCAAACCGCAAAATCTGCAGTTGGTGGGAACAACCCATAATACGGCAACCTTGAGCTGGACCAGCGGCGGCGCCAGTAACTGGCAGATCGAATATGGCCCCCAGGGATTTACCCAGGGCAATGGCACCATCGTAAATGCCGCTAGTAATCCCTTTAGCGTTAGCGGCCTCTCAGCCAATACCAGTTATAGTTTTTATGTACGCGATAGCTGTGGTACTGCCGATGTATCACTTTGGATTGGGCCGATAAACGCTACGACCGACTGTGCACCGGTAAGTGCGCCGTATAGCGAGAATTTTGATGGTGCCGGTTGGTCGGATGGCTTCTTCTCCAACCCAGGCACGGTTAACTCCTGCTGGACGCGTGACCCCAATATTGCCTTTTTGTGGATGCCGCAAACCGCCAGCTTCTGGTTTGGCAGCGGTCCCCAGGCTGACCA
>CAZUCA010000015.1:0-11529 GCA_964619125.1 uncultured Owenweeksia sp. | reverse complement strand
GGCGCCGGGGATGTAAGTGCCTGGTTGGGACCCAAATTTGCCACCACCGACTGCTTACCGGTAGCGGCGCCCTACAGCGAAAATTTCGACGGCTCGCAATGGGTGGTAGGGCCAAATTTTAACGATACCGGTAGTGTTTCGCTGTGCTGGCCACGCAGCCCCCTGGGTGATTACCTGTGGAAGCCGGGACCGCCAAATTTCCCTCCTTTCCAGACCGGCCCCTCAGGTGACCACACCAGCGGTAATGGCAAGTACATGATGACGGAGACCATATTCAGTGGCGGTACCCCACCTTTCCACAGTTACCTTGAGAGTCCGCAGATCGATCTTTCCCCACTGACCAATCCCCAGTTGGTAGTGTGGTATCACATGTTCGGGGTCGATATCGACTCTCTTGTGATTGAAGTAGACAATGGTAGCGGCTATCAACGGGTGCAGAAATTCAGCGGTCAACAGCAAACTTCTTCCGCCAGTCCCTGGCTTGAACTAATCATAAACCTATCGGCCTATGCCAATGATACTATTCAAATCCGCTTTAAGGGCTCCAAGGATGGCTTTGGCAACCGGGCTGATATTGCCATAGACGACTTTTCGGTAGAAGAAGCTCCCAGTTGTCCTAAACCTCAGTTCCTCACCACTCTCTCCAAAAACTCCAGCGGTTTTAATCTGGGCTGGAACGGCGGTGGTGCCAGTAACTGGCAGATTGAGTATGGTCCGCAGGGCTTCAGTCCCGGCAGTGGTACCCTGGTTGCCGTTAACTCAAATCCTTTCTTCCTGGGCGGACTTACCGCCAACACTGTTTACGATATTTATGTGCGAGATAGCTGTGGAGTAGGAGATGTGAGTGACTGGTCGTTACTGCATACCGATACTACCCTCTGTAGCGTATTTGCCACCCCCTTCAGCGAAGATTTTGACGGTGCCTCCTGGGTGGTACCGCTGAGCGTTCTTGATACCTCGGTAATCGATCCTTGCTGGAACCGCAGCAACCTCCTTAATTATTTCTGGCGGGCGCATACTGGTATCGCGCCCGGCTTTAATACCGGGCCCAGTGCCGATCATACTTCGGGTAGCGGTAAGTACCTGGTTACCGATATCCGGGTGTTCGGGGTTAATAACTCCACAACCCTCTACAGTCCGCTTTTTGACCTGAACGGCTTAACCAGCCCCCAGATGCGTTATTGGTATCATATGTTTGGTAATGGCATTGATAAACTGGAAGTGGAATTGTGGGATGGCAGCAACTGGGTGCCGGTGGACACCCTTAGTGGCCAGCAACAAACCGCCCAGAGTGATCCCTGGCAGCAAAGTATAGTAAACCTTTCCGGCTATGCCGGCGATACCGTTCAGCTCCGATTCAGGGCCAATATAACCAGCTTCAGTGCGGCCGTTAACTTGGCCATTGACGACTTCTGGATTGGCGAGGCACCCACCTGCCCGGAACCTTCCAACATCAGTGTATCCAATACCACCACTACCACTGCCACCCTCAGTTGGACCAGTGGCGGCGCATCCAGCTGGCTGGTTTCTTACCGACCTTCCGGTACTTCCGGATCGCTTAGTTATGTAAGTGCTACCACCAATACCAACTTTGTGGTAACCGGCCTAAACCCAAGTACCACTTACGACTTTTACGTTCAGGATAGCTGTGGGGTGGGTGATATCAGTTTCCTTATCGGCCCGGTTGCCGCTACTACCGCTTGCGGAGTAATCAGCGCTCCCTGGAGCGAAAATTTTAACGGCGGCAGCTGGCTCGAGGGTACAGGAACCCTCAATACCAATAACGTGATCAGTAGTTGTTGGACCAGGCCCTCCGCTAACAACCCCCATTTTGGTACCGGCTTTCTCACTACTGCCAGTGTGCAAACCGGCCCTAATGCCGATGTAAGCGGTAGCGGTAAATACATTTATACCGAATATAGCGGCGGAGCGGTAGGACCGGGGCGTATTACCACCCCTTACATTTACCTGCCTACAAACCTGCTCAATCCCCGCCTCAAGTTTTCCTATCACATGTTTGGGACGGATATTGATTCGCTCTACATTCAGCTTAGCAATGGCGGTACTTTCAACTGGGTGGCTGGCCTGGTGGGGCAACAGCAAACCTCTAATGCTCAGGCCTGGAAAACAGATTCGGTGGATCTTTCGGCCTATATCGGCGATACTATCCGCATCCGCTTCTCAGGGCTGAGTCATGGTTTTAATGGAGATATAGCCCTGGATGAGGTGGGCATCAGTGCTGATACTTCCTCCTGTGCCATTCCTACCGGCCTCAACTTTACCGCTGTTTCCAACAATAGTGCGGTGGTAAACTGGACCAGTGGTGCAGCGGCCTCTACGGTGGAAGTGGTGCCGGTTGGGCAGCCGCAAGGTAGTGGTACCTTTTATTATGCTGCGGTCTCGCCGCTGGCCATCAGTGGTCTCACCCCTTCCACCACTTACCTGGTGTACGTGCAGGATAGTTGTGGAAGCGCTTCCCTGAGTAGCTGGATTAAGGATACCCTGGTAACACCGGCTTGCCCTACCGTTACCGCCGACTTTAACGTAAGTGCCGCTTTCCTCAATGCCAGCTTTAATAATTCAGCTTCGGTAAATGCCGACTCGCTATACTGGGATTTTGGCGATGGCAATGCCCAGAGCGGCAGTAACCCTGCTTACGTGTACAACAGTGCCGGAACCTACTACGTATGCCTCGAAGCCTATAACAACTGCGGCACCTCGGATGTGTATTGTGATTCGCTCAGCGTTTGCGACAGCCTGCTGGTAGATTTCAGTAGCCAGCAAAATGGCGATACCCTCACCTTTGATGCCTCTGCTACCAGCGGAGCCATTGCTTATGAGTGGGACTTTGGCGATGGCAATAGCGGTAGTGGTGTTACCGTAACCCACGTTTATACGCCTTCCAGCACCAATAAGATTGTTACCCTTACAGTGTACAACAGTTGTGGCGATACCCTTACCAGGACAGCAATAGTTTCGCTGTGCCCGCTACCGATCGCTGACTGGACCTATCAGATTATACAGACCACGCCCTCAGGTATGGAAGTGCAATTTGATGGTACACTCTCGCAAAATGCCGTAAGCTGGGATTGGACCTTTGGTGATGGCACTACCGATAACACTACTTCGCAACCTAAGCACACCTACCTCACGCCGGGTCTGTTTTACAAGGTAACCCTTAAGGTTACCAACAGCTGTGGCGATGAGAGCGTACGCTCCTTCCGCCTAAACGAGATTGGTCTTGAGGAGCTGCCCTGGCTGGCTGATGTCAAGGTATTCCCCAACCCAGCCAGTGAACTGCTCAATATAGAGTGGCAGGCCCGGGATCTTAAGCTTAATGAGCTGAAGCTAAGTGATGTAAGTGGTAAAATACTGTTAAGGCGGCAGCTAACGGAAAACAGCGGCAAAGCTGAATTGGATATCAGTAAGCTGCCGCCCGGCAATTATCACCTGCATCTGCTTACCGCAAGGGGGCAAGAAATAAAAGCAGTGATTATTAAATAATTGGTCTGTGAATGAAAAGACCACCCCGCTCCTGGGCTTCTACAGGAGCGGGGTTTTTTATTTTCCCAGCAGCTTATGGGCAAAGGCTACCGCAATACCGGCAGTTTCGGTACGCAGGCGCTTGGGCCCCAGGCTGGCCGCCACAAAACCCTTTGCGAGGGCAGATTTTACTTCTCCTTCTGAAAAATCACCTTCCGGCCCGATTAACATTGTCACCCGGCTTTCAGCAGCCAACTTTGCGAGGGCATTTTGCTTGTCACCCGGGGCACAATGGGCAATATAGCGCTTGCCTTGTTCCTCCTCCCTGTTTTTCAAAAATTCTTCAAAGTCAATGGGCTCGTTTAGCCTGGGCCACCAGCAAGCCAGCGATTGCTTGGCAGCGGCCTGAATTATTTTGAGGCCGCGGGCGGTTTTGTATACCCGGCGCTCACTGTGGTGGCTGATAATGGGGGTAATCTCATCAATGCCTGCTTCGGTGGCTTTTTCAAGGAAGGTCTCAAAACGGTCATTGCTCTTGGTGGGAGCGATGGCGATATGGAGGTAGTTGGGCCTTTCCTCCTTGCGGTTAATGCTATCGATGCTAAAGTGTGCCTCTTTTTTGGTGAGGACGGTGAAATGGGCCTGGTAAATGATGCCTTCTCCCCGGGTTACCAACAGTTGGTCGCCGGGCTGGTGTCGCAGTACCCGGCTGGCATGGTGGCTTTCTTCCGGCCCCAGTTTTCCCCCGGCCGGGCTAAGTTCTTCCGCAAAAAATAAAGTCATCAGGCACCGATTTTATCCTTCTTCTGTTTGGGCTTCTTAATGTGTTTTTCGATGTATTCTATGATCTTCCCGGCTACATCCACACCGGTGGCGGTTTCCACCCCTTCCAATCCTGGTGAGGAGTTGACCTCTAGAATTAAAGGGCCACGGTCGCTCTGCAGCATATCCACGCCCGCTATGGCCAGGCCCAGGGTTTTGGCTGCTGCCACTGCCGCTGCTTTTTCCACGCGGTTGAGTTTGATCAGTTGCCCGCTGCCACCGCGGTGCAGGTTAGAGCGAAACTCACCTTCCTTGCCCTGGCGCTTAAAGGCCGCCACCACTTTGCCGTCTACCACAAAGGCCCGGATATCGGCACCACCGGCTTCCTCAATAAATTCCTGGACCAGGATGTTGGCATTGAGGCCATAAAAGGCCTCAATAACTGATTTTGCCGCTTTGCGGGTTTCGGCCAATACCACGCCCAGGCCCTGGGTGCCTTCCAGCAGCTTTACGATTAGAGGGGCGCCGCCCACCTGCTTTATCAGGTTTTCAATGTCGCGCGGTTTTTTGGCAAAGGCGGTTTTGGGGATGCCGATACCGTGACGGCTCAGAATCTGAGTGGCCCTGAGCTTGTCACGGCTGCGCACCAGGGCCAGTGAACTCAGGGTGGTAAACTTGCCCTGCATCTCAAACTGGCGGATGATAGCCGATCCGTAAAAGGTTACGCTGGCACCGATACGGGGAATGATGGCATCGATATCACTGAGGGCGTGATCGCCATAAAACACCTGAGGATCGCCACTTTCAGAAATGATATAACACTCATTGTGGTTGATAATGGAGGCCTGATGCCCCTTTTTTTTGGCAGCTTCCAGCAGGCGCTTCGTACTGTAAAGGTTTTTATTGGTAGAAAGGATTACAATATTCATCCGTTAATTTTTTCGTTATAGCTTAGGTTGTTCCGGGCTACGTCTACTAAAAAGCGGCCCTTGAGGAAGCGCCTGCCCAACAGGATGGGATAGCGCATTTTTTCGCGGAAACTGAGGGTGAACTCGGTCTTAATTTTACGGCCAAAGATCACCACTGTGGTTTCAATGCTGTAACGCTCCTCCATCATACCGTTGCTCGAGCGCACCTTGCGTTCCTTAAAGTCACGAAAGCGGAATTCCTCTTTATTTAAAATATCAAACTTGGGATCGTACAAGGTAAAGCACAGGTAATCAACCCCATCTTTTTCGAGTAAATGCACCTTACTGCAGTGTAGGGTAGAGGTCTTTGCTCCCGTATCTATTTTACAGGCCACATCCTCCAGCCCAAAGTGGGGCAGGTCGATGTGATCGATAGAACCAATAAGTGACTTGTTAGATGAATCTGTCAAGGCGAAATGTTTCGGGAGTAAAGATAATACCGAGACAAAAGCTGCGCTCAGATTGTTTTAATGGGTGGGCTACCGGCTAGTTGAAAAATGTGCCTGATCCTGGCCTGCTCGGGCGGTTAGTTTGTGATCAGTTGGGTGAGAATGGCCTGCACCCGGGGAGAGCGGCCCAAGGGTTCGAGTAATAGCATGGTAAACAGATTTACGGCTACCGCCAGCCAGGTAGCCGGATGCTTGAATTTTTTGTACCGCCAGGCGGCCACTAATATCAGCCCAATGATAATAAGCTGGCAGAGGTACAGCGGAAAAAGGATGTCAATATCGGGCCAGGCCTTAGGGTGCATTCCTATATAAACATTCTGGATGCCACGGCCAAGGGCAGGCATCATGATAAGGAAGACGGTGGTGATCAGCCACCAGGCGTGATTTTCCAGTTGTTTACGCTTCAGGATAGCCAGTATAATTGCTACCACAAAGGCAGCCATCATCACCAGCTCTACACTGGCTACCCCATAGAAAAACCAGGGTTCGAAAGGACCAAAGCGCTCGGCCTGAGCGGCTGATAATTCGGCCGTCGCAATATCGCGATGGAGCATGCTGAGTGCAGTGATCGAAACCCCGCCAGCCAGAAACATACCTATGATGCCATTGCTGCGGTGGCGGGCCAGGTGACCATGAGTAGCGAAATATGGCTGTATAATAAGGTAGAAGTACCAAATACTACCGGTCCAGTAATGAATGTGCACGGACCAGGCGTTATCACTAAAGTCGCCCCAGTAATCGCGCATAATACCTAACTGCATGATAACCAAGGGTAGTATCATCCAGAGGTAGAGCGTTTTATACTTTGACATGCGTAGCAGGTTTGGCTTGGTAATGGCAATTTAGGCTTTTTCCTAAACCCCGGCACTTAGGCTCCCTGGTCAGCTCTGTGGTAATTGAAGCCCAACAAAGGGAAGCTTATGGTTGCTCCTCGCCATGTTAATTGCCAAACGGCCACTTAAAGTCTCACTTAGTGCCTTGCGATGTGCTTATAGCGATCGTAAAAGTAGAGCGGCAGAAAGCCAAAGTTGAGCAAGACAATACCCAGCGTAAGAAGCACCGCGGCACCGGGCCAGTGTTGCAGTTTGAAAAGTAAGCCGGTGCTGCTCAAAATGGCGGCGATATAGCCGAAAATAAACATGGTCTTTTTCATGATTAGTACTCTTTTTATGATTAACAGGAAAATGGTGTCTTTTTGAATTTGCCCAATACCCTCATTTCCAAATAATTTAAGGGTCTCATTATAGGCTTGACCGAAGCTGGGAGCAGAGCTATTTTCAATGCAACAACAAATATGATCGAGCATACTTTCATTGAGCTCGCTGAAGGTGATGCCCTTATTTTCAAGATCCTCCCTGATAAAGTCGATTTGCTGCTCAGTCAATTCCATCAGGCCGGCGATTTAGGGTGAATAATGCTGCCAAGAGTAGTGAGGAAGTCGCTCAGCTCGGCCACTTTTTGGGTTACGGCCGACTGACCTCCCGGGGTTAAGGAGTAGTACTTGCGCATCCTCTTGCCTATAAATTCCTTTTCGGTGCTAAGTATGCCCTCGGCTTCCAGTTTGTGCAGGGTGGGATAGAGGGCGCCCTCGGTAATTTCCATCTTACCGTGGCTGAGCTCCTTTACCCTTTGGGTGATTTCATAGCCGTACATCCGGCCCTGCTCTTGTAGCAGTTTCAGAATGATGGGTTGCAGCGTACCCTTAATTAGGTCTTTCGAATACATAATTTAAATATACATAAATTTCTTATGTATATATATGCGGGTTGTGAATTGCCTGAGGATGTCTATCACCAAAGCAAGGGCAGACTTGTTTTACCTTAAGCCGTTGTGGTCCCGTCCTTTTTGCGAGCACCGGCCATTTTTGCTCCCAGCCAGGCCATGGGCAGGTAGGCCAGGGCAATATCGACCACCGCAAACCAAAGCGGAGTGGCGGGTAACATCAATACATTAATCACTCCTCCGATAAGAAAGAAGGCTCCGATCACCATTGCCAGGGTCATTTTGCGGCTGGTGGCAATCTTAGCACAGATGAGGGCTCCCACCAGGGTGCCCAGGGCATGAGCTAAGAAGGGCATCAAAAAATGTCTTGCTTCCATTCTGGGCATGGCCTCTAGCAGTCCTTCCATGGTGGTTACATCGGCTCCTTCCGGCGGAGGAATAATTGAAGCACTGATCATAATGATGCTCATATTTACAATGCTGCCCACAATGAGGCCAGCCAGTACCGCCAGTATATTTCTTAAAATGGGGTTCATAGATTTGCAGTTGGTTTTGTGCAGGGAAGTTAGATTTTTTTGTCCTTTATTCTATCACATGAATTCCGGCCTCAATTCAGGGCTGGCATATCCTCAGGCTCATTGTGACTTTTAATTCCTTTTAAGGATGGTGGCAGTTCCGTTAGCAACAGCTGTTTTCCGGATGGATAGCAAACGCCCGTAAGAGAAGCAACGCCACAACCACTCCAGCGGGCCGTAGCGATAGCGTCTTAACCACCAGCGACTAAGAATAACTTGCCCGATAAATACTGCGGAAGCGCTGAGCAGGGTGGCAGTGGGGCTAAGCATGCGGTATAATTTCAAACCCAGGGAGGAAAAGAGCAGGAGGCCGATCACACTGTGCATGATGTAATTGCTCAATGCCATGCGCCCAACGTAGCGCAGGGGCTTTAGCAGCTGATACCAGCGCGGAATTTGTACCAACCAGGCAATTAACCAGAGATAAAACAAACCCATCGCCAGGTCTGATGCCTCCATGGCCCGGAAAAGGAGGGGCCGTACAGCTTCATTGCCATAGAGTGAAGTTTCGGGTAGTACAAACAAAAAAATAAGGCGGTAAGCGTTGGTGATAAGCGCTATGCTCACAGCCGGGATTTTCAAGCGCATTACCAATCGCTCCGACTTATATATCAGTTTGTTTTTCCCAAAATACAGTCCCAGTAAGAACATGGCCAGGGCAGTGGGGGCAAGAAAGAAATACAAAAGGGGAATATTGGCCAGGTACTCATGCAACCTAAGCTTCACCCCGGCCAGGTAGTCGCCATGGCGGATAATTTTTATTATTTCATCACCCTGGTAAGCGCCCATAAAGGTTCCGGGGCGGAAATCTATCAGACCAAATAACCACTGTGCCAATTCCCCAAAAAAGGGAAATAATAGTAAGATCAGCGATGAAAATAGCAGAATGCGATTGGGTATTTTCAGCAGGGAGGCCGTAAGCAGGCCCAGCAGAGCGTAGAGGTGGAGCACATCGCCTGACCACAGCAGCGTGATGTGTAGCCAACCGATGATAAAGAGTCCCGACATACGGCGCAGGAAAAAACCGGCATGTGTCTGACCGGCTTCCAGACGCTTTAGCGCCTGCATGGATATACCTACTCCAAAGAGAAAGGAAAAGATGGGAAAGAATTTACTGTAGAAAAACAACTGCATCAGCCGCTGCGATACGCGGTCAGCGACGCCGGTCCACTGGCCGGCAAAGCCCTCCTGATTAAAGAAGGTGCAGTTCATAATTTCGATATTCACCACGAATATGCCCAAAACGGCAAAACCGCGCAAAATGTCCAGTAGATCGATGCGTTGCGTTGCCGGGGATTTTAGCGGGCTTGAAGCCATACAGGTAAAGTGAACCGATTGGTTTTTGGAGTGAAAAGGGCACAAGATAAATCAGATCTTCCTATGAAAGACTTTTTTACAGAGCCAATGAACCGGACCGAATTACTTGCGCCGGTATTCCAACACTGTTCCCTTGGTGGATTTTAGTTTCAGGCTTTCTTTGCTGACCTCTATCACCTCCTGCTGGTGGGTTTTGCCGAAGGCAGTAATGGTGAGGGTATTGGTGGCAGTGTCCAGCTGGTATTTTCCGTTGATCCGCTCCACGGCAGAGTCTCCGTGGTAAATCAGGTTTACGATGTAGCGGCCGTCTTCGGTAAAAATCATTTCTCCCTGCACATCATCACCTTTGTCACTGATTTCGCCGGTGTTGGTCCAGATGCCGTAAATCTCAGCCTCTGTATTGTTTTGGCAGGAAGCGATCAGGAGGGGTAGTAGGGCAAGCAATAGTCTAACTTTCATTAAGTGGTATTCTGTTAGGAATTATTTAGAGCCCTCAATATTATAAATTACCGGCATTTGTCCCCGCCATTTTTGCCATAAATCGTCATCGGTCAGTAAACGGGCCATAAAATGGGCCACATTAATGCGACTGCTTTTACCGGGGTTAAACAGGGCGCTTCGGGTTGGAGAAACATGCAGTTCGTAGGCAGTTGGCACCTCTGCATTGATGAGGCTGTCGGGCCTCACCACGACCCACTCCAGCAGAGGATGTTCCCTGCCGATTTTCAGCCGTAGAAATTCCGCCGCCTGCTCATTATCGGCCTGGGGCGGTACCAGCAGACGCAGTAGACCCAGGGCCATCTTTTGCAGGCTGGAAACTTTTTCAGCGCGGTCGGGATTGCGATTGCCGGCGGTATTCATCAGCACCAGCCGTACCGGCTCAGCCGGGGCATTTTTAATGATGGCAGCCGCCACCAGTTGTATGGCCCGGGATACCAGTTTGCGTGGTGGTCCGAAAATTCCCCGCAGGCTGAGGTTGTGACCGAGACAGGAAGCCACGGCGCCACAATCGGCCAGATGCTCCGCCAATACATCAGGCCTTAGGTCAAGAATGTTGGCTTTGAGGATGCCAACGCGATTGTCTTCCGCCCAATCAGCGGGAATAATGGCATTGGGTCGTACCACTATTTTCACCAGCTCATTACGGATTAGCAGTTGCTCTACCAATTTTTTACCGGTGGCACCGCTGGCGCCTACCACTAAGGTTTTCATCAGGTTTTTAATAAGGCTACCACCAAATTAAAGCTTTTTGCCTGAGCCTGAAGACGATAGGCCCGGAAACAGTTCTTTCCCTTAAGGCAACCAGGCCAGCCCGCGTCGTGATTTCCACAGGAAGTATTTCTCCAGCAGCACCTTGGTGAAATCATAAATCACATTCGGCAGCATAATGGCAAAACTGCGGGGCTTAAAGAGGTGGTTTGATAATATCAGCACTTCTTTCTTACCGGCATCCATTACACAGAGGCCCGGAATTTTCCCCCAGGCTTTACGCAACAGTTTGTTTTTGCCATTTACCGTACGGAAGATATTCTCGGCTACAATTTTTCCGGTTTCATCAGAAGGGTAGCCCGTTTTAGGGGTGGAGAAGGGTACATTTTTACATTCAAAAGGCAGGTCTACCTGTACGGCAATACCGGCCGCCCAAACGTTTTTGAGATGCTGGTGTCGGTAGCTGTCTTCTACCGGTATATAGCCATTGGCGTTGGCATAGAGGCTGGGGGAGTGCTGCACAAAGTCCACCCCCACAAAGGGCGGCATCAGCATGCTAAGGGCACTCTCAATTTCTTCACCGGTATGCAGCCGCACTGAATGGGGTGTTACCTCCTTAACCGCTACGCCGGTGCGGTAGTGAATATTGAACATCTTCATAAATCCCCGCAACATCTTTTCACCCATCGGCATGCCGTCAATGCCAAAGTGACCGAGGTAATCTTCTGGGGTGATCCAGTATAGATCCACCTTTTTACGGATCTTTTGCTCGCGGAGCCATTTTTCCATATTAAAGAGGAATTCATAGGCAGCACCCATGCAACCGGCATTTTGGGTGGCACCAATCACCACCGGGCCGGGATTCTTCTTAAACTCTGCCAGGGCAGTACGCAGTTTCATGGCGCCATTGGGAGTGCCAATGTAATGCGCATACTCGGCAACCCCCGGAGCCACATCGTATTTCACCTTGGGGCCGGTGGCTACCACCAGATGGTCGTAGCTGAGGTCACCCTTGCTGGTAGAAACCACCTGGGTTTCGGTGTT
>CAZUCA010000014.1:0-61705 GCA_964619125.1 uncultured Owenweeksia sp. | reverse complement strand
AGAGTATGTCGTTGCCACCTTTTAAGCCCCTCCTTTTTTAGGTGGGGCTTTTTTTATTTCTATTACTTTGGCGCAAAATTTGACCCACTCAGCCTCATGCTAAAAATTGTTTGCCTTAAGGAGTTGCTTACTGTCGCTATCTGTAGCCTCTCCCTTTCTGCATTCGCCCAGCTGGGCCCCCAAACCAACGGCACTGATGATCATGTTTTTTCGCATCAATTCAGCTTTCTTAATAAGCGGCAGTGGTATTTCATAGATACTTCCTTTAATTCCCTGCACTGGTATCACCAGTTCAACCACGCTAATAAAGATTTATTCGGCCACTGGCAGTTCACCAATGATGGTGGTGCCTTGCAGCCTCTTAGGGTGCACAGTCGCATCAATGAAAATATATGGCAGCCGGCCGCAGCCGGACCCTATGCCGGCTATTTTGCTGACCGCAATGAGATCCCCTTTTATCATGTACGTTCGGCTCTGACAGAGGCCAATTACTGGATGGGTTACGGACGCGGGCAGTCTTTCAACTTTTACCATACCCAAAACATCACCAAAAACTGGAACGCCCTGGTAAACTTCCGGCGCTTAAACTCTACCGGGGTGTATTCACATAATCGCAATGCCGGCTCACGCTTTTTAGTCAGTAGCCGTTACCGTAGCTCTAAAGGCCTTTATAGCGCTCATGCCTATCTCAATTTTGAAAAGCTGGAGATTGATGAATTCGGGGGTCTTGAGGAAGTGGATGAGTTTATAGCTGAGCCTCCTGGCAATAAAGCCCTGGCGCAGGTTAACCTGGATCGGGATCGCCGCTATATGCGTAAGCGCAATTTTTTGCTGGATCAGAATATTGACTTGCTGAAACTTTTCGCCAGTTTCGCCGCTAAGAAAGACAGTGATAGTCTCCAGTTAAAGTCGGAAGCGGATACTAACCAATTGGACAGTAGCACTACCGTGGTAGCCGCTGCCAAAGTTGAAGAAACTGAAAGTAGCAATAACTTCAGGCTGGGGCACAGCGTTCAGTTTACCCATCAATCGCGGGTATACCGCCAGTATGACGGCGAATTCTACCAAGATTATTTCCGTACGGTGCCAAGCCCGCAGTTTCCGGTAACTGACAGCCTTAGCACCCGTACTTTGCGCAATACCCTCTATTTAGAAACCAACCTGGGGCAAAAGAGCAGCTTCCATCTCAAGGCCGGTATTCAGAACCTGGTAACACGCTATGACGGCTATGGCTTCAGGCTTAGCACTAATAACCTGGGGCTGGTAGGAAATATAAAAGGAAAGCTGTCAGATCTGATCAGCGTGGATGGCTCGCTCGATCTCATTGCCACCGGCTCACTGCGCGAAACCTTTAATGCTGAAGCCAATGGCAGCCTCAAGCTATTTAAAAGCCTGAGGGCGGTAGGAGGCTATCGCATTAATCACAGTTATCCCGATTTTTACTACCAGCTCTATTTCGGCAATAACTACATCTGGCAGGAGATAGCCGAAAAGCAAATTCATGGTTCTGCCCAGCTGGGTTTGCGTTGGGGTAAAAGCAATAAACTGATGCTGGCTAATCACAGCTTTACCAACTATACCTACTTTACTGAGGGCGCACCCCAGCAGGCAAGCCAGGTTGTAAAGGCCAACCAGATTATGCTTACTCAGAATTTTACGCTCTGGAATTTTCTACATCAGGATAACGATATTGTTTACCAGCAGGTAAGCGGAGATCAAGCGGCATTGCCGTTACCGGAATGGCTAAGCCGCAATAGTCTGTACTTTGAGTTTTATCTTTTTAACCGGGCACTGAAATGCCTGGCAGGCACTGAAATGAATTACTTCACAGCCTACTATGCCCCGGAATACAATTCGGCCATCGGTGAATTAGAAAATCAGCAGGAACAGCAACGGGGGGATTACCCGGTGTTTGATGTATTTGCCAATTTTGAGCTGGCAAAAGCCCGGATTTTTATAAAGTACGCTCATCTCAACCAGGGATTTAGTGGTAATGACTTTTTCCTGAGTCCTACTTACCCCATGGCCGAACGCGCCCTGCGGGTGGGAATCACCTGGCGCTTTTTCAATTAAGCACAACCCTTCGCCTATGTCTTTTGCTTCTGCTTTTTGGCAGCAGGAAAAAGGATATTGTTGAGAATTAGGCGGTATCCGGGAGAGTTGGGGTAAAGTTCCAGTTCCGTTTTGGGGTCGCCAACCCGGTGTTGATAATCCTCAGGATCATGGCCCCCATAAAAGGTCCAGGTGCCTTTTTCAAGCTCCCCATGAATATAGCGTGCCTCACCCGCCGAACGTAGCTCACCCATCACCAGCACATCAGGTTTTAAAAGTGATTTTCTGAAGGCAGTGGTTTGGCCCATAAATCCCTTTACCACCCGGGTGTGATTCTGACAGAGCATAGTAGGTATTACGTCCCACTTGGCAGAGAAATCAAAAAGGGTAAAATAATCCTCCTTGGCGTTGACCTTTCTTGATTGGGTAACATCAATATTGGAAAATTCGTATTCCATCGGATTTTGCACCAGGCGATAGTTTTCAAAAGCCAGGGTTTTGCGGTAGTCGAGCTTATTTTGATAGTTTGGCGTGGTGGGGTCACCGTCAAACATCGGCTCGCAAATATCCACTCCCTCGGCGCTGAGGGCAATATCATAACTATCAGTGGCCGAGCACATGGCAAAGAGAAAGCCACCACCCACTACATATTCCTTAATGCGTTTTGCCACTGCCAGCTTTTGCTGACTCACCTTATTGTAGCCCATTTCCCGGGCGGCATCCTCTGCTTCACGTTTATTTTGAATGTACCAGGGGGCATTGCGAAAGGCCGCATAAAACTTTCCGTACTGGCCGGTAAAATCCTCGTGGTGCAGGTGGAGCCAATCGTAACTAGGTAGCAGGTCATTGAGCACCTCCTCGTCATACACCACATCGTAGGGGATCTCGGCATAGGTGAGCACCAGGGTTACCGCATCATCCCAGGGCTGCATACTCTTTGGTGAATAAACGGCAATACGGGGAGCCTTCTGCAATTTTACCACCTCCATATTTATCGCCGGGCTACTTATCTGGCGACGGATTTCCAGGGCCTGGGCATCGGAAATGTTTTCAAAGCTCACATTGCGTATGCGGCATTCAGTTTGAATTTCGGGCGCGTAAGGGATTAAAAAGCTACCGCCACGGTAGTTTAGCAGCCACTCGATCTCCACCTCCTGCTCCAACACCCAATAGGCAATGCCGTAAGCCTTAAGGTGGTCTTTCTGACCGTTTTCATCCATGGGGATGAGTAGGTAGAAAGCATTGCTGCTAAAACTGCTCAAGCAGAATAGCCCGATCAGTATCAGTTTAAAAAGGGGCGTCGTCGTTAAATGAATCCTCGTCATTCAAAAAGTCGTCAGTGTTCATTTTGGATTCGAGCATCATGGCCGGCTCGAATTCATTCTCTTCCAGGTCAGAGAACTTAGCAAATTTACCCTGGAAGCGTAATTTAATGTTTTCCAGACTACCATTACGGTGTTTGGCAATAATGAACTCCGCCTGACCTTCAGAAGGGGAACCGTCTTCCCATTCAGTAATATCATAGTACTCCGGACGATAGATAAAGCTTACAATATCCGCATCCTGCTCTATGGCACCAGATTCACGCAGGTCAGAAAGCAGTGGCCGCTTATTGCCTCCCCGGGTTTCCACGGCCCGGCTAAGCTGAGACAGGGCAATGACCGGTACGTTGAGTTCTTTGGCAATGCTCTTTAAAGAACGTGATATGGTACTGATTTCTTGTTCGCGGTTGCCCTGGCCTTTGCCTTGTCCACCCACGGTCATCAGCTGCAGGTAGTCAATAATGATCAGTCGTACGCCGTGCTGGGCTACCAAACGGCGACATTTCGCCCGCATGTCAAATACACTGAGAGCCGGGGTGTCATCGATATAGAGCGGTGCTTTTTCAAGGTTCTTTACCTTGGTGAGCAGCTGCTGCCACTCATGATCATCGAGGGTGCCTTTCCGCAATTTCTCTGAATCCAGGCCGGTTTCACCCGAAATCAAACGGGTAATCAACTGTACCGACGACATCTCCAGCGAGAATACTGCCACCGCGCGATTATGGTCAATGGCCATGTTGCGGGCCATGGAGAGTACAAAGGCGGTTTTACCCATACCCGGACGGGCCGCCAGGATCACCAAATCAGAAGGCTGCCAACCGGAAGTGACCCGGTCTACCATGGTAAAGCCCGATGGCACCCCACTGAGACCTTCTTGTTTGGAAATATCCTCAATGCGCTCAATAGCTGCTTTTACCAGATCCTTGGCCGACTCGTAATTCTTAACAATGTTGCCATTGGCCACTTCAAAAAGCTCTTGTTCTGCCGTGTCCAGCAAATCAAAAACGTCGGTGGTTTCGTCAAAGGCCATATTCATAATACTCCCCGCCACCCGAATCATCTCACGCTGAATGTGCTTTTGCACAATAATACGGGCGTGAAATTCACAGTGGGCAGAAGAAGAAACCTTCTGGCTTAACTGAATGAGGAAATACTCACCACCGATGGACTCCAGTTCACCTTTTTGCCGCAGCTCATTCGCAACCGTCAGAATATCTACCGGTTGGCTGGCCCCAAACAGGTTTTTAACCGCTTTGAAGATCAGCCGGTGCTCTTCCTTGTAGAAGCTTTCCGGGCTGAGAATATCAATCACCTGGTTGATGGCCGAATTGTCAATCAAAACCGCTCCCAACACTGCCTCTTCAAAATCGACTGCCTGGGGAGGGATGCGGCCTTTCTCCAGTTCTATGATCTTTTTTGATTGCTTTTTTTTGTTGGGAAAAGATTGATTGTTAGGGTTTTCCATTAGAGCGTTCGGTTCAAGTAGTTCGGGATGAGTCGGGGCCAAATTTATTAACTTGCCCAACCAATGGCACCTTATTCCCGGACTTTTTATCCACTAATTTATGTTCTTTTGTTCTTAACGTACTCCTGCAAAAGGGAGGCCGTGGTATTTCCTGTAGTAGAGATCCTGCAACCTACGGAAATGCCTGTAATGGAATACGGGGATACCCTGGAAATTGTTGTTAAGACACGCCGGGCGGATCCAGGCATTCAGCTCAGGGTGCTCGATGGTACCCGCCCTCTTCCCTTTGGTCTGCGTCTTACGGATCAGTCAGCTGATACCTATAGGTATGAATTGTACTACAACAACCGTTATCTCCAAAGCGGGACCTATGATATAAAGGTTACTGCCTATAATCAAAATCAGGAAGCCCATGACTATCTGCAGTTAAAAGTACTGGAGTTGACAAAAGTGGCAGTAGGGGTTTTAATCCTTAGCGAAGAGGCTGGCGAAAGTATATTGACACTGGTGGACAGTGGCGGCCAGGAGAGTCGTGTAGCGACGGGGGGCAGCTATGATTTTTTGGCGGTAAATGCCAATCAGCAAATGGCCCTGCTGGCTGCCGGCTATGATGCGCCCTTAAAGGGCTATGATTTATTTCCCCTTGGAGAACGTTTTGAGCAGCCCTTGCCGGCGGCACCGGCGGCGGAGCAATACAGTGGTGCTTTTTCAGGGCCTGATTATAGCTATGTACTCGAAGCGGCCGGACAATTAAAGGGGTTCAGTTCTTCAGGTTCGGTGACGGCTTCTTTTAGTCTTCCCCAGGGCCAGAAGCCCCTAGATGCCTGTTGGTTTGCGGATGGTGTGTTGTTGGCTTCGCAGGTTCTGGGAGTAGCGGCCTACCGTTTGTTTTTGCTGGAGCCCACCAATGGTTATGAAATAAAAATGGCGACGGTACCCGCACGCCCAGTGGTGGTTAAAGCCGTTGACAAGGACGAGGCACTGGTGCTGACCCGCAATGCTAACAGCAGCGAAATTTACCTTTATAACCTGCAAAGTAATCAGCTTAGCAGGCGGGGAACAGTTAGCGGCGAACTGCCACAGGACCTGGAGCTGATTTCGGCCAACCTGGCTATTTTCTCTACTGACCAAAACATTTATAGCCTTAACCTCTTAAGCTTTCTCGGACCGGATGAGTTACACTCATTTACGGCCGCTTCGCTGGCCTACGATGTAAACAGTCAGTTGGTGTATTATAGCCAGGGCAGTGCGATAACGGTTGCCAACCTGGGCGAAACACCGGTGCTGCACTATCTGGCCGGTGGGGATATAAAGGATTTTGAAATAATTTATAACAAATGAAGAAAGCATTACTCACCCTGGCGATAACAGCCAGCCTGGGAATGGCAGCCCAGAATATTGAGGTGGTGAGCAACCAATTGGTGTTTCAGGCCACTGATGAAAAGAATTTCAGTAACGCTGAAATCAAAGTTTATAACCCCGGTATTTATGTGCTGCAGGTTAGCGATATAGATCTTTTCAGTCTATATGGTCATGAACCCTTTTCAGTAAGCGACACAAGTTTTTTGCTCAACCCTCTGGATACGCAGACGGTAGTGGTAACCTTTTTACCTGAGCAAAACGTATATCACGATATGGAGCTGGTCATAAAAACCAGCAGTGGTTTTGGTCACCTCAAAACCGCTTTGGTGGGGCAGGGCAGTTTTTCGAAACCTTATTATGCCAGCACCCAAAACCTGAAAGGAGCTGCTCTGCGCAGCGCTCTGGCCAGCCTGGTAGATCAGAATTATTACTCGCTGGGTTACACCCTTGCACGCGACCATATGTACGCCACTATCTTTAATGACAGCGGCGAGGTGGAGTGCGTCTACACCGGCCGCCGGGCCAGTTTTACTACCAGGGCCGGGGCCAATAACAATTCCTTTAATTGTGAGCATACCTTCCCGCAAGGAATGTTTAACCAGAACGAACCCATGCGCAGCGACATTCACCACCTCTTTCCCACCGATGTGGGCGCTAATAGTCAAAGGGGCAACGATCCCTTTGGAGTGGTGAATAATCCGGTATGGAGCCAGGGGGGCTCCAAAAGCGGTGGTGGAAAATTTGAACCGCGTAATGTCCAGAAAGGGGCCACTGCCCGGGCTATGATGTACTTTGTGCTGCGGTATCAGGACTACAACAATTTTTACGGTCCCCAGGAGCCCACTTTGATTCAATGGCATCAAAATTTTCCCCCGACCAGCCTGGAGCGCCAGCGCAACGATCAGATCTATAGTCTGCAGAATAACTACAACCCCTTTGTGGATTATCCCCAGTTTATGAGGCGAATGTCTTCATTGAAAGGCAATGCCGATTTACCCGATACTGCCGCACTGTATTTATCTGACGACAGCATTTTGCTGGCCCGGGCCGCCGGTCGTTATATCTATGATTATGTACTGGTAAATGAAGGAAACCGCCCGCTAAAAATTTGGGGATTTGGCTTGTCGGCCGCCAGTATGACCTTTGATCCACCGGCTCCCGATACGGTCATCCTGGCTCCACAGGCAGGGGTTCAGATAGGAATCTCCTTTCAGTCGTCGAACCTGTATCAAAATGAGGAGCTGAGCTTCAGTACCGATATCGCTGGCATGAATAACGTGGCGGTTCCCATTAACAGTGGTGCGCAGGTTCCGGTGTCGCTGCCCGAAATGTCAGAGAATAGCTGGGAGGTTTACCCCAACCCGGCTGACAGCTGGTTGCAGGTGAAGGGAGTACCTGCTGACAGTGATTTGTTGATTTACGATATGGCCGGTGTCCGGCAATTGCAGCAGCATGCCGCAGCAACGGTAAACGTATCTGCCCTGCCAGCCGGGATGTATTTATTGGGGATACGACCTCCCAACAAGGAGATCCGTTTTCAAAAACTGATGGTAGATTAAAAAATAAAGCCCCGTGAGTGCACGGGGCTTTTAAATTTATGCAGGCTAAGCTTAGTCTTTGTAGTAGCCCATCTTGGAGAACTTATTGATGCGCTTTTGCACCAGTTTTTCCGGCTCCATACTTTTGAGCTTGTCCACGTGCTTAAGGATTTCTTTCTTCAGGATGTCAAACATTTCCGCCGGATTCTGGTGGGCACCACCTAAAGGTTCTTTTATTACCCCATCGATTAACTTATTGCTCAACATATCAGCGGCAGTGAGTTTAAGGGCATCGGCGGCCTGCTGCTTGTAGTCCCAGCTACGCCATAGGATTGAAGAGCAGCTTTCCGGTGAAATTACCGAGTACCAGGTGTTTTCGAGCATCAGCACCTTATCACCAACGCCAATACCCAGGGCTCCGCCGGATGCTCCTTCACCGATAATTATACAGATGATGGGCACTTTTAGGAGCGACATCTCATACAGGTTGCGGGCAATAGCTTCACCCTGTCCGCGTTCTTCCGCTTCCAGTCCAGGAAAGGCCCCCGGAGTGTCAATCAGCGTTACAATAGGCTTTTTGAAGCGCTCAGCCATCTTCATGAGGCGCAAAGCCTTGCGGTAGCCTTCGGGGTTTGGCATACCAAAATTGCGGTATTGGCGCATTTTGGTATTAATACCCTTTTGCTGACCAACAAACATTACCGATTGCTCACCCAGCATTCCCCAGCCACCTACCATGGCCTTGTCGTCTTTTACATTGCGATCGCCGTGCAATTCAATAAAGTTGCCTTCGGTCATCGCCTCAATATAAGCGAGGGTATAGGGCCGTTGAGGGTGACGGCTCAGCTGTACGCGCTGCCAGGGAGTAAGATTTTTTTGTATGGTCTTTTGGGTGTTCATGAGCGACTTTTCGATCTCTTTGATCTGCTTGCTCATGTCAACCTCAGTTTCCTTTTCCAGTTCCCTGGTCTTAGCCAGTTGATCCTGTAGTTCCTTTACAGGCTGTTCAAAATCCAGATATTCCATTTCTCTACATTCTCTAGGAGGGGTGCAAATTACAAATTTAGTCAGGAGAAGAGGGCTATAGTTTTAGTGCTAAAATTTAATCACCGCTAATACCCGTCCCCTGCGATAATTTTGCCTGCCTGCGTCTCCTGAGCCTTTTAATAAGAACATCGGCCACTACGGTAAAGAGAATCATGGCGGCCCCCAGGTAAAAATAGGGATCCATGCGCTCACTGTCCCCAAATATTAACAGGGACAGAACGATACCGTACACCGGTTCAAGATTGATGGACAAGAGGACCGTAAAGGGCGAGAGACTGCGCATTACCGCCACTGATTCGATAAAGGCAAAGGCGGTGCAAACCGAACCCAGAATCAACAGGTACATCCAATCACTCCCCGAAAGTCTGAACAAATCCATGCCAATTTCGCCCCTGAGCAGGAGATAGAGCCCGATGGTAAGAAATCCACCCAACATTTCGAGGAATGTTATGCGATATGGGCTGCTGCTCTGTACCAGCCGCCCGTTAATTACCTGAAAAAAGGCTGCAAGCAATGCACTTATCAAAGCAACGATGATGCCGGCGGTATAGTCGCCTTCGAAACGGAAAATAAGGTACAAGCCAAATATTACGAACACCCCCAGTAAGATCTCCTTAAAATCAATGCGGCGGCGGTAAAAAATGGGTTCGATCAGGGAGCCAAAAAAGGCGCCGGTAGATACGCAGGCCAGTGTTACCGATACATTGCTGATTTTGATGGAGTGAAAAAAGGCAATCCAATGCCCGGCGATCAGGGCACCGGCCAGTAATACTTTCCAGGCACTGCGGTCGAGTTTGAAATCGGTACGGCGGGTGGCAGCCAGGTAAATGAAAACAAAGAGAGCCGCCAGCCACATGCGGTGAAACACCAGGGGAATGGCCTCAATGGAAATGAGTTCGCCCAGGATGGCGGTAAAGCCAAAGATAAACACCGTTATGTGCAGGCGCAGGTAGTGTGATGATTTACTTGGGCGCAATGAAGTAAAGGTAAAGTGCGATTACCGAAAATATGATATTTGGTATCCATACGGCCAGCAGGGGCGGGAAATTGCCGATAGTGGCAAAGGTGGTGCTGATCTGCATAAAAAAGATGTAGGAGACACATACCACCAAACCAATGGCAATATTTAGTCCGATACCTCCCCGGGTTTTTTTGCTGGATATACTTACTCCTATCAAAACCAGCACGTAAGTGGCCACCGGCCAGCTCAGGCGCTTGTACTTCTCAATTTCATAGAAGCTGATATTCTCCGATCCCCTGATGCGCTCCGCCTCAATAAACTCCGTCAGTTCGGGCGTATTCATCATTTCCACCGTGTAAAGACGGGGAGCAATGTCACTGGCATCAAAATCAAAAACGGTATCGGTTTCACGACCAGAACGCAGGCTTTCGTTACCGACACTGTCAATTTCGCGGATGTGATAGCGGGTGAGGGTCCAGCGGTTGGTATTGGTGTCCAGTCTTACAAAGTCTGAAGTGAGCTTACTGGTGAGGCGGTTGTTTTCAAACACTTCATAGGTAAACTGGTAGCCGCTTTTTTGCTCGCTGCGGTAAGTACCAAAGTAGACGATGTGCCCCGGTTTTACCTGGCGATGGATATCCTTAAAACGATCTTTTTCGTTTTTGTCGATATAGGTTTTCTGAAAGTGAATACGATCCACATTGGTTTTGGGAATCACGTAATTACCCAAAATAAAGCTCATCCCCCCGATGATGGTACTGGCCACAAAATAGGGCCACATCAGGCGGCGAAAGCTCACCCCACCGGTAAGGATCGCCACAATTTCGGTGTTGGCCGTCATGCGGGAAGTGAAGAAGATGGTCGCGATAAACACGATCATCGAACTAAAGAGGTTGCCGTAGTAAACTATGAAATTGAGATAGTAGTCGAAGATAATTTCACGGGCGGTAGCCCCTTCGGTAACGAAATCCTCAATTTTTTCAGAGATGTCGAATACAATCGCAATCGCCAGAATCAGCGAAATGGTGAGGAAGAAAGTTCCGAGAAACTTCCTGATGATATAGCGATCAATTATGCGCAGCAATGCTTAAAGCCTGTTTTCAAGTTTGGGTATCATTTCGTTTTTCCAGCTGGCAAAATTTCCATCGAGGATTTTTTCGCGGGCCTGGGCCACCAGCCAAAGATAAAAACGCAGGTTGTGCAGTGAAGCAATTTGTCTGCCAAGGTATTCATTGGCGGCAAAGAGGTGGCGCAGATAGGCTTTGCTGTAATCTTCATCCACAAAGCAGCTGCCGTTGGGGTCGAGAGGTGAGAAATCATTTTCCCACTTTTTGTTTTTGATGTTGAGAATACCTTCACTGGTAAAAATCATGCCGTTACGGCCATTGCGGGTGGGCATCACACAGTCAAACATATCCACCCCCAGGCTGATGTTTTCCAGGATATTGGCCGGGGTACCTACTCCCATCAGGTAGCGCGGTTTTTCCCTGGGTAAAATATCGCACACCAGCTCACTGGTATGATACATCTCGTCGGCCGGTTCACCTACCGAAAGACCACCAATGGCATAGCCGGCGCAGTCGTGAGAGGCGATAGTTTCGGCCGATTCCTTGCGCAGGTCATCGTAAGTGGAACCTTGCACTATAGGGAAGAGGCTTTGCTCGTGGCCGTAAAGCGGTGGGTTTTCAGCAAGCCAGTCCACACAGCGCTGCAGCCAGCGATGGGTCATATGCATGCTGTTTTTGGCATAGTCGTAAGTGCTGGGATAGGGTGGGCATTCGTCAAAAGCCATAATGATATCGGCGCCGATGTTGCGCTGAATTTCCATGCTGAATTCTGGGCTGAAAAAGTGCCGTGAACCATCGATATGCGATTGAAACTTAACCCCTTCCTCGGTGATCTTGCGGTTGGCAGCCAAACTGTACACCTGGTAGCCGCCACTGTCGGTAAGGATGGGACCATCCCAACCCATAAACTTGTGCAGTCCCCCGGCCTGGTTAAGAATCGAGGTGCCGGGCCGCAGGTAGAGGTGATAAGTATTGCCAAGAATAATCTGGGCTTTCACATCTTCACGCAGTTCACGCTGATGTACGGCCTTCACCGAAGCCACGGTGCCTACTGGCATAAAAATGGGAGTTTCAATCTGGCCATGTGGGGTGGTCAAAACCCCCGCCCGGGCCTTGCTCTTCGCGTCGGTGCCTTTCAGCTCAAAATTCATATTGCCGTCTTTCAGCCCGCAAAAGTAAGGGAAGCGAATGGTTTATGGCCAAGATTAAGGTATATCCATTGTGAGGACTAGCCTTGCCCGGAAATAAGGACAAAACTACTTTTTTACAAACGGCTGCCGCCAAAACTGCCCCTCTCCTTTGAGCTGCAGTAAATAGTTGCCGGGAGGCAAGGAAGACAGATCTATTTTGGCTGGAGAGCCAACGGAGCTTTTCTCAAACAAAAGCTGCCCTTGCATATCGAAAATAGCGAGTCGGCGGTTTAGCTCAGAACCATGCTTTAATTCGATATGGAGGTATGATTGGATTGGGTTGGGGTATATTGTGATACTCTCAAAGGGACGGTACTGAGGGCTGGCAAGGCCGAGAGTGTCTGGCGTGCCGCAGCTAAGGCTACCCTTCCGATAGTAAATCAGGCGGATATCTTCCATTACCGACTGGCCGGTAGAGCTACCCAGATCAGAGTGATAACTTTCAGTCACTCCCAGTCCGGCACCATATTTTTTGCGGTAGCAAATTGGTTCAAAGCTTCCAATGCAATAATTATAGCCATTAAGCAGGTTGCTACAGGTATCAGTAGAAGTAATGGTATCATGGGCAAAGCCCGGGTCATAGTGGTAGAGAGTTGAATCAAGGTTGCTGTAGTAGATATCGATGGTGTCAGTGGTAAAAGTATAATTGAGCTGGGGTGGTGATCCGCCTGTTAATGACGAGCTGTAAGCTTGTATCAGCATTTGATAAAAAACCGTGTCGCCGCCGCTAGCATAAAACTTATCGAGTACGGTAATGCGGCGGCCATTGGGAGTTTGGTTGGGAATATAGGAGCGATAGTGAAATTCGTCCTGAATATCGTAATCAAATACATCGGCTACGGTCATCAGGTTCTGACCGCTCATCAGGCCACAAAATAAGAGGGAAAGGCTAAGGGAAATCAGGGTTTTCATGAGGTTAGGTTTAGTTCAAACATAAGCATATTAAAATTTGCCATTCAATGGTGTAAGGCAATTAGATTTGGAGGACACTGTTCATTATCGGACAATACTGTTGTGAAAATGAACAGTTTAGGAATCTCCGCATCTTGGTTATAGTTCTGAGATACAGGGTTTTATGGAAAAATCATGTACTGGCATCAATTTCCTAAGGAACTGGCTAGTAGCAAGTTGATAATTACCATACATAAAAATCGAAAAACCATGAAGACCGTCAAAAATTTATTGCTCATCTGTACGTTAATGATAAGTAGCCTGGCTTTTGCCCAGGGAACCAATACACCCTCCCTGCAGGCTGACCTCAATGACCTGAAAGCAATTGCGGAAGACGAGGAGGCAGTTACCCAGGAGCAAAGGGCTTTTGAAGAGGAATTTCAAATGGAACAATTCCGGTTAAACCTTCGCCAGGCTTATGATGAAATGAAGCAGGCCGAGGAGCCGGAAGAACTGGTGGGGTCGCTTTAGGCGCCTCGTTTTAAACTTATCATATGTGTTAAACCACTTCCCACGGGAAGCAGCAAAGCGGGATTCGTCCCGCTTTTTTTATGGTAGTAAAATTTAATCCATAATATTGTCATTATACTATCTATTCAACATTGCTGTCTGATTTATGAGAGTTTCCGAAATTAAATTGTTCCTAATTGTTTTTTTTCTTCCTATGGCAATTTTTGGTCAAATTGCTTTAGATCCACTTGATCAGTTTTTGTTTAAGAGTCAGGTGCCAAGCGTAATGGAATTTGATTCGGTTACCTATGCTTTCGACTCTCTGCGCACAACCCCACCGGATTATGCATCAGCATTTAAGCGGGAGCCAATTTTTGGGGCGATAACAAATTTGAGAAAGTATTATCAGGGTGATTTTTACCTTGAATTTATTGGCAGCACCACCTCTTCATTACACACTATTTACGCTATTAGCAGGATGTCATCTTCCTATGGCGATACCGTTGATATTACCGAAACATATTATGATCTGCAGGGCCGGGATTCACTTTGGATTCCTTATATGCGAAATGGCGCTGCTTTCGAAGCTGAGTCTAGAATTTTCGCAGCTTATCAGGGTGCAGTTTTAGATCGCATGTATCACGCTCCTGCAACCCATGCATTTGACACGGTTTCCATTGTGGAGTATTATCATTCGGGCTCTTTCCTGGATAGTGTGCGACAGTACATGACACCGAATCAAAGCTCGGCAGTAATAGTTGATGTTTATAGTTATACCGGAACCAGAAATGATAGTGTTGAGTTTTTTGCTATCGATGGCTCCGGCACTCGCGTAAAGAATAGTAAATTTATTTTTATGCATAATGGCGCCGGTGAGGTAAGTGGGGTGGATGTTTATTACAAGTTACCTGCTGGCATGACATTCATCAATCGCCTTGAGTTTTTTCAGAAAACTATTGGACTAGCGGAAGCACCATCGCGGCGTGATAAATGTCTGGTCTCGATTTACCCGAATCCATCCAACGGAAAATTTAGGGTAAGCGCAGAGAGTGAAGAGTTCCAGTTTCAGGTATTAAATCTTGCCGGACTGGAGCAGGCCAAAGGTATATTGGGCTCTGAAAGTACTTTAAATTTAGAGGAGCTGGCTGCTGGTAGCTATGTTTTAAGATTCTTCAGTCCTGACTGTGGCTGGCAACAAAAGCTTATTACCAAACAATAGTTACGCGGTCTGAGTAGCGATCAGGATCCTGCTACCTTAGCTTCTTGAAGGTAACTTGTGCTATGTTTTTTGCGGACTGCTTATTTTCGCAGCTCAATAGCAGCAGGCAATGAAAGTTTTTAAGTTTGGAGGGGCCTCCATTAAGGATGCCGATAGTGTACGCAATGTGGCCAATGTATTGAGCCACTATCCCGGGGAGGAAATATTGGTGGTGGTTTCAGCCATGGGCAAAACCACTAATGCCCTGGAAAAGCTGGTGCAGCTGTTTTACGATCGCAAGGAAGGTGGCAGCGAGATTATCAAAGAACTCAAGGACTATCACTTCAACATTATCAATGCTCTGTTTGCCCCCGATGAACACCGGGTACACTCCGATGTGGAAACCCTTTTTATGCAACTCGAAATCATATTGGGAGGTAAGCCGGAAGGTCATTACAACCAGGTTTACGACCGGATTGTATCCTTTGGTGAGCTGATTTCCACTAAAATTGTGAGCAGCTATCTCAATAGCAGTGATTACCAGAATAAGTGGCTCGATGCCCGCCGCCTTATCCGCACCGACCAGAATTACCGCTCCGCCCGGGTGGACTGGAAGTTTACCGCCCGCATGGTAAAGGAAACCATTACACCTGGCAACCGCTATGTAATCCAGGGTTTTATCGGTTCTGACGATGACCTGCGGCCCACTACCCTGGGGCGAGAGGGTTCTGACTATACCGCTTCGGTGTTGGGTTATGTGCTCGACGCCGAGGAAGTGGTGATCTGGAAGGACGTGCCGGGCGTGCTCAATGGTGACCCGAAGGTGTTTTCCAATACCGAACTACTACATGAAATCAGCTACCGGGAGGCCATTGAGCTGGCCTACTACGGCGCTTCGGTTATTCATCCCAAAACCATCCAGCCCCTGCAGGAAAAGAAAATTCCCCTGGGAGTAAAGTCTTTTCTCAACCCTAGTCAGCCTGGCACTATTATCCGCGAAGGCTCCGATCTCAACCCAAAGTTGCCCTGTTTCATCTGTAAAGGGGAGCAGGTGCTGATCACCATTGCCACCCGCGACCTCGCCTTTATTGTAGAGGATCACCTCAGTAAGATTTATAAGATTTTCCACCAATACGGGGTACGGGTAAATATGTCGCAAAACACCGCGGTTTCCTCGTCTTTCTGCATCAATTTCGATCCTATTACCACCCCAAAGCTGATTGAAGAACTGCATAAGGATTTTGATACCACCTTTAACGAAAAGGTAACCTTGTACAGCGTGCGTCACTATGATGAGTCTGCAAAAGAGCGGGTTAAGAATACCGGCGAGATACTTTTGGAGCAGATCAGCCGCCATACCTACCAGGTGGTGACCCATTAAAAACTTGATATTTCTTTAGATTTACCGAAAGTCAATAAAACAAGGTGGGATTAGTAGGTAAAGAAGATATCGCCAAAGTGGTAAAGCTCGATAAGCTGGGGCTCTCCGCTCTGGCACGCCCCATTATGGATATCCTTGGCATCAGCGATATCAATGAGGTGTACGATCGCTACAACGAATTGCAGGGTCTCGATTTTATAGATGCCGTACTCGAAGAATTCAGGGTGGAGTTTGATTACTACCATGAAGAACTGAAACGCATACCTAAGGAAGGGCCTTTTATCACCGTGTCCAATCATCCCCTGGGCGGGATTGATGGCATTATCCTCATTAAGCTCATCAGCCAGTTGAGGCCTGATTTTAAGGTTATGGCCAACTTTCTCCTGCAAAAGGTGGAGCCTCTGAAAGATTATTTCATGCCGGTAAACCCCTTTGACAATAAAGAGATCAAATCCAGTTTCCCGGGCTTAAAGGACTCTATTGCGCATATTAAAGCCGGGCACCCTCTGGGCATTTTCCCGGCTGGTGAGGTGAGTACCTATAAGTTTGATGAGCGTAAGGTAGTGGATAAACCCTGGGAAGAAGGGGCCATTCGTATGATCCAGAAGATGCAGGTGCCGGTAATTCCCATTTATTTCAAGGCTCGCAATTCTGCTTTTTTCTATTTGCTGGCGGCTCTGCATCCCAATTTACGCACCGCCAAACTGCCGTCGGAGCTGCGTAAGCAAAGAGATAAAAGTATCCGCATTCGCATTGGCCGGCCTATTTATCCGAAAGAGCAGCAAGGCTACCCCGATATCAATCACTTCAGCGCCTTTTTAAGGCAACGCACCTACCTTTTGCGGCAGGCGCTGTCACCGGAGCGTTCGGTTTTTCCCCGCAGCCGGCCAGAGCAGCCGCAAGCAATTATTCCGGCAGTTGATCCTAAGCTGCTGAAAACAGAGATTGAGGCTTTGCAAAACTCGGGTGGCTTTCTATTTCAGCAAAAAAACTATCAGCTCTTTATTGCGCCCTCGGCAGGCATTAAGAATCTCCTTAGCGAAATAGGGCGCTTAAGAGAGATTACCTTTCGGGCCGTGGGGGAAGGAACCAACCTGCCCCTTGATCTGGATACTTATGACTATCACTACCAGCATCTAATCTTATGGGATAGCGAAAGTGAAACGATCGCCGGTGCCTATCGCCTGGGATTAGGGAACGAAATTTTTGAGCGTTTTGGCATTAAAGGTTTCTACGTGAACACCCTTTTTAAAGTAGATGAAAAACTCTACGGGATGTTTCAGAAGTCCCTGGAGATGGGCCGGGCTTTTATAGTTAGGGAACAGCAGCAAAAACCCCTGCCGCTTTTTCTTCTTTGGAAAGGCATTGCCCAGGTGGTGAAGCGCAATCCCCAGCTGGAGTATATCACCGGCTGTGCCAGTATTAGCAATAGTTTTTCAAAATTCAGCAAATCGCTGATGACGGAGTACTTGCTCAAAAATTATGGCAATGCAGCGGTGGCGGCCCTTATCAGTCCCCGTAAACCGTTTAAGCCTCGTCTTGAAGCTACTTATCAGGAAATGGTGGCCAGCAGTACGCCCGGAGATCTCAATAAATTTGACCGCCTGATTGAAGATGCCGAACCCAGTGGTGCTCGCATACCGGTATTGATAAAAAAATACCTCAGGCAAAATGCCCACATTGTGTGTTTTAATGTGGATCCGCTTTTTAATGATTCTTTAGATGGCTTTATGTACATCAGGATTGAGGAGCTGCCCGAAGAAACATTGCAGGACTAACGCTAATTATAGCGGCGCTTAAAATAGCTCCAGTTGCTTGAGGCTACCTTCCAGTTCCAGTAGTCTTTTTTTGGCAGTAAGCCCCCCGGCATAGCCCACCAGATCGCCATCGGCACCTACAATGCGATGACAGGGAATAATAATGGCAATGGCATTGGCGCCATTAGCAGCTGCCACCGCCCGGATGGTATTGGGGTCACCGAGTTCCTGGGCCAGTTTTAAATAGCTGCAGCTCTTGCTGTAGTCAATTTGTTGAAGCTGTCGCCATACTTTTTGCTGAAACTGGCTACCGGCAAGCAGCAGGGGCAGATCAAAGCTTTGGCGTTCTCCCCTGAAATACTCCTGCAACTGGCTGATCGCTTTGTCTGCCACTTCTGAGGGTTCCACCTGGTATTCAGCTTCGAGTTCACGCTGCAGGCGGGCGTCTATCTGCTCTCTCATTTTGCGGTAGCGCCAATCACACAGGCATAGTTTGCCGTCATAGCTTCCCAGGATCAACTCGCCAAAGGGGCTACGGTAATACTGAATTTTAATAATGCGGGTGGCAAACATCAGTGGGCTGTTACACGCTTGCTTTTAGCGCTGCTGGCATGGTACAAAAGGGTGGCGACACCACCGATAATTATACCCGTAAATATCCCAAAAATTGGGGAACTGATCAAAGAGAAATAACGGGGAGGCATAAAATTAATTTGCTCCAGGGTATTGGCATAGGCGGGATTATTTGCCAGGTAGCTTTCAAAAAACAAGCTTTGAATTAAACCGGCCAGAAAGCCCCAGATGAGGCCTACAAAGAGGCCATGGGCAAAATAGTGGCTGCCCGATTTCTTAAGAATTGCTACTACCGCTATACTACCACCAATTAACCACAGCCAGGGCTCCACTGCCCGGGTGAGTCCACCTACGGTAAGGGTTGCGATTGCAGCGCCAAAAAGGCTGAGCCATAAAAGCAGGGAGGTGTTTATTTTGGTAGATTGAGTCATGATGAGTTGGTTGAAAATGTTTCTGCACTTAAGCAGATACAAGATCTAAAAACAATTAAAAAACAAGCGGTATAATGCGTTCAACTCAGTAATACGGTGTTTGAACGCAAAAAAACAGGGTTGGAATCATAACTTTATGATTTTTATGATGATATCTTAGTCCTTATTAGTTAGCCTGGAAATGACAGGAGCTCCCACCATTTTTGCAGTATGGAGCGCACCGCGCTGCCTTTCCACCGCCTTGATGTATGCCTTTGCCCAGCGGCAGGATACCAGGGTGCTGGATGAACCCCTTTTTGGTTACTTTTTAGACCACACCGGCGTGGAGCGCCCCTCACGGCAGGAAGCCCTGCAGCAGATGGACCACAACGCCAGTCGTATTTTCAGCTCCTTTAAAATTCCTGACGACCGCCCTTATTTATTCCTGAAAAATATGGCTAACCACTGCGAGGGCTTGTCTTTATCAAAAATTGAAAACTTTCGCAATGTGGTGCTTACCCGGCATCCCGCCAAGGTGCTGGCCAGTTATACGGCCCAGGTGAAAATGCCCAGCATGCTTGATCTTGGTTATGCCCACAAACTTGCCATACTACGGCATTTAAAGAAGAAGGACTTGCCCCTTTTGGTGGTGGAAAGTGATGAACTGGCGAGCACTCCTGAGCGGGAATTACAACGCCTGTGCCGCTATTTTGAAATACCCTTCCAGTCAGGGATGTTGCATTGGCCACCAGGCCCGCGTCGGGAGGATGGGGTGTGGGCAAAATACTGGTACCACAATTTACACAACAGTACTGGCTTTGTGGCCCCCTCAAAAACTAAGAAGTATCAGGTGCCGCCAGCACTAAATGACTTATACCGGCAGTGCCTGGAGTATTACCAGCAAATAAAAACCTATGAGTAAGTACAATCAACCTGATCCACGCAACGAGCAGAGCTATGTATACGTAAATGGATTGGTAAAGCGATCGGAGGCAGCGGTGTCGCCATTTGACAGTGCCGTGCAGGGTGGTGATGCTGTTTGGGAGGGTCTAAGGCTCTATAATGGGAGGATTTTTCAACTGGAGGAACACCTCGATCGCCTGTTTCAGTCGGCTCATGTTTTATGTTTCAGGAATACCCCCAGTCGCCTGGAGGTGAAAGCAGCATTATACGAGACTTTAAATGCCAATCAAATGAATGACGGCGTTCATATCCGGCTGACTCTTAGCCGGGGCCTTAAAAGTACCAGTGGCATGAATCCGGAGCTGAATACCTTTGGCTGTACCCTGATAATCCTACCCGAGTACAAGGGGCTGGTGTATGGCGATGATGGCCTGAGGCTGATCACTTCATCGCTGCGGCGCAATGCCCCCTTTAATCTCGATTCCAAAATACATCACGCTAATCTGCTCAATAATATCCTGGCCAAAATTGAAGCCAACAATGCCGGGGCCGATGATGCCATAATGCTTGATGTACACGGCTTTATCGCCGAAACCAATGCCACCAATATTTTCCTGGTCGAAAATGACCGCCTTTATACGCCTTCGGCGGATGCCTGCCTGCCCGGTTTTACCCGACAGGCCGTGCTTGAAATTGCCCTGGCCAATAATATGCTGGTAAAGGAGAAAAATGTAAGCATGGCCGAATTGTACACCGCCGATGAAGCCTTTACCACTGGTACCATGGGCGCGCTGAGCTGGATAAAGGAAGTGGACGGCCGCCGGATTGGAAGTGGCAGTAAGGGACCGGTTATCCGGCGATTGCAAAAGTTATATGCAGAAAAGGTAGTGGCCGAAGGGGTGCCTCTCCAACTATTGCAGGCGTAATGATCGCTGTTTAAATATAGATTTCCCCGCTGAGGTAGAGTACTGCCTGCCCGGCAATAATAACCCGGCCGTCATGCGTTTTACAATGCAGCTCACCATCACGGCTACTGATTTGCCTGGCCTGTAACTTATTTTTGGCAAGCTTCTTACTCCAGTAGGGGCCAGGGCAAAAAAAATCCGCTGCCGGGTGGCAGCGGATTTAAATTCATTTGCTCGTGAAGAATTATTTAGCTTTTTGCTCAGCTTCTTTCATTCCTTCTTCAATCATACCGTAAAACTGATCGAGCTTAGGCAGTACGATGATGCGGGTACGGCGGTTGGCCGAGCGACCTTCAGCTGAGTCATTGGACTCAAGTGGCTGGTAGTAACTACGTCCGGCAGCCACCATACGGGCAGGATCAACCGAGAAACTGTTTTGCAGAATGCGAACCACAGCAGTAGCGCGCAGGGTGCTCAGGTCCCAGTTGTCTTTGTATGGGGCAGTAGATTTCACCGCTTTATTATCGGTGTGACCCTCTACCATAATTTCAATACCCTCGTTGTTTTTCACCACCTTGGCTACTTTACCAAGCACCTCTTTGGCACGGCTGGTCACATTGTAACTGCCGCTTTCGAAGAGGAGCTTATCGGAAATAGAAACGTAAACCACGCCTTTTTCCACTGCGATCTGGATGTCTTCATCATCCATATTGCCAAGGGCTCCTTTGAGTTTGGTTACCAGGGCCAGCATTACTGAATCCTTCTTATTCACTGCCTCGTTGAGGGTCTTGATACGCAGATCCTTCTCTTTCAGGCTTTCCAGTGATTTCTCGAGGTTTTCGGCCTCCTTCTTGCTGAGGGTTGAAAGTTCGCCTACACTGTTCAACAGTTTGTAATTGGTGTTTTTCAGGTAGTTGATCTCCTTCTTGGCCGACTCACGGTCATCCAGGCAAGCAGCGAGCTCAACCTTGGCCGTGCTAAGGTCATCAGAACATGTGTTGTATTTATCCTCCAGCTCCGCATATTTCTTCTTTGAAACACATGAGGTAAACAACAGTGGCAAGCTAAGTGCCATTACGAAGATTTTCTTCATTGTTAGTTGATTTTAATTAGTGATGGTCTTAACAATTTAAGTGCCACGACATCTGTGAATGAACCGCAAAGTTTAGAAAAAGTTAGCGAACTGCGGCACTATTCAGGCATCTTCCCATAAAAACACCGCGCTCTATTTAAAATTGACCGGCAAACTATGAGTTGATTTTCAAAAGGCTCCCATAATCTCATATCGGCCTATCTTGCGCCATAAATTTTTTAGACCATGAAAAAAGCCTGGCTGGCCTGGACACTATTTGCCCTGCTCGCCCTCACCTGGGGGAGCTCCTTTATCCTGATGAAGCTCGGGCTACAATCCTTTTCCTACGGTCAGATCGGAATGATAAGGATAGCTGTTGCTTTTTGGTTCACCCTGCTGATCGCCTTGCGGCGACTGAAAAACTTCCGGAAAGTTGATACCAAACCACTGTTGGCCGTTGGCCTCTTTGGCAATGCTATTCCCTACGTGCTATTTCCTTTGGCCATAAAAATGATTCCCTCCGGTCTGGTAGGAGTGCTCAATTCGCTGGTGCCCCTTTTTACCCTCCTGATCGGGATTCTGGTGTTTAATACCCAGGTGGGCTGGCGTAGCATTACCGGAATTCTGGTGGGATTGGCCGGGGCTTTATGGCTGTTGCTGCCCGGTTTGGAGGTGGACAGTACCCGCCTGATATATGGAATGCTCCCTATTATTGCCTGTATAGGCTATGCTATTTCCATCAATACTATCAGCGCCCGCCTGCAGCATCTCGACGCGCTGAGTATTACCTTACTAAGTTTGAGTTTTGTGGGGATTCCGGCTACCATCTACGTTCTTTCCACCGACTTCATCAGCATTATGACTACTGATCCCCAGGCCTGGATCAGCCTCGGCTATATTGCCTTGCTGGCTATTTTAGGAACCAGCCTGGCGGTCATTATTTTTAATCACCTGATCAAGATGGCAGGTTCACTTTTTGCAGCCTCGGTTACCTATGCCATACCGGTTGTAGCGGTGTTGTGGGGAATAGTGTTTGGTGAGGCCATCGGCCCGGAGCACTTTATCGGCATGGGTGCCATTTTGCTGGGTGTATACCTGGTAAACCGTCGTAAGCGGCAGCGGGCCAAAGTTCAGGCAACTGTGAAGGCATGAAAAAACCCCGGCAGCGGGCCGGGGTTCATTTATACTTTGAGTTGAAGCTGGTCGCTACAATTTAAACTGCTCATCTGAGAGCTCTCCGTTCACTTCAATCTGGCCGTTGCTAAACTTAATGGTTTGCGGACCGGTAACGATAGTCTTGCTGTGTGGATACATCACTCCTTTCACTTCCTGGTAGTCGGAATATTTGGTGGTGGTGCTCATCATACCCTGGGGCGTTTCTTCGCTGCTTTCACTTTTCAGCTTCAACCCACTTTGCACTGAATAGTACTCGCTGCGGGTTTTGCCAAGCTTATCGGTCACTTCAAGTACATAGGCTTTTTCACCATCCACATTAGCTATCTGGGTAAGCTCCACCTGATAATCCTCTGAGAGGTAGTTGAGCTCAGGATTCATTTCAGCTTCCAGGGCAAGGGCTTCCAGCTCTTCGCCCTCGAGCTTCTGCTTACCCTGCAGGCCGGCATTCACTCCTTCCTTGCCATTGTAAATTTGCTTCTGCACGGTACCCATACCTTCGGCGCTAAGCTCCATGCGGTATTTGTTGGGGCGCTTTTGCAAAATCATAGCCTTAAGGGGAGGAGCACCGGGGATGCTCACATCATAGCTCATGCTCAGGCTGTTTACCTTTTGCAGGCTTTCCTTACCACCCAGGGCAGAGATGTAGCGTTCAATAACCATAGCAGCACTTACGCTGTCTGGTACGGCCATATTGGGTTTTTCGGCCGGATTGGCTTCAGCGTCGTAGTAGCTGATGGTCCCGAAGGGCGCCAGTTTGTCGGCCACCTCTGAGCCTTTACCCACAACCGTGATGTGCAGCTTTTCAGGTTTAATGTATTTGCGGGCCGCCTCACGCACGTCTTCCGCAGTGAGTTCCTCCAGCTTTTCAATGTACTCTTCATAGTAGTCATCGTCGAGATCGTAGCGCTGAATGTTGAGGGCAAAGCTGGCCAGGGTACTGGGACTTTCCAGGGAGCGACCAAAGCTGCCGATGATACTTGCCTTGGCATTGGCCAGTTCCTCCTCGCTTACCAGATCGGTACGCAGGCGCTGGAATTCATTGATAAACTCGGTAATAGCACTGTCGGTAACCTCATTCCGTACACTTGCTTTGGCGTTAAATTCGCCCACCAGGCGGTCACTTTCATAAGAGGAATAGGCACCATAAGTGTAGCCTTTGTCCTCGCGAATATTCTGAAACAGGCGACCGAGGCTGCCACCACCCAGAATCTGGTTGGCCAGTCGCAGGGCAATTACATCCTTGTCGCCGGGCTTCAGGTCGATAGTGTTGCCGAGATGTAGTACCGACTGCACGGCGTTATCCTTGTTTACAAAGGCCACCTGGGTGGCTTCAGGAGTAGTGGGCTTGGGAAAAATGTTGCGGGGCTCGTTACCTTCCTTCCATTTACCGAAGTACTTCTTTACCATTTTTTTAGCAGCCTTCTCATCGATGTCGCCTACAATGGCCAGGTACGACTGGTTGGGAATCCAATAGTTCTTGTAGTAGGTACGTACATCTTCCAGTTGCACTTTCTCCACTTTATCAACGGTCAGCACCTCACCGTAGGGATGTTCTACGCCATAAAGCATGGCCCGGTGTACCTGTCCGGCCACCGCCTCAGGATCATCCTTCTGGTTTTCGATGCCGGAGATCATTTGTTTGCGCAGCTTTTCAAACTCATCGGCCGGAAAAGCAGGGTTGAGGGTGACGTCGGCCATAATCTCCATCAGCTTCTCCGTGTGCTTGCTGAGGCCGCTGGTGCTGATGCTGTTGCTGGAGGTATTCAGCCTGGCACCGATAAAATCGATTTCCTCATCCAACTGTTTTTTGGGGCGGCTGGTGGTGCCCTGGCGGAGCATATCACCGGCCAGGTTTACATAACCCGCTTTATTGCCTTCGAGGATGGGGTCGCGATCCACGATCAGGCTCATGCTCACCCGTGGGAGTTTGTGGTTTTCCACCACAATCACGGTAAGGTCGTTATCGAGGGTAAAAACTTCGGCTTTGCCAAACTCCAGTTCAGGGGCAGGACCGGCCTCGGGGCGCTGGCTGCGATCGAGCTGGGCCATGGCGCTGCTGCTGAAGGCAGCGGCCATTACTAGTGAAAATATCTTTTTCATGAGTGTTAGCTTTATTGTTTAGCGGATTGGGGGAAATAATAAAGGACTACCCGGTTACTGGGGGTCAGGTATTTCTCAGCCACCCGCTTCATGTCTTCCTTGGTTACATTGCGGTACTTTTCAATTTCGGTATTGATCAATTCAGCATCGCCGAAGTAAACGTGATAGTTGGCCAGGCTCTCGGCAATACCAGCCATGGTGGAGTTGGAGCTGATAAAATCGCTCTCAACCTGGTTTTGCACCTTTTGATACTCACGGTCAGTGATGAGTTCATTGCGCACCTTTTCAATTTCGGTATCGATACCTTGTTTGAGGTCGCTTAGTTCAACCCCCATATTGGCAATCCCGAGGGTGATAAAGAGGCCGCCTTCTTCCAGTGAAAAGGGAAAAGCCTGTACAGCCAGCCCCAACTGCTTTTCGTCAATAAGGGTTTTGTAAAAGCGTGAACTTTGCCCGCCTGAGAGCAGGGTGTTTACCATTTCGAGGGCGTAGGCATCTTCCGAGCCCTGGGGAGGCATGCGGTAGCCAATAAAGAGACCCGGCAACTGAATATTGTCATACACGGTGTCTTCCACCTCTCCTGACATCAGCTCAAAGGCTGGCTCCGGGCGGGGGATGGCGTTTTTGCCGCGGGGAATGTCACCGAAGTATTTCTCCACCCATTCTTTAACGTCATCGATGTCAATATCGCCGGCAATAGATAAGGTAGCGTTATTGGGAACGTAGAATGTTTCGTAGAAATCGGTAAAATCGGCGATCTCGGCCGCATTGAGATCTTCCATGGTGCCAATTGGTACAATCTCATAGGGGTGATCCGGATAGGCAGCCCGGAAAATATTTTCCTGGAAGCTCATATAGGGCTGGTTGTCAATGCGCATGCGCTTTTCTTCTTTTACCACCTCGCGCTGGGTTTCCACCCCGGTAAGGTCAACGGTGGCCTGCAACATGCGCTCGCTTTCGAGCCACAGTCCCAGCTCAGTCTGGTTGCTGGGTAATATCTCATAGTAGAAGGTGCGGTCAAAGCTGGTGTTGGCATTAAGGGCACCGCCTTTGCCTTGCACGATCTTCATAAATTCTCCCCGCTCGATGTTAGGTGAGCCTTCAAACATCAAATGTTCAAAGAAGTGGGCAAAGCCGCTACGGCCAGCTTTTTCATTTTTAGAACCCACGTGGTACAATACTGACACGGCAGTAATGGGAGTGGAGTGGTCTTCATGTAATATTACATGTAAGCCGTTGTCGAGGTCATATTCCTCAAACTCGATGTTGGTCTGGCCATAAGAGCCAAAAGCCAGGCCTGATCCCAGGGCCAGCATCATCAGTTTCTTCATTTCTGATTGATTTTGATAATTTTGAACTTGCAAGTACTAAGCAGCATTGCCAAAAGTATTAAAAAGCTTTACCCGAGCAATAATTCAATTGCTCGGCAATTGTTTTTGTAAAAGATTTCTTTTGTACATTTGCAGCCCTTAAAAAACTGATTAGTAGAATGTACGCAATTGTAGAGATAGCAGGGCATCAGTACAAGGTACGTAAAGATCAACAGCTTTACGTGAACCGCATGGCTGGTAATGAGGGAGATACCGTGTCTTTTGACAAGGTCCTTCTTACCGACGATAACGGTTCCGTAAGTGTTGGCGCCCCGGTTATAGATGGTCTTAAAGTAGACGCCAAAATCGTGTCTCACCTGAAAGCAGACAAGGTAATTGTCTTCAAAAAGAAGCGCAGAAAAGGTTACCGCAAGAAAAATGGACACCGTCAGGCCATCAGCCTGATTGAAATTACCGGTATCGGTAAAGGTGGATCAGCCCCCAAAGCTGCTCCTAAGAAGCAAGCTGCCAAAAAAGAGGCTCCTAAAGCTGCTGCTGCCTCTGGTGACGATCTTACCCGCATTGAAGGTGTAGGTCCTAAGTTTGCCGCTGAACTTCAGAAGGCTGGCCTGACCACTTTCGAGCAAATCAGCAAGATGACTAAGGCCACTATGGCCGAAACTGCTGAGAAGATCGATGGTATCAGTGCTGAGCAACTCGAGGAGTTTAAAGCACACGCCAAAGTGCTTTATGGTTACAATAAAGTATTGGACAAAGTAGGTACCGCTACTGCCAAAGACAAAAATGATCTTACCGCTATTACCGGTATCGGTCCTGTAACTGAAAAAGAGCTGAACGAAGTTGGTATTTATACTTACGAGCAGATCAGCAAGCTTGGCGCTAAGGAAATGGAATACCTGGCTGAACTGAGCGGTATTACCAAAGAAACCATTCAGAACGATGAGTGGGTGAAACAAGCCAAGGAATTATTGAAATAATAAATCAAAAGTTTTAAGAAATGGCTCACAAGAAAGGAGTTGGTAGCTCCAAGAACGGTAGAGAATCAGAAAGTAAACGCCTTGGTGTGAAGATCTTTGGTGGCCAGCAAGCTATTGCCGGTAACATCATCGTGCGCCAGCGCGGTACCAAGCACAATCCTGGTGACAACGTAGGTATTGGTAAAGACCACACCTTGTTTGCCCTGATTGACGGTACAGTGGTTTTCAAAAAGAAAAGAGACAATAAATCTTACGTATCGGTTGAGCCTGTAAATTAGGCCTGTCCGGAATGTAGATTTTCGATAAAAAAACCCTGACAGGCTATGGCTTGTCAGGGTTTTTATGTTTATATCTTAGCCAAAATTTTTTAACAGAACATGCTGGAGCTTTCCTATTTACGTAATAATGCCGATGCCGCGACCGCCGGTCTTAGCAAGCGGAAAATTGACGCCAAGTCTACTATTGACAATATTCTGAAGCTGGATGAGCAGCGGCGGGAAGTGCAAACCGAGCTCGATTCGGTTCTGGCCGAAAGCAATAAGATCAGTAAGGAGATCGGTATTCTTTTTAAGGAAGGCAAGCGCGATGAGGCCAATGCCATGAAGGCCCGTACCGGTGAGCTGAAGGAAAAGAGCAAGGAATTGCAGGCCCGTCAGGAAGAAATAAAGCAGCAGCTCGAAGACGAACTGTTAGGCCTGCCAAACGTACCTCATGCCTCGGTGCCAGCCGGCGCCGGAGAGGAAGATAACGAGGTAGTGAAGGAGGTAGGCGAGAAGCCCGGCTTGTATGAGGGAGCTAAACCCCATTGGGAGCTGGCCGATGAGCTCAAATTGATCAGTTTCGACCTGGGGGTGAAAATTACCGGCGCTGGTTTCCCGGTGTACACCGGTAAGGGTGCTCGCTTGCAAAGAGCCCTGATTAACTTCTTTCTGGAGGAAAACCAAAAGGCCGGCTACGAAGAATATATACCGCCCCACTTTATCAATGAAGCTTCTGGTTTCGGTACCGGTCAGCTGCCCGATAAGGAAGGACAGATGTACCATATGCAGGCCGATAACCTCTTTGCTATTCCCACTGCCGAAGTGCCTATTACCAACCTCTTCCGCGATGAAATTTTAAAGGAGGATGACTTGCCGGTACGTTGTACCGCTTATACACCTTGCTTCCGCCGTGAAGCCGGTAGTTATGGTAAAGACGTGCGCGGACTTAATCGATTGCATCAGTTCGACAAGGTGGAGATTGTAAACGTGGTGCATCCCGAGCAGTCATACCAGGTGCTGGACGAAATGGTAGAGCATGTGGCCGGTCTCCTGCAAAAACTGGAGCTTCCATATCGCATCCTCCGTTTATGCGGTGGCGATATGGGCTTTACCTCGGCTCTTACTTACGACTTTGAAGTATGGAGCGCCGCCCAGGAGCGTTGGCTCGAAGTGAGCTCAGTGTCAAATTTTGAGACTTTTCAGAGTAACCGCATGAAGCTGCGCTTCCGCAATGGCGAAAATAAAACCCAGCTCTGTCATACACTTAACGGCAGCGCCCTTGCCCTCCCAAGGGTATTAGCGGCTTTGCTCGAAAACAACCAGAGCGAAAAGGGCATCCGTATTCCTGAAGTATTAACCCCTTACACCGGCTTTGAATGGATTTAATGAGGTCAGGCCTGCTGGGCATAGCATTTATTACTTTGACCATCGCCTGCAATGGCACGGCTGAATACGAACGGGAGCTGGCGACTGTTGATTCGCTACGCAGTGAGGTGCAGCGCTATGACCTGATGCTGGACAGTATTAGCGTAGCCGAGGTGAAGTCAGAACTAAGCGAGGTAAACCGCCGCTTTGAAGTGCTGCGGTCAGCCCCGGTGCCTGATACCAATAAACAGTATTGGGTAGTGGAAATGGGCCAACTGGCTACCTTGAGAAAGGGGCTCAATCGCTACGCCGAAAATCATGAGGATTTGGAAAAGGCGGTTGAGTATGCCGCTCATCAGCTGGAAACGCTTCACAACAGTCTTAAAGATGAGAAGCTGAATCAAAGCGAGGCCAAAGAGTATCTTTACGATGAGCGACGGGCTACTGAGCAGCTTAAATTTCAGGTAGACAAAAACTATCACAGTGCCCGCCAGTCTATGCAAATTTGGGAGCTCCGGCGCGAGCACTATGACTCCCTGGTGAGCGTTGTAAAGTAGAAACCTTAATTTCCCTGTATCAGCCTGATCCTGTAAACCATGCGCAAAACTTTCTACCTTATATTGCTATTGTTGGCCGCTGGCGGGCTTTACGCTCAGGAGGAACTGCGTTTGGCCCGGCAGTATTTTCAGCAGGAAGACTATGAAAAGGCTCTCCGTTACCTGGAGCCTTTGCAGGGAAATAATGACCGTAGTGTGTATGAGCTCTCCTTTAATAGCTACCTGGCCCTGGAAGAGTATCGCGATGCCGAAAAGCTGATTGAAAATTACATCAGGCTAAGTCGCGGCAATCATTATGACTATTACGCTGACCTGGTTTTTGTGTACCTCGAACAGGATAAGAGCTCCAAGGCTGATAAGGTTATTGAAGAAATTAAGGAGCGCATTGTAAAGAGTCCGGGTACTTCCTATGGCTTTGCCAATGCCTTTCAGCGCAAGGGCTATCCCCGAATAGCCCTCGAACTGTATAAGCTGGCTGAGCAATATGTGCCCAATGCCAATTACGACTATCAGAAGGCTCTCCTGTACGGCGAATTGGGGGATGTTAAAAAAATGTACGGTGCCTATGTAATGATGATCAAGCGGCAGCCCAGTTATCTCAACACCGTGAAGCAACTCTTAGGACGGGCTCTTGATGAAGAGAGCAGCAGTGAGAACACTGATTACCTTAAGGAGCTGCTGATTCGTGAAATACAGGGCGGGGGACCTGAAACCCTCAACGAATTACTGGTTTTCATTTTTGTAAAGGAAAAGAACTTTTCCGGGGCCTTTACCCAATTGCGGGCTCTGGATAAACGCCGGCCTGGCAATAAGGCAGAACTCTTTGAACTGGGCGAAGTAGCCCTCAATAATGAAGAGTACCTCCTGGCCCGGCGGGTGTTTGATTACATAATTAAATCAGGGCCTGAAAGCCCTTTTTATGAGTCCGCGCTGGTGTATGATCTGAAGGCTGAAAAGCTGCGTTTACAAAGCCAGCCGGATGCCGGCAGAGACGCCTGGCTGGCGGTGCAGGGTGACTACTTTAAGGTTTTAAAAAAATTAAAAGGCCAGCCCGAAGTTGGCGAGCTTTCGATAGAACTGGCCGATCTCACCGCTTTCCAGTTAAATCAAACCGATACGGCGATTGCTATCCTGGAGCGAATTATCACTACCGGCTATATTGGTCTGGAGGACCAGGCCCGGGCGAAAATCAAGCTGGCCGATATACTTTTATATAGTGGTGACCGCTGGAACGCCATCATTTATTACACCCAGGCCGAAAAAGCCTTTGAGCAGTCGCCTATCGGTCAGGAAGCAAAATTTAAAAGGGCACGGGCTGCTTACTACGTGGGGGACTTCCAATGGGCACAAGGAATTTTCAACGCCCTTAAAGCTTCAACTTCCAAGCTGATAGCCAATGACGCTCTCTACTACTCAATTCTTATTACCGATAATATTGCCCTCGACACCAATAGTGAAGCCATGTCAATGTACGCCCGGGCCGACCTGCTTAATTATCAGAACCAGAAAGATTCAGCACTGGAAGTTTTGGAGATGATGGAAATTGCCTTTCCGGGTCATTCTATTCAGGATGAGGTGTTGCTGCTAAAGAGCAGGATCCTAAGCGGGCAAAAGCGCTACCGGGAGGCAGTAGAAGATCTCCGGCTATTAATCAACCAACACGCTGACGATATCCTGGCCGATGATGCTCTTTACGAACTGGGCTTGCTCTATGAATTGCATCTTAATGATCCGGGCGAGGCCCAAAAGCTTTACGAGGAAATTTTCAGCAAGCACCCTGATAGTTTTTATGCCAGTGAGGCGCGCAAGCGCTACCGGCAATTGCGGGGGGATATCTTAAATTGAGTCTATGTACATTTATAATGTTACCGTAAATATTGAGGAAGCCATTCACGACGATTGGCTCAAATGGATGAAGGAGTCACATATTCCGGATGTTATGGAGACCGGCTTGTTTAAGGCCTGCCGCATGTTACAGGTTATGGCCGAGGCCGATAGTGGCCTAACCTATTCCATTCAGTACTCGGTAAAGGACCTGGAAACCCTGAAACTTTACCAGGAAATGTATGCGCCTAAATTACAGGCCGAAACTCTTCAGCGCTACGGTGACCGGGCGTTGGCTTTCCGCACTATACTCAGGGTAGAACACGACCATGGCTAAACCGGCAGGGTCATCTAAAATCTATGACCTTGGGGAAGCGCGTGAAAAGATCAGGAATTTTTGTGCCTACCGCGAGCGCAGTCAGCTGGAAGTGCGCGAAAAGCTGAGCAGCTATGGCTTAATTGAGGCCGTGGTTGATGAATTGATCGTGGAACTTATCAATGAGAATTTCCTGAACGAGGAGCGCTTCGCACGGGCCTTCGTAAGGGGAAAGTTTCAAATAAAGAAGTGGGGACGTCGCAAAATCAACAGTGAGCTTTACCGGCATGGCCTGTCAGACTATATTATGCGTAAGGCCTTTGCCGAAATTGATGAAGAGCATTACCTCCAAACTCTGGCTGAAATCATTCAAAAAAAGCTAAAGTCATTGCGGGGTAGCAATAACTTCGAGCGCCGGGGCAAGCTGGCCAGCTATGCCATAAGCCGCGGATTTGAGCCGGAGCTGGTATGGGATGCAGTAAAACAGGAGCTTCCCGATTAATAGCTGGTGGTCATATTTTCATCTACCACCAGGATGTAATCCGCCCGGCCCTTAAAGTCCTCACTGAGGTTATCGAGGCTGGCCTGGGTCACGGTGCTGATGGTCATGACTTTCAGCCTTTTCCTTTCCTGATGCAAATACCAGCTTATTCCTTCGTGATCAGCAGAATGATAGTCGCCATTAAAGTGCAGAAAAAGTCCTTTGCGTGGCCGGTTTTGCAGAATGCTCCAGGCCATAGTGGCGTCTTTAAGGGCCTGGGCTTTGGGTAGATTGTCACCACCATGGCCTTGCATCATTTCCAGCATCTTACGGTAGCCAGGCAATTCAGGATCATAAGCAATGGGAAGAGGGGCCATCCAGGCCTTTTCTTCTTCATCCAGGCTATCGAGACTTTCAAAACCATGGGTGTAAACGAGGCGGGCGTAGCGTCGGGGTACATTGGTGGCGATAAAGCTCAGTCCGCTGTCTTTAGCCAGCTTAACCAAATGATGATAATCTGTCTGGTAATTGCTCCACAACCTGGCCATGGTATCCAGTCCTTTTTGGTCAATACTATCCTGTAGGTAGAGGTTGAGAGCGCCCTGGTTATCGGTCTCCAGCATTTCGGCGCCCAGCACCAGGCGGGGGCTTGTATTGATCAGGTTAATGGCGGTTTCATATTGCAGCCAGTGGGCAATGGGGTTATTGTGCAACTCACCAAAGAGGATCACGTCAGCTTTAGCCAGTTCGTCGGTCATGCTGTAAAAATCAACGGGCTCACCATTGCTGCGGAAAAGAGCATAGGCAGGCAGTTGTTGGGCATAAGTACTGAGGTTGAATACCAGAACACCAAGGCAGAAGTAGAGACTTTTCATTAATTTTTGACGATGTGTTGAACACTGATTTGGTCGGGGCTACTTATTTTGAGAATATAGCTTCCGGCCGGCAAGTTACTCAGTCTTAGCTCTACTTGCTGTTGGCGGCTGAAAAATCGTTTTACCGGCTGACCCTGCAGGTTATAAACCGATAATTGCCTTGCCTGTGCAGAGGGCCAACTAAGTTGTATTTTGGTCTGGAAAGGATTGGGGTAAACCCTGGCCGTAACTGCTTTTTCGTCGGTCATGCTTAGGCCGCCCAGGCAGGCCCTGCCGGCCACCTCACTTACAATGGCCGGGATTTGCTGGTACAGCCAGCCACCAGGGCATACCGTCCCTGAGGGGCAACCCTGCTGGGCCACATTGCCATCGCGGTGACCGGAAACATGTCTCAGAATAAGTTGCGAGGAACTGTGCAGGCTGCTATCTGCCAGGGCAATAGTTTTGTCACAAGCCTCCCAGGCCAGCAGGTTTTTCAGCGCCTCCTTAGCCAATACGGTGGGGTTATGATTTTCAAAGTTGCCGATCATGCAAATACCGGTGGTTTGGCTGTTCATACAACTGAAGTGAGAGCCAGTATTACCACTGCCACGCCCCTCGTAAATCCTGCCGTTGCCATCAATCAGCCAGTTGTAACCAATGTCATCCCAGCCGTTGGTGTTAACGTGTAAATCCCAATAGTAAGCAACTACGGCTTTAAAGTCGCTACTGGCATTGAAACCGGCAGAGTGATGGACAATGATATGAGTGGATTGAGTGGGGGTGGGGGTGTAGCCGGTGCTGCAATTTCCGTCAGGGCACCAGCAGCTACGCCCACAATAGGCGGGAGGGGGACAGCTACAGTTTTCTGAGGTGCTGCTCGGAAGGCTGGCTTCAGGGCTTTTTTTTTCCACCCCTGCCAGGAAAAGGCGGAAAATTACCGGGATATCAAGGCTGTCACTACTGCGAAACTGAATGTGGCTAAACGGCTCATATACCGGCTCTGCCACATAGGTCTTCCGGTCGGAGGTGGCGTCGTGATTGTTTGGAGCGATGGCTTGCCAATCACCCCATTGCTGATTATGCTTAAGGCGATACTGGAGTTCTACTTCCAATCGTGGATTCATGGCAAATGCGGACAGTCCTGTAAAATCCACTTCTGGCGGCAGTTTGAGGGCAAATTCTTCACTGTAAGCGAAGCTCTCGAGCCAGCAGTCAGATTCAAACTCCACCTCGAATTCCCGGGTGGTTTGTGCCTGGAGGTTGCCAAGGCTGAGGCCAAAAATTAAAATTAAAAAGCGCGTAAGGGCCATAATTCAAAATTAGGCTAATGCAAGTGGTGAGAGCTGGGTATTGTTCAATGGTCAATACCGGGCCAAAGCTTAGCGGAGCGACTTTAGTACTTCAGTAACCCGCTGGATGTCGTTTTCGTCCAGGTCGAGATGAGTGACCATGCGCAGCTTTCCCTCGCCCATCGATACCAGCAGTATGCCTGCCTCTTTAAGTCGGTTCAGAAAGTGGTTTTGATCCACCCCTTCCTTAAGGTAAAATATCACAATATTGGTTTCAACCGGATCGAGGCGCGCGACCAGGGAGCAATTGCTAAGCGCGTCTTTGAGTGCCTGGGCATTCTGATGGTCTTCAGCCAGGCGCCCCAGGTGGTTGTCGAGGGCATAAATACCGGCAGCGGCAATAAAGCCGGCCTGCCTCATGCCACCACCAAACTTCTTGCGCACCCGGCGGCCCTCCCTGATAAATGCTTTGCTTCCCACCAGCAGCGATCCCACCGGGCACCCCAGGCCTTTGCTCAGGCAGAGGGAGATGGAATCGAAAATCTGACCGTATTCTTTTGGGTCCTGCTTTTTAGCCACCAGGGCATTGGCCAGACGTGCCCCATCGAGGTGGAAAGGGATGCTATTAGACCTTGCTATTGCGCCAATAGCCCGCAGGTCTTCCAGATCGTAACAGGCGCCACCCCCCTTATTCATGGTGTTTTCCACCGAAATCAAGCCGCTGCGGGCGGCATGAATATCATCAGGGGCAATGGCCGCTGATACATCCTCTGCTTTCAGCATTCCTCGCTCTCCTTGCACGAATTTGGGCTGACAGCCGCTGTTAAAAGCCATCCCTCCCCCTTCATAAACATAGATGTGCGAATAGGGGTGGCAGATAATTTCATCGCCGGGGCGAGTGTGCACATTTATGGCAATCTGGTTGGTCATGGTGCCGCTGGGGCAATAAAGGGCTGCCTCCATGCCGAAGAAAGCAGCCGCCTTCTCCTCCAGCGCATTTACGGTGGGATCTTCTGAAAACACATCGTCACCTACGGCAGCCTTGGTCATAGCTTCCAGCATGGCCGGGGTAGGACGGGTAACAGTATCGGAGCGCAGGTCGATCATTTTCATAGGAGCCAATTTTTTGGCCAATGTATTAAAAGAAGGTCTGCCCGCCAGCGGCGTCGGGTAGAAAGCCAGTGGAATTAGCTGGCCTTGAATGCGGCCATATCGAAGCGCAGGGAAAATATGTTGCTGTAGAGGGCCGCGGAGCTGTTGCCTATATCGGTAAGGGCGTAGTCGATTGCAATGCCACGGTATTTAAAGCCGATGCCCAGGTTGGGCTGCATGGCGTAATTGGTACTGCCGTTAAATTCTGTTAGCCGCTGCACATTGCCAAGCCCGCCGCGCAGGAAGACAAAATTGCGATAGCCCAGTTCCAGGCCGATGCCGGGGTCCACATTGCCAAAGTCGGCCGAAACCAGGGTGTTGCGGCGTCCGTCGAAAGTGAAGTCAGCATTCACTTCGGTGTGGAGACTGTAGTTTTCACCCAGCTCAAAGCGGCGGCCTGCACCTACCATTAGCCGGGGCAAGGTAAGTTCGATATTTTCATCGGGCAGTTCGTTGCCGGTGGCCTCAAAGCCCGGACCCAGTTCTTCTTCATTAATACTCCAGGCATTAAAGGTAGAAGTGACGTCGCGCAGGGTGGCACCCAGTTGCCAGGGGCCGGCATGGTATTGCACCCCGGCATCAAAGCCAAAACCGATGGCGCTGGCGAATTTGCCGATCTGGCGGTAGATGATTTTAACGTTACCGCCATAGGAGAGATTGGGAATAGAGGTCGCTTGGCGGGCATAGGAGCCGATAAGGGCATAATCAGCGGCAGAAAATCTGCTGATGCGATCGTAGTCCACGTTACCCCCGGCATCAATCAGGTTAGTGGTGTTGAGGATATTATCCACCCCAAAACGTATCAGGGTAATGCCAATGCTACTCTGGGCGTCCAGTGGTTGGGCATAGGCCAGGTAATCGTACTGGGCAATGCTGGCAAAATACTCAGCGTGCATGGCTGCTGCCTGCCAGTTGTCGCGAACTTTCGCCAAGCCAGCCGGGTTCCAGTAACCCGAGGTGGCGTCGCCGGTGGAGGCGATTACGGAATTGCTCATGGCCATGGCCCGGGCATCCACCCCTATATTTAGAAATTCATTACTGTATTTTCTCCCCAGGGCGGGTTCATCGTTATTGCCGGATCCCTGAGTCTGGGCAGCCAGCCACAGGGGAGTAGTCAATAACAAAAGGATCAGTTTTTTCAAGGTTGTGGAAGCTTTAAGGCAGCAAATAAAAGAATTATACCGCCATTGTAAACTTTGGAAATTGGCTAATATTGCCCAAAACCCTAAATGTTGAAGAGTTTTATCCCCAACTTACTTACCCTATCAAATCTGGCCTGCGGACTGCTGGCTATTTCGGTAATTTTCAGTGGAAAGTATGAACTGGCTGCCTATTTGGTAGGGGCCTCACTGCTATTTGATTTTTTTGACGGCTTTGCGGCCAGAGCCCTTAAGGTGCATTCGGAGTTGGGCAAGCAACTCGATTCATTGGCTGATATGGTCAGCTTTGGAGTGGTACCCGGTTTTCTGCTTTTTAAGGTGATGCGCCTTTCCTACCTCAGTGGCGAGCCCCTGCCTGATTTTTTGCCCTATATAGCTTTGATTATCCCCCTCTTTTCGGCCCTGCGTCTGGCTAAGTTTAATATCGATACCCGCCAGGCCGAGCACTTTATCGGCATGCCTACCCCGGCCAATACCATTTTTCTCTTTGCCGTTTGCCTTACCGCTCTTTATACCGACAATGAAACGCTGCGCAATGTGTTGCTCCATCCTTTTTTCCTCACTGTGATAGTGCTGGCCACCTCTTTTCTGCTGGTGGCTGAGCTACCGCTGATGAGCCTCAAGGTGAAAAACCTGCGCTGGGGCGAAAACAAGGGACGTTATATCCTCTTGCTGGGAATCATCCTCTTGATTGCGGTATTCCGCCTGCGGGCATTGGTGTTTATTATACCTTTGTACCTAATTTTGTCGCTCATTTTTAAACCCCAGAGATAATGACCTTTACTGCTGAGATCAATATTATGCCTCATAAAGCACTGCTCGACCCACAGGGAAAAGCAGTTACCAATAGCATGAAGAATGTGGGACTGCCGGAAATCTCAGGCGTTCGTATTGGAAAGCATATTACCCTTGAGGTGGAAGCTGATAGTGCGGCCGCAGCCGAACAAAAGGTAGAAGAGGCCTGCAAGAAATTGCTGGTAAACCAGATCACCGAAAGTTTTGAATTCAAACTATTTGAAAACCAAAAATAAATCCTATATTTGGATTGAGGATTGAGGTTTTTTAATCGGAACTGTAAACCCCGTTTTTCCAATGGAAGAGCGGGGTTTTTCTTTTTCAGGCGTTGCTGCCTCTGTTCTGAAAATTAAAAAGCCGCTGGTAGTTCAAACTATTATGGACTTGTGCTTTATTCAGGGCTTTCACCCTACAGGTGCACGTGCTTATTACGGGTCTCTTTGGTGGTGTTGCCGGCATGATCACGTGCTTCCACTGTAATCACGTAATCCTGATGTTCTCCAAAATCAGGAATTATAAAGCTGGTGTCAACCATAACCGACTGACCATGTTCGTGCATATGCAGGTGTAACATTACACTGTCCTGGGTGCTGTTGTAGGCTTCCACGTGAATTTCGTGCAGTTGCTCATTATCACTCACACTGGCCATTATGTGCATAGGCATGCCACTCATGGCTTGTGAGCTGTCAGTAGGGGCTATAATGGTAATTTTCGGGGCCTCTTTGTCGGTGTTGTCATCTTCTTCTTTCTCACATGAGCATAAGACAAGGGCCATTAAGGCGGGAAATAGGATGGCGTTTTTCATAAGGGGAAATTTAGTTCAAAAGTTCTTTCAGTGAAATCTTTAGTTATGCAAGGGGGTGGTAGCCGGCAGCATGGGTCCAAAAAAAATGGCCGGCCCCTAAGCCCTGGCCCAAAAAGGTATAGCACCACCATCAGACCTTTCCTTAGCCTTGATTTTTCAGGCTTACAGTAGAAATTGGGAAAGGTGCAATAGCTGGCAGGGGCAATTGAAAGTTGTTGAAACAAGCCGGCGAAGAGTTAGGCGCCTTTTAGTAAAGGCCAGCTCCCTGGGCCACGGCCGGACGTTATTTTGACTAGGCGCCCTTGCAGGCTCTGTCCTAATCTGAAAATTTTTTGATGGAATGTACTGTACATTTGAAGCATGCAATGATAAACGGCTTTTTGTCTTTCCACAATGGCCGGAAAAGCTTTAATAACAGACCATGAACTTTTTGGCGCACTTAAAACTGAGTTTTGGCGATGCTGACCTGATGGTCGGCAATTTTATTGCTGATTCGGTGCGGCGGGTACAGTTCCGGCATTTTAAGCCCATGGTGGTAGAAGGCATCCGTTTGCATCATAAAATTGACTTCTTTACTGACCAGCACCCAGTGGTGGAAGAGAGTAAGGAACGACTGCGGGCACGGCATGGCAAATACGCAGGTGTGATCGTTGATATTTTATACGATCACTTTCTGGCCCTTAAGTTTGAGGAGTATCACCCCCAACCCCTGGCTGACTTTGTGAGTGATGCCTACAGCCTGCTTTACAGTCGCTGGGATGAATTGCCCCCTACTATTCAGCGTATGCTGCCCTTTATGGAAGCGGATAACTGGTTGGTAAATTATGCCCGTCGTGAGGGCCTGGAAAGGGTATTTCAGGGAATGAGCCGCCGGGCCTCTTTTGATAACCGGATGAAGGAAGCCACTGATGACTTGTTTTCAGACTATCTTGCATTTGAGAGTGAATTTGACCGCTTCTTCCCTTTATTGGAGGATTATGCACGCTCAGAAATACTGCGGATAAAAACTTGAAAACAGCGGGGCGGAAGCTGCGTTTTAAAGATCATAATTAGGCATATGGAAACTAATGAGCTCAAGATTGAGTTGCGGAATTTACAGCTTGACGATTATCTGTCGCTGAAATCGGTAATGCAGGACAGCTACCACGATGTGGAGGATGACCCCTGGTCAAGAAAGGACTTAGGTAAGCTGCTCGAAATTTTTCCGGAAGGGCAGATTTGCGTTACTGCTAATGACCAGGTGGTGGGCTGTGCCCTGACCTTGATTGTGGATTATAAAAAGTTTGGCGACAAGCACACCTACAATCAGATCATTGGCGAGGGTACCTTTAGCACCCATGATCCAAAAGGCAATGTGCTGTACGGTATTGAGCTTTTTGTACACCCCGATTACCGCGGTATGCGCCTGGCCCGGCGGCTGTACGATGCCCGCAAAGAGCTCTGTGAAAATCTCAACCTCCAGAGTATCATAATTGGCGGACGCATGTCGCGCTACAATGAGCATCACCTTGACCTGAGCCCTAAGGAATACATCCAGAAAGTAAAGGATAGCGGCATCCATGACCCGGTGCTGAGCTTTCAGTTTGCCAATGACTTCCACGTTCGCAAGCTTGTCAAAAGCTACCTGCCGGGAGATATTGGTAGTAAGGAATATGCCGCATTGCTGGAGTGGAATAATATCTTTTACGAGGAAGAGGAGAAGTTCATCAACCAGACGAAAAGCATTGTCCGGATCGGTTTGGTGCAGTGGCAGATGCGCGAGCTCAAATCATTTGAGGCCCTGGAGGATTACATCGATTATTTTATTGACGCGGTAAGTGCCTACCAGTCTGATTTTGTTCTTTTCCCGGAGCTCTTTAATGCGCCCCTGATGCAGGCTTATAACCACCTGGGTGAGGCCCAGGCCATCCGTCAGCTGGCAAACTACACCGATCGCATCCGCGAGGTGTTTTCGGAAAAAGCGGTCAGCTATAACATTAACATTATCAGTGGCTCCATGCCGGCCCTTCGTGATGACAATCTTTATAACATCACTTACCTCTGCCGCCGGGATGGCAGTTGGGATTACTATGAAAAAACCCATATTACCCCCGCCGAGCGCGACTCATGGGGGATGCGGGGCGGCGATCGCATCAAGGTTTTTGATACCGATTGCGGAAAGATTGGTATTATGGTATGCTATGATGTAGAGTTTCCCGAAATCTCCCGCATGTATGCCGATCAGGGTATGCAGATACTTTTTGTGCCCTTCCTTACCGATACTCAGAACGGCTATATGCGGGTGCGCAACTGCAGCATGGCCCGGGCTATTGAAAATGAGTGCTACGTGGCCATTGCCGGTTCGGTAGGCAATTTGCCCAGAGTTAACAATATGGATATACAGTATGCCCAGTCGGCCATTTTCACCCCCAGCGATTTTGCCTTTCCAACCAACTGCATTAAGGCCGAGGCTACTCCCAATACCGAAATGACAGTGGTAGCGGATGTGGATCTGGATTTGTTAAAAGAGCTGCATAACTACGGCAGTGTACGCACCCTGCTTGACAGGCGTCATGACCTTTATGAGGTGGTAAACCGCAAGGGGGATTTGTCCTAATGGCAACAGCTAAGGTCGCTACAGCTAAGTCTGGGCCAGTTGAGAGGCGGGTCTGGTTGTTGCCCCACTTTTAATACCCGGGCTGCGGGATAGTTGTCTTTCAGCTCAGACCAGGTCATTACTTCCCACTGGCTGACAGGTAGTTTAGCCAAAGCTTGGTTTTGCAGGAGATGAGAAACACCTGCATCTGTCAGTGGGTTCCAGAGGCTTTCGGTTTCACGGTCCCAAAGAATAAAGGCCTGGATAGGGTCATCCGGAAAATTGGGATTGAGGTAGGTGTAACCTGAAACAGCAAAGGTCAATACCCGATCACAGACTTGCCGGCTGTAGGCAGCGGTAAAATCAGCCAGGACGCAGTAGGCAGCCATATAAGGCTTGCCATCAATTTCATCGTTAATCACCTCGTGGTAGGTCATCAGGCTGTAGGGGTAGGCCCGCACTTCTGCACGCCCTTTGACGACCAGTACCTGGCTATTACTACGGTATAAGGCCGGGATTTCGGACAGCGGCTGATACAACGGTGCGATCAGAGCCGGAAAGGCCTCTCTGGAAAGGCCATGATCACGCAGATTCTCACTTTCGAGTAACCAACCAGTGATATTGAAATGAGTACTGCTGTTAGTGCCGGCGTAAAGGTAAGTGTGCCCATCCTTTTGATAAATCCGGTCGAGGGCACAGCGTGCATTACTGCATTCGCCGGTGATTGATCCCGCATCGTCTGACTGCGATGGTTGTTTCTCCGCTAGCTCCTTTTTGCAAGAGAGCATTAAACTGAGCAATAATATTAACTGGATTACCCTTTTCATAGGAAAACGCGAAGTCCTAAGTTACAAAGATTGAGGGAGGGGCAGGCCCCATTGCCGAAGCGCTTCAAACAAGATGCTCAAAATCCGGTTAAGAACCTGCAGTATAATCTTACTGACAATCCTTCTGCTTTATTTAAAATTAAATTAATGCTGAAATCTTTGTATCCCAGTTACAGAATCAGTGCCACTGTTCTCACTTTATTATTGGCCTGCGGCTGTGCCACCCATAAACCCGACTATTCATTTGAAGGAGCAAATTGGCGGGAGGAGTATTTACCTCCCCAGGAAGATCCGGTGTATTCCTTCTTCCTGATTGGTGATGCCGGCCTCCCGCAAACTATCATTGCGCAAAGCACCTTTGAACTCATGCAGCAGAAAATGGCAGAAGCACCTGAAAAGCAAGGGGTGATTTTTCTGGGCGACAATGTTTATCCCAAAGGCATTCCCCACGAGGATGCTCCCAACTACGAGAGGGAAGTAGAAAAGCTTTATGGTCAGTTTATGGCCATTAAAGACTATAAGGGCGATATCGTATTTATTCCCGGTAATCACGACTGGGGCTATGGCCGCCAGTCGTTAAAGCGCCAGGACGACCTGATTGAGGCCTGGGTGGGGGAAAAGAAGCTCTTTCTACCCGACTGGGGTTGCAGTGGCCCAGAAGACAAGGACCTTACTGATGATGTGGTGCTATTGGCGATTGACTCCCAGTGGTATATGGAAGATTGGGACCGCTATGAGAATATTAACCGCGATTGTGATTGCCAAAGTCGCTCTGAATTTTTGCTGAAGCTCAAGGATGAACTCAGCAAACTAAAGGATAAAACGGTATTGCTGGCCATGCATCACCCGCCGCGCTCGTACGGGCCACATGGTGGGCAGTATGCCTGGCAGAACGAATTTTTCCCCTTCCTTGAATTAAACCGCTTCGGTTATTTTCCTATGCCCATCCTGGCGGGCCTGTTGCGCCGTAACCTGGGTATTTCGCAGGATGTGACCAACGCAGGCTATGAAATGCTCGTGGATGATATTTGGGAGGCCACCCGGGGCATGAAAAACGTGATTTTCATCTCGGGTCACGAGCATACCCTGCAATACATCGAGGATGAAGACCACCCCTACATTGTTAGCGGTGCCGGTGCCAAACGCTCCCCTGCCAGCGCCGGGGGATATGCGAAGTACACCAGTGGTCAGGGAGGATTTGTACAACTCGATTTCTATGCTAATGGTAGTTCCTACGCCAAGTTTTACAACGGTCTTACCGGCGATCTCGACTATGCCAAGGAAATCATTCCCAGGGATACCACCATGCTTTATGATTTTTCATTTTACGAAGCGCGGCCGGATTCATTTGTTACCTCCATTTATGATCCTGAAACCTACCCACCCGATGTAACCCGCGCGCTTTGGGGTAAGCTAAACCGGGAGATGTACTACGACAGTATTGGTATGGAGGTATTTTATTTTGACGATTACCCGCATAACCTGCGCCCCAACCGCAGGGGTGGTGGTAACCAAACCAACTCATTACACCTGATAGATGACCTCGAACACGAATACCAGCTCCGCAGTGTAAAAAAGGATGGCAGCCGCATTTTAGGCGGTGTGTTCAAAGGCACTTTTGTGGTGGACATGCTTGAGGATGTATTTACCTATGGCCACCCTTATGGTGCCTTTGTCCTCAGCGAGTTGTCGGACTCCTCCAAAGTTTATCATGCCAACCCCAAGCTGGTGTATATGCCCAAGCAACCAGGACTGGGGATGTTTAACGAAGATTTTGGGGACGCCGTTTACCTCTTTGAGGAACGCCCCGATGAAGATGGCAGTCACATTGCCAGTTTCGGAAATTCACCGGAGATTATCGGTACCGATGACGTGATGGAGGAAATAGTGAAAGGCCATGAGCATTATATCGATACTGCCTGGATGATGCGCAGCCGCATTTTTGATTTTATGATTGGCGACTGGGACCGCCACCAGGATAATTGGCGCTGGGCCTCTTTTGAAGCGGATAGCATTGACGGGGTAATGTATCGTCCCATTCCGCGTGACCGCGATATGGTGTTTACCGACTTCTCTGGTTTTATGGTTTCTATACTGAATAAAACCCTGCCTCAGCTGCGGCAGTTTCAGTCGTACGGCAAGGAAATACCGCGGATGAAATGGTATGCCGAGTATCCCAAGTTTTATGACCGGCGCTTTATCGGACCGGTGGAGTGGGCTATTTGGGAAGAGCAGGCCCGCTACATCCAGGAGCACGTAAGTGATCAACTCATTGAGCGCGCCATCCGCGAAATGCCTGAAAAAGGCTTTGAGTACAGCGGGGAGGAGCTTATAGAAATAATGAAGTATCGCCGCGACCATTTGGTGGAAATGGTGCGTGAGTACTATGAGTTGCTGGCCGACAACGTTGAGGTGCTTGGTACAAATGACAAGGATTATGTGGAAGTGGTGCGCCTTAACCGCAATGAAACCTTGGTGAGGGTGCGTACCGAGGATGAAGACGACAGTACTAAAACCCACCTGCGCTATCGCCGGATTTTCTATACTGATGAAACTGATGAGGTACGCATTTACGGCCTGGAGGAAGGTGATGAATTTAAAATTAGCGGATCAGCCAAAAACGGTATTAAAGTGCGAATAATAGGCGGTTATGGCGATGATGAAGTGGTGGATGAATCGCATGTTAATGGCTGGAGCCGGAAAACCAAGGTGTACGATTACCCCGGCGGGGTAGACCTCACCACCTCCAAGGAAACCATGGCGATGATCAGTACACGCTATGATTATAACAATTATGAATTCAAGGATTATCAGCGCGATTATTCCCTTTTTCTCCCCTTGATGTCTTACAACCCTGACTTTGGTTTCTCAGCCGGTTTGTCATGGTTGCATTATGCCTATGGTTACAAGCAGCGACCGGAGGCATATCGTCACCGCCTCGATTTGAGTTATGCCTTTGGTAACCGCAGTATTACCGGTAGTTACAACGGAGTATTTAATAACACCTTCAACTACTGGGGACTCTCGCTGGGGGCGCTGGTGCACGGGCCACGTTTTACCCTCAACTACTTTGGTGAGGGGAATGAGGCGGAAAAGGATCCCTCCAGGGAACGCGAATACTACCAGGTGCGGCAGCGTGAAATAGCACTGGCGGTAGGCCTGCGGCGCCCCTTTAAATATAACAGTGGTTATTTTGAGATTCAGCCTTTTTATACCCACCTCAAGGCTGAACCCACCGAAGGTCGTTATATCACTGAGGCCAGCGATGCTGAAATCAGGGGTAGTAATATTTTCGAACCCATGGACATCACCGGGGTGTCAGTGAATTTTCTCTACGATACCCGCAATAACAATGCTGTCCCCACGCGGGGGCTGGTGGCCGATTTCAAATTGCGATATCGCGATTTTTTAGCCGGGCCTGAGGATAATGCCAGTTTCAAAAGTAAACTTACCTTCTACCAGCGGCTAACCCAAAATGATTTCCTGGTATGGGCCACCTTACTTGGCTATGAGCACGTTTTTGGTGACTACCTGTTTTTTCAGAGTGCCTATGTGGGCGGTATGCAAAGCCTGCGCGGCTTCAGGATGGGACGCTTCCGGGGACACAGCTCGTTTTGGAACAGCAATGATGTGCGCATGAACTTCGGAGAGGTGAAAAACAAACTCCTGCCTTTTGACGCTGGTCTCTTTGGTGCTTTCGACCATGGCCGTGTATGGCATAGTGACCTGGCCAGTAATGTGTATCACTATACCTATGGCGGTGGGGTATTTGTAAATATACTTGACATTGCGTCGGCCACCCTCGGCTACCACATCGGTAATGAAGAGGGACAGTGGCTTTTCCAACTTGGTTTTAACTTTTAAATCATGAAAGGAATTTATCACGGCTTTACCCTCTTGCTGCTATTGTGGACCATGAGAGTAGGAGCGCAGAATAACCGTGTTCCTGAGTTGCCCGATGACATGAAGGAAAATGTATTTGAACTGGAAGAGGGCGAGCTGGTGAAAACCCGGATGCGGGGCGTGGCCATCGAGTACAGCGTAAGCAGCCCTTATGAATTACAGACGGCATTTCCCAGCCCCATTAGCGGCGAGGTGCAATCCGAGGAACGCTTTCTCTTTAAGTATAAACTGCCCCTGCTGATAAAGCCGAAGCTCAAATTGTTGCTGGGACATAGCTTCGACTACACCTTTATTCACCTCAGTAACAATTTTGACGATGACTCATTTCTGGGGGTGATCGATAACCTGCGACTTAAGGGTAACCGTTTTTCATTTTACTCCCATTACACCTTTAAGCCCGACCAGTCACTCAGCGGGGTGCTGTCGCTTTCCTACAACGGCGATTATGACGATTTCGTAAATTTTAATCCGCAATACCGTATCTGGCGGGGGATTGTCGCTTATAAGAAACAAATTGATGCCAACAACAGCTGGGCGGTAGGGCTTTATTATAAAAATGGCTTTCGTAATACCAGCCTCCTGCCCTTTGCGGTGTGGAATAAAACCTTCAACGCCAAGTGGGGCTTTGAGGCCATTCTCATTACTGAATTCAACATGCGTTACAATCTCAACGCTGACAACATTTTTCTGCTGGGTTATGAGTATAGCTCAATGGACTACTCTATGAACGTTTATCGTCCGGAAGGCCGTTATATCTATGACTTTAAGTGGCCAAAAATTAACTTTACGGGTAAGTGGCATCACCGTTGGACCCCTATTATCTGGTCAGTGGTGGAAGGAGGGTTGCAGTACAATTTAGACCCCCGTACCGAGGTCAGGAACCGCCCCAACTTTCCCGAAGATGAGGTGGATATCACCTCCAGTGGATTAGTATTGCAAGTAGGGCTTTTTCTTACTCCTCCCGATGACTGGTTAAGACGTTAATCAATCTAAATATCTGCTCACGACAACTACATGACGAAGAAAACACCTTTTTTTGACCGCGATTTAAGTTGGTTGAGTTTTAACTACCGTATTCTGATGGAGGCGGCCGATGAAACGGTGCCTCTGCTGGAACGCTTGCGCTTTCTGGCCATCTACTCCTCTAACCTCGATGAATTTTTCAGGGTGAGGGTGGCTTACCACCGGGAACTCAATAAGGTAGACAGTAAAAAGGTGAAGAAAAAAATTGGCGGTAGTTCTAAAAAACTGCTCAAGACCATTTTGCAGACTACCCATTTGCAGCTGGCCGAATACGGTAAAGTGCTGAATGCCCTACTGGAGCAGCTGGCAGACAAGGGGGTGGTTATTTGTACCGATCAGCCCTGTATCCCGGCAGGAGCTGTGAGCGAAGTTTCGCATTATTTCAGAACCACGGTTCAGGCCTACTTGCGGCCCCAGGTAATTGAGGACGAAAAATCGGAGTACTTCCTCAACAACGGGGAGCTTTATTTTGGCCTGCGCCTGCAGCGCAATGACAAGCAGTACCTTGCTTTCGTAAACGTACCCAGCAATAAACTGCCACGCTTTTATTGTTACCGCGAGGGAAAAGTGACCTATGATATTTTTCTAGACAATATAGTGGCGGACCACCTGGCCTATATCTTTCAAGGCTATGAGGTACTGGAGCACAAGAGCATTAAACTTAATAAGGACGCTGATCTTTACATTGATGATGAGTTTAGTGGCGACCTGGTAAAGAAAATTGAAAAGCACATTAGCTTACGTAACCTGGGTGATTCTACCCGCTTTTTATATGACCGCACCATCAGCCACGAGCTGCTCAATAAACTGAAAGATTTCTTTGACCTGCAGGAAGAAGACCTGGCCCCGGGAGGCTCCTATCACAACCTGCATGATTTCTTTGAAATAAAACCGGCCCGCCCCGAGCTTGAGTATCCGGATCATCCCCCCATAAAACACCCTCTTTTTTCCCAGCGTCCTAATATTTTGCGGGAGATGGAAAAGCGGGATCATATTCTGCACTTTCCCTATGAGAGTTTTGAGTATGTGCTTCAGTTTTTCAACGAGGCCGTTACCGACCCGCAGGTAACCGGCATTAATGCCACATTTTACCGCATGGCCCGCGATTCACAAATCGGGGAAGCGCTGATATCTGCGGCCCGCAATGGTAAGCAGGTAAATGTGTTTATGGAAGTAAAGGCTCGTTTTGATGAGGAGAACAACCTGCAGTGGGCACGACGTATGAAAGAAGCAGGAGTGAAGATTATTTACAGCATGCCCGGTCTTAAGGTACATGCCAAGGTGGCTCAGATACGTAAGAAGGTAGATGGTAAAACCCGTTACTACGGCTTTTTTGGTACCGGTAACCTCAATGAGGAAACGGCTAAAGTGTATTGCGATCATGGCCTGCTCAGTTGCCACCAGGCGATGAATGAGGAGCTCAACAGTGTATTCCGCTTTTTACTCAATAAAAAAGAGCCGCCCCCCTTCAAGGAGTTACTGGTCTCACAGTTTGGGGCGCCCGAACGCTTTCAGGAAATGGTAGAGCGTGAAATTGAGGCAGCCAGGGCCGGGCGGAAAGCCAAGATGATAATAAAGATCAATAACCTGGAAGACAAGGGGATGATCGAAAAACTGTATGAAGCGGCCGCGGCCGGAGTGCAAATAGACCTGTTGGTAAGAAGCATTTGCTGCCTGGTACCGGGCACTGAAGGTCTCAGGGTAAAACGGGTGGTAGGGCGCTACCTCGAACATGCCCGCCTCTACTACTTTTACAATGGGGGTGAAGAGGAATTATATCTTGGTTCATCAGATTGGATGAAGCGCAATCTCTATAACCGGGTGGAGGTGAGCTTTCCGGTATACGATCCGGCGGTGCGCGATCAGTTGATGATGATGCTGGAGTTTCAGCTCAATGATACCTCACAGGCGGTCCATTTGGGTCCTAACCTCGAAAACCTGCGCTATGCTACTCCCCAAAACTCACATTCATGCCAGGACGATTTTTACCATTACCTGAAAGAATACAGCCAGCAGGCCCTACTGGCCGCCAGTAATGCTTAGCCGGCTTCGTCGAGCAGCTTCAGTATTTTGCGGTGATTATCTTCCTTGGCCGGCCCGAAATGCTTGCGCGCATAATCGGTAAAATAGCTGTGCCCTCTGAGGAAACGGGCATTATTTCTCATCCATTCCTCCTGGTCTATGCTTATATCATGACGCTTCTCCAGTTCCTGCCGCAGGGCTTCAGCTCTTTCGAGATAATGACTGGAGGCGAGGTGGATCATATCCGAATCACAGATTATTTCTTCCAGTATTCCGTGGGGGGTTTGCGGTAAGCGGGTGGCCATAATGCAATTTTCCACTTTCGTGATATTGTCAGCCGGGTAATGATGGTCATACAGAAAGTCACGGGCCATTTCACGGCCTTTTTCTTCATGGTCTTCAAAACCCCTCACATAGCCGATATCGTGAAACCAGGCGGCCAGTTGAATCACTTCCTCATCTTCTTTGCTGAGGTTGCAGTGGGAGGCAATCTCCTCGGCGGCACCCACCACGGCCTGTATATGTCGGATATTATGATAGTTTAAGCGCTGATTGATCTCTTCTTTTTCGAAAATCTTTGTAACAAATTCTTTGGCCGCTTGTAGTATAGATGTCACTAGAATACTTTTTTCACCACATTGATTATGAGAGCACTTGTTAAGATGACCCTTCCCTTTACCGTATCAGGCGGTATCATCCTATCAATGGCTGGCGCCGGAGGATGTTCATTTCAATCTACCCAAGGCCATAAAGTAGACAGCCTGTTTCTGGTAACCGAAAATAGTGAAATCTACTATCAGATTCACGCTCCTAACCAGAAGTTTAATATGCCTTATGAACTTACCGAGGTGTCGGCCCTGAGCTTGCGCGAGCCGTCTACCCTTATTATGGTTGAAGATGAGCGTGGCGTGGTGTTTCAATATGATCTTGAGAGCGAAAAAGTTACTGCCCGAACCCGTTTTTCGGATAATGCCGATTATGAAGGAGTAGAGCTGGTAGGGGAGGAAATGTTTGTGCTGGAAAGCGATGGCGACATTTACCGCATGCCTTACTCCACCGGAGAAGAAGTTGAGGCCGAAAAGTCAGAAACTCCTTTGATTCAGGAGAACGACGCCGAAGGCCTCGGCTATGACGCCGATAAAAATATGTTGCTGATCGCCTGTAAGGAAGAAGGCGATATTGAAGAAAATAAAGCCGAGGGCCGAGCTATATACGGCTATGATCTCGATAAAAATGAATTGAAAGAGGATGAACTCTTTGCCATTTCTGACCAGGATCTGATCGATTTCTTTAAGAAGCACAAAGGGGTGGAATATGAGGCCGACCGTATTAAGTTTCATCCGTCGGCCATCGCCATGCACCCGATAGAGAAACGTTACTACATCGTAGCCTCCACCGGTAAGTTGCTGGTAGTGGTGGAACCAGATGGTGAAATTGTAGCTACTTACCCCATTTTGCATGAAGTACTCAATCAACCCGAAGGCATTTGCTTCGCCAAGGATGGTACCATGTACATCAGCAGCGAGGGGGAAGGCAATAGCGGCTTTGTGCTGCGCTACCGCATGATGAATAAGTAATTAAGGACGGCGCACTCCATAGAGCTTCAGACTTTGAAATTTACCTTTTAGGTGGGCGTCACCTTTGTCTTCAAACTTAAAACGCTTACTGTTTCGTACTCCTTCCAGCAAGTCTTCGCTGATCAAAAACTCCTCTTCCAGTTCATGGCATTTATCGAGAATGCGGGAAGTGGTATTAATGGCATCTCCGTGAAAAGCTATTTCCTTTTTTACCTGCCCCACCTCGGCGCCAATAGTGCGGCCACAATGCATAGCTGCTTTAAAGGTGGGCATTATACCGTACTTACTCATATAGTATTTTTCCCGGCGTAACAGGCGAATCTTAAAGCGGAAGAAAAGGCGCAGGCAGCGCTCATTGCGGAAGCCCTCCGTTTTTAACCAGGTAAATACCGCTTCATCGCCCACATACTGGTAACTCTGTGCCCGCAAAAAATAGGAGAGATCCGATAGATCGGTAAAACAATCCTGCAGGAGGCGGCTGTATTTTTTATCGCCGAGAGTTTCGGCCAGAGTAGTGGCGGAGTTAAGGTCCAGAAACAAGAAAATACGTTCTTCTTCACGGGGTACACTGTACCAGCCCAGGATAAAGTTCCGCAGGTTTAAGGGTCCGATCAGGTGATAGAGTTGCCTTACGATGCCCATACTAAGGGTTATCAGTGAGAAAAATAAAATCAGCTGTAAGGCGTACCCTTCCTTGAAGATCGCCAGCATGGGATCAAGGGAATTGTGAAAGGTTTCAAAATTGATGTAGTGCCTGGCAGCCAGGCTGGCACTGATATAGGTGAGGAAAAGCAGGAACTGGGCCCCGGTTTTGATCAGGGCGCTGACGGGGGAGGTAAGGGAGTTAAAACGTTGTTTAAAGACCAGTAGTTCTACCAATTCACTGATCACCCCAAAGAAAAAAGCCTCCAGCATTATGCGCAGCAGAGGGTTGGTTTCGAGGGGAAAGTCATTGCGGATGCGGATGGTGTCGATACCGGCATCGACCCAGTAGCGGGAAATGAAAAAGATAAACATCGCCAATGACCAAATGGCCCCGCTGGTAATGATAAGGGGTAAAAAGATGCGGATTCGCTTCAGCGAATTTTTAAAGCCTTCATTTAAATTTGCCTCCATGAAAAAATGACTTCACCTGTGGTGGATACTTTGGTGCAACAGTGGAGCTCCTTTTTGGTTTTAAAGTAAAATTTCTAATGTAAGATAAGTCATGCAAGTCAGAACTCTGCTTTTTAGTGTGGTATTATTAATTGGCGTTCAATTAAAGGCACAGGAGTTTTACTCCGGGGCCCGCTTCGAAATCGGGCAGTCAGGTCTGAGTAATGTTGAAAACAGTGAACCACTGATATACCTCAGTGCCGGTGCGATAGGAAGCTTGCAGTACCTGCCCTGGCTCGATTTAAATGCCGAGGCCCTTTTGGCCTGGCAGGGTGGGAAATTTTCGGGCGTGCAGGAAACCGACAATACCCTGGGCTTTTTTAGCCGGGCCCCTTATGACGGTAAGGTGCGCATGCTGAGCCTGAAGATTCCTCTGTACCCGGCCCTGAATGTAGGCAGTGAGAAGCTGCGTTTCCGGGTTCAGACAGGGCCCTCCATAAACTTCAATTTTTTCGCGCGTGAAGATCGCGACTATGAAAGTTCATTCTACGAGGATGTGGATTTTGGCGATTTTGAGTCCTATGACCCCCTTACTTTTTCCATGGTTTATGGATTGGGACTGCGCATTAAGGACAAAGAAGGGAAGTGGGTGTTTTTGGATTTTCGCTATTCCAATGGGCTCTCAGATCTCATGAATTTCGAATACCACGTGGATCCCAGCGATGCACGCCTGCATTATTTCAGCATCAGCACCGGCTACCTGTTTTAAGAGGCTGCTAAAAACGAAAAAACCCGCTAGTAGCTAGCGGGTTTTTATATTTCGTGAAGGTAAAGCCTAGCGGATAGACTCCAAACCTTTTTCTTCTTTGTAGCCAATCATTTTATGCGCCAGCTTAGGGTTGATGGCTTCCAGGCCGATAAGCGTGAGCCAGTAACCCACAAACAGCCCTAAAAACAGCAGCATGCTAAAACCCATTAAAAAGATGAACAGGAAAATGAAAAATCCTAAAGTCTTGGTAAACATTCTTCTTTAATTTGAGGCCGCTAAGGTAAGGCAAAAATGTTTTTCTGAAAGTCTTCAATACCCATATTCATGAAAATTAGTCTCAAGTTTTTCCTGCTGGTTACAGCCCTGATTTGCGGTGTGCTCTATATTATAGTGTCTCTGCCGCTGGTGCGGGAAGAAGTGGAGCCCAACAGTATGTATGGGATACGGCTTGAGGAAACCGCAAACGATCCGACACTCTGGTATGAGGTAAACCGCTATGGTGGCTGGGCTTTAATAGTGAGTAGCCTGGTTTTGCTTACTGCCAATATTTTGCTCTACGCCTTTTTCAGGAAAAGTTTGAGCAATAGCCGCTACACCGGTATTTTTGTAGCCATTTTACTGCTGTGCATTTTGGGAAGCACCTTTTTTACCGTGCTCTATGCCCGCAGTTTAGTATAACTACCATTATCAACCACAATAAAAATCCTATGGACTATAGAATTGAAAAAGATACAATGGGCGAGGTACAGGTGCCCGCTGATAAATACTGGGGTGCGCAAACCGAGCGTAGCCGCAACAACTTCAAAATCGGACCCGAGGGCAGCATGCCCCTGGAGGTAGTTTATGGCTTTGCCTACCTTAAAAAAGCTGCTGCTCACACCAATCACCAGCTGGGGGTGCTTAGTGCCGAAAAGAAGGATCTGATTGCAAAAGTTTGTGATGAGATCCTGGCCGGCCAGCACGATGAGCAGTTTCCCCTGGTGATCTGGCAAACCGGCTCAGGCACACAGAGCAACATGAATGTAAATGAAGTAGTGGCCAACCGGGCGCATGTGATTGAAGGCAATAAACTGGGCGAAGGTACCCGTACCATTCACCCTAATGACGACGTAAATAAGAGTCAGAGCTCCAATGATACCTATCCTACCGGGATGCACATTGCTATTTATAAAATGGTGCTCGAAACCACCATTCCCGGCGTGGAAAAGTTGCGTGACACCTTACAGTCGCTTTCTGAAAAATATATGGAAGTGGTAAAAATTGGACGTACCCACCTGATGGATGCCACCCCTCTTACCCTGGGGCAGGAGTTCAGCGGCTATGTATCGCAGCTCAACCACGGCCTTAAGGCCCTTGACAACACTCTTGACCACTTGTCTGAACTGGCACTGGGCGGAACTGCCGTAGGCACCGGTATCAACACCCCCGAGGGTTATGCGGAAATAGTGGCCGAAAAAATTGCCGAGTTTACAGGGCTGCCCTTCCGCAGTGCCGAGAATAAATTCGAGGCTTTGGCAGCTCACGACGCCCTGGTAGAAACCCATGGTGCCCTTAAGCAACTGGCGGTGTCGCTGATGAAAATTGCCAATGATATTCGTCTGCTCGCGTCAGGGCCACGTGCCGGTATCGGTGAAATTATTATTCCGGCCAATGAGCCCGGGTCTTCTATTATGCCAGGTAAGGTAAATCCCACTCAGTGTGAGGCTCTGACTATGGTTTGTGCCCAGGTGATGGGTAACGACACCACCGTAACTGTTGGTGGTAGTAACGGCCATTATGAGTTGAATGTATTTAAGCCGGTGATGGCCAACGCGGTGCTGCAGTCGGCCCGCCTAATTGGTGATGCCTGTGTAAGCTTCAATGACAATTGCGCCGTGGGTATTGAACCTAACCAGGAGGCCATTGACCGCCACCTCAATAACTCACTGATGCTGGTAACCGCTCTAAACACCAAAATCGGTTATGAAAAAGCGGCAAAAATTGCCAAAACCGCTTATGAGAATGGTACCACTTTAAAGGAAGAAGCCGTAAACCTTGGCTTTTTGACCGAAAGTGAATTTGAGGAATGGGTACGACCTGCCGATATGGTGGGCTCGCTTAAATAACCCGAATTCAATAATCGCCCCTCCTTGTGAGGGGTTTTTTAGTTTTGCTATTATGAGATTGATGAGATTGCCATTGTTTGTCTGCTTATGGTCAATACTGTTGCCTGCCTGCCGGGAGCACTCACCGGCCGATACCCTTCTTTATAATGGTCGTATCTACACTCTCGATTCTGCTTTTACCACGGTGGAGGCCATGGCCTTGCAGGACGGGAAAATCATTGATACCGGCAGCAGCCATTATATCCGTTCAAATTACCGGGCCTCAGCGAATATTGATCTGCAAGGTAAGTACGTGTATCCGGGTCTTAATGATGCCCACACCCATTTTTATTGGTATGGCATTGGGCTCGATGAGCTCAACCTGGTGGGAACCCGCTCTTTTGATGAAGTGCTGAAGCGTCTGCAGGAGTATGCTGAATCGCGGCATCCGGAGTTTATTAAGGGAAGAGGCTGGGATCAAAATGATTGGGGGCAAACGGATTTCCCCGACAATAGTGAACTAAACCGGCTATTCCCTGAAACGCCGGTTATTCTTACCCGGGTAGATGGGCATGCCACCCTGGTAAATGATGCCGCCATGCGTTATGCGGGGATATCTCCTGATACTTCCGTGTTGGGAGGGAGTCTGCTCTACAAAGGGGGGCGTTTTACCGGTATTCTCATTGACAATGCCACCGAGCTGGTAAGCCAGCCCGACCCCAGTGAAGAACAAGGAAGACAAGCTTTGCTGAGGGCCCAGGACTCCCTGCTTAAGCATGGGGTTACCTCCCTTACCGATGCTGGCCTGGAAGCACGCCAGATTGAGTTGCTTCGCAAAATGTACAAGGAAAAAGAGCTTAAAATAAGGACCAATGTGCTGGTATCGGATAAGCCGGAACTGCTGGATAAGTTTTTAGCCAGTGACCCTATTACCGGTGAGTATTTAAATGTGGGTGGCTTTAAGTTTTATCTCGATGGGGCCCTGGGTTCGCGCGGGGCCTTGCTGCTTGCGCCTTACAGTGACGATACCACCAATAATGGTTTGATGCTCAGCACCCGCTCTCATTTTGTGAAAGCAGCCCGTCGGGTGCATGATGCAGGCTGGCAAATGGCTATTCATGCCATTGGCGATTCGGCCAATCGCCTGGCCTTGTCGGTTTACCGTGAGGTGCTGGGCGACTCGGCCTCTGATCTGCGCTGGCGCATTGAGCATGCCCAGGTGGTTAACCCTGAGGATATAGCCTTCTTTGGCAAACTGGGGGTAATCCCTTCAGTACAGCCCACCCATGCCACTTCCGATATGTACTGGGCCGAAGAGCGCCTCGGTAAAGAGCGGATGGCCGGGGCTTATGCTTACCAAAGCCTACTGCAGTCAGCCGGGCAAGTGGTGTTGGGTACCGACTTTCCGGTGGAAGATATTGACCCGCGTAAAACCTTTGTAGCAGCCGTATTCAGGCAGGATAGTGCTGCCTTCCCCGCTGAGGGCTTCCTTCCCCGCGAAAGACTAACGCGCAAACAGGCTTTGCGGGGTATGACGCACTGGCCAGCCTATGCGTCTTTCGAAGAAGATTTTAAAGGTCGCTTGCTACCCGGTATGGTTGCTGACTTCATTGTAACTGAAAGCGATTTTATGGCTGTCAGCCTCGAGCAGTGCCTGCAAATTGAGGTTTTAAAAACCTATATCGCCGGCAAGCAGGTCTTCCCTACCCCGGAGAAGCCTGCGAAGCCTTAATTTTTGACTTATATTAGACCAACTCATTTTTATTCAAGTCCATGAATCACGAATTACCCCGTCGGCTATTCGACTTTCCCCGCTACCAGCTTAAGCATCACCCGCTTGAAGATGCCTTAGTCAATAAGGTCAATGGTGAGTGGGTACCCGTTTCCACCCAGAAATATGTGAATATGGCCGATCAGGCTGGTCGCGCGTTAATAGCCAGTAGGATTGAACCGGGGTCTAAAGTGGCGCTTATCAGCACTAATAACCGCTGGGAATGGAACGTGATGGACATCGGTATTCTGGAGGCGGGCTGTGTTGACGTGCCGGTCTACCCCACCATCTCACCGGCCGACTATGAGTATATTTTTAATGATGCTGAGGTAAAGCTCTGTTTTGTGTCGGACCGGGATCTCTATGACAAGGTAGTTGCCATAAAGGATAAGGTATCCAGTCTTAAAGAGATTTTCCTTTTTGAGGATGTAGAGGGTTTGCCTAACTGGCGTGAGTTTTTAGGGCGGGGTGAAGCTGAGGAACATCAGGCCGAATTACAGGCACGCATGGATGCGGTGAAGGAAAATGACCTGGCCACCCTGATTTACACATCCGGTACTACCGGTACTCCCAAAGGGGTGATGCTTTCTCATAAAAATATTGCCAGCAACTCTACCGATTGTGATGATCGCATTCCCAATTTGCAGGGGCACGCCAAAGCATTGAGCTTTTTGCCCGTATGCCATGTGTATGAGCGCATGCTGATTTACCTCTATCACCGTCGCGGTATCGCCATTTATTATGCCGAGAGCATGGATACTATTGGCGACAACCTGCGTGAGATAGGCCCCGAAATATTTACGGCGGTACCCCGCCTGCTCGAAAAAGTGTTTGACCGTATCATGGCAAAGGGGCAGGAGCTGACCGGTATTAAGAAAAAACTCTTTTTCTGGGCGGTAGAATTAGCCGAAGACTATGAGCTTACAGGACGTTCGGCCTGGTACGACTTTAAATTAGGCATTGCCCGTAAGTTGATTTTCAGCAAATGGCAGGAAGCCCTGGGCGGCAATGTAAAAGCAATCGTTTCCGGCTCAGCGGCCCTCAACCCCAGGCTGATCCGCATTTTTATGGCGGCCGGTATGAATGTGCAGGAAGGTTATGGGCTTACTGAAACTTCACCGGTAATTGCGGTGAACGGTGCCAGCGACGATGAGAAAATGATCGGTACAGTGGGCAGACCCATTAATGAGGTGCAGGTAAAGATTGCCGACGACGGTGAAATACTTTGTAAAGGCCCCAACGTAATGCTGGGTTATTACAAAAAGCCCGATAAAACCGCTGAGGTGCTTAGTGCCGATGGCTGGCTCCATACAGGAGATATCGGCGAGATAGTAAATGGGAAATTCCTTAAGATAACCGATCGCAAAAAAGAAATATTCAAGACCAGTGGTGGTAAGTACATCGCCCCCACCATTATGGAAACCAAGTTTAAGGAGTCGCGCTTTATTGAGCAGATTATGGTGGTTGGTGAAGGGGAAAAACATCCCGCTGCCATTATCCAGCCCGATTTCGAGTTTCTCAAAAGCTGGGCCAAGCGCAAGGGCATTGAGTTTAAATCACAGGAGCAGATCGTTAAAAATCCCCAGGTGCGCGAACGTATACAGGAAGAGGTGAATGAGAAAAACCAGGACTTCGGTAGCTGGGAGCAGATTAAGAAGTTTGAGCTCTCGCCGGCAGCCTGGACAATTGATGGTAAGGAGCTTACCCCGACCCTCAAATTGAAGCGCCGGGTGATCCTTGAAAAATACGCCTCTCTATACGAGAATATCTACGGACACCGGCCCTGATTCTGGCGGAAAGACTGCTTGCGCGGCCTGAATTATGAGTAGCAACAAACTGGGGTACACCGGATGGCTAAGTGGACAAGGCTTGTGGCCATGGCTGCAGCTGACTGGGGTCTTGCTGCTTTTAATGCTGTGTTTCCCCAATTTTGATCCGGTGTATAACCGGGGTATGGATGGTACCATGCCCTGGGTTTTTAACTATCTCTTTGACGGTCATCTGCCCTTGGGCCGACCCATTATTTTCCCGCATGGGCCCTTGGCTTTTTTTCTGTATCCGGTGCCATTTGGGCACAACCTGGAGTGGGCTATCCTATTGTGGTTGCTCTTAGCTACCTGGTTCAGCTTCAATATTTTTGCATTGCTCAAAGCGAGGGCCCCCTGGCCCTGTTTGTTGGCCCTGCTTTTTAGCTGGTACTTTCTTAGTGCCTTTAACCTGCAGCTTTTGATCATTGGGGTGCTTTTAAGTAGTTTCCTGAGAGCGTTTGATCACCAGCATTACCGCCCGGCGGCAGCGGCTATTTTGTTGGGCAGTCTGGCCCTGTTTATCAAATCCTATGTCGGTATTGTGTCAGGCTTACTGGTCTTCTCATTTGTGGTGAGCGAATGGTGGCTGCATCGCCATCATTATCGCAGCCTGGCTTTTATTGGACTATATCTTAGCGGAATTGTGGTGATATGGCTGAGCATGTATAATGATCTTAACGGGCTGGCTGGCTATATCAGGGGAGTGGCGGAGTTGGCTTCTGATAATTCCTCCGCTGCCGCCTACTACCCTGACAATAACTGGTGGTATCTCTCCGGTTTTCTGGCGCTTTACCTCTTGCTACCTGTGGTGCTGCGGCAGCGCAAAATGTTTATTTTTTATGCCCTTACCGCTCTGGCCAGCTTTGCGGCCTGGAAGCATGGTATGGCCCGGCAGGACGTAGCGCATACCGGTCAGCTCTTCACCTTTTTCTGCCTTATGGCTGGCCTGATGCTTCTTTATTTTAGGCGTAAAGTCATCTTGCTTATGTTGGTACAACTGGCTTTCCTGGGGCTCTTCTATCTCAACTTTAGCCGGGTATTGGGCTTTGAGCATTTTGCCATTGACTTTTGGCGTTTTGATCACTTCAAGGAAACCATAGCTGATTTTGATGCCTATAAGGAGAAACATTTAAATCTTTCAGCGGCAGACGTAGCGGACCGAAAATTGTCACCGGAACTCCTGAGGATAATTGGGGACGCAACCGTTGATGTCTATCCCTGGGACTATGCCTTTATAGCCGCTAATGAGCTAAACTGGCAACCTCGTCCGGTTATCCAGAGTTATGCCGCCTACTCATCTTACCTCGATCATCTGAATGCCGATCATTTTCATGCCGGCAAAGAGCCTGAGTTTATACTATGGGAGGTGGATAAACTGTCGCTGTCACGCTACGGTGAAAACCTGGGCAGCATTGATAGTCGCTACTTGCTCAATGACGAACCCCAGGCCATTCTTGAAATCCTAAATCATTATCGCATCCGCCGGCGCAGCGAAAAAGTAGTGTTGCTGCAACGGCGCCAGGATACAGTACTTAGCGGCACCACGCTGGGCGGGTCTCTGCAAACAGGCTGGAACCGCTGGTTGAAGGTACCTGAGGTAAAAGATGGCTTTTTGCGATGCCGGGTTAGTATCAGGAAAAACCTGGCCGGCCGGCTAAAGAGTTTTCTCTATAAGGGTGAGGAGAGCTTTGTTTATTACCGCCTAAGAAGTGGGAGTATATTGAGCTATAAAATTGTGCCTAAAAATGCTGCTGACGGCCTGTGGGTAAATCCCCTGGTCCTCAATATTGATGACAGCAGCGCTGGTTATAGGGTAGAAGCTATCCAGTTCAGGAACTCAAACCGGCGCCTGATGAAAAATGAGATTCAGCTGCAGTGGGAATTGAATGAACTGAGCCCACTTGTTACTGCAGTGGCTGAAGATACCATTGGCGATCCTGATTTTGTACGTGCCAATGCAGCCTTCGCTAAGCATGCTGCTCCTCAGGTGAATCACCTGGCCACTATTGAAGTACCACTGCGAAAGCAGTCACAATTCGACCATCAGCAAAATGCACTGGAGCTTTTGCCGGGCGAATTTTCGCCGGGTTATGAGCTCCCGGTTGATTCATTACTCAAAGGCCGGGCATGGCCGCAGATTGAGGTGGAAACTTCCGTGTGGGCGCTGGCCGGTCGCTATGGTAGTAGTGCTTTGGTAATTACGGTTCAGCGTGGGGAGGAGGTGTTGAGTTGGGAACATCAGCCATTGCGCTATTGGATGATTGATGAGGAGGAGCTCGATTATGTAGGGTTAAGCAGCTCTCTTAGCCGGGATTTTCTGCTTAAATGTAGAGGGGCAGACTTAAAGGTATTTGTATGGAATACAGATGAAAAGCCAATTCTGATTCGGGATTTTATTGTTAATTTTAAGGGAACTGAATAGGCCCTTGGGTTAAAAACTGCCTGTTCTGTGACAATCTGTTGTCTGAAAAGCTATGCATGCATAGCTTTTTTTAGTATATTTGGTTACCGAAATCAAAAATCACTAAACCTTGAAACCTGAAGAAACGGTTGACTTTCACATCAGACGTACCTGGCAAAGTATTGCCAAAATGTACAATGAGAAGGCGGCCGAGTATGGTGCTACCATGGCGACTGGTTATGTTTTGCTAAACATTGACCTTGAGCAGGGGACACCCTCTACCTCACTCGGCCCCAAAATGGGTATGGAAGCCACCAGCCTTTCCCGCATTCTTAAAAGTATGGAAGATCAGGGCTTAATATCACGTAAGCGCAATCCTAAGGATGGGCGTGGGGTGCTGATTTGCCTGACTGATTTTGGCAAGGAAAAGCGCAAGGATGCGCGCCAGGCAGTACTGGCATTCAATCAGGCCATTTCGGCCCAGCTTCCCCAGGAGAAACTGGCCGTGTTTTTTGAGGTTATTACCACCATTCACGAAATGATCGCAAATAAAAAATTAGAGAACCAGCAGGTATGAAAAGAACTATCAGGAAAGTGGCCGTACTGGGCTCCGGCATTATGGGCTCCCGCATTGCCTGTCACTTTGCCAATATCGGTGTGCAGGTCCTTCTGCTCGATATTGTTCCCAAAGAACTCTCCGAGAAGGAGCAAAAGCAGGGTTTAAGCCTTAGCGACAATGCCGTTCGCAACCGCATTGTTAATGAAGCGTTACAGAGTACCCTTAAAAGTAATCCCTCACCGGTTTACGACAAGGCCTTCGCCAGCCGTATCAGCACCGGTAATTTTGACGATGATCTCAGCCGGATTAAGGAGTGTGACTGGGTAATAGAAGTGATTGTAGAGCGTCTCGACATCAAGCAACAGATGTTTGAGAAGGTGGACGATTATCGCGAGGCCGGCACCCTGGTGTCTTCCAATACCTCCGGCATTCCTATTCACCTGATGACCGAAGGACGTAGTGTGGACTTTAAGCGCAATTTTTGCGGTACCCACTTTTTTAACCCTCCCCGTTACCTGGAATTACTCGAAATTATCCCCAGTCCTCATACCGACCCGGGGGTGGTGAAATTCCTGATGGAGTATGGTGATGTTTACCTGGGTAAGACCACGGTGCTATGTAAAGATACCCCGGCCTTTATTGCCAACCGGGTGGGAGTGTTTGGTATGATGGATCTCTTCAACAACGTGAAAGAGCTGGGCCTGAGCGTGGAGGATGTCGATAAACTTACCGGCCCGGTAATAGGCAGACCCAAATCAGCCACCTTCCGCACCGCCGATGTGGTAGGTCTCGATACCCTCATCCATGTGGCCAATGGCCTGCACCAGAATCTGGCCAATGACGAGCGTAAGGATGTATTCAGGCTGCCAGCTTACCTGCAAAAGATGCAGGAGAATAACTGGCTTGGCTCCAAAACCGGTCAGGGTTTTTATAAAAAGGTAAAAGGTGAAGATGGTAAATCGGAGATCCTCTCGCTGGACTTCGATACCATGGAATACAGCCCCCAAAACAAGTCGAAGTTCGCAACCCTCGAACTGACCAAAACAATTGACGATGTACGGGATCGCTTTAAGGTATTGGTAAACGGTAAGGATAAGGCCGGCGAATTTTATCGCAAGTCCTTTGCCGGTCTCTTTGCCTATGTTTCACACCGCATTCCTGAGATTGCCGATGAGCTCTACCGCATTGACGCCGGGATGCGAGCCGGTTTTGGCTGGAAGCATGGCCCCTTTGAAATTTGGG
>CAZUCA010000013.1:0-66577 GCA_964619125.1 uncultured Owenweeksia sp. | reverse complement strand
TTTATTGAATCCTAAAGCTTGTGGTAGAACTATTTTGAGGTATATTTGCCTGGTCATTTAATTTTTTGAAACTACTCTCATGCTACGCTCTATCTACTCGGGGCTGGGCTGTGCCTTAATTTCTATTTTTACGGTAGGCCAGCTGTCTGCTCAAAGCAATCCCTATTTTGATCCTGATAATTTTAGTGGTATAAAGTGTCAAGGTGAGATTCCTGCTGACTTCACCCGTAGCTGGGCTGATCGCTTTCGTGACCGCCACCGGCAGCCCCAGGGCATACACGGTAATAGGGGTGATAAAGAGCAGTTGGAGGAATTCTGGAGCACCCAGTATTACTTTATCGACCGCTTGCTGCACAGTGGGCAGGTGGTTTTTAATGATCCCGCTACCCTCTACCTCAATAGGATTAAGGATGAATTGCTGAAGGATGACCCGAAGCTGAGCAAGGAAATCAGGGTTTATCTTAACCGCTCACCCTTCGTGAATGCGGCTTGCGTGGCCGATGGTATTATTCTTTTTAACGTGGGGCTTTTTGCCTATGCCAAAACCGAGGCCGAACTGGCCTTTGTGCTGAGTCACGAAATTCAGCACTACAAGCAGGGTCACCTCTTCAACTCTTTTGAGGAAAGGGAGAAGATACTCGAAGGTAGCATTAGGGAATACCGCCGCATGCATCCCATTGCTAAAGTTGAGTTGCTCACCATGCAGAGCCAGGAACACGAGTTTGACGCCGATGCCAAGGGCATTGATCTGTATCTGCAATCCGCATATAACCGCGACGCGGCAGAAAGCTTGCTCAGTATTTTACACCAGGCCTATATGCCCTATGGACGCAAGGAAGTGGGCCCTGATTTTTTGGCCACCGCCAGCACCCGGCTCCCGGAAGTGTTTTTCCGCGATGAGGTAGCGGCCATCTCACAGGAGGAGGATTATTTTGATGAAACCCATAATCACCCCAATATTGCCAAAAGGCGCATGGCTCTGGAGGAGTACCTAAAAAACGACAGGGGTGGTCATGCCGATTTTGTGCAGGATAGGGCTGAGTTTTTTGCCCTGCGGGAACTGATGCGTTTTGAAAGGCTAAGGGAGTTGGTGATTAACGGTTTTTACGGTGATGCCCTCTATGATATTTATGGCCTGCGTGATCAGTATCCCGATAGCAAATTCCTGAATATTGCTGAAGCCAAGGCCTTATACGGTCTGGCAGGCTATAAAGTGAAGCGGGCATTTCGCAGCGTAGCCAAAAGTACCAGCCGTCAGGAAGGGCCATCACAACAGGCTCACCACGTTATAAAGCAATTCGACAAAAATCAGCTTACGGCCTTTGCCCTGCATGTGGTACGCCAAAACCAGCAGCGCTATCCCGATGAGAAGTATTTGGAACGCTATGCTTCCGAATTATGTAAATACCTGGTTGTTGACTGCCGTCTTACCCCCGATGATTTTAAGGTGCTCACGGATAAACTGCCGGCTTTCACCAAAACGGCGGCTGACTTTAGCAGCGACCGTAGCTTTTTCCGGGCTCAGCAGAACCATTATCGCGATTTTTACAAATACCCCTTGCAAGCCGATTATAAGAGTGGCTGGCTTAGCCAGGAAATGAAGGCTCATGCCTGGTTGCTCGATAGCCTCAACACCCATATCAATATGGACCGGCGTAGCAAAAATGATATTGTTGAGGCCCGCCAGGAAGAACGCGAAGAGGGGAACCACATTCAGGTAAGAGACCTGATTATGCTCGACCCTTACCTCCACCTTCAGAAAGATAATCAGGATAGCAAAGATCGTATCGAAGCATTTGAAAAGGAACAGGCCTTTAAACAGGCATTGCCGGCGCTGTTACAGCAACAGGGTATTGCCGGAACAGTATTGTTTTCAGAAAATATTAAGGCTAGCGAGGTCGATCGTTACAACCAGCTTGCTGCCCTTAAAGAGTGGCTGCGCGAAGCAGATCGATTCAGGCAGTACCGCTTGCTTCCCACCAGCATTGACATTAGTGAAGAATTGTACCAGCATTACAACACCCGCTACATCTGTAACGTAAGGGGCCTGGTGGCCGATGGCAGTGATAGCTACTACTTCCAGCTATACGACCTCAAAAAGGGGAAGGTAGTTTACGCCAATTACGATAAAAAGGGATTTAACCTTTCCCTCAAAGACCTTCTCAGCGAAGCCGAGGAGGATCTCGCCCGAATCTATAATTAACTCAATTCTATACATCATGAAGAAGATTCTACTCCTCTTACTCCTATTTGTAGGAGTGAATGCCATCGCCCAAAAGCCCGAATGGGGCCGGGCCATTGAGGCCGCCCGTAAGGACTATACCCCTACCATTGTGGGTGAAGATGATAGCTACATCTACACCGCTGATATGGTTAAAGAAAAAGAACTGCTGCTGGAGCAGTATGACAAAAAGAACTTCCGCCAGAAGTACAGCCGCAACATCCCGGTGCCACGCCAGGGACGCAAGCGCTACGACGTTGAGAAAATTTCATTTTTCGGCGACAAATTTCTGGTGTTTGCCTCTTTCTACGATCGCAAAAGTCATCAGTATGAGCTGCGTGTTTTTGCCTATTCTGCCGACCGGGCCAAGCTTGAGGGCGACTATCCGGTACTTAGTTATGAGGTGGAAAAACGCCGCCGCAAAGGAGACTTCGCGGTACACTCCTCCCGCAATCGGGAAACTATCCTGATACATTATCACACCTATTTCAAGGAGACCGACAATACCGTTGAAGAGATAAAGCTTTATGATCGCGATTTGAATGAACTGGTGGCTAAAAGCTATCTGGCTGATGGCCGTGTGGGCGCCCGCCTGAGTAATATTATTATCGATGACGAAGGCTCTATTTACTTTCTCCGCGATAATTCGGTGGCCATCCTTGACGCTACCGTGGATTTTGAAGAATGGTCGGAACCTATTATCGTTGAGAATATGGAATTTAACGGTAAGTTGTCTGAGGTTTACATGACCCTCAACTCCAGCAGTGATGTGGTATTGGTAGCCAATTACCTGACCACCGACCTGGAAAAGACCGACGAAAAAAAGCGTCGTCGCGACCGTCGTAAAAATGACACCCAGGTAGAAGGGGTTTACTTTATGCGCATTAACGGTTTGACCAAGGAAACTGAAGTGGCTCAACTCAGCAAATTCAGCCAGGACTACCTGGATCAGTTCCGCTCAAAACGCGATGTGAAGAAGGGTCGCAAAAGCGAGATGAATAACGACTATGATAGCTTTAAATTCTTTTTTAAAGATGATGGCGGCATTGTATTCGCAGCCGAAGAGCTTGATTATTATGTGATAACTGACGGAAATGGCAGAGTTAAAGGTGAGAACTATGAATATCTCGACCTGGTGACTTATAATTTCACTCCCGATGGTGAGCTGCTTTGGGCTAATCGCATTCCTAAAGATCAAAGTTTTTACTGGTATAATCTCGATGGTTATGGCATTTTGAATACCACATCCTATGGTTATACCTGGTTTAGAATACCTTATTATGCCATGGGCCATTTTTCATACCTGGCCGGCTTATCTGAAGATAAGTTCTACGTGGTGTTTAACGACCACAAGAAAAATATGGCTGTGAAAAATGATTTTGACAAGCTCAAAACCATGCGTAAGGTTAAAAAAGCGGTACCTATGGTTTATGAAATCGACCTGGAAACCGGAATTAAAACCAAGCGTATGGACCTGGCCTATAACAGTGGCGATACCCGTTTTAAGCCCAGTGTAAGTTACCAGGCTTCGCAAACCGAGCCTCTTTACATCTTTTCAATGTTCAAGAAGAGCTTCCGCTTTGGTAAAATTGATTTCAATGATACCGATCAGAAAGGCAAAGGAAGAAAAACAGCTCGTCGTTAATTGAGCTTAATGTGTTTACAAACTTAAAAGCGGCCTTTAATGCCGCTTTTTTTATGCTTTGAACTTGATGAATTTGGCATGGACTACCTTGTTTTCTGCAACTTCGGTGCTGCTGTAGCTGCCGTAGCGATCGTGCTGGGTATTGGTGTTACTACCACTGACTTTTTTGTCCATTGACTCAAACAAAACTGCATCGGCGCCAGCTTCGCGGGCCCGTTCGAGAATGCGGCGCTGAATTTTTTCCGAGGAAATAATGTCGGGTGCATCCGCCGATACCATCCCCATCACCTCATAGTTACGGGGTACATCGGCTTCATCAAAATACATGGCTACCTCATCGGTAGGTTGGTAGTTGTTGCCCAGGTAGTCAACTGAGATGCAGGAGGTCATCATCAGGGCCAGGGGTAGTGCGAAAAGCAATTTTCTCATTGGATAGGTTTTAGTTTACAACTGAAAATTGCCATAGCACTTTATGTGCCAAATAATCAGAAATTTAGACCCTGGCAGAAATTATTTTAACAACTGTTGTAACAGCTGGCGTGCCGCTGTATAAGGCTCTATACTTTTGGCGGCTACCTCTTCGCGCAGACGTTGATAGAGGGGGCGGGTAGCCTGGCTGGTGGTAAGGGCATCCTGCATCAATTCGCCCAGGGCTTCATCAAACCATTTCAGGGCCTGTTGCTGGCGGTTGCTTTCGAGATATCCCTTGCTTCTTTGCTGCAGGCTAAATTCTTCAATTAGCTCCCAGGTTTCGCTAATACCTTCATCGTGCAGGGCCGAGCTGCTCGCCACCCGTGGGATCCACTCATTGGGATTGGGGGGGAAGAGATGCAGCGCACGCTTGTACTCTCCACAGGCCCTTTTGGCCGCCTGCCGGTTGTCGCCATCGGCTTTGTTTATCAGCAGCAGGTCTGCCATCTCCATTATGCCGCGTTTTATCCCCTGTAGTTCATCGCCGGCACCAGCCAGCATCAGCAGAATAAAAAAGTCCACCATTGATTTTACCGCTGTTTCCGACTGACCTACGCCTACCGTCTCTACCAGGATAACATCATAACCCGCCGCTTCGCACAGAATTATCGATTCACGGGTTTTGCGGGCCACCCCACCCAGCGAGCCTCCTGACGGGGAAGGGCGGATAAAGGCATTCTCATCCTGCGACAGGCGGTTCATCCGGGTTTTATCCCCCAAAATGCTGCCCCTGCTGCGGCTGCTGCTGGGATCGATAGCCAGTACCGCTACCTTTTTACCAATGCTGCTGAGATATTCACCGAAAGATTCAATGAAAGTGCTTTTCCCCACTCCCGGCACTCCGGTAATGCCGATACGAATAGAATTGCCGCTGTGAGGCATGGCTTCATGAATAATGTCCTCGGCTATGCGGCGGTGTTTTTCCAGCCGGCTTTCCACCAGGGTTAAAGCCCGGCTAAGGGCACCCCGGTCTCCCTGGCGAAGGGCGGAAAAAATTTGCAAGGGATCATGGATTTGTGATCCCCGGCGGCTGCGGAAGTTAGGGTTGATTGAATCCAATTATTACAGACTTTACCGGCAAAAGTGATCATTATTGCCGGCAGGTGGAAGTTATGAAAAAATGAAAGCGCCAGTTCTCCCAGGGCGGTAGCTACCGTGCTCAGGCCTCACTACCCAGAACTCCCTGCTACTTAAACATATCCATTCCAGGCAGCATACCCTTGGCTACCGATTCCATTTCTTTCTTGTGGGTCTCATCGGCTTTGGCAATAGCGCGGTTGAGCGCTAAAACCAGTTTGTCCTGTAACTCTTCCCGATCCTCAAGCAGGGAGTCGCTCAGCTCGATGTCCTTGATCTCCTTATTGCCGGTAATGGTAATGGTTATTTCACCGGTGTCTTCCTTCAGATGGACGGTGTCGAGGCGGTTTTTGATTTCCTCACTTTGTTGCTGGGCCTCCTGCAGTTTGCCCATCATGTCTTGAATATTGCCAAACATATGATTTAGTTTTAAGTACTTAATTCCTGCCACTCTGATTGGTTCGGCCAGCCAGGACCTTTTTTATAGCCTCCTGAATTTCAGGGCTTGCCTCCTCCGGCTCAATAAACTGATTGTCGCTCGCCGCCAGATTAGCACGCTTCTCCATGGTCTGGGCTTCTTCAGCCTTCAAAAAATCCTTCACTCTATCCAGCACCGATGAATCATCACAGCCCAGGATCAATGAAATTAACTCTAATTTTTGTTTATCGTTGGTCGTCAATGTGAATAAGAGGATTTTAATAAAATTTACTTTGCAGGGGTGTAAACAACTGATTTTGAGGACGTGTGAGCTTATGTGATGCTGCTGAAATGCTGCCGATAACCCAGCTTGGTCAAGAGCTCATGCTTCCTTAGTGGGGGTAAAGATAATTATGCTGAGGCAGCGTTGAAAGGGGGCTGCCTCATTGTAGCCTGAGAGGAGCTGGCCGGTAGTGCTTATGGCTGCTAATAATTTATGCCAGTTTGGTCTCAGTTTTTGGAAGGAGAATTGCTCTCAATTACTTTATAAAAATTAACAGGATTATTGGCTTTGTTTCAGGGTTTTTTCCTGCCTTTAAAGTAGATAGTCTCCGATGAACTTTGGCTGGTAAACAGGCCTCCCTGGTAAATGAGACTGTCATCTACGAAGTCCATTTGGTGGTAGGCATAGGGATTGTTACCGAAGTTCCACTCAGATACCAGCCCCTGTCCCACTGAATCGCGGTAAAACCAAATGTCCTGCCAATTCCTGCTGGTGTTGCCGATACTCACCCTCAGCATAGAATCGCCCTGTGGGTTTATTTCGACGTCTATATACGAGGTGTCGTAGTTTATATAACTATACCAGTTTCCCAGGGAATCACAACAGCTTACTCCACTGCTGCGTAAAACAAAGGGACCTTGGTAAATGCCGAATATAGACGATTCTTTGAGTGGATTATTGTTGCTTTCTTTTTTACAGGCTATGATAGCAAAAAGTACTATGAGGATGAGGTAAGGTTTGGAGGGTGTCATTATATACCATTGTAGTTATTTTAAAGATAACTATTTTTCCCGGTCCTCAATCATGATTTCTAAAATGCGGGAAGCGGCCTCAGCGATTACGGTGCCTGGTCCAAACACACCCACTACCCCGGCATCAAAGAGGTATTGGTAGTCATTTTGGGGAATCACCCCGCCAGCGATTACCATTATATCTTCCCGGCCCTGCTTCTGCAGTTCATCAATAACCTGGGGTACCAGGGTTTTATGGCCCGCGGCCAGGGAACTTACCCCCAGCAGGTGGACATCGTTTTCAATTGCTTGCTTAGCGGCTTCGGCCGGGGTCTGAAAAAGCGGACCTATATCCACATCAAAGCCCAGGTCGGCAAAAGAGGTAGCTACCACCTTGGCGCCACGGTCGTGACCATCCTGACCCATTTTTGCTACCATGATTCTTGGCCGGCGGCCGTCCAGTTCTTCAAAGCGATCGGCCAGCCTGCGGGCCTTTTCAAATTTGTCGTCTTTCTTCATCTCATTGGAGTAAACACCGGAAATAGAGCGGATAGTTGCGGTATAGCGCCCAAAGGCCTTCTCCATTGCCAGGCTGATTTCTCCCAGGGTTGCACGTTCGCGGGCGGCCTCTACCGCCAGGGCCAGCAGGTTGCCATTGCCGCTACGGGCGGCTTCCTCCAGGGCTGTCAGCTTCTCGTCTACTGCCTTTTGATTGCGGGTGGCCTTTAACTGATCCAGGCGTTCGATTTGCTTGCGCCGTACCTCCGCATTATCTACCTCCAGCAATTCAATGGGCTCATCCTTTTCATTGCGGTAAGCATTGACCCCAATAATCCATTCCTTGCCGGAATCAATGCGGGCCTGTTTTTTAGCGGCCGCCTCTTCAATCCTCATCTTGGGCACACCGGTTTCGATGGCCTTGGCCATACCGCCCAACTCTTCAACCTCTTCTATTAGTTCCCAGGCCTTCTGCATGAGTTGCTCGGTGAGGTATTCTAGGTAGTAAGAGCCTCCCCAGGGGTCTACCGTGCGGGTTACGCCTAATTCCTCCTGGATGATAAGCTGGGTATTGCGCGCGATACGGGCAGAGAAATCGGTGGGCAGGGCAATGGCCTCATCAAGGGAGTTGGTGTGCAGCGACTGGGTGCCGCCAAATACTGCTGCCATCGCTTCAATGGTAGTACGTGCCACATTGTTGAAAGGATCCTGTTCGGTAAGGCTGTAACCACTGGTTTGGCTGTGAGTGCGCAGTGCCATTGACTTGGGGTTTTCGGCGCCAAAGTCTTTAACAATTTTGGCCCAAAGCATGCGCGCCGCACGCATTTTGGCGATCTCCATAAAGTGGTTCATGCCAATGCCCCAAAAGAAAGAAAGGCGGGGAGCAAACTCATCCACCTTGAGACCGGCTTTCATACCAGTACGGATGTACTCCATACCATCGGCGAGAGTGTAGGCCAGCTCGATGTCGGCAGTGGCGCCGGCTTCGTGCATATGGTATCCGGAAATGGAAATACTGTTAAATCGCGGCATATGGTTTTTGGTGTACTCAAAGATGTCGGCCACAATCTTCATGGAAGGCTGGGGTGGATAGATATAAGTATTCCGCACCATAAATTCCTTGAGAATATCATTCTGAATAGTACCGGATAACTGCTCTGGCTTTACACCCTGCTCTTCGGCCGCAACAATATAAAAGGCCATTACCGGGATCACCGCCCCATTCATGGTCATCGATACCGACATCTGGTCGAGGGGAATCTGATCAAAGAGAATCTTCATATCCTCTACCGAGTCAATGGCTACTCCGGCTTTCCCTACATCGCCCAGCACGCGTTCGTGATCCGAATCATAGCCGCGGTGGGTGGCCAGGTCAAAAGCTACCGAAAGTCCTTTTTGACCGGCCGCCAGGTTGCGGCGGTAAAAGGCATTGGATTCTTCTGCAGTGGAGAAACCGGCATACTGGCGAATTGTCCAGGGGCGGCTTACGTACATGGTGGAGTAGGGGCCACGCAGGTATGGCGCCAGGCCCGCTACATAATCAGTATGAGAAAGCTTCTGAAAGGAAGCCTTGTCAAAAGCGCTTGGCACCTCAATACCCTCAGGTGTCGCCCAACTGCTGTTGCCGTTAGTTGACTCTTCCCTGGCCGGGTTCTGATAATTGCTATTGGTAAAATTGTGTCGAGACATTATACGTACTTTTTGCGAAGATTCAGCTGGCTTCAGAATTGTTTTTCGAGTGATTCAGAAAGCCGCTTCAGCTTGAGGGGGCTAACGGTCGTAGTCTTGTTATTTTCATGATAAAACATTGCCTGCTTAATCCTCTCCCTGAGATTCTCATCTTCAGGGGCATATTTATTAGCACCGATAAGCAGCATTTCCTGCGCATCAAAGGCCTGCTGCTCCGTCCGGGCCGACTTTTCAATGGCAGTTTGCAGCCAGTTGTTTTTCAGGGCAGCCACTATGCCTCCCTCCGCTTCAATGGCTTTAAAGAAATCCCAGCCTGCTGCTGCCAGTTTTTCGGTTAGTTCCTCAATAAAATAAGAGCCCTGGGCAATATCCTTCACGGCATCGAGGTGGCTCTCATACTGTAAAATGGCCGATTGATTTTTAGCAATGCGTTCCCCAAAAGTACCGGGCTCATCAAAAGGCAGGTCAAAAGATTTAAGCGCTATTTCGTTGGCGCCACCAATTACCGCTGCCATAGCCTCGCTGGTAGTACGAATCATATTGTTGTAAGCGTCGAGAATGGTCTTGTTGCGCAGGGCCGACTCGCAGTACAGGCAGGGCTGCTCACCGCTAAGGCCGAGTTCCTTTTGAAGTTGCAGCCACAGTCTGCGGAAGGCGCGTAGTTTGGCAATTTCCCCAAAATAATCAGAGCCTACCGCAAAATTCACCCAGCAACCATTGAGATCAGATGCCGCCGTTTTATATGTGTTTTCATATAGCATGGCCAGAGCTATACCCAATTGTTGGCTGAGAGTGGCACCGGCATTGGCGAAGAGATTTACATTAATACATTGGCTGGCCATCTTAGCTGGTACTAGATCCTTTAAGTCGGACAGGGTTTTGAAATCTTCCTCTTCATTCTGAAACCAGTTACCGCTGCGGGCAAGATTTTCGATAGGGTCGAAGTTGATTGAGCCGGCAATTTCCACTGCCTCCAAACTGCGCTCACTGATTAGCTTCGCTAAATTTTCAGCCAGTCGAAGGGGGTGATCCTGCACTACCAGATTTAACCTTATATACTCAATCTTAACGTCTTGCAGCAATTGCTGCAAGTCCTCATCACCTGACAGGTAAAAGAGAAGGGAGGTGGCGCCTCGGTTGAGTTGATGTAAAGCTTCATTATTAGCAGCTTTGATATCCCTTACCACTATTTCCTGAACAGTATCCCATTTAAGGTTATCCCTGAAGGGCTGAGCGGTCACTTCGATATCCTCAGCGGTGTAGGCCGGCTGTATTTCAATGCCTTCGGCTGTGTGTGAAACCAGGCTTTGGAAGTCCTTGCCCTTGAGGTCGTTCTTTATTTTTTCGAGCCAGCGCTCTTTACTGCTGGGGTCAAAGTTGTGCATCAGGTCTTGCTGAGCCATACTGTTAGCGGATTTGCCCACAAAGGTCTCAAAAATTAGAAAAGAATAATACCCTGACCAGTGAGTATACTCAGGAAACAGGAAATCAACACCATTACCAGAATAAGGAGGGCTAAATAGCCCATTTGTCGATGTAGTTTGGCCAGCCTGGAGATGTATAGGCGGTTAAAGGGGATTTTGCGGTGCAGCAAATAATAATGTACCACCGCTCCGAGCCATTCGGTAACCTCCAACTGGTTGTCGTCATTTGCCATCCAGTAGGTGGCACTCCTCCTTTTATTTTGCTTGGTGGGCATCTAATAAAGTTAAGGCTTTTGCGAGCTTCACTCAAGAGCAATCAGGTTCCAGCTGGGGAGAAAATGATAATTTGCGGCAAACTTTCAGGATTGAAAAAAATTTTAGCCCGCATTTTTTTACGCCTGTTCGGGTGGCGGATTGTGGCCAATGTAACTCCGGAAATTGCTCATTCAGTGATGGTGGCCGCTCCTCATACCTCCAACTGGGATTTCCCCATTGCCCTGGCCGCTTTTTGGTATATGGATTTGGATGTGAAATTTTTCATCAAAGACGATTACACCAGGGGCCCCTTTGGCTGGTTTTTTAAATGGTGCGGGGCCATTGGGGTAGATCGCAGCAAAGCCCGAAACAAGCTCACCGATCACGCTATTGAATTGTTGAAAACCCAGGACCCCTTAATCATATTGGTACCGGCTGAAGGTACCCGTAAAGCGGTGCCACACTGGCGCACCGGTTTTTATCGCATAGCTCGCGAAGCGGGTGTTCCTATTTCATTGGGCTACCTTGACTACCAGAAGAAAACGGGCGGGGTAGAGGGTCCCTTCACTCCCTCGGGGGATTTTGGCAAAGACATGCTCTATATCCAGGAATTTTATCGTCCTGTCACAGGTAAGCATCCCGAAAATTACAATCCTGAAATATTCTAAACAGCGCGCTGTTATTCCTCGTCATCTATTTCGGCCATGGGGTGGTCTGAACCAAATCCAAGAATGTGGATGAGGTCGCTTACGGTGTGATAAAGCAGCAGAATTACAGTAACTATCAGTCCCCCTATGATCGAGGCGGCTACTGCGGTGAGGTAGTATATGCCCTTATACCAAACGGGTGGAATGTCGCCGGCCTTATCAACGGGGAAATTAAGGGTGAGAAAAATAAAAATGGTGATGATAAAGAGGATGGTATCAAAGAGGGCAACCTGTTTAATACGCCGGTAAAAGGCATTTTTGAGCTTGATGCTGGTGCCGGTACTCAGGCTTAAAACCGTAAATAGCAGCGCCAGGATAGTGGCCGAAGCCAGCACGATAGTATTGCAAAGCATGTTGATGTTGTTCTGCGATTGGTCTAGAAACTGCTTGGCTTTATAGCCCTCTATTTCCCCGATTAAGACGGCCACACCGAGTCCCAGAAAAGTTATAATACCTCCTCCTAAAAGAGGCCAGCGACTGTCTTTATTAAACATTAAGCTCATGCATTAAAGTAAAGGCAGTTGACCTTCTCTTGTTCAGGAATTAAAAAAAGGAGGCTGCCAGTCCTCCTTTCTCAATATGGGGATTATTGTGCTTTTTATTTTTGGGGAGGCATACTAGGTCTTACCTCAATTTTACTGGGCAGGGTACGCGCATCGAGTTTCATAAGATGAGCAGTCATCTCACCAATATCCTCGGGTTGTATTTTCCAGGCATCTTCCTCACTGGGAGTATTGCCATTGAAATGAGTAGCAACCGAACCGGGCATAATGGTGGAAACTCTGATACCGTGCTGCCGCAAATCGAGCATTACCGACTGGGTAAAGCCGGTAAGACCAAATTTGCTGGCGTTGTAGGCGGCACCAGTGGGGAAGAAATTGGTACCGGCCAGGCTGCTGAGGGTGATGATGAAGCCCTTACTTTTCTTGAGTTCGTCAACGGCGGCTTTAATGCTGTAAAAAACACCGGTCAGGTTAGTGTCGATAACCTCCTTCCACTGTTCCGGGGTCATGTCTTCAATGGAGGCAAAGTGCCCCAGGCCCGCATTGGCAAAAAGAAGATCGAGTTGACCATATTTTTCTACCGTCTTCCGCACCGCTGCTTTTTGCGAATCATAACTGCGTACATCCGATTCAATGCCAAAAGCTTCACCCCGGCCACTTTTATTCAATTCAGCGGCAGCTTCATCGGCTGCTTGTTGGGAGCGGCTGGTAACCACCACTCGCATACCTTCCTTCATTAATTCCCTGGCTACGCCGAAGCCAATGCCTTTACTTCCGCCCGTAATCAGGGCCACTTTATTGCTAATGTCCTGCATGTGTTGGTTTTTGATGAAATGACAATTCCTTACCAGCTAAGTTCATAAATGGCGGTGCTTACCATTGATCAAGCCGGGGATGAAAAATTAAGTATAAAGCCAGGCCCAGTAAATAAGCACCCCCTGAAGAGGAAGGCGTAACCATACCAACCACAACGGTAGTCCCATGCGGGCCCTTTTGCTGCGAACCTGCTCCACATTGGCCGGAAATACGGCAATAAGCAAGGCAATTAAGCCCCAGGCGGCCCAGCACCTGGTGACAGAAACGAACAAACCCAACGCCAATAGGATTTCGGCCACACCGGAAATGATCACCAACTCCTTATGGTAGGGGAGGTAGGGCGGCATTATGCGACGAAAAATTTTAGGACTCACAAAATGCATTATACCGGTCATGAGGTAGATGGCGGCCATAACATAGAGGTCAATCATGCGCTGGTTCTTCAATATATTTCTTGCTCAGTACAATCATGCTTCCTTCATCAGGGCGTCAAGGTAAGGCAATTGGTAGTAGTTTTTGTTAGTGAGCACTACCAGGGTCTTGCTGGTATTTAGGTTCTTCAAATCCAGGTGGCATTTTGAATGGTAGGAAACACCTTAATACTGTTCTTCCTCTCTTCGTAGAAGCTTAAGATTGTGCCGGGGTTTTGTTGAAGATAATAAATCAAACCTCCTGAAAATTTACATACGGCAGGCGCTCCATATAGCGGGTTTCAAGGCTTACAAAATCATATTCTTCACTAACTCTGCCTTTGAGCAGGTATACGCCTTTGCCCTGAAAGCGATAACGCGCAGCCACCTTGGGGAAGTGGACGCTATCGATAAAATTGCCTTCAATATCGAGAAAGCAGCCAAACTGCATGTGTTCGGCGCGTTGCCCACGGGTGTTAAGGTTCTTTACATGGATCAGGTATCCGCAAATCGAAATTTCTTTACCGATGTGATCAGGAAGATCCCGGGCCAGGATGGTGCCTTCCGGAAGTTTGGGGACCAGCTCAAAGGGCGAGGAGAGAGGGAAGCCCAGGATTTCAATTTCATCCACCGCATTTTCATGCGGACTGTGTTCCAGTTCCGGCAACTTCATTTTAGGGGTTTCGCTGCGGAAGAGGTCGCTGACCGGGCTGGACTTCTTGGCCCCGCCCAGCAGGAAGTGGGCCTCCCACAGCAGTTTTTTCTTATCGGTATTGAGGCTGCGAAAGGCATTGATCCGAATCAGGATAATCAGCTGCTCCAGTGAAATTTCCACCCGGTCAAGGAAGTTTTTCAGGGAAGTAAAACGCCCTTCTTTTTGCCTTTCTGTCAATATTTTCTCCACCGCCCGGTCCTCCAAATCCTTCATCAGGTTAAAACCTAAAAATATCCGCCTGCCGTTGATGCTGGTCTCCACCTGCGAACGGTTAATACAGGGCGCCTCAATGATAGCGCCATGGAGGCGGGCCTCGTTGATATAGGTCTCGGTACGGTAAAAGCCGCCACCATTGTTGATGGTGGCCACCATATACTCCAGGGGGTAGTAGGCTTTAAGGAACAAACTCTGATAGCTCTCCACCGCGTAGCTGGCGGAATGTCCCTTGGCAAAGGCAAAGTTGCCGAAGCTTTCAATCTGCCGCCATACCTCCTCCGCTACGGCGGGGTCATAACCGTAGTCCGCACAATTGCTGAAAAACTTCTGCCTTACCTCGTGGAAGCGGTTTCGTTCCTTGAATTTCCAGCTCATGCCCCGCCGCAGAATATCAGACTCTTCCAAAGTAAGGCCGGCAAAGTAGTGGGCTACTTTGAGCACGTCTTCCTGGTAAACCATTACGCCATAGGTTTCGCTCAGTATTTCGGCCAGCTTGGGATGGATGTACTTGCGCGTTTCCGGTTGGCGGAAGCGCTTGATGTACTCGGCCATCATGCCACTTTTGGCTACCCCGGGGCGGATAATGGAACTGGCCGCCACCAGGGAGCGGTAGGTGTCGCCCCGCAGTTTTTTGAGTAAGCCCCGCATAGCAGGTGACTCAACGTAAAAGCAGGCCATGGTTTTACCTTCCCGCAATAGTGATTTGATCTTTTCATCCTCGTAAAATGGCCGCACATGGTGAATGTCGATATCGCCGGCTTCGGGTTGGTTTTGTTTTACCAGCTCCACCCCGTCCTTGATTTTGCCCAATCCCCGCTGACCGAGGATGTCAAATTTGTAGAGGCCCACATCTTCAGCGGAGTACATATCGAAATGGGTGGTGGAAAAGCCCTTGGGTGGCAGAAAGGTGGCGCCAAAGTGATAGATCTCTTTTTCCGGGATAAGGATGCCGCTGCTGTGAATGGTCATATTATGAGGAAAGTCCTCGATTAACTTGCCATACTTAAGAACCAGTTGCTGCATTTCGTCGAGATCAGCCGGGCGGGTGCGGGCATCACTAAGGGCATCGATGTCGCGACCTGGCAATCCCAGTACTTTCCCCAGTTCTCTTACCACCGCCCGGTATTTAAAGGTGGTGTGCGACCCCAGCAGTGCTGCCCTGGGATATTTCTCAAAAATGTAGCGGGTTATATCCTGACGGTCGCGCCAGGAGAAGTCCACGTCGAAATCGGGTGGCTGCTGGCGCGACATATTCATAAAGCGCTCGAAGTAGAGGTCCAGCTCAATGGGATCCACATCGGTAATGCGCAGCAGGTAGGCCACCAGGCTGTTGGCGCCGGAGCCCCGCCCCACGTAAAAGTAGTTTTGACGACGGGCATAGTTTACCAGATCCCAGTTGATGAGGAAGTAGCTGTAATAGCCGCGTTTTTCCAGTACCTCCAGTTCGTTCTGCATGCGATTGAGCACCTCCTGCGAAGGCTTGGGCCCATAGCGGTACGAAAGCCCTTCCCGGCACAGGCTATGGATTTTTTCCCGGTCATCGGCCAGGCTGCCGCCTTCAGTCCATACCGCCCGGTTTTGCGATTTCTGGTAGTTTTTAAACTCGAAATCGATCTGGCATTGCGCCAGCATGGCCCTGGTGTTGCTTATTATTTCCGGAAATTCTTCAAAGGCCTTTTCCAACTCCCCGGGCGGGGTGTATACATCTTTAAGGGAGGCTTGCTCCGACTGCGACAGTTTGCTGAGGAGGGTGTTTTGATTGATGGCCCGCAGCAAACGGTGGGTGTTGAAGTCCTTTTTATGGCGGAAGCTGTTGCTGTGCAAAATCACCAGCTTGTTGCTGTGGTTTTTCCAGCTTGAAAACTTGAGTTTGATCAACTGACTGGGATGAACGCCGACAAATTCATGGGCCTGCAGCTTTTTCTGCGGTGCTTTTGCAAAGGGGTAAATCACAAAGGCGTTGGTAAAGGCTGGTGCTTCGGGCGGGAAGGGAATATTGTTTTCAAGGTGGTGGGAAAGGTGCTGGTTGATTTCAGCATAGCCCTCGTTATTCATGGCCAGTGCGAGGTATTGCTGATCGATACCATTTCTGAAATCGACCCCCAATATGGGGCGGATACCCTGATCTTTGCCGATCCGAACAAATTCTATTCCTGCCGCGGAGCTGTTGATGTCGGTGAGGACCAATTCTGCCAGTCCCTGCCCGGCCGCCCACTCGTACATCTCCCTGAGCGACAAGGTGCCGTAGGTAAAGGAGAAGGAGGAGTGATTGTTTAGCATAGATTGGTTGAATAGTTTATAGGTTACTTGTTGATTAGTGGTGCTTAAGAAACGTCATCACAACTACTCTAATTTACTATTCAACTTTATAAACCAATAAACTCACCCCTGCTTCACATCCTGCGATGTGCTAAAATTACCGGTGGCTTACCGTTGAAGGGATTCATGCGCCCCAGCCCGTTTGATTCCATGGTTTTGGCGCGCTTCACGGCATTCATGCCAAAGCGGTTGCGGATTTTGTCCATCGCCTGATACAGGCGGATGGTTTCCTCGCTGTCGTCAAAGAGATTGATTTGATGGCCACCTCCCACCAGGTGACTGCATTTTACTCCCACCAAACGTACCAGCAGACGCTTGTTGTAGAGCCTTGCAAAGAGCTCCTTGGCCACCTTGATGAGCGTGTGATCGTTGCTGGTGTAGGGAATGCGCTTTTGCAGGGTATAGGTGTTGAAGTCGGAATAGCGCACTTTCACCGTGAGGCAGGCGGTGAGTTTATTGCCCTGTCGCAGCTGGAAGGCCAGGTTTTCGGCCATAGCTATCACCAACGTTTCCAGCCTATCGGTGTCGATGGTGTCTTTCTGAAAGGTGCGTTCCAGTGATATCGATTTGCGCTCCTGGTAAGCAATTACCGGCGAGTTGTCAATACCGTTGGCTTTCTTCCAGATCATCACCCCACTTTTTCCCATGGCACGGTCCATCATTTCCACCGGCATCTGCTGCAGGGTGTGAATGCGCTTGATGCCCATCTGGCTGAGAAGCAAAGTGGTTTTATCGCCCACCATGGGGATCTTCTGCACCGACAGGGGGGCGAGGAAGGGTTTTTCGCTGCCGCGTGGCACCTCCTTTTTGTTGTTGGGCTTGGCTTCGCCGGTGGCTACTTTCGATACGGTTTTGTTGGCCGAAAGCCCGAAGGAGATAGGGAGCCCGGTTTCGCGGATAATCTTATCGCGGATTTCGGAAGTGAGCTTAAAGCAACCGAAGAATTTGTCCATGCCGGTGAGGTCGGCATAAAATTCATCGATAGAAGTTTTCTCAAATACCGGTACTTCTTCCTTAATGATCTCGGTGATCATGTCGGAGTACTTGCTGTAGCGGCTGCTGTCGCCTTTAATGGTGATAGCTTCGGGGCAAAGCTGTAATGCGGTGCGCATTGGCATGGCAGAGTGTACGCCAAACCGGCGGGCCTCATAACTGCAGGATGCCACCACCCCCCGGCTGCCGGTGCCCCCTACCAAAATTGGCTTGCCCTCGAGCTGGCTGTTGTGCAGCCGCTCCACCGACACAAAAAAGGTGTCAAGGTCGAGGTGGGCAATGGTTTTATGGGGGTTGTTCTCCTCAGCAAGTATCATCCGTCAGTAAAGTGTTTTTGGGGCGAAATACCAGGGAGAGCTTCTGGTTATCAGTGAGATGCTCCCTGATTTCGCGGACCCTAAATATACACAAATGAACAGCGGATTGTTAATAAAGTGCAGCGGGAGTTGTCCACCGTCGCGCGCAAAGCCGCAGGGAAATTTGCAGACCGCTGGCAGTGAGAGAAATTAATTTTGCCGGGGAAATTGCCTGCCGGCCGGGGTGACCAGCCTGCAGGAATTGGAGGAAAATGTTAATTCTTGTTGCAGTTCAGCATCCAGTTGGTGCCAAACCTGTCGGTAAGCATTCCGAAGCGGGCACCCCAAAAAGTGTCTTCCAAAGGCATGGTTACCTGGCCACCTTCGGCCAGTTTGTTAAAGATTTTGCTTTGTTCTTCCTCACTGTTGAGGTTAATGCTCAGGGAGATGTTATTGCCATTGCTTACCGTTTGACCGTGCATGCCGTCGGCTGCCATCAGGAAGATATCTTCCGCCTGAAACTCCGCATGCAGAATTTTATCCTGCTGGGCTTCCTCTTTGGCCATATTGGCCTCACCATAGGTTTGGATAGATTTTATCTCACCGCCCAGAGCCTCTTTGTAAAATTCGAGGGCCTCGCGGCAATCACCGCTAAAGTGAAGGTAAACACTGAGATTTTTCATAATGGAGAGCTTTATGGTTAGACTGGCGAATTTATTGTTTCAGGCCCAGCTTTTCCGGAATTTCAATGCCGTTTACATAGTTGTTGATCACATCCAGCGGTTCGGCGAATTCACTGCCCAGGAAACCAGTCAGATCCTCATAACTGACAATGTGATTATAGGCCCGCTGAAATTTTGAGGCCAGCGGATAGTAGCTCCAATGCCATTTCTCCTCGCGGTAACCGGCATCACGATAAGTATTGTAAGCAGTGTAGGGCTGAAAGAAGCCATATTTATGGGCATGGGCTTGCAGCCATTGGTAAACCCTTAAACCATCACCGGATTCAAAATACTCATTGTTGAGCGCATTGAGGTCGAAGTCGGTGCCCCAGTGGTGACGGCTGGTACCGGGCATGCTGCTGTACTGGAGAATATTTAGCGCCCGCTCCTCACCAGCGCCCTGCAGGGCCTCCCATTTCCGGTTCCAGATGCCTGCCTGGTAGCGGCGGTTGCGGGTAGCAGAAACAATTAGCAGGTCGATGTCATCACGGCGGGCAGCACGCCACATTTTTTTGAAGGCATCGTAAACTGCATCGCGCAGATAGGCCTCTTCCCTGCTCGTAAAACGATTACGGACACGATCGAAGTCACGCCGCTCCGCCGGTTCGATATCACCCAGAATCTCGGCCTTGGTGTAAACCGGTACTTCCTGTTTAGAAGCAGGAAACAGCAGCAGCGCGGAAATTAGTAGAAGATGCTTCATTGAAAATGCCAGGGTCGGAAAAGAATCAAATCTATTAAAACTAAAAATGCCACCCCATGGCTGAGGTGGCATCCCTAAGTATAAACTGCTGGCAGTACTTAAACCTTTTCGGAAATTTTATCGAGAATGGCGTTAAGGGTACTGCTGGGGCGCATGGCACTGGCAGTTTTATCCTCATTGGGTTTGTAGTAACCACCGATATCCACGGGGCTGCCCTGTGCCGCCAGCAATTCCTGATTGATTTTATCCTCACTGGCCTTCATTTCAGTAGCAATATCGCCGAAAATGGCCTTCAGTTCCTGGTCTTTATCCTGGGCAGCCAGGGCTTCGGCCCAGTACATGGCCAGGTAGAAATGACTGCCACGGTTGTCGATCTCATTCACCTTGCGCGAAGGAGATTTGTTGGTGTCCAGAAACTTTGAAGTAGCATTGTCCAGCGCTTCCGAAAGTACCAGGGCACGCTTGTTGTCAAAGCTGCTGCTGAGGTGTTCCAGTGAAGCAGCCAGGGCCAGAAACTCTCCCAGTGAATCCCAGCGCAGGTGACCTTCTGAAACAAATTGCTGCACGTGCTTGGGGGCAGAACCACCGGCGCCGGTTTCGAAGAGGCCACCACCTTGCATCAGGGGAACAATAGATAGCATCTTGGCGCTGGTTCCCACTTCCAGAATAGGGAAGAGGTCGGTGAGGTAATCACGCAGTACGTTGCCGGTAACGGAAATAGTGTCCTTCCCTTCCTTAATGCGCTCCAGCGAGAAGCGGGTGGCTTCTACCGGCGCCATAATGTGAATTTCCAGTCCCTCGGTGTTGTGATTAGGAAGGTACTTGTTCACCTTTTCAATCAGCTGGCTGTCGTGAGCCCGGTTTTTATCCAGCCAGAATACGGCCGGATTGCCGGTGGCGCGGGCGCGGTTTACGGCCAGTTTTACCCAATCCTGAATAGGGGCATCCTTGGCCTGGCACATGCGCCAGATGTCGCCTTCCTCCACCTGGTGTTGCAACAGGGTGTTGCCATCCTGGTCAATCACCTTTACCGTACCGGCGGCAGGAATTTCAAAAGTTTTATCGTGTGAACCGTACTCCTCGGCTTTTTTCGCCATCAAACCTACGTTGGAAACGCTGCCCATGGTAGTGGGGTCAAAAGCGCCATTCTTTTTACAGAAGTCAATGGTTTCCTGGTACACGCCGGCGTAGGAGCGGTCGGGAATAATGGCTTTGGTGTCTTTGGTGTCACCGTTCTTATCCCACATCTGGCCGCTGTTGCGGATCATAGCCGGCATGGAGGCATCGATGATTACATCGCTGGGCACATGCAGGTTGGTAATACCGCGATCTGAATCAACCATGGCCATATCAGGGCCATTTTCCATGGCTGCCTTAATATCCGCTTCAATTTCCTGGCGCTTGTCTTCAGGCAGTTTCTGAATTGAGCTCAGGATGTCACCCAGTCCATGGCTGGCATCAGCGCCGGCCTTATCCAGGGCATCAGCATGCTTGGTGAATACATCTTCGAAGTAGGCTTTTACAGCGTGGCCAAAAATGATAGGGTCTGAAACCTTCATCATGGTTGCCTTCAGGTGAATGGAGAAAAGCACACCTTGGTCCTGGGCATCTTTTTTCTGGGCGGCCAGGAATTCGCGCAGCGCCTTACGGCTCATTACTGCGGCATCAATTACTTCTCCTTCCAGCAGGGCTACCTTTGGCTTCAGCTCCCGCGTATTACCACTGGCCTCCTCCAGTACTATCTTTACCTCTCCGTTTTTTGTAACAGTAGTAGACTGTTCGCTGCCATAAAAATCACCATGATCCATGCTGGCCACATGCGACTTGGAGTCGGCACTCCATTTGCCCATGCGGTGGGGGTGCTTGCGTGCATATTCTTTTACCGCCTTGGGGGCCCTACGGTCAGAGTTGCCTTCGCGCAATACCGGATTTACGGCACTGCCCTTTACCTTATCATAGCGGGCTTTTATATCTTTTTCTTTATCGTTTTGTGGTTCTTCAGGATAATCGGGAATGGCAAAACCTTGTTCCTGTAGCTCCTCAATGGCCGCTTTGAGCTGGGGCGTTGAAGCGCTGATGTTAGGCAGCTTTACAATGTTGGCTTCCGGGGTTTTAGCAATCTCGCCCAATTCCTGCAAAGCGTCGTGTTGTTTTTGATCCTCACTCAGATAGTCAGGGAATTGAGACAGGATGCGGCCTGCCAGGGAAATGTCGCGGGTTTCCACACTTACCCCGGCCGATTCGGTAAAGGCCTTTATGATGGGTAAAAAGGAATGAGTGGCCAGCGCGGGCGCCTCGTCGGTGAGGGTATAAATGATTTTTGGGGTCTTGCTCATTTTGGTCTTTGCGTTTTAGTAAAGACAATTCTGCTAAGAACTGCCAGGTGGTTATCTTGAAGTGTAGGTCGGCTTTAGTGGCCGGCGTTTAGAGAGCCCATTAAAATACTCCCCTCCAGCAGGCTAATCCGCATGGCGCAAACGGCCGGCTTTTTCAAAGTCATGCAAAAGTAAAAACTCTGCCAGAACAAATGTTTACTCAATGTCAAGATCGAGCTTTTGCTTAAGCGTCATCAGGTGTGGATTCTGCTTGAGCATATACTCAAACTTTTCCTGCGGGCTGTAGGGTTCCAGTACCCGGCCGGTTTTAACCTTCACTACTTCAAAGGTGAGGGAGAAGTTATTGAGCTTTTGGCGCAGGAAGCGCAGCAAGTCGGGCTTTACCTCATTGTAATTGGTTTCCTGGGCATCACTTTCCAGTTGCAGCTCCACTACCGCATTTTCCTTCAGTTTTAAGCCACAGCTTTTAAGGGTGCTGTAAATGGTTTGCTGTTTGGCTTTTTTACATTGATCAAGGTATTCAGTCCAGAAATTCATCAGTTCCTGCTCGCCGAAAGGATCTTTCGGAAGCTCGGGGTTCGGTGCGGTGTCATCTACTTCTTCCTTGTTGTCGTCGTCACTTTCATTTTCTCCCCGCAGGGTTTGATTGATGCCAAAGCTCTTGCGCTTTTTGCGCCGGGCGGTACGCTCGCTATTTTGAGGGGGGGATGAAGAAGACCCGCTGTCACCATCAGCTGCCGGCCTGTTTTCGTTTGGGCTTGAATTGCCTGCTTTTTCCTGGCTGGCTGCCTGGTATTTTTCGCGCTCTTCTGCCACCGAAGCATTTGGAGAGGGATTATGGGCAATGTCAGGGACCGCTTTTTGGGGCCTGCGTTCCGCGGCAGGGGCCGTGTTTTTAGCGGTTACCGGGGTTGGGCTGGAGTTAATCTCAGGGCTGCCTTTTGCCGCTACGCGCTGCGGCTCAGCTTTTTTTTTTCGGCCTCACCAGTAGCCAGGTGTGCCAATTGCAGTAAACACAGTTCTACCAGCAGCCGGGCATTATTGCTGCTTTTGTAGCGGGTGTCAGCTTCGGCCATGAGCTTCAGGCCGCGCAACAGCAGGTTCATATCGGTGGCCTGGGCCTGCTCGCGATAGCGGGCGCGGGTACTTGCACTAACCTCCAGTAATTCCAGAGTCCGCTGATCTTTACAAACCAGCAAATCGCGGAAGTGAGAAGCGAGACCATTTATATAAAGGTGACCGTCGAAGCCCTCATCCAGGATTTCATTGAAAATCAGCAGCAAACCGCTTTGGTCGCCTTGCAGGATATACTCCGTAGTGCGGAAGTAGTAATCGTAATCGAGAATGCGCAGGTTGTCGATCACATCCTGGTAAGTGATGTTACTGCCCGAAAATGATACAATGCGATCAAAAATAGAGAGGGCATCGCGCAGGGCACCATCCGCCTTTTGGGCAATGATGTGCAGCGCTTCCGGCTCGGCAGTAATATTTTCCATCTCAGCCACTCCCTTGAGGTGAGCAGCAGTATCTTCCACCGTGATGCGCTTAAAGTCATAAATCTGACAGCGACTCAGGATGGTAGGAATGATCTTGTGCTTTTCGGTGGTAGCCAGGATAAAGATGGCATGCTTCGGCGGTTCTTCCAGTGTTTTAAGGAAAGCATTAAAGGCCGCTTGAGAGAGCATGTGCACCTCATCGATGATGTATACCTTATAATTGCCAGCCTGGGGCGCAAAGCGCACCTGATCTATCAGGTTGCGGATGTCGTCTACCGAGTTGTTGCTGGCAGCGTCCAGTTCAAAAATATTGAAGCTGAAATCCTGATCATCGGGGGCGTCACCGTCTTCACTGTTGATCATCTTGGCCAGGATACGGGCACAGGTAGTTTTACCGACGCCACGGGGTCCGGTAAAGAGAAGGGCCTGGGCCAGGTGGTTTTGCTTAATAGCGTTGAGCAGCGTGTTGGTAACGTGCTGCTGGCCTACCACCTCGTCAAATGCCTGGGGACGATATTTACGTGCTGAGACGATGAAATTTTCCATCGCGGCAAATATAGGGAAGCAGGGCAAAGGGGCGAAGCAAATGTTGAAAACTTGGGGCAAGAGATGGGAGCCCGGCGGTCGGCCGAAGGTCGGGCTGTAGTGTCCGGCAGCTTCCAGCTGGTGGCCTGGAGCCATAAGTCACAAGCTCCAGGACCCCTTTAATCTGCTGCTTTTGCCTTGCAACTTCCTTAAGGCAATTGCTCTGTCGTTAAACAAATTTCCTTACTTTTGCCGTCCTTTTACAAAAGGTTCATTAACAATTTAATAATTAAACATTTAACAGATGAATCAGTACGAAGCCGTTTTCATCATGAATCCCGTCTTATCTGAAGAGCAGGTAAGGGAAACGGTGGATAAGTTCAAAGGCCTTCTGGAAAGTAAGGAAGGGAAAGTACTGCACGAGGAAAATTGGGGTCTGCGTAAGCTGGCTTACCCAATTGAGCACAAGCGCAGTGGTTTCTATCACTTAATGGAATTTCAGGTGCCTGGCGAAGTTATTTCCACCCTTGAACTGGAGCTGAAGCGCGACGAGCGCATCATGCGTTTCCTTACCATCAAGATGGACAAGCATCATGTGGAGTTTGCCAAGCAGAGAAGAAAAAAAATGCAAAAAGCCTAAAATTTTAAGACATGAGTGAATTAGAAACCGGATCGAATCAAAGTGAGATCAGATATCTTCAGCCCCTGAAGATTGACACTGGTAAGCGTGAGAAGTATGACCGCTTTTTGCGTTACGGACTTAAATACGTGGACTATAAGGACACTACCTTCCTTACCCAGTTTGTGAATGAGCAAGGTAAAATCCTTCCCCGTCGCATTACCGGTACTTCACTGAAGTATCAGCGTAAAGTGTCACGCGCTATTAAGCGTGCCCGCCACCTGGCCCTGATGCCTTACGTAACCGATAACTTAAAATAAGCCTTATAGTTATGGAAGTAATACTGAAACAAGACGTAGAAAACCTTGGCTACAAGGACGATATAGTAGATGTGAAGCCTGGTTACGCACGTAACTACCTCATTCCTACCGGTCATGCCGAAATGGCTACCAAAGGTGCCAAGCGCATGCTGGAGGAAAACATCAAGCAACGCCAGCACAAGGAAGCGAAGCAAATTGAGGAGGCTAAGAAAACTGCTGAGGCTATCAAAGATCTCGATCTTAAACTGAAAGCTAAAGTTGGTAAAGACAACAAACTTTTTGGTTCGATCAACAATGCTGACCTGGCGGAAGAATTCGCCAAAAACGGCCATCACATCGATCGCAAGTACATCCAGATTCAGGGTGGCACCATTAAAGCTACCGGTCCTTACACCGCCTATGTTCGCCTGCACCGCGAGGTAGTAGTGGAAAAGGAATTTGAAGTAACCGGAGAGCAATAATTCTTTTGACCCTTATTTAAAAACCTCCTCCGGGATACCGAAGGAGGTTTTTTTATGTCTTTTGTTCCCAAATCATGCCATTAAATTCCCTTAATGGGAAAGTTTTTTGGCGCGGTGAATAGGTAATTGGCTGACAGCAAGGGTTTTGATTGGGTTGGCATATTTGTTCCTTTAAGTAAATCAGTTTTCAAAAATTTTAAATTCTGGAGAGAGAATTTAAAACCACGTCAGCTCACTGGCTGACAGCGGGGTTTTCCTAACCTAGCCTAAACCGCAGTGAAACCTTGGTGATGAGAGAGCACCAAGGTTTTTTCTTTTCAGGGCAGTTCTATTCATATCGCAATGACTCAATAGGGTCTAGTTTAGAAGCTTTAACGGCCGGGTAGAGGCCTGATATAAGCCCGGTAACCAGGCACAGGAGGGTAGCTACCAGCATCCACAACCAGGGGATGATAAACTGGCCTCCAATGAGGGAGGAAGTTATATTGCCAATGGTAATGCCGAGGATTATACCGCCTGCCCCGCCAAATAAGCAAATGAGGATGGCTTCGGTGAGAAACTGTTGCCTGATGGTGGGGGCCTTGGCACCAATAGCCTTGCGGACGCCAATTTCGCGAGTGCGTTCGGTTACCGAAACCAGCATAATATTCATCAGTGCTATTGCCGCTCCAAACATGGTGATTGCCGCAATGAGTACCGCCGCCAAAGTTACGTAGCGCAGATTTTCAAGCAGCTTTTGGGAGAGGTTGTCGCTTTTGGTGATGTGAAAATTGGTTTCCTCCTTGGGTTGCAGCCGCCTTACTTTTCGCATGGTGGCGGTAGCTTCGTTTACCACCTGGTCAATCATTTCACTTTGTAAAGCCATCACATTAACTGAGTAGGTGGAACTGCTGCGGCTAAAGCTCGCCCGCGCCTTGGTGAGAGGAATAAAAACTGATTTGTTGCCCCCAAAGCCCATTGAGTTGCCTTTGTCTTTGGTAATGCCAATTACCTTAAAGCGCTTACCTCCAATGCGGATAACTTTTCCCAAGGGGTCACTGTCTTCAAAAAGCCGCTCCTTCACTTCCGGGGCAATTACCACTACCGGACTGGCTCGTTCCACCTCACTTTCAGAAATAAAGCGGCCTTTTTCAATTTCGTATCCACCGGTTTGAAGGTAGTTTTCATCAGCAGCCCAGATCGTTACATTGGGGTTGGTTTTCTCTGTTTCATATTCCACTTCAGCCCCTCCTCCGGCAATGTAGCTTAGGCTTACCAAGGCGGGTTCACCTTTAAACTTCTCCTTAAATTCCATTGCTTGCCGGTAGGTTATCGCCGGGTAGGCCCTGGGCCGTTCGCCACTGCGTCCGATTTGTATGTTGGGACCGCGATTTTGAATGGCAAAAGTGTTGGCTCCCAGCAGGGCAAATTTGCCGGTGAGCTGCAGTTTTATGGCATCAATTGCCGTAAGTATGCCTACCAGGGCCATAATGCCAATGGCGATGATAAGCGCGGTGAGAATGGTACGTAGCAACTGCCCCCTGATAGAGTGTAGGGCAATACGGATATTCTGCTTCAATACGGCTGCGGGCATAAGGCACTTTTATTCGGATTTAAAAGTAAAGCCAATTCGTCAAACAAGCAGGGCTTCTATCTTTGCGGCATGCAAAATGACCTCAAAACAAAGGTACCGCCTTCCGGATCATTGGGACTGCTGGCCTATGGAGCCAGGGGGATAAGAGCCTGGCGCCTGGCAAAACAACCACAAGAGCAAAAGCAGCAGGATGAGCGCAAGTAAACCAAAGCTATTGCTTATCGGCTGGGATGCGGCCGATTGGCAGGTAATTGACCGCCTGCTTGATGAAGGAAAAATGCCAACCCTTAAGTCGCTTATCAAAAGGGGGAGTCGCGGTAATATTGCAACCTTAAAACCGGTGCTGAGCCCCATGCTCTGGACCAGCATCGCCACCGGGAAACGGGCTTACCAGCACGGCATTCATGGTTTTGTGGAGGCTGATCCCCTCAGCGGGGAAATCAGTGCCGTTAAGAGCAATAGCCGGAAGTGTAAAGCAGTTTGGAATATCCTTAATGAGGCAGGCCTGAAAACCAACCTGGTCAACTGGTGGCCATCGCACCCGGCCGAGATTATTGATGGCGTAAGCGTTAGTAATCACTTTCATAAATCTGCTCCGCATGCCAATGAGCCCTGGCCCTGGGATGAGCATACTTTTTATCCTGAAGAGTGGAAAGAGCGCCTGTCAGATTTGAGGGTTCATCCCTCCGAGCTCAGCCTTAATCACATCGAACCTTTTATACCGCAGGCGGCCAAACTGGATCCCGAAAAGGATGCGGTCTTAAAAACCAGTCTGCGTATTCTGGCCCATACTGCTTCGGTACACGCAGCCGCCACCGAGGTAATGGAACAGTCGCAATGGGATTTTATGGCCGTGTACCAGGAGTCTATTGACCACTTTTCGCACCTGGCCATGAAATATCATCCACCGCGACTTGATAGTGTTGATGAGGTGGATTTTGAACGCTACCGGGGAATTGTGGAGGGCGCCTATCGCTTCCATGATATGATGCTGGAGCGCTTACTGGAGCTTGCCGGCCCTGACTGCAACATTATGCTTGTTTCCGATCACGGTTTTGAGTCGGGGTCAATGAGGGTGGAGCAATTACCGGATGTTCCTGCGGCACCGGCCCTGGAGCATCGCCCCTATGGCGTATTTGTGGCGGCAGGACCGCTATTTAAGGCGGATTCACAGGTGTATGGAGCCAGCCTGCTTGATATTACTCCCAGCATTTTACACTGTTTTGGTTTGCCTGTAGGGGAAGATATGGAGGGGCAGGTATTACAAAGTGTCTTTAAGCGGGTGGAACAGCCGGGCACCATAGACAGCTGGGAAGATACCGGCCTTAAACCACGCTTTACGGTGGAAAGGGAATCCTCTGCTGGCAACTTAAAACAGCTGCAGGAACTGGGCTATATCAATCTGCCTGATAGCGATAAAGGAGCCTATGTGGCGGCTGAGCTACATTACAATCTTTGCCAGAGCCTGATGGATGGCGCCAAATGGGAGGAAGCCCTGAAGAGTGCGCGGCATGGCTGGGAGAAATTCAGTGAATTGCGCTTCGGCTGGCTATACGGTGATCTGCTGTTGAAATTGGGAAAGCTGGATGAACTGCAGCAGCACTTACAAGAGATTAATGAGGCCTTTCCCGGTCAGGTTGCCATCCTTTACCTCGAAGGACTGCTTTACCTGCAACGCAACCAGCAGGAACTCGCATTGACAAAGTTCAGTGAGGTACAGGATAAGGGCGCTGTTTCAACCCAGTTGTACAATCGCATTGCCCAGGCATTTTTAGCCAGCGGCAACCTTAAAGCGGCCAGGGAGTATTATGGTCTGTGCCTCGGGCTGGATGCTGAAAATACCAATGCCCTGGCAGGTCTCGCGCAGTGCATGCTTGAACTGAATTCTCCGGCCGAGGCCATGACCTTGTTAGACCGCAGTTTACAATTGCGCTTTTACCAACCAAGGGCCCATTACCTGATGGCGCAGGCAGCCCTGGCCCTCGGGCAACTTGACATGGCGCGCCAAGCCCTGACACTGTGCCTGGATCAGGCGCCAACACATGTGGCGGCGCGAAAATTATGGCAAAAGCAATTTGCTGAAACAGCTACTGCAGAACCTGCGGAGGCGGTAATTGTGGCCAGTGGCTTGCCGCGTAGTGGCACCAGTATGCTGATGCAGATACTGCAGTCTGCCGGGGTGCCGGTGTACAGTGATGAGAAACGCAGTGCTGATATTCACAATCCTTATGGATACCTTGAACACAGCCGGGTTAAGGATATAGGACGCGATAACACTTGGCTGGGGGAGGCCCGGGGGCAGGCCCTCAAAGTGGTTAGCCCCTTATTGCGCTTTTTGCCAGCCAGTGAAAATTATAAGGTCATTATAATTCAGCGTCCCCTTACAGAGGTGATACTCTCGCAGGAAATAATGAAAGGGCGTGAACGCCAGGAGGTGTTGCGGGCATTTCCTTTTCAATTGGCCGTGGATATGGAAAACGAACAGCAGCGCCTGCTGAACTGGTTGCGGATGCAGCCCAATATGAGTTTTCTGACGGTAGAGTATTACGACTGCCTCGAGAAAACCGAACAGGTATTGCAGGAAATAGCCGGCTTTTTAGCTTTGGATATAGATATCAAAAATGTGGCAACAGTGGTGAATGATAAGCTTCATCGTAATAAATTGGGGAAGTAAATTGTTTTTAAGATTTTTGCCGCCTACTGATCCTTATGAAAGACAAGAAAATTGAAAAGATTGTGCTGCGCTACTCAGGTGCCGCAGCCGCCATATTGGGAGCCCAGGCCGCTCACGGTCAAATTATCTACACCGATATTCCCGATACAACCCTGAGTACCAACGGTGCCTACCTCGACATCAATCTAGACGATGATACCAGTGGGGTGATGGATTTCCGTATTACTCAGCTGGTGGATACCACCAGTGCTCAGTTTTCCGGAGTGATTATCAGTACAGAAAACCAGGCCAGCAACCAGGTGCTTGGCCTTGATTACGGCATTTTCAATTATCCCTTTAAGCTCAATGAGGGTGACCGCATAGGCAAAGGTGAACCTTTTAAAGGATTGCATCCAACTAGCCGGATTGGTTACCTGGGCTTGGTGGTAGATGATACCTTAACTTATCCCAATAGCCAGTTTACCGGTGGGGTAACGGATGGCCTGATTGGCGTACGCTTTGAGGCCGACCGCGACAGCAGTATCCGTACTTTTTATGGTTGGATCAGAATAGACGTAGCAGCAGATTTGCGTTCGGTTACTATCAAGGGCTGGGCCTACGAGGATTCAGCCGGTACCGAAATTTTGGCCGGATGGGGCGATGGTATTGGCCTGCCAGAGGCCAAAATTGAGTTGCCACAACTGGCCCAACGAGGACGTTTTATCGATATTAATCTGCCCGAAAGTTTTGTGGCAGAGGCAGAGCTGAAGATTACGGACCTCAGTGGAAAGCTGTTGAAAACCCATCTCATTACAGAGCGCCAAACAAGTCTTCCCTTGAGTGGTCTGCCCAAAGGGGTGTTGGTGGCTACCATAACCAGTAATGGCCGTCAGAACAGCCGCAAAGTAGTGGTTTACTAAGCTGGCGCTTCCGATTTTTCTTCGATCATTTCTACTATTCTGTCGCCGATAGACAGGCAGGCGGTAGCAGCAGGAGAGGGGGCGTTAAGCACGTGTACGGAATTCCCCTTATAACGGATGTGGAAATCATCAACCAGACTGCCATCCTTTAGCAAGGCCTGCGCTCTCACCCCTGATCGGGCTGGTTTTATGCCATTAGCTTCCAGTCCCGGAATCATTTTTTGCAGCTCCTTCAGGAAAAGGCTTTTGGAGAAAGCACGCTTGTATTCATCCATGCCTTTGGCCGGGTGCTTGGCAAAGAGCTTCCAGGTACCGGGATAGCTCAGTGCCCGTAATGAGTCCTTCAGGCTAAAGGCCGTTTTCGAATATCCTTCCCGCTTAAAGGTAAAAACGGCATTAGGTCCGCATTCCACTGAACCGTCCGTCATGCGGGTAAAGTGCACGCCAAGGAAAGGAAAGTTGGGATCGGGTACAGGGTAAATCAGGTTCTTAACCTTGTGCCTGGCCTCTTCGGTAAGGTCGTAGTAATCACCGCGGAAACCTACCACCTGCATTCCCGGATCGATACCCTCCATTTCGGCCATGCGATCGGCCTGCAAGCCGGCACAGAACACTTTGTGACCTAAGGTGAAATTTCCCTTGCTGGTTTGTAAGCCCTCCTTGCCATCCTGTTGAAAAGAACCGGTAACCGCTGTGTTGAGAAAAAGCTTGCTTTCGGGGTTGATGCTACGGATGCGCTCCATCAGGGCGGCACAAACCCCCTTAAAATCAATTATACCGGTTACAGGCACCCATATGGCCTGCACGCCTTCCACATAGGGTTCAATATCCTTAAATTGATCCGGGCCAATCTTTTCAATTCCTTCAATCTCATTTTCAATCCCCCTTTTCAGGATGCGATCGAGGGCTGGTAGCTCCTCCTCCTTTGTGGCGAGGATAATCTTTCCGCAAACATCATGCTTCACCTTGTTCTCACGGGCAAATTCTACCAGTTGCCGGCGGCCGTCCACACAGTTCTTTGCTTTGAAAGAGCCGGGTTTATAATAAATTCCCGAATGAATTACCCCTGAATTGCGCCCGGTTTGGTGGTAAGCCAGGCGGTCTTCCTTTTCAAAAATGGCAATGGTGTGCCGGGGGTATTTTAATTGGTACTTATAAGCGGTAGCTAATCCTACGATACCACCTCCTACTACGCCGAGATCAAAGTTGTTTTCCAAAGCTGAAGCTAATTTGTTGCAAAAGTATAAGTTGACGGGACAAAACCGTCAGACTCGCTTTGGAATTAAAGTGACCGCTCTTATTCCCCTTCGTATTCTTTAGGGCGTACGATGGTGAACACGCGGCTGATATTAAAACCAAAGTGGATATCACCACTTCCCCAGCTGCCGGGAGTTTGAGTGATGATGTAAGGGTCGGATATATGCTGGCTGTTGGTGAGGAAAAGCTGAAATACGTGGCCGCCGGTTTCAATATCCACTCCCATCGAAAGGATGCCTTTGTTCTCCTGGGGAAAGATTTCGGGGGTACCCAACTCCAGGCGTGATTCGAGCGGATTGAACTGGTGAATATATTCGAGGCTGATGGCTACCGCTTTGGATACCTTCATACGTGCAGCCGCGCCCAGGGCGAAAATATCATTGCTTTCGTCCGCGGTGCTTACCTGGTTAAAATGCACATGGCTGGGCACTAACTCCATGGAGAACTTAGGGGTGAATTTGCGGGCAATGATCAACTCATTTACAAAACTCATCCGGTCGGTACGGTTCACGGGAATATCACCGGTTTTCTGATAGGTATAGTAAAAAGCAGAGTAGCCCACTACTGTAACGGGAAAATTGCGTGCTCCCTTACTTTGACGCAGCAGCCTGTATTTTACATAGGTGTCATAGGTACGGGGGGCGGCAGAGCCATGGCCCATGCCAAAATTTAACCAGTCAGTGAAGGAATAATCGAGCTGCAAACGCACCTCGGCATTGCTCATGCCCAAAAAGTTGTAGAAAAACTCATTATTAAAGGCGCCAAAGCGGTGCAAAAACATATACTGCAATACTCCTTTACCCGGTAATTGGGGTGAGTGCAGGTTGATTACCCGGGTGCCTTTAAAGGTGGCAAAAGCATATTCGGTGGTGGGGCCACGCTCTTCCTCCAGCATTTTTAAGAGATCATCCTGGGCTGAAAGAGAACCGTTGAGAAAAAAAGCGCCCAGAAGGGCGCCTATCAATCTACTTTTTCTCATAATCGATCTCAGCGCTTACGGCGATCACTTCGGAGATGTTATCCCGTTTACTGCTTGGAATCTTGATACCGAAATCTTCGGGGCGAAGATCAAATTCGGTATGGAGGCTGATTTTGCCATTTTTAACTTTAAGAGTAGCTTTTTCGGTCAATTCTTTGTCGGTGCCATGAATGGTCATTACCCCGCTGAAAGTAAGGGGATACTCACCATCGGCCTCAAGAAGGGAAACATCGAAATCACTGATATTGCCTTTAAAGCTACCGCTGGGAAACTGACCGCTTTCCATATAATTTTCATTGAAGTGCTCTTGCATCAGGGCCTTTTCAAACACAAAGGCTTTTATGGGAACCAGGAAGGCGAACTCCCCTGATTCCAGGTCTATAACACTGGAAACCTGTTTGTTAACGGCGTTGATGTTCTCAATGGGTGCGGCGGAAAAGAATTTTACCGTACCGTTGCGGGTAATGAGTTTTTGAGCCTGCAGCGGGAGTACCGCTACCAGCAGAATTAGGGCAATTATTAGCTTTTTCATGGAGTAAGGGTTTTTAGTAATCTTAAGGGTTTTATTATTGAGGCGCTCCTTCATCGGCCCATTGGGTTAACTGTTTTATTTCGCATGAGGATAAGGTGCCGGCGGGCGGCATCTTAGGTGTTAGCGCACCGGTTATATGGCCCACCAGGCGGCCATCATTGGCAATTTTAGCAGCATCGGCATACGAACTCAGGTCTAGCTGTGATTGCCTCGTGCTAGAGTTATGGCAGCCAGACAGGGCACAGTTGTTGGTCAGAATAGCGTTAGTAAGGTTATTGTAACTAACATTAGCCAGGTCACAACTGTCTGCCTGTTGGTAGTTTTTATAAAGATCCTCTTTGTTGTCATTATAGCAGGAACTGGCCATTATAATGACCAATCCCACCACCAATATTCGCATGGCTCTCTTATTAGTTTGGATAGTCTGAATTCATCCAGGCCTTAATCTTGGCAATTTTACAACTATCCAATTTAATACCGCTTGGGGGCATAGGGTTATAATTGGGTTCATGGTTTATCCGAGGCCACATTTCGCCATCCCTCAGAGCAATCATCACCTGGCCGTGGTTGGTTAGGCTTACATTGCCGATGGGGTTGTTAACGCCGTGGCAGCTAACACAATAGAGATCCACCATGGGTTGAATATGATTCTTAAAGGAAACATCAGAAGTATCACAGTCATCACAGTGAAGGTTTTTAGCGCCTTGGAGAATCCACTGGTAGATAAGTTGAATGGAACTGTTATCCAGCGGTGGTTTATTTAAGGGCATCCGGTCATCTGGGTCCGATTCAATCAGCACCTCATATAAGTCACTTTTGTCCGGCATTCCCGGCCTTACACCCGCTGTGGCGATGGTATTATTGTAGCTATCCAGAATTACGTTATCCTCGGCGGTGCTGGCATCGTGACAACCACTATAAGCACAGTTGCTGGATAAGATAGGAAGAATTTCCCGCTCAAAGTAAATAGAATCCGGGTCACAGGGGATATAGGTGGAAGTGTCCGGGGGGTTTTTGGTAGAATCAACCGGGTTGATGCCTGTGGTATCAATGTCCTGCTGAGGTGGAGGCGGAAAAGAGTCATGCTCACAGCCCGTGAGCATGACCAGGGTTAGCATTGATATAAGGATTGAAATTAGTGCTTTCATAATCAAATAGTCCCAGAGGGAATTTCACTATTTACACTCAAAGCTAACTTTTTGTGCACGGATCGTTGCTGCGGGTGTGTGCGAATCCGTTAATTTGATGTTTGAACTCTCAAATATTTGCCTTGAGGTCGATTTATTTTTCAGGCATGATTCGTAACTACCTGATTTAAAGGTTCAATTGCCTGATTCGGAGCTTGAGTATACGCCTTCAGAATTCTCACTTTTTACCTGCCGCAATTTTGCAATACCTTGAGTGAAAATTTGTAACCCTATGAAAAAATTAGCGCTAATCTTATTGGTCATCTGTGGGCTCGCAATTGCCGGCTATCTCTATGTATTCCACAAGCCGCATCGCGATATCGTAGGTGAAGAGGCCTCCCTGCAGCTAACTGCCGGCAGCCTGGTAGATCAATATTCCTCTGACCAGCAATTGGCTAATGCCGAATACCTCGACGAAGTTTTACAGGTGTCGGGAACAGTGTCTGAAGTGGGTAAGGATTATATAAAACTGGCAGAAGGTGTTTATGCCAATCTTTCCCAGGCTCACTCTGCTGAAGCTGTTGCCGAAGGTGACAATATTAGCCTGAAGGGCCGGGTGGTAGGTTTTGATGAGCTCTTTAAGGAGGTACGGCTTGATAACTGCATCCTGGTTTCAGAAGAATAAGCCAGCTGGTATCCTTGCTCAGCCTGCCCTAAACTCCTGATGAGGCGGTCGTGGTAAGCGGTGACCAGTACCTGGAAGTTAGGAGCCACGGTGAGCGCTCCTAAATAAGCAAGTGATTTTTGCCAACTTCTTCAGGTGCTGAAAAAACGATAATCATCACCAGCTTCCGCATTCAACCAATTGATTGTCACGCTTAATGCGGGCTGTTTTTAGTTGCTTTGGTATTGTTGCTGTTGAGCTGTTCACTCCGGTTCAGCTTAAAGTTTACGCTTTAACCCTTGATATCCATGAGTTGGAAGTTAATTAATTGGCAGGGGTAGTTGTAAAAGCTTTTTTTAAATTACCACACCTTAAGGATTATAAATGAAAACTTTACTACTCATCTGGCTGTCCGCTTTGGCTGTAGCCGTACCCGTCAGTTCCACTCAGCCTGCCCTCTGGCGTGGCGAAGGAGGGAGTGCGCATTTTGAGAGCGACGCCCCGCTGGAATTTATCAGTGCCACCAGTTATGAGCTCAGAGGCTTTGTGGATCAGGAGAAAAATACCTTCGCCTTTTCAATACCCACCTCATCATTCAGAGGGTTTAACAATCCTTTGCAACAGGAGCATTTTCACGAAAATTACATGGAAAGTGCCCTATACCCCCGTGCCACTTTTTCCGGGAAATTTATTGAGTCCATACAGGAACTCGGGCAGGGTAATCATGAAATAAGAGCCAAGGGAATGCTCAACATCCACGGTCATGCGGTGGAACGCATTTTGAAGTGTCAGCTAAGCCTTGCAGAGGCTGAGATGACCATTGTCAGTGAGTTTATGGTCCCGCTGATTGATCATCATATTACCGTACCGCAGGTGGTCCATCAAAAGATTGCGGAGGAAATTTATGTGAAAGTTAATATTAAGCTTAGCCCGATTTGAAAGCCAGTGTTTTCCTGTTTCACGTGTTGATGTGTTGCAGTCTATACCTCTGCGGCCAGCAATTCAGTCATCATCAGATAACCCTTCCCGCGGAGGTGAAAACATCCGAGCTAAGCGGGGTCTATATTGATCGCGATGGCTTTATATGGCTTAGTGCCGGGAAAGATTTGTTTCGCTATGACGGGATAAATTTCAAGCAAATTCCAGCCGACAGTAATTATATCCCCGACGACAAGATCAGCGTTCTATATCACGATCGCCACCACAAGCTCTGGGTGGGATGGGAGAGTGGTACCATTTCAGAGGTTAAAAGAGCGGGCCTGTTTAGTTATTGTCCACCGGAAGGAAACCCCTCCGTGCCAATTGTAAAATGGACAGAAGATTCTTACGGGCAACTTTGGATGGCCACTTATGGTGAAGGCGTTTATGTGAAAGACAGCAACGGTCGCTGGCACAATTTTAATCATGACGATGGTTTGCCCTCCCTGGAAGTGTATGACATGGAGCGCTGGGGCAATCATATCATGCTGGCCACTGACCAGGGGCTGGTGCAGGCATCTTTTGAAAACCGCCGGAAAAAGCTGCGCATTTTGAACCAGGATCAGGGCCTGGCCGACCAGATTGTAAAGAGTATTGAGGTGGATAAGGATGGCTTGTGGATCGCCTACTATGAGTCCACTATTGATCTGATGCGCAAGGATGGCAGTATAGAGCGGTTCCAGGCACCGGCAGTGCTTGATGCATACAAACTGGTCAAAGCAGGCAACCTGAGCTGGTGGCTTTCTGAGAGTGGTAACCTATACCACGCTCAGAACAACAAGGGTTGGCAATTGCTCAACCTCTTTGAAGGGCGAAAGGCCCGAATTCAGGATATCGTCAAAGACAATGAGGGTCATTTGTGGATTGTCGGTAGCCGTGGGCTTCAGATGCTCGATCAGTGGCGGAAATTATATCAGGGGGGAGAACGTGTTAGTGCCATTTGTCAGCAAGGACACTCACTTTGGTATGCCAGTGAAGGCAATCTTTTCCATGTAGATTTGCTCACCCATCAGGAAGATCTGCTCTGGCAGGGCGATGAGCCGGTGTTGTCCCTATACCTGGACGCGCGGCAAAGACTATGGGCCGGAACCTTTAATGCCGGCGTTAAGGTTTATGATCAAAAAACTAATAAACTCAAAGTTCTCAATGAGGCCAAGGGGCTGGTGAACAATAACGTTTTGTCCATCAATGGCAATGCTGAAGGAGTGTGGCTGGGAACCCTGGGAGGGGCCAGTTTTTACCCTATAGATGACCAGCAGCTAAAGCATCCTGTAAACTTCGGCGGTGAAGGTGGGGTAGGCCTGCAATATATTTACGCGGTAGCCGTCAGCGATCTGGGCGAGGTGTATTTAGGCACTGATGGGGATGGGGTTTTGCGAAAGCGCGGTGATCATTTTGTTCCTTTGCTTGAAGGTCAGTCAAGTGGTGTAGTACTGGATCTTTGTGTGGACAAAAAGGGCAGTTTGTGGTGGATCACTCCGAACGGACGTCTCCTTTCGTGGTCGGCAGCAGGCCAGGTCGACAGTATTCCTGCCTGGCAGCATGAAACAGAAAAGTTTTCAGGCATAGAGGCAGCTCCTAATGGCGACATCCTGGTATTTTATGAGGCCGGTATCCTGCGCTGGAGTCCTGCCCGCGAAGCCTGGATAAACTATGGCAAAGCCTACGGCCTTGAAAACCTGCAGCCTGAATTGCACGCCCAGCATCTCGACCCGCAAGCAGGGCTTTTTATCGGCACCGCTACCGGTATAAATTTCCTCAACCTGGACCTCTTACCGGAACTTTCTAAACCCAGCACATTTTTTGACGGCCCGGAGCTCTTCTTTAAACCTACCCATAAAAGCCGCTTCCAATCGCATGACAATCATCTGACTTTTAATTATGTTGGCCGGTGGTTTACCGACCCGCAGGCGGTGCGCTACCGCATTAAGCTCGAGGGTTATGACCTGGAGTGGACCACCAGCCAGAATACCCAAACCACCTACCCCCGCTTACCGCCTGGCGATTATACCTTTAAAGTGGTGGCAGGGGTAAATGGCTACTTCCCCGCTGAACAGATGAAGCAGTACCATTTCAGTATTGCCACGCCCTGGTATCAGCGTTGGTACGTTATCGCGGGGGCGATATTGGTTTTGGCTGCATGGGCAGCCCTTTACATCCGCAACCGCTTTAAGCAGGTAAAGTATCGTGAACAACAGGAGCAGGATCGGATCCGGGCCCAGTACGAAGCCATCAAGAGCCAGGTAAACCCCCACTTTCTCTTTAACAGTTTTAACACCTTGATGGCCTTGATAGAGGACGACCGCGAAGAGGCGCGCGACTACCTCACCGACCTTAGCGACTTTTTCCGCAATATTTTGCAATACCGCGAAGTGGACTTATACCACCTAAAGGATGAGCTTAGTATTATTCAAACCTATCTCAGTTTACAGAAAAAACGCTTTGGTGAGAATGTGCGGGTCGATATCTGCTTGTCAAAGGATGAACTGAACACCAAAATACCGCCATTAACGCTGCAATTGCTGCTTGAAAATGCCTTTAAGCACAACGTGATATCACGTCATAAGCCATTGGAAGCCAGGATATTTGTGGAGGACGGTTACCTGGTGGTTTGGAATGCGCTACAGGAAAGACAAAACCCTGATAAATCGACTGGATACGGTTTGGAAAGTATCAGAAAAAAATACTCCTTTTACGAAAAGAAACCCGTGAAGATTGCACGGGATCAGGATCAATATGCGGTATACCTGCCATTATTAACTTAAACCTATGCTTATGACCATTCTTATAATCGAAGATGAAACCCGGGCTGCCCGCCGGCTGGAAAAGATGGTAAAGGAAATTTATCCGGATGCTAAAATTCCTGACCCGCTGGAAAGTGTGGAAATGAGTATTAATTACCTGAAAACCAGTCCTGAGCCTGATGTTATCCTGATGGATATAGAGCTTGCAGACGGCAAGAGCTTTGAGATATTAAACTTCCACGATATTCATTGCCCCATCATTTTCTGCACTGCTTTCGATCAGTATGCGGTGGAAGCCTTTAAGCACGAAGGAGTGGCTTATCTTTTAAAACCGATTAAGCCAAATGAACTGGAGGAGGCCCTTAAAAAGGCATTTAGGAAGGAGGTAAATATTGACTACGATAAATTGGCGGAAGCGCTTGACCGGAGGGACAATCAGCAAAAGAGGTTATTGGTGAAATTAGGGCATCGTTATAAAACCATTGATCTTAAGGAAGTGGCCTATGCCTTTACCGAAGACCGTAATGTGATGGTGATGACCCGCGATGGCAAGGAAACGCCGGTTGACCAAACCCTGGAGCAACTGGAAGAGATCTTTAATCCCTCCCAGTTTTTCCGCATCAACCGCAAGATTATCGTCAATATTGACGCCATCGATCATATGTATGCCTGGTCGCGTTCGCGCTTGCGATTGGAGCTTGAGCCTGCACGTGAGTTGGAAGCGGTGGTGGCTACCGACCGTGCCGCTGATTTTAAGAAGTGGCTGGAGGGTAAATAGCAGGCTTAATACACATATTTGGTTTTGGGTACCCGGCTAATCAGAATAAAACCCAATACGAAGAATATTGCCAGAGCAAGAGCACTGGTTTTCATATTGCCGGTAAGCTGGATCAGAATACCGTAAACCAGGGTGCCCGACACGATGGCCACCTTTTCGGTGACGTCGTAAAAACTGAAAAAACTGGCATGGGAGCGGGTTTTGGGTAATAGCTTGGAGTAGGTACTGCGGCTAATAGCCTGAATGCCTCCCATTACCAATCCCACCAGCGCCGCCACGGCGTAAAACTTATACTCTACCATGGGGTCATTGGCAGAGAGGGTATAGGCGGCAAAACAAACACTTCCCCAAATTACAATGGCCACTTTGAGTGATTGCAGGTTGCCGAATTTGCGCGACAGGTAACTGAAAAAATATGAGCCCCCGATACCCACTAACTGGATTATGAGAATGGTAAGGATCAATTTTCCTGATGGCAGGCCTAATTCCACGCTGCCAAAGAGGCTGGCCAGGTATACCACCGTTTGTACTCCCAGGCTGAAACAGAAGAAACTATAAAGATATCGGCGCAGCGCTTTGAGTTCACCCAGTTGTCTCCACACTTTGCGCAATTCCCGAAAACCATAAAGTATGTAGCGGGCTTTGGGTTTGCGGTGGAAGGGATTGTCGGGCAGGCGCCGGAAGCTGATCTGGGCAAAGCCGGCCCACCACAGGCCCACCATCAGAAAACTCAGCCGTGAGGCTTCGCCGGCATCACTTAGCATAAAACTTTCCGGGTATTGAATCATCAATAAGTTGATGATCAGTAAAATGGTAGCTCCAAGGTATCCCAGCGAAAAACCCTTGGCACTTAATCGGTCCTGTTCTTTGGGGGGAGCAACCTCAGGCAGAAAGGCGTTGTAAAATACCAGGCTGCCCCAAAAGCCGACGCTGGCAATAATACTCATGGCGAGCCCGAAGTTGAGATTGTCGCCTTTAAAGAAATACAAGGCGGAACACGCGGTGGCACCCAGGTAACAGAAAAATTGTAAAAAGCGTTTTTTCTTCCCTACATAATCAGCAATTCCTGACAGCAGCGGTGACAATATAGCCACCAGTAGAAAGGCAATGGTGAGCGAAAAACTATAAAGGGCGCTGTTTTCAACTTCCATACCCCAGAATTGCACCAGTTTATTGTCGCCACTGCTGGTTACGCTGTCAAAATAGAGCGGGAAAACAGCGGTGCTGATAACCAGTGAGTATACGGAGTTGGCCCAGTCATAAAAAGCCCAGGCATTCTTGGTTTTACGGCTGTACATGGAGGCCAAAGATAGATTTTAAGTGCCAGCAATTTTTCCCGGCCGTGCTGAACTCTCTGGGCAGCTTGCCTATCAGTGTACGGCGTATTCAACGTATACTACTGATCTCACCTGGTAATAGCCATTCTTGGGGCCGGCCATGTTGGAAGACTTATCGCCGGAATTAGGGATAAGGGCCAACCCTTTTTCCTCGGCATCCTCCGATTTGGAATGAGATAGCTTCATATTGCTGATCCTAACGATCTCCTTTTGGCTTTCCGGCAACCGGCTGAGGGTTTGCTCTGCCAGTTCATTAGCATTGTCAAGTGCCCGCAGGTAAGCTTCGTTTTCCAGCCTTTTAGCTTCGCTGTGGTGATAGGATACATTGTCGATCGTTAGTTCTTCGTCCTCCAGTAAATTGATATAGATCTCGTCCAGATTGGAAATGTCGCGTACCAGGATAGTCATGGCGGTGGAAGCTACATAGCCATTAAAAATTTTAGTGTTGCGGGTATTGCGGTAATCTTTGGTAAGGCGGATAGAAGCGGTATGAACATCAGCTTCATTCACGCCAAGTTTTACCATGCGTTTGCTGATTTCAGCCAGTTTATTGCTGAGCCAGTTTTTTGATTTTTTCACATCAAAATAGAGGCATTCAAGTGAAACCTCAATAAAAGCCTGATCAGGAGTTTCCTGAGCACAGCCCTCGGCCTTAAGTATGAGTTGCTTACGATTAGAGGTGGGAGAGTAGTTTTCAATGGACATTTGTAGGTTGTTAAGTTGTGTTGTGTAAACGTGTGGTAGCAAATATAAATTTCTATATCATTTTTTAAAACAGTTTTTCGATAAGCGGTAAATGGTAATACTCAGTATTTTAGTTAGGGTTGTATGTAATTTCTTACAGTATATTTTGCCTCTGTGTGGATGGGGGAGGCAATTCCAATATATTTGCGGGAATGAACATAAGTGAGGCAACAGTAGAGCACATTCGCACGGCGGTGCAGGAGAACAGCAAGGTGGTAATAACCAACCATGTAAATCCCGATGGCGACGCCATGGGCAGTGCCCTTGGCCTGGCCCTGATCCTGAAAAAACTCGCTAAGGAGGTCCATGTGGTAGTCCCTAATGCATACCCTCATTTTCTCAATTGGATTAGCGGGGCTGATGCCGTGGTGGAATATGGTACCGAAGCAGAAAAGGCCAGGGAACTTATCGCCGCTGCCGAGCTTATTTTTCACCTCGATTACAACTCCTTAAAGCGCAGTGGCGACCTGCAACCCTTACTCAGCAGTAATAAGGCTACCAAGGTAGTGGTAGATCACCACCAACAGCCCGATGACTTTCCCGATATACTGGTTTCTGACCCGGCTATGTCATCCACCTGCGAGATGATATTTCACCTGGCCGAAAAGCTCAATTGGCAGCAGTATTTCGATAGCGATTTTGCCCAGGCCATCTATGCCGGTATTATGACTGATACCGGTAATTTTCGCTTTAGCAGTACCACCCCCGAAACCCACCGGGTGGCGGGCGAGCTCTTGAAACTGGGCGTTAAAAGCCAGGAGGTAGCCTCCCGTATATATGATACCAACTCCCGCAACCGGCTTAAATTATTGAGCCGCGCTTTACAACGCATGGAGGTATTGCCGCAATACGCCACCGCCATCATTAGCCTGAGTGAGGAGGATCTGAAGGAGTTTGATTATAAAAAAGGCGATACCGAGGGCTTTGTAAATTATGGCCTCTCTCTTGAAGGGGTGGAGTTTAGTGCATTCGCTTACCCCAAGGGGGAATTGGTTAAAATTTCCTTTCGCAGCAAGAGCAACTTTGATGTAAATGCCTTTGCGCGCAAGCACTTTAATGGCGGGGGTCATCTCAATGCCGCCGGCGGAGCGGTTGATGCCAGCCTTGAGGAAACAATTGAAAAAATTAAAAACGCGCTGCCTTCTTATGAAGAAGCTTTGCCAAGTCTCTAAGTTTTTGAAATTAAGTAGCTACCTGATATTATTGGCTATACTGGTCATCAGTTGTGAATGTGGCTCTGGTCACAATTCAACGCAGCCGCAGCGGCAACGCTCGCCGCAGGAGAAAATTGATGACAGTCGTTCTTTTCTGGAACAGGAACGCGAAAGCATCGAAGCCTATATCGATGACCGGCAGCTGGACATGCGGCGCTCCGGCACCGGGCTTTACTACCAGATTCTGCAAGTGGGTGATACCCCTGATTCGATTTACTCCGAAGACCTGGTAGAGTTTGAGTACGAGATATACCTAATGAACGGAACCCTCCTTTATTCTTCTGATGAAAGCGGTACCCGCCGCCTTCGGATAGATAAGGAAGATGCCGTGATAGGTTTGCATGAAGCACTGAAATTACTCCGCCTTGGGGACAAGGGACGTTTTATTTTACCTTCGCATCTCGCGCATGGTGTGGCTGGTGATCAAAACCGGGTGCCACCCATGACACCACTGGTGTACGAATTGAAAATTATCAATATTCAAAAATCTAAATCTTAAGAAATGAAGAATCTCCTGATGACGGCTCTGCTTTTTGCAGGCGTGTTAATGAGTTGTAATTCCCAACAAAAAGTAAGTGTTAACGGTGAGTCTGTGAAACTCGATGACGGTATTTACGTGCTGTTCAATACCAATAAAGGCGATATCCTGGCCGAGCTTTACTATCAGAAGACCCCCATGACAGTTGCTAACTTTGTAGGCCTGGCCGAAGGGGAGATTGAAAATGAAGCCAAGAGTGAAGGCGAGCCTTTTTACAACGGCTTGAAGTTTCACCGCGTTATCAAGGATTTTATGATCCAGGGTGGTGATCCTGCCGGTAATGGCAGCGGTGGCCCCGGATATAAGTTTCCTGATGAGATAGACCCCAGTCTTACCCATGATACCGCTGGTATTCTCTCCATGGCTAATGCCGGTCCTGGCACTAATGGCAGCCAGTTTTTCATAACCCACAAGGAAACCCCCTGGCTCGATGGTAAGCATACTGTTTTTGGTAAAGTGGTTCAGGGTATGGATGTGGTAAACCAAATAGAGCAGGGAGACGTGATGGAAACTGTGAGCATTGTGCGCCAGGGTAAGGCAGCTAAGGAATTTGATGCCGCCGCTCGTTTCACTGAGGCCCGGGCCGATGCTGAGGCTGCCGCTGCCCAAAAGAGAGAACAAGAAATGAAGGCCCGCGAAGAAATGATGGCTAAGCAAAAGGAGCAAGTGGCTGAGCTCACTAAAGAAATGGAGGGCACCGAAAGTGGCATGTTTTACGAAGTGCTGAAAAAAGGCAATGGTCCCAAACCAGAGGCCGGTCAAACAGTTAAAATGCACTACGCCGGCTATTTGCTGGATGGTACTCTCTTCGATACCAGCATTAAGGAACTGGCCCAGGAGAACGGAAAATACGATCAGCGCCGTGAGCCCTATGCACCTTTTGAAGTGCAGGTAGGACCCCAGGCCCGCGTTATTGAAGGCTGGAAGCAGGCTCTTAGCATGATGCAGGTTGGCGATAAGTACAAAATCCTGCTGCCTCCCAACTTGGCTTATGGCGAGCGTGGAGCCGGTGGTGTAATACCACCCAATGCCTGGTTGATTTTTGAAATGGAGATGGTAGCGCTTAAGTAATCGGAAAAACGAAACAGAATGCAGGAAGGAATTTATGCCCGGATAGATACCCCCAGAGGGGAGATTTTAATTGAGTTGCACTACCAGCAAGTGCCAATGACGGTGGCCAATTTTGTGGGTCTGGCCGAAGGTAAGATCGACAATGACGCCCGAGAATTGGGAGAACCCTACTACGATGGCCTGAAATTTCACCGGGTAATCAATGATTTTATGGTACAGGGGGGCGATCCCCAGGGTAGTGGTGCCGGTGGTCCTGGTTATAAATTCCCGGATGAGTTTGATGCTTCCCTCCGTCATTCCGGACCGGGTGTCCTCTCAATGGCTAATGCCGGGCCTGGCACCAACGGCAGTCAGTTTTTTATTACCCATGGTGCCACCCCCTGGCTCGATGATAAGCACAGCGTATTTGGCAAAGTGGTTACCGGTCAGGATGTGGTTGACAGCATCAAACAGGGAGATACTATAAAATCAATCAGGATTGAACGTATCGGCCAAGAAGCCGAGCAGTTTGATGCCCGTGAAGTGTTTAACGAAGCCTTTGAACAGGTGATGGCTGCCGATCGTGAAAAGGAACAGGAGGCAATACGCCAGGTAGAGCAAATATCGGAAGGCTTCGATACTACCGGTAGCGGATTGCGATACCTGATCAAAAAAGCCGGCGGCGGTCCGCAGGCCCTGGATGGCAAAAAGGTTTCCGTACACTACAAAGGAATGCTGATGGATGGTACTGTGTTTGACGACAGCAGTCGTCGCGGTGAGCCTATCAGCTTTAGTATTGGTGCTGGCCGCGTTATACCGGGCTGGGAAGAAGGCATCGGCCTGCTTAACGAAGGTGATGAAGCACGCCTGCTTATTCCTCCCCATTTGGCTTATGGCCAGCACGGGGCTGGTGGCGTTATACCCCCCAATGCCTGGCTGATCTTTGATGTCACCCTGGTGAAAGTGCACTAATTAGCTTTTAAACTGATAAAGCGAAGGCCGTCTCATTTAAATGGGGCGGCCTTTTTTGTTAGGGTAATGGTCCAAGCCTGCCTTCCCTGCCAGGCGTCAGGCATGCCTCATAGTTCAAGCCTTCCGGTCTCAACCGCCTTCACCTCAGGTTTTATTGCTTTACATCTTCCGTGAATCTCCTTTAAACGCTGAGAAGCGCTGTGAAACAAACAGGGCAATGCTATCAGACCGCCTTGCGGCCCTGGCAGGTACTGGGATAATCGCAGTGAAATTGCTTTTAGTTTGAGGTTTCAACTAAATCTTGCCGGCCTGCTATCATCAGGAACTCCGTTGGCTCATTCGATTGGCCGACCACTCCGGGAATGGGGAGCTGCCGGGTATTTCACCCCGGCAGGCCAGCCAAGGGGAAAGTGCCGCTTGTACCAGGCCTGAAACCTAATGCCTGGTGCTCAATTCTCAATACTGTCTGCTACCTAATTTAAAATTCGTCTCCACCCATGTCTTCGCGGCCACCACCGGCTGGTCCGCGTTTTTTCTTCTGGTTCAGGCGGTAAACAAAGGTGGCGGTAATCTGACGTTGACGCCATTGGAATTCGCTATAGGTGCTGAAGTTTGGCCCATCGGTGTAACCACGGCGTTTGCGGCCGTTAAAGAGATCCTGCACCGAAATGGTGAAAGTGGCCTTGTTCTTTAATAAATCCTTACTCCAGCCCAGGTCAGCGGTGTAAATGCCCAGGGTGCGACCCTGTGAATCATTGCGGGGGCCACGGTAGTTGAAACTCAATTGCAAATCGCTGTTCCAAAAGCTAAAGCGACTGCTCATGCGCCCCTGGCTGGCAAAGGTGGTGGCACTGAGGTCCTGACCTTCGTATTCGCCCACCGTACTTGAATAGTAGAGATTAAGGTTACCGGATAAGTTAAGCCAACTGGCCACTTTTTGCTGCAGGGTAAATTCAAAACCATAGGCATCAGCCACAGACAGGTTGATTGGGAAAATGGTGGTGTTGCCCAAATCATCTACCTGGTAAATTCTCTCTACCACCCCACTGCGATGACGGTGGTATATACCGCTGTAAAGCGAGCCACTGGGCCAGTAGCGCACATAACCAAATTCGTAGGAGTCGGTAAACTCCGGGTTGAGATCGGGATTGCCGCTGTAAAACACGCGCGGGTCACTAAAGCTGTAAAAGGGCAGCAGATGCCGAAAGCGGGGGCGGCTGATGCGGCGGCTGTAGCTTAATTGGAAGTCGCCCAATTCATTGATATCGTAGGTGAAAAATGCGCTGGGAAAGAGGTTGGCATAGCGGCGGTTGTTGGGGTCTCCCTGGCTGTTCACTTCCGTGGTAAGATCGGTGTATTCAGCCCTTAGACCGGCCTGGTAGGTGATTTTTTCGCCAATGGCATCGTTGTAGATGGCGTAGGCCGCAAAGATGTTTTCCTGGTATTGAAAGCGGTCAGTGAATTTGTCCAGCTGCTGCAGGTTGCCGTCTTCATCCTCTTCTTCCACTTTATAGTCGTTTACAATATCGCGCATGGTTACCCGGGCGCCGGTCTCAAAGCTACGCTTATCCGTAAAGGGCCTTACATAATCGCTTTGGAACAGAATGTTCTGCTGGTTTTCGATATTGCGAACATACTGAGTAGTGGTTTCGCTGGGCGAAGCGGTTGGCAGCTTGCTAATGCTGTCAAAATACGTGCGCTGCAGGATTACGGAATTCTCCTCATCCTCCTCATCCTGAAAATTGATATCGGCGGTCCACTTGTGGTCTTTGCCCTCGTAGCGTTTTTCCCAATGGAGGTCTCCTTCATAGGTGATTTCATCTTCCTTTTCATCGTCTTCACGGATCTGCCTTTTGCGCAGGGTTCCCTCCTGATCGTAATCCTGGTAGCTGATACGGGCAAAGTTCTTATCCATGGACGGCCGGTACAGGAAGGTGGCGGTAAGGCTTTGGGTTTCGGTAAGGTTGTAGTCGGCACCGAATCGCAGGGCAGCATTCAGGCCGCCACGGGTTTGATCACGATCGCGGATAAAGGTATAGCTGGTGTCGGGCAGAAAGTTCTCCTGCTCACTGTAGCCACCTCCCGGAGAATTGCGATAGTTACCACTCAAATTAGCAAACCAGTTAAAGCGGCCGGTGCGGTAGTTGATACCGGCAGCAATGCCATAGTTATCAGGGTAGCCGGCGGAAACTTCAAAATTGCCATTTATGCCGGCTTTGTCATTCTTTTTAAGCACAATATTAATTATGCCGGCTTCACCTTCGGCGTCATAACGGGCAGAGGGGTTGGTGATGACTTCTATTTTTTCAATCATGTTCCCTTGAAGCTGTCGCAAAGCAGTAGCCGGGTCATTGCCGATCAGACCGGAAGGCTTACCGTTTACCAGTATGCGCACATTTTCACTGCCGCGTAAGCTTACATTGCCCTCTATATCCACTGCCACACTGGGAATGTTATTGAGAATTTCTGACCCGTTTGAACCGGCACTGCTCAGGTCTTTAGCAACATTAAAAACCCGCTTATCCTGCTGAAACTCCATCATGCTGGCTTGTGCTTCTACCGTCACCTCGTCAAGCTTACTGCTGGCCTCTTTAATCACAATGGTGCCAAAGTCTACCGCTTCACCGGCCGGTGAAATACTGATCTTACGACTTAGTTTCTCGAAGGAAATAAAGCTTACTTCCAGGACGTAGTCTCCCGGACCGGCCGGAAGGCTGAAGTAACCGCGGTCGTCGGTGGTGGTGCCGGCTACCAGCTCTCCGCCCTGAAACAGGGCTACCGAGGCACCGGGCAGGGCTTCCTTATCCTTGTCGGTAATGGTGCCGCTTACCTGCGCAGATAGCTGGTTGAAAAAGAAAAAACTAAGGGTCAGTAAGATGTATTTCATAAGGGAGTTCAGGGTATAAGTTCTAAGACTCAAAAGACAAGTCAAGGTTTAAGATAACGGGCACTTTAACGGCTTTTTTCCTTTGCGAGGCGATCTTCCAACTCGGCTAACTCATCGCGCAGGCGTGCCGCTTCAATAAAGTCAAGGGCCTTGGCAGCATTTTCCATCTTTTTACGAGTGGCTTCCAGTGCCTTTTTAAGTTGTTCCGGAGTTTGATAAACTGGCTGTTCCTCGGCTGCTTTGGTTGGATTAATGCCCTGGGTATAACTCGCCTTATTGCCACTGCCCACCAGTATACTATCGGTCGACTTTTTCAACGCGGTCGGTTTTAAGCCATGCTTTTCATTGTAGTCCTGCTGGATAGAGCGGCGGCGGTTGGTTTCGTCGATTGTGCGCTGCATACTGTCGGTAATTTTTTCGGCATACATTATAGCCAGGCCGTTGATGTTACGGGCGGCACGGCCCACCGTCTGCACCAGTGAGCGCTCGGCCCTCAGAAAACCCTCCTTATCGGCATCAAGGATGGCCACCAATGAGACCTCCGGTAAATCAAGACCTTCACGCAGCAGGTTTACCCCGATGAGCACGTCGAAGATTCCCAGGCGCAGGTCGCGCATTATTTCCACCCGCTCCAGGGTATCCACGTCAGAGTGAATGTAGCGGCAACGGATGCCGTAGCGGGTAAAGTACTTGGTCAGTTCCTCTGCCATGCGCTTGGTAAGGGTGGTTACCAGTACACGTTCGTCAATCTCCGAGCGCTTATTGATCTCTTCCATCAGGTCGTCAACCTGGTTTTCTACCGGGCGTACCTCAATGCGGGGATCCAATAGCCCCGTGGGGCGGATCAACTGTTCTACCACTACTCCCTCAGATTTTTCCAGCTCGTAATCACTGGGGGTGGCGCTAACGTAAATGACCTGATTTTGCAGCGCTTCAAATTCTTCAAACTTCAGGGGGCGGTTGTCCATGGCGGCAGGGAGGCGGAATCCATATTCCACCAGGTTCTCCTTGCGGCTGCGGTCACCACCGTACATGGCGCGCACCTGTGGTACGGTTACGTGACTTTCATCGATTACCATCAGGTAGTCATCCGGGAAGTAATCGAGCAGGCAGAAAGGACGGGTACCCGGGGCCCGGCCATCCAGGTAACGTGAGTAGTTTTCAATACCGGAGCAGTAGCCCAGTTCCCTGATCATTTCCAGGTCAAACTCGGTACGCTCCTGCAGGCGTTTGGCTTCGAGAGGGCGCTGATTCATACGGAAAAAATCCACCTGGCTGACCATGTCATCCTGGATCTGGTGGATGGCAGATTTTAAAGTGCTTTTACTGGTCACAAAAATATTGGCCGGGAAAAGCCTGATCTGCTCAAAGCTTTCGATAGTGTCGCCAGTGGCGGGGTCAAAGCGTTCGATGCTTTCAATTTCATCACCCCAAAAACTGATGCGGAAAGCGGTGTCGGCGTAGCCAGGGAAAACATCTACTGTATCGCCTTTTACGCGGAAGCTACCCCTGGTAAACTCAGCGGTGGTACGGTTGTAAAGAGCTCCCACCAGGTGGTGGAGCAGTTTGTTGCGGGCAATTAGCTGTCCGGTCCGCAGCTCCAAAACCTGCTCGGCAAATTCCTTGGGGTTACCGATACCGTAGAGGCACGAAACTGATGCCACCACCAACACATCCCGCCGGCCCGAAAGCAGGGCGGAGGTGGTGCTCAGGCGCAGCTTTTCAATTTCCTCGTTTATCGAGAGATCCTTTTCAATATAGGTACCGGAGGTGGGGATGTAAGCTTCCGGTTGGTAATAATCATAATATGATACAAAATACTCCACCGCGTTATCCGGAAAGAAGGTTTTGAATTCGCTGTAGAGCTGAGCGGCCAGGGTTTTATTATGGCTTAGCACCAGGGTGGGTTTCTGGATTTTTTCAATCACATTGGCGGCGGTAAAAGTCTTACCGCTACCAGTCACTCCCAATAGGGTCTGATAGCGTTCGCCCCGGTTGAGGCCTTCTGTCAATTGCCTGATCGCCTGCGGCTGATCACCAGTGGGATGGTATTCTGCCTTGATGTTGAAATTTCGTGCCATACGCGGCAAAAATAAGGAGAAAGCCACGCCTGACCGTTCAAAAAGAGGAAAGCCTTATCAGCAGTTTGTTTTTGTGTATGAGCACTCTTCTAGCCACCTCTTCCCGGGTAGTGAGAGGAATAAAAAAGCCCACTCATAACGGAGTGGGCCTTTTGATTGGAGTACTGTTCTGCAATCTATGCTGTGGAAGACTGTTCGTCAGCCTCACTGTTACCAGCGTCAGATTCTTCCTGTTCGTCTTCGCGCTGCAGTTCCCTGATCTTCACATTCAACATCTGCTTTTTCTCCTTCAGAATACTGATTTGCTCTCTATGCCGGGAGATGTTTTTCTCCGCTTCCTTAATAAAGGGATTGTTGGGATTGCTGCTGGTGAAAAAGCTGAGGTTGTTTTCCAACTGGGCAAGCTCCTTGTTGGCCTCCTGCAGGTTGCGGGTCACCGTATCGCGCTCACGACGCAGTTCCCGTTCGCCGCCCTCTTCAGAAATGGTTTCCATCTTGTTTTCAAAACGGATGCGCTGCGACTCCTTACGGTCAAGGTCAATAGCTTTGAATTTCTGGTCGAGGGTACTGTTAAATTCACTCTCCACCTTGCTTTTATTGCGGGGTACCCGGCCAATTTCCTTCCACTGCGCGATTACCTCCTTGAGGTGAACGATATTATCTTCCTGTGATTTATCATCAGTTTCATAGGCCTTCAGTTCCTCCAGCATCTGTGCCTTCTTCTTATAGTTGCCCTCAAAAGCTTTGTCGCGATCTTTGTTGTGCTCGGTAAGGCGCTTAAAGAAATGGTTACAGGCTTCCCGGAATTGCTTCCAGATTTTATCCGATTCGGACTTAGGCACGTGGCCGATGGTCTTCCACTTGGCCTGGATGCGCTTCATTTCGTTGGTAGTCTCCCGCCAGTCCTCACTATCCTTAAGCTCCTCGGCAATGGCTACCAGCTCACGCTTTTGCTCCAGATTGTCGTGATGCTGTTTCTTAAGCTGCTTGTAAAACTGATTTTTGGTGTGATTAAACTCCCTTAACAGCCCTCTGAACTCATCCCAGATCTTATCATTTTCGGGATGGTTGAGGCGACCGATCTTACGGAATTCGTTGCGGGTTTTTTCCACTTCCTTAATCGCTTCCTGCCATTGATGGTGGGTGTTGATCCGGCTGTAGTCACGCTCCTTAAGAGTGGCAATCAGCTTCTTTTTTTCTTCAATTAACTCATCAGCCTTCTCGCGCAGGTCGCTGAAAAAGTTGTCGCGCTTCTCGTGAATCTTGCGGGTGGCTTCGCTAAAACGCTCCCACATGGGTTCACGGTTTTCGCGTTCCACCGGACCGATGTTCTTCCACTTCTTGTGCAGTTCCTGCAGGGCTTTAAAAGCCGAGATCACGTGCTCCTGCTCCACCAGGGCTTCCGCTTCGGCAATCAATTTTTCCTTAGCCTCCCGGTTCTTCTTGAAGTCAAGGTCGCGCAGTTCCTTGTTGATCTTAATGTACTCATAGAAGTTTTCTACGTGGTGGTGGTAGGTGCGCCACAGGTCGGCCGATTCATTGCGCGGTACCGGGCCGGTATTTTTCCATTCCTGCTGAATAGCATTGAATTCCTTAAAAGTGTCACCGATGGATTCATCCTTGGTAACTATTTCCTTGATTTTATCAATCAGGTCCAGTTTAATTCTGAGGTTGTTATTGAGCTTTTCCTGCAGGTTTTGGTAGTGTTGCTGTCGTTTTTGACGATAATCAGTATAGAGGCTGCGAAAGCGTTCACGCAGCGGGTGGGTATACTGAAAGTCGATTTCGTTGCCTCCTGACTCCAGGAACTGATTGAGTTTTTGCTGTCGCTGCTCCGAAAGCTGATTGAGCAGGCTTTTGCGGATGGCGTCGATATGATCCTTGATCTTGTCGATCGGCTCATTTTTTATCAGCAGCTCCGCCTCTTTTACCAGCTTTTCCGGTTCATATTCCCCGTAATCAGGAATTTTATGCTCAAGGGTGTGATGTTCTTCATCCTCATCCTCATCGCTGGCCACATGTTCATGATGCTCATCCTCACTCTCCAACTCCTCGTCTGTCATCACATCGGCGGCCGAAACCACGGCGGTGTCACTTTCGCGACTGCCCTCGGCAATCAGGGCATCTTCCTCCAGGTTGCCAGAGTCATTCTCGCTTTCCCGGGCTACAATGTTTTCACCTTCACTTTTACTGAAATCGGGTTCAGCTCCCCCTGATTCTTCATCAGTGCTTACCACTATTTGCTGGTCGTCATCCTCTTTTTCGCTTTCACTTAAAAGGCTTTCTTCCACTACTGAATCCTTCTCGGGGGTATCTTCTTTCCCCTTCTTCATTCCCTCTCCCTGGTGGAGTGGGTCTTGCTGCGTCTCCATATACTCTTTAAGTTAAGGGTTGTGCGCCTGCCAGATCTGCCACGATTTCTCCGCCTGCAAAACCAACATTTCGTAACCATTTTTTGTTACTGCCCCCCGCTTTCGAGCCTGCTGTAGTAGCATGGTTTCCGGGGGATTGTATACCAAATCATAAAATAAGTGATTTTTTGATACAATAGCTAGTTCCAGTGGTGGCTTTTCCCAGCTTTTTGGAAAGGTACCCAGTGGTGTGGTATTAATTACCAGCGGATAATCAGCCAGTTGTTGGGAGGCCTCGGCATAGCTTAGAACGCCCGGGCCGGGGTGGCGACTTACGGTAGTGGCCTCAATTCCCAACTGGCTGAGCGCGTAGTATACTGCCCGGGCAGCACCACCGCTCCCCAGTATCAGGGCTGGCTGATGATGGGCTTGCAGCAAGGGTTGCAGGCTGTCGCTGAAGCCCTGCCAATCGGTGTTGTAGCCGTGCAAGCCCTGAGCGTCTGCCTTTACCGTGTTTACCGCCCCAATGGCTTTCGCATCGGCCGACAGGCTGCTGAGAAAAGGCAGCACTTGTTCCTTGTAGGGGATAGTTACATTAAAGCCGTCCAGCTTTTCCTTTTGCAAGAGCGCGGGCAAGGCCGAAATAGTGGGCAACTCATAGTTTTGGTAACTGAAGTCAGAAAGGCCCTCCTGAGCAAACTTCTCGGCAAAATAGCGGGCCGAAAAGGAATGTTGTAAAGATTTGCCAATCAGCCCCAGTCTCATATTTACTGTCTTTAGGATTCGCCTATTACCTGTTTGCTGGTTGATCGCTCCAGTACCCAGATTACCAGAAAACCAACGATAGCCAGCCCGATGCTGAACATCAACTGGGGTTCGCCTTCAAAGTTATAAGGCATTACACTTTCCTGAACCAGGGGAATGGTTTCCCCGTGGCGGTCTACCGTGGTTTCCAATGTAATTTTCCAGGGCCAGACCTTGTTGAGGGAGCCGATCATAAATCCGGTGAGGATGGCAATGGTCAGTTCTTTAGCATGTTTAAACATCCACGAAAGTAAGCGGGCGAAAGTGAGCAAACCGGCCAGGCAGCCCAGGACAAATATGAGTACTACGGAAATGTTGAGCTCCGAAACCGACTGCAGAATGAATTTGTATTTCCCTAAAAGTAACAGGATAAAGCTACCGGAAATACCGGGCAGGATCATCGCGCAAATGGCCAGTGCTCCGCTCAGAAATACAAACCAATATTCCTCTGAAGTTTGCGCTGGTGACGCCACCGTGATGTAGTAAGCAATGCCGATGCCGGCCAGAAGTCCCAGCACGGTAGTTAGGTTCCACTTGCTAATGCTTTTACCTATCAGCACGGCACTGGCCACAATTAATCCGAAGAAAAAGGCCCACACCAGGATAGGGTAGGTTTCGAGCAGGTAGCTAATGCCCTTGGCCAGGGTGATGATAGAGGTGATAATGCCGGCAAAGAGCACCACCAGAAAGGTGCCATTGATGTGCTGCCAGGCACTGCCGATACCTTCTTTGAAGAGCTTGCGCAGCGCTTCGGCATTAATATTTTTAATGCTCTCGATCAGCTCCTCGTAAATACCGGTAATAAAGGCAATGGTACCACCACTAACGCCTGGTACAACGTCGGCGGCACCCATGGCCACTCCTTTCAGGTAAAGAAAAATCTTTGTCATGCAGCAAAACTTTGCCGCAAAGAAAATTAAATTTTAATTGTGCTCTTTGCTGTCTTTCAGGATACCCTCAATAGCGCCATTTTCCTGCAACTTGGGAAAGAGGTTGAAGAAGTGAATCAGGCGGTCCTTGTCAAGCTTTAAGCCTTTGCGGAAATAGATGTCGGCTTCGTCACTTTCGCGCAGGATATAGAGGTATCCGGCCAGGCGGAAATTGATGTCGGCTGACTCGGGATTGAGGTCCACACCCTGGTAGAGCACTTCCATGCCTTCGTCAAATTCACAGAGGTCAAAGAGGAGCTCGGCATAGTCAATAAACACATCGGGCTCAAAAATACCGAGCTTGATCAGCTTCTGGTAAATCAGTTCTGCCTCATTGAGCATTCCGGCCCGGCGGTGCACTTCAGCACTCACAAAGAGGTAGTCGGCATTATCAGGGTCCAGGTCCAGGGCTTTGTTAATGTTGTAGGTCGACTCCTGAAATGACTCCTCCTCATCCTGCAGCAGGGCCAGTTCATAATAGGCCTCATCCAGGTCAGGATCTTCGTTTACCGCCTTGGTAAAATAGCTGATGGCCTTTTGGGGCTTGTGCAAATTGAGGTAGCACAGGCCGATCTTGTAATACAAAAAGCCGGAAGCACTGTCATTTTCCAGGCACTCGAGGTAGGTTTCCACTGCCTCCTGGTAACGATAGGTGCGCTCGAGGATACGCCCTTTCTCAAAATAAGCGGCTGTAAAAAACTCATCGATCAGGATGGAATAATTGATGGCCCGCAGGGCTTCATCGTAACGCTTCTCTTTAGCCAGCAAGATACCCATATGATACCAGGCAATCTCATTGTAGGGATTCTGGTCAGTGAATCGTTCAAAAAATTTGATACCCTGCTCACTTTTTTCCAGCAAGTCAAAGCATAGGGCAATATTGTAAATGGCTATTTCATCATCGGGATTGGCCTCCAGGGTGAGCTTCAGGTATTTATAAGCCAGCTCAAAATTGCCACTGATCTGGTATTCAATGGCTATCAGTGACCATACATCCTCGGGGAAGTCGGCTTTGGCCATAGCTTTTTTATAGGCATTGATGGCCTGTTGGTGCTTCCCTTCCTTGCTGAAAATAGCACCCTGGGCCAGGTAGTAATCAAAGCTGTCGGGCTCCAATCCTTCCAACCGGCTTAGTTCACGACGGGCCAGACGCAACTTATCAGTAGCGGTAAAGTACTGGGCCTTGCGCACCACAAAGGCCGCACAGGCAGGATGTTGTTGTGAGGCAATTTCGGCCGCCTGCAAGGCCCGGCCAATGCGTCCGCGCTCATAATAGAAATCGGCGATGGCCTCAAATTCCTGCACATCAAAAAACCAAACTTCCTGCCGGTCAAGCATCTCCTCAAATCGATCAATCAGGGGATTGAGATCGGTGAATTCTTCCTCTTCGTACATAAGCAGCGTTTGTTGTTTACCTAAAACTAGCGATAAACCACTGGGCAAAATTAGAGCCACAGTTTGGATTTTTCACAAAATAATTAACAGTTGCAGTTTAGACCGCTATAAAACTGCTGGGCCTGCGGGTTTATTATATTTGCGGACTCTCCATTTTTCCGACAATACAATAGCATTATGACTTTAATAAAATCAATTTCCGGCATTCGTGGTACTATCGGTGGCGCGGTTGCTGACAACCTGACACCGTTGGATGCAGTAAAATTTGCCGCTGCCTATGGTTCCTTTCTTAAAAACAATAGCCAGAAAAAATTGTGCGTGGTCATTGGTCGTGATGCCCGGCCTTCGGGCAATATGATTCAGAACCTGGTACAAAATACCCTGGTCGGTTTGGGAATCGATGTAATTGATCTGGGCCTTTCCACTACTCCTACCGTTGAAATGGCGGTGGTATTTGAGGAGGCCGATGGTGGCATTATCCTTACTGCCTCTCACAACCCGGTGCAGTGGAACGCCTTGAAATTACTCAATGAAAAGGGAGAGTTTCTTAGTGCCGATGACGGACGCCAAATTCTCGAGCTGGCCGAAAACGAAAATTTCGAATTCAGCCCGGTTGAAGCACTTGGTAGCATTCGCAAGGGCGAGGATGCCCTGGTGAAGCATGTGGACGCCATCCTGGCCTTGCCCTATGTTGATGCTGAGGCCATAGCTGCCGCTGATTTTAAGGTAGCGGTTGATGGGGTGAATTCATCCGGTGGGGTGGCTATTCCATACCTGCTCGAGCGCCTGGGCGTGAAGCAGGTTGAAGAGCTATTTTGTGAACCTAACGGTCAGTTTCCGCATAATCCGGAACCGTTGGAAAAGCATCTTGGCGACATCATGAGCTTGGTTAAAACCAAGAATTGCGATCTCGGCGTAGTAGTGGATCCCGATGTGGATCGTCTGGCCTTTATCTCTGATGACGGTAAGATGTTTGGCGAGGAATACACCCTGGTGGCGGCGGCCGATTACCTGCTGGAGCACAAGCAGGGGCCCCTGGTAAGCAATCTCAGTAGCAGCCGTGCCTTGCGCGATGTGGCCGGCAAGCGGGGCCAGCAGTACGCTGCCAGTGCGGTAGGCGAAGTAAATGTGGTGGAGAAAATGAAAGAGATAGGCGCTGTGCTGGGCGGCGAAGGTAATGGCGGTGTGATTTTGCCCGATTTGCATTACGGACGCGATGCCCTGGTGGGGGTGGCCCTGGTACTTTCACATCTGGCCCACAGCCAGAAGAAAATGAGTGAGCTTCGTGCCTCATATCCAGCCTATTTTATGGCTAAAAATAAAATTGAACTGGAGCCTGGAATGGACGTGGATGCGCTTCTTAAGCAGGTTCAGGAGCGATATGCCAGTGAAGATATCAGTACCATTGATGGGGTGAAAATTGACTTCAGCGACGAGTGGGTACACCTGCGCAAGTCAAATACAGAGCCGATTATAAGAGTTTATACCGAGGCTAAAAGTCAGGAGAAAGCGACTGAACTGGGTGAACGTTTTGTAAATGAGTTGAAGGCGCTATCTTTATAGCAAACCTACAACCATGCCTGAAACTCAGAAAACTCATCAGGTCTCAGATGGAAAACTGGAGGGATACTTCTCTCAATTTCGTCAGCACGTAGTTGGTGTTGATCAGACCTTTACCGGTCCCTTGGGGCCACAAAAAATACTCTATGCTGATTGGGTGGCCTCGGGCCGCCTCTACGGGCCTATTGAAGACCGGCTCAGGAAAGAGATCGGTCCATACGTGGCCAACACCCACACCGAAACCAGCTTTACGGGGAAGGTAATGACCCAGGCCTATCACAAGGCCCGCGAAATTATAAAGCAACATGTCAATGCCGGGCCTGACGATATCCTGATTCCGGTGGGCAGTGGCATGACCGATGCTATTCTGAAGCTGCAAAGAATTCTGGGTCTGAAGTTGCCGGAACAGCATAGCCGTCATTTCAGGTTTAAAAAAAGCAAGCGCCCGGTGGTGTTCATTACCCATATGGAACACCACTCTAATCATACCTCCTGGCTCGAAACCCTGGCGGAGGTGGTGCAAATAAATCCGGATAACCAGGGAATGCCTGACCTGAGTCACTTTGCGGAGTTGCTGAGGAAATACCGTCGTCGCCCCCTGAAAATTGCCAGTGTTACCGCCGGTAGTAATGTCACCGGTATCATTACCCCCTATCACCAGATAGCACGGATGATCCACGGGCATAATGGGTTTTGCTTCGTGGATTTTGCCTGTAGTGCCCCCTATGTGGATATTGATATGCATCCCGCCGAAGAGGCAGAGCAGCTGGATGCCATTTTTATGTCACCCCACAAATTTCTGGGAGGACCGGGTACCCCGGGTATTTTGCTTTTCAATTCCCGCTTGTACGGTAATCAGATTCCCGATCAGCCGGGTGGTGGCACCGTGGCCTGGACCAACCCCTGGGGCCAGCATCGCTATTTTAAGGATATTGAAACCCGGGAAGACGGTGGTACCCCCGCTTTCCTGCAAACTATTAAGGCGGCCATGGCAATGCAGCTCAAAGAGCAGATGGGGACCGCTAAAATTGCCGCCCGTGAGCATGAGTTGATCAATTATGTGATGGAGGAGTTACAGGGCGTAAAGGGTTTGCGCATCCTGGCGGCCAATCATCGCGATCGTCTTGGTGTGATTTCTTTTTACATCGATGAATTGCATTACAATCTTTGCGTAAGTCTGCTCAATGATCACTTTGGTATCCAGGTAAGGGGTGGCTGCAGCTGTGCCGGTACTTACGGCCATTACCTGCTGAAGGTTGGGCCTGATTTCAGTCGTGAAATTACCGACCGTATTGATCATGGCGACCTCAGTACCAAACCCGGCTGGGTAAGATTATCATTGCATCCTGTTATGACAGACGAGGAAGTAGTTTACATTTGCAGGGCGATAAAGGACATTGCTCAAAATTGGCGACTCTACGAGCGTGATTATGAGCGTCCTCTAACCTCAAATGAATTTTTTCACCGCCAGTCTCAAACACAGGATTTGCCGCTGGTGGAAAGTTGGTTTAAAAATTATGACACAAAATCCGATCTATCTCGACAACGCCGCAACCACCCCACTGCGTGAGGAAGTACAACGACACCTGATAGAAACCATAGAAGGGCCCTTTGGTAACCCTTCCTCTACCCATCAATTCGGTCGCAAAAGCCGCAGTATTATTGAGTCTGCCCGTAAGTATATCGCCCAGTCGCTCAACTGCAGCCCGGGCGAAATAATTTTCACTTCCGGTGGTACCGAAGCCGATAATGCCGCACTGCTATTACCGGTCCGTGACCTGGGTGTGAAGCGGATTATAACCTCCCCGATAGAGCACCACGCTGTTTTACATACCGCGCAGAGCATTGCTGATAAATACGACGTAAAGCTGGAGTTGGTGAAGCTTGACGACAAGGGAAATGTGGATCTTGACGCACTGGAAGATATGCTGGCCACTGATGACAGCAGCACCCTGGTGTCATTAATGCATGCCAACAACGAGATCGGCAATATCCTTGACATTAAGAAAGCGGCTGGCATTTGTAAAAAACACAAAGCATACTTCCACTCTGATACCGTGCAAACCGTTGGGCACTACCAGCTCGACTTGCAGGAGATACCGGTAGACTTTGTTACCGCTTCTGCCCATAAATTTTACGGGCCCAAGGGAGTAGGTTTCCTCTTTATGCGCAGCAATGTTAAGACCGGTGCCCTGGTAAGCGGAGGCTCACAGGAGCGCAATATGCGCGCCGGTACTGAAAATGTGCTGGGCGTGGCCGGGCTGCACAAAGCGCTTGAAACGGCGATGACACATCTCGAGGAAGAAAAAAGCCATATCCTTAAGCTGAAGGAGTATTTCAAAAACCGCCTGCAGCAGGAAATTCCTGATATCAGTTTTAACGGGATGAGCGGCGAATCCGACCAAAGCCTTTACTCAGTGCTGAGTGTAAGCTTTACCGCGGTTCCCAACGATAGCATGTTCCTCTTTAACCTCGATTTACACGGGGTGGCAGTAAGTGGTGGCAGTGCCTGTTCCAGCGGCAGCAACCAGGGTTCGCATGTTATATCCACTATCCTGCCTGGTATTGACTGCCCGGTGGTGCGCTTTTCCTTCGGAAAGGACAATACCATTGAAGAACTAGACCGTACCGTTGAGGTGCTTAAGTCACTGGCGCTTTAGTTTAAAGTTCAAGGTTCAAGGTTCAAGGCTCAAGGTTCAAGGTTCAAGGTTCAGAGTTTTATTGCTTTACCGTCAACGTAAACCATCCTTAGCTTCTGAGAAACTCTGGCTAACAAACCTGCTTAGGCAATCGGCCAGCTCTGTGATCCTCGGTGTTGCCTGGTGGGTTTTAGTGAAATAGCTATTGCTTAAAAGCTCCTGGAAAATCCTTGCCAAGTGGAAAACAAGAAAGGCTGCCAGCCCAGGTGGTTGACAGCCTACTTTTATATTGCTGAGATCAGCTTTAGTTTTCCTGATCTATTTCTTCGGCTTCGCTTTCCTGATCTTCCGTGCTGGGATGATTTTCAGGGTTGTAGCCAAAGAGCTGCTTGTCGCGGATAATGTTGTCGACATAGGCGGGCAAGGCTTTTTCCCAGCCTGCTTCACCCTCTTTAATCTTGCGTAGTATATCGCGACTGAAGATCTGCAGGATCTCAGGATCGTAATTTTCAATATCGATCACCCGGCGGTTGTACATCAGGTAGTCGAGCAAGGGCTGCAGCCGTGGGTGTACCTTCAGCGACTTGGAAGTTTCGAGCTCACCGCCATCAACTGGTTGTGAGGGGTAGATGTACATCTTGAGGTCGGTGGAGTAGAGGATACCGAAGGCCTCCAGGATACCACCTTTCAAATCGCGGTAGTACTTTTCGTCGAAGATTTCCTTGAGGTTGGTTACGCCCATAATCAGGCCCATGCGCTCCTCGGTATAGCGGGTGAAATACTCCACCAACTTATAATATTGCTGGTAATTACTGATCAGTACGGTTTGCCCGAGTGAGCAGAGAATTTCGGCGCGATCGAGAAAATCCTGTTCGTCGATCTCTCCCTCGGCTTTGAGGTTGTTGAGGGTAATCTCAAAGAGCACTACCAGCTTTTCGCGGTCTACCTTGCGTTCATCCACAAAGTAGCCGTAGCCCTTCTTAATCATGTCAATATTAACCTTGGTGGCGGGGCGGAAACTGCCGCGCAATGCCAGCACGTTTTTCTTGTAGAGCAATGCCGCCGGCAGGATGTTCTTGCCTTCCGGGCCAAAGATCACCGCATCAGTCATCCCGTTTTTAATCAGTTGCAACGACATCAGGCGGTTGTCCACCTCGCGGAAGTCTGGTCCTTCAAAGTGGACCATATCGATTTCGATCTTGTAACGGGCAATATTGTCGTACAGCGAACGAAGTAGTTCCTCCGGGTTGTTACGGATATGAAAGGCGCCATAGATCAGGTTGACCCCCATAATACCAATAGTCTCCTGCTGCAGGTAAGATTCCTCCTCCTTCATGCGGATGTGGAAAATGATATCATTGGGACCCCTGTCGGGGGCAGTTTGAAAGCGCAGACCCATCCAGCCATGACCCTTGAACTTACGGGTGAAGTTGATGGTGGCCACGGTGTTGGCAAAAGAGAAATATTTTTTCTCGGGGTATTTTTCCCGGCTCAGGCGCTCTTCGATCAGGCTGTACTCATGATCGATCATTTTGCGGAGGCGGTGCTCCGTTACGTAGCGCCCGTCAATTTCGCGGCCGTAAATAGCGTCACTGAAATCTTTGTCATAGGCGCTCATCGTTTTGGCAACAGTGCCTGAGGCACCGCCAGCCCTGAAAAAATGCCGTACAACTTCCTGACCAGCCCCAATCTCGGCAAAGGTGCCGTAGATGTTTTCATTGAGGTTAATCTTAAGTGCTTTTTGAGTGGTAGTAAGGACTATGCGTTCCATGAAATGCTTTCAATTCGCTACAAAATTAAAAAGATCAAGTGCGGAATGTTCTTATTTGGCCTTTTATTTTACCGGAATTTCTTTAATTGCCCGCTATGAAATTTAACTTTTTGGGAACCGGTACTTCCCAGGGTGTGCCTGTGGTCGGCTGTGGCTGTCCTGTGTGTAAATCTAACGATAAAAAAGACAACAGATTAAGGACCTCCCTTTTGGTGGAAAGTGATACTACCACCGTGGCGATAGATGCCGGGCCGGATTTTCGCTACCAGTTGCTGCGGGCCGGGGTGCAAAAGCTCGATGCCATCGTGTACACTCACGAGCACAACGACCATATTGCCGGCCTCGATGAGGTGCGTAGCTTCAATTACCTCCAGGGTAAGCCCATGGACCTCTATTGCACAGAGCGGGTAGAGCAATCGCTGCGACGGATGTTTTACTACGTTTTTGAGAATTCCGATTATCCGGGTGTGCCCAGGGTACGTTTTCACCGCATTGGTGCGGAGGCCTTTCAAGTGGGTGATATCCACTTCCAACCCATACCCATGATGCACGGGAATATGCCTGTTTTTGGCTATCGCATGGGGGATTTCACCTACATTACCGATGCAAATTATATCGGTGAAACCGAAAAAAACCTGGTCCGCCACTCTAAGGTTTTGGTGGTGGATGCCTTACGGCGTACTCCCCATCATTCGCACTTTTCACTCAAGGAGGCGATCGCGTTGGCACATGAACTCGATGCTAAACAAACTTATCTCACCCACATCAGTCATCATATGGGACTACACGCTGAAGTGAATCGGGAGATTCCCGAAAATACTCGCCTGGCCCATGATGGCTTGGTGGTGGAGTTGTAAGTAGTGAGTATTGAGTAGAAAGTAGAAAGTAGAAAGTAGAGAGAAACGATTAGGAGCGGGGAGAAATCAGAAAAGGTTATGAATTGGAGCGTATCCAACCCATAACCCTTCCAAAAAATTTAAACCGAGACCCCGTATTCGCGAAGGGCGTCGTTCAAAGAGGTTTTTTTGTTGGTGCTTTCTTTGCGCTGACCGATAATAAGGGCGCAGGGAACATTAAATTCACCGGCAGGGAACTTTTTGCTGTAGCTGCCCGGAATCACCACCGAACGGGCGGGGATGTAACCTTTGATCTCCACCGGCTCCGGTCCGGTAGCATCGATGATCTTGGTAGAGGCGGTAAGCACCACATTGGCGCCGAGTACGGCTTCTTTTTCCACTCTTATGCCTTCCACCACTATACAGCGGGAGCCCACAAACACATTGTCTTCAATCACCACCGGGGCGGCCTGCACCGGCTCCAGCACACCACCGATACCCACGCCACCACTGAGGTGTACATTTTTACCGATCTGGGCGCAGCTGCCTACCGTGGCCCAGGTGTCAACCATGGTGCCCTCATCCACATAGGCACCGATATTGACATAAGAAGGCATCATAATCACCCCCTTTGAGACATAGGCTCCATAGCGGGCAATGGCATGAGGCACCACCCGGATACCCAGTTTGTCGTAATCGCTTTTGAGGGGAATTTTATCGTGAAACTCCAGGGGGCCCGCCTGTAGCTTTTCCATCTTACGGGTAGGGAAGTAGAGGATCACGGCTTTTTTGATCCATTCGTTTACCTGCCAGCCAGCGGCAGTGGGCTCGGCCACCCGCAGGTCGCCCTTGTCCAGTTTTTCAATTACCTCTTCGATAGATTTTACCACCGATCCGTCCTTGAGAAGATCGCGGTTTTCCCAGGCTTGCTCTATAATATTCTGTAGTTGGCTCATGCTGCATTAAAATTTGCCGCGAAGGTAAGCAGAGTAAGCCGCAACCTGCAATTTTGCTAGATTTTTCGGTGATAATTCAGGGCGCGCATAAGCTCACGGATGCGGGCTTCTTCGCGGGCGTATGACTTAAAGCGCTTGCGGGTACGAAGCGAATACTCATTTTCGAGGTACTCCATAAAAGTGCGTTGCGGAATTTCCCCATCGCGGTAGGCGCTGAGCAGGATGCTGAAATTGTGCTTGCGCAGGCTGGTGTCTCGACTCATACCCAGAATCATCAGGGGAGTGCGATTGGCCAGATCACCGTAACGGGCGGCAGCGGGGTAACCATAGCGACTGAGGAAGTCATCAATACTGAAGGCCAGGGCCGAATCCATGAAGTGGAGGGAGTCAATGGCCAGTAGGTGCGCTTCGCTGCGAAAGCCACTGGCACGCATTACCGAATCTTCATAAACATCCACCCGTTGGCGCAGGTGAAAAACCGATTCGAGGAATTTTTTTTGTTCGTCGTCCTGCACCAGTGAACTGACCGGAGCAGACCATTTTTGGGAGAAGCAGGAAATTGAAAGGAGGAGGAAGGCAGAGAGTAGCAGGGTTTTCAAGGTTGGTTGGGTTTTGAGGGTTATTCGATGAGATAGATCTCTTCATTTTTACGCCTCAGCCAGTATTCCTCGCGGGCAAACTTTTCCAGTTTTTCCGGGTCGGTGGTAAGCTCCTCCAGTTTCTTCTTGTCGTGGGCTATTTCCTCCTCATAATACTTAATGCTCTCTTCCAGCTCATCAATTTCGTTGTTGAGCTCGTGGTGGATCAGGTAGGAATTAACATCCAGGAATAGCATCCATACCACAAAGGCCAGGGTGGCCAGGGTGAATTTGTTAGCTAAAATCCTGAACCAGCGGTAGCTCTTCAGCTCTTCTATTTTGCGGCGAAGCTTTTTCATGACTAAGTCTTACAAAGTAAAGGTGCAGCTAAGGCCCTTACGGTGGGTAAGGCCATTACTTACTAACGATGGAAAGTTGATATTTCTGACAATCAGGCGGTAAACTGCAGCTCGCTCAGGTTGCGGTACACGCCGTCTTTTATTTCCACCAGTTCTGCATGGGTACCGGTTTCGATTACCTGACCCTTGTCCAGTACTACAATCTGGTCGGCTTTGCGCACCGTGGAAAGCCGGTGGGCAATAACAATTGAGGTACGACCTACCATCAGCTTGTCGAGGGCATCCTGTACCAGGCGCTCCGATTCGGAATCGAGGGCGGAAGTGGCCTCATCCAGAATAAGGATGCGGGGGTTTTTAAGTACCGCCCGGGCAATGGCTACCCGCTGGCGCTGACCACCACTAAGTTGTACGCCCCGTTCACCCACCAGAGTGTCCAGACCCTCTGGAAAGCCCTGGATAAATTCCCAGGCATTGGCCTTTTTGGCGGCTTCAATAATTTCTTCCTCGCTGGCCCTGGGCTTGCCATAGGCGATGTTTTCACGAATGCTGCCGCCAAAGAGGAATACATCCTGAGGCACCACGGCCATCTGGTTGCGCAGTTCGCTCAGGCCATAGTCGTGGGCATTTTTATCGTCAAAAAGCAATTTCCCTTTCACCGGATCGTAAAAGCGCAGGATCAACGATACCAGGGTGGACTTACCGGCACCGCTGGGACCTACCAGCGCAATCTGCTCGCCGGGCAAAGCCTGCAAATTCACACCCTGTAAAACTTCAATGTCAGGGCGGCTGGGGTAGTGGAAGTGAACGTCCTTAAAAGTAATCTTGCCGGCAAAGCCTTGCAGCGGGGTCGTGCTTTCCGTTTCGTTGAGGTCCTCAGTGGGCTCATCCAGGATTTCCATCAACTCCTCGGTGGCACCAATCGCCTTTTGGATGCTGGCATACACATTCGCAAAGCCACCTATGGAGCCGCCGATAAAGCCGGAGTAAATCACAAAACTGAAGAGCTCACCGGTTTGCAACTCACCGGCAGCAATAAGGTTTACCCCCTGCCAAATCACGGCCACAATGGCCCCAAAAAGACCAAGAATGATAAAGGAACTGAAGGCCCCGCGGTACTTACCGCCCTTCATGCCGGTCTTAGCCACCTGGTTGGTCTTGCTGCGGTAACGCCCTATCTCCAGGAACTCGTTGGCAAAGGCTTTCACGTTGAAAATTCCTTGCAGGGTTTCTTCCACAATGGTGTTGCTTTCGGCCACCTCTTTTTGCACCTGCTTGCTGTACTTGCGGATAAAGCGCCCGAAGAAAATAGCGATAACCACTACCACCGGTACTACCGCCAGCATAAACAGGGTGAGTTGGGGTGAGGTGTAAAGCAGGATGGCGATACCGCCAAAAATGATGACCAGCTGGCGGATAAACTCGGCCAGGGTGGTGGTAAAGGTTTCCTGCAGGAGGGAAATATCGGAACTGATGCGGCTGTTGAGCTCGCCCACCCGCTTCTGATTAAAAAAGGCAAAGGGCAGTTTGATCATATGCTGGTAGGTGGCCTGACGTAATGAAGCCAGGGTCTTTTCGGTAACGTTTACAAATAGCACCACGCGGAAAAAAGACACAATGGCCTGGGCGATGAGAATGCCGATCAGGATCAGCGATACTTGCTGGATGTTCTCCACGATCTGATCGGAGTTGGTAGCGTCTACCAGGTCACCGAGATACTTGGGGAAGGCCAGGTTGGCGGCGCTGGAGAGCAATAAAAAGATCAGCCCCACGATGAACTCGCCGCGGTAGGGCTTGATGTACTTATAGAGTTTCAGCGACTTCTTGAAGGTAGCCTTATTGAACTTTGCCCGCTTCTTGTCTTCCGCCATTCCATTTTGCTTTTAAGGCTGCAAAAGTATGAAGACCGAAGGAGTTGGAGGGGGAAAGGAGTTTAAATCTTAACCGGAGTAGGGCTTAGGCCAACAGGTAGCACTGTAATCAGGGAAATTCCTGGGGTTGCGAGCCCTAATCACTAAAAAAGAAGCTCGACACAAGCTCAAAATCTCAATCACAAGAAACGGTCTCGACCGGTCTTAAACCACCAAGACAGAAAGGCTCAAAGTAACCCGAAGTATTGGCTTAGTGGCTCTTGGTGCCGTTGAGCCTTAGTGGCCTAAAGCAAGAATTAGGAATCGGTTCATTCTTTCCTCAAGCGTGCATTTTAAACTCCCTCAACCCTGCAATTCTGTGAGCCAGGCTGCAGAAAAGCAAAGTGCGCTGAGGTTAGCTGAGCGCACCCGGCGGCACCCTTAAACTTTGATCGTTTAACCTTGGACAAAAAAAAAGGAGGCCTTACAGCCTCCTCTTCGTTTTAACCTTAGGTAAGAGAATTATTCTTTTTCCTCCAGGATCTTGCCTCCCTTGAATTTTTTCCAATACTCTTTCATTTCGGCCCTTACCTCGCCGCTCAGCAGCAGCAGACCGATAATGTTAGGCAGCGCCATCGCCAGAATCATCATATCG
>CAZUCA010000012.1:0-67962 GCA_964619125.1 uncultured Owenweeksia sp. | reverse complement strand
GTGGTGATTTGTTTTTGTCAGACCTGATTTTACCTTTACTCAGGTTCAGGGTCTGCCCTTCATTTTGTAGAAAATCGCGGACAATAACCGCCACATCCACAATGGTTTGGATTCGTGTCATGTTTCAGTAGAGTTAGAGAGTTTCAGACTTTAACAACTCTAATATACTGAAAACCAACACAAAAAAAGGAGGAATTCCTTAATCCAGGCCCTTCAGGTTATGCAGTTGCCGGGTTACTTTCTCATAGTTCCGCATAATCTTCTCTTGTTCCTTGCGAGGAATCGCATTGGTGGAACGCACGTAATCTCTTACGATGACGGCAACATCAATTGCCTGAGCGATGTTTTTCATAATGTTTCATTAGAGTGAGAGTAGGGCAAATGTCAGCAAAAATTAACAATTTACCCGCTTTCCGGTTAGGGGTAAGTAAATAATTTCTAATGAGTTACATCAAATTTGAGGGCGTGGAAGACAGCCGGGTGCGTGAGAACTTTCTGGAAATGGCGGAGAATTATCCACCCTTAAAATCTTACAACCTGATACTTGAACAGAAACCAATCAGAAAAACAACCATGCGTGCCCAACCGGTTATATCGAGCTACCTGGGGGCGAAAAAAAAATTTAAAGTTCAGTATAATGAAGCCACCCGCTTGAGGGATGTAATCAGAATTGAGGAAGTGCCCGAAGCGGTGCTCAAGGGATGGTTTGCCCATGAACTGGGGCACGTGATGGACTACCGTCACCGCAGTATGCTGGGAATGATTTGGTTTGGTTTGCGCTATGTCTTGTCACGCCGCTACCGCAAAAAAGTGGAACATATGGCGGATGAGTATGCCATTGCCTACGGTATGGCGAACGATATACTCGCTACTAAAAAATACATTCTTGAGCACAGCGAGCTACCCGACAAATACAAGCGACGCATCCGCAAATACTATATGTCCGAAAAAAATGTACATCGCCTGATTGCCAAACTGGAGGAATTTCAACCTGACGATGCCAATGTACTTGACCCTAACCCTTAATGTGGGAAGGTCTGGAGAGCGCGGTTGTAAGCACTTTCGAAAGCGAGTAAATTGAGGTCACCGGCCATTTTGTGCTCCTGGGCAAAAGTGATCAGTTTCTCCATGGGCATATTACCCACCAGTTCATCAGCGGCCATAGGACAGCCGCCATATCCCCTGATTGCCCCATCAAAACGACGGCAGCCACTTTCCCAGGCGGCCACCACTTTTTCGCGCCAGCTGCCAGGGGTAGTGTGCAGGTGGGCGCCAAACTCAACCTGCGGCAGGGCCGGAATGAGCGTGCTAAATAGATAGCTGATACTGCCGGGGTTACTGGTACCGATAGTGTCCGAGAGGGAAATGATCCTCACCCCCATTTCAGCTAGCTTTGAAGCCCAGCTTTCTACAATTTCCACGTTCCAGGGCTCGCCATAGGGATTGCCAAAACCCATGGAAATGTAAACTACGAGTTCCTTATTCTGGCGGTCGCTGATCTCGAGTAAGTCTGCCAGTAAAGTAGCCGATTCATCAATACTGCGATTGGTATTGCGCTTTTGGAAAGTTTCGGAAATGGAGAAAGGATAGCCCAGGTAAGTTATTTGCTCATGGCTGGCGGCAGCCTCAGCCCCGCGCTTGTTGGCCACTATGGCCAGCAGTTTTGAGCTGCTGTCTGAAAGCTCAAGCTTTTCAAGCACTGCGGCGGTATCCCGCATTTGGGGAATAGCTTTCGGAGATACGAAACTGCCAAAATCAATGGTATCAAAACCTACCTTCAACAGGCTGTTGATATAAGAGATCTTCCTGGCGGTAGGAATAAATTCAGCAATACCCTGCATGGCATCGCGTGGGCACTCTATCAGCTTAATTTTATTAGTGGTGGTCAAAAGACAAGATGGTTGAAAAATTGAAACGGCCTGCAAGGTACCTACAAACCGTTTCGAATAAAAATTTCAGATCGTGTTCCGGACTAGCTGGCTTTGGCCGGAATGCGCTTTAAGGCCTCCGTAAGCCAGTGCCAGAATTTCTCTACCGAGGCGATATTTACCCGCTCATCAGGTGAGTGGGCACCGCGAATGGTGGGCCCGAAAGATACCATTTCAAGGTTGGGATAATGCTGCCCCAGCAAGCCACACTCCAGGCCCGCATGGCAGGCTAACACCTTTGGTTGCTCATTAAAGAGTTCCTGGTAGAGGTCCTTCATCATGGCCAGCATCGGTGCATTGGGATCGAGTTTCCAACCGGGGTAAGAACCACTGTGCTCCACATTGGCCCCGATAAGTTTGTAAGGAGCAGCGATACTGGCGGCCAGGTCCCATTTACCGGATTCACGATCGCTGCGGGTGAGGCATTTTATCTCTGCAGCACCATCTTTCAGCAGCACCCGTGCCAGGTTGTTGGAGGTTTCTACCAAATCCTCAACATCAGGGCTCATCCTTTTAATACCATCGTGAGTACACTGTACGGCCAGTAAAAAACGGCGCTGATCTTCACTGGTCATGGTTTTAGCCGGCAATTCAGTACGGTCAAAGTGAATGCGCAGTTTAGGATCAGTGGTAGCAAATTCACGGGCCAGTTGGTTGCTGCAATCATCCCAAAATGCCACCAGGTCATCTTCATTGTCGGGATCTACCGTTACAATGGCTACGGCTTCGCGCGGAATAGCATTGCGCAGGCCACCACCATCAATCTCCGCTACCCGCAGATCAAATTTTTCAGTGGCTTCCAGCAGAAGGCGATTAATAATTTTATTGGCATTACCCAGGCCGCGGACGATATCCATGCCACTATGGCCACCACGCAGGCCGCTAACCTTCAGGCGGAAAGCCTGATGATTTTTATCAGCATCCTGCTGACTATAAGTCCATTCGATATTGGTATCCACGCCGCCGGCGCAGCCAATACTAAGTTCATCGTCTTCCTCAGTATCGAGGTTAAGCAAAATTTCACCCTGCAACCAGTTGCTGCGCAGGTTGGCAGCACCGGTCATGCCGGCTTCTTCGTCAACGGTAAAAAGGGCCTCCAGGGCCGGATGCTTCATATCTTTAGACGACAGCACCGCCATCATCGCTGCTACCCCCATACCGTTGTCGGCTCCCAGGGTAGTGCCATCAGCCCCTACCCATTCACCGTTAATCACCGAACGGATGCCATCCTGCTCAAAGTTAAACCGCGTATCGGCATTTTTCTGGTGTACCATATCCACATGGGCCTGCAGAATTACCGGGCGGCGATTTTCCATGCCTGGGCTGGCGGGTTTACGAATCACCAGGTTTCCGGTCTTGTCCTGCTCAAAATCGAGATTTTCGCCACGGGCAAAATTTTTCAAAAACTCCAGCACCCGCTCTTCATCCTTAGAGGCCCGGGGTATCGCATTGAGATCTTCGAAGTGATTCCACACCGCCGCCGGTTTTAACTTTCTTACATCCGTGCTCATTGTAATGGTTGTAGGTTTATTTATCGTTTAAAATTATCGGTAAGCCGCCATCGCCGCTACCCACTATCACCGTTTTAGCATTGGGTGATTCGGCCAGCTTCAGGGTGGCTTCTATACCCTTTTCCTGTAGAATTTTATCCGTTAACGATGAACTGATAATTCGGTTCGCAGTGGCTTTACCATCAGCCTCAATCCTTTGCCGCTCTGCTTCCTTGCGCGCCTGCTGTAATTTAAACTCGTACTCCAACGAAGCCTGCTCCTGTTCCAGCTTGCGCTCAATGGCCGCCTTCAGTTTTGGTGGTAGCTCCACTTCCCTGATCAGCACTACATCGAGAAAAATATTCTTCTCTTCAAGGGCCTTGGCCGTGCGTTGGAAAATTTCATCCTGGATGGTTTCACGCTTGGAAGAGTAAAGCTCATCAGGCAAATATTTACCGATCACCTCACGGGTGGCCGAACGAATCTCAGGTATTACAATATCATCATGGTAGTCGGCTCCAATCTGATCGTGGAGATAACCTACCCTGCTATCGATTGGTTTATAGCGGTATGACAGCTCCGTTTTAATGGTGAGTCCGTTCTTGGAAAGCACCTGCATGGTGCCGATGTCTTCCTGCAGGCGCACGTTATACACAAATACGTCATCCCAGGGGAATTTTATGTGGAACCCCTGTCCGTAAACAGTTTCCTTATCGAGCCCGCCCTGGAATTTGCGGAAAATAATGCCCCGTTCCCCTGCATTGATAGTGAAGGTAAGCGAGGTCCAGAGTACTATCACTATGATAAAGGCGGCAAAAAGTAATACCACCAGTAGTGTTCGTCGTTGGTTCATCTTATTTTGATTTAGTAATTGCCAAAGTATTTACGCAGCGCCCATTCGAGTGCTAACAAGACTAAAAAGATAGCAAACAGCCAGCGTTCTTCAATAAAGCTGGCGGTATGACTTTCGAGCCGTTGAATGCTCTGCGCCTGCGGTTCGTTCTGAAGGCTGTCCCACAGCTGGGCATGGCTGGAAAGTGGAAAGTATTTACCCCCACTTTGCCGCGACATTCTCCGCAGTAAGTCATGCCGTGCCACCAGGTCCTGCATCTCAACATTATCAGCCCCAACCACCAGGTTACCGCGTCGTTCAAAGTTTTCGTCGCCCAGGCTGGTGGTAGCCTGCCAGCGGTAATTCCCCGCCGGTAATTTACCGGCCCCGAGTTTATACACCTGGCGGCTGCGGCTAAAACTGAAGTTGTAATCGGTGCCCTTCTCATCGCTAAAGCTGATACTTACCTCCGGATCCACCACCAATTCCATTGAAGGATTGTAAAGGCGGGCTTCGGCCAACAAAGGCTCTGCCGTGCTGATATTAGAGGGCAGATCCACCTGAAAGCGCTGCTCCTGGCGGCTGGTAGTAAGATATTGCACCACCTTTGAAACCAATTCATCAAAGAATTCGAAGTTTCCCTCGCGGCGATAATTGGCCATGCGCCAGCGCCACAAACCGGTTCCCAGGGTGATGCTCCGGCGGTCCTTATTTCCGGTAATTCCACTGCTGAATACCCACAAAGGGTTAGTGGTTTCTACCGAGCCTATTTTTTTATATAAAAATGTCTCCAGTGCCTCCCGGCTTTCGATGCGGCCAAAAGGGGCCGCCAGTGGCGGCAGCTCGCGCAGCCAGCTCTCCAGCGCCGGTGACAGCTTAAAAGCGGTAAACGCTCCTTCCGGAAGAGCGGTTACTTCCTCAAGACCCTCAGTGGGCATTCTGATTCCCAGCCTTTTGTCAAGCATTTCACCTTGGGTTGATTCTCCCACGATCACCCAAAGTGGGGTGGTGTTTAAGCTTAGATCCTCCAGCAGGGCCGGGTCGGGGTCGTGTAAAATAAGGAGATCTGATTTCTCCAGGTCAGTGGGTAAAGCCCGGGCGATATAGCTCTTTACCTCGTATTTTTCGACGGCATCGAGGGCATTTTTCAGGGCTGCCATATCAGGATGAGGACCGCGGCCCACAATGGCAATGCGCTTGCGATTGTCGATTACCTCCAGGGTGAATGTACGGCGGTTGTTGTTGGTGGACAGCTCATCAGGCAACACACTCAGTTCGGCCGTGTACGATTGCAGACCCTTTTCACCGGCGGTGAGGAAAAAGTCTACCCGTTCAAAATAATCGGCCCGGTCCGGACGTAGCTCTTTGCTGAAAACCAACTGCCCCTGCCTGTTATAAACCTTTAACTGGAGCGGCTCTCCCTCCACCCGGCGGGCGCGCAGAAATACTTCTACCGGAAACTGATTGCCGCGGTAACTAATGCGATTATGGGTGATTCTTTCTATAAATACGTCGCGGCGCAGGCTGGTATCGCCCAAGCCCACCGTATATACGGGGAAAGGGAGGTCGCGTACGGAATAGCCTGGTTCCTGGCCCTGATTATAAATCCCATCGGTACTCAGCACCATGGCCCCCACATTCTGATTGTAAAAGCGTTCACGCAATTCACCTATCGCAGTGGCGATATCGGTGGCAAATTGGTCAAGGGAGTCATTGTCAGCCGAGAGCCTGGCAGCAAAACTGTAGTGCTCCAGTTGGTAGCGTTCCCTGAGCTCGGCCGGTATTTCCTGGGCGAAAAATCCGGCCACGGCATTGCTGTCATCGCCCTGCAATACCGATTGGCTGTGATCTTCCAGCCAAAGTAAAATGGGCTTCTCCTCTACCCTGAGGTTGCTTTTGAGCAAGGGTGAGAGCAGCAATATGCCCAGGAAAAAGAAAATAAAAAACCGCAGGCCAGCAAGAAAAAGGCGCTGGCCGCGGCTGAATTGTTTTCCCTTAAAATAGAGCAGCCAGCAAGCCAACAGTGACCCCGCCGCAACCAGCGGCAGCCACCATCCCGAAGATTCAAAAATTATGTTGGGCATGCGCTATTTTAGGGTTTCCCTTTAAAAAGTGGGTATCTGGATTATTGCAATTGCTTAGGTTAACATGCCACCGTCAACCTGCAGGGTTTGACCGGTAACATAGGCCGATAAGTCGGAAGCCAGGAAGAGGCAGGCATTAGCCACATCTTCTGGCGAGCCACCCCGTTTCAGGGGAATGGCATCGCGCCAGCCCTGTACCGTTTTCTCGTCGAGTTTATCGGTCATTTCAGTTTCAATAAAGCCCGGGGCAATGGCATTGCAGCGGATGTTGCGCGAACCGAGTTCGAGCGCCACAGATTTGGTGAAGCCGATAATGCCTGCCTTGGAGGCAGCATAGTTGGCCTGGCCGGCATTGCCCTTTACCCCTACCACTGAACTTACATTTATGATAGAGCCTGCTCTTTTCTTAAGCATGGTTCGCTGTACCGCCTTGGTAAGGTTGAAAACCGACTTGAGGTTAACCTGAATTACCCGGTCAAAGTCCTCTTCGCTCATTCGCATCAACAAGTTGTCTTTGGTAATACCGGCATTGTTCACCACGATATCGATCGTGCCAAAATCCTCAATAATATCTTTGATCAACTGCTCGGCCGCGTCAAACTCCGAGGCATCGCTGCGATATCCCTTAACCTTAACTCCTTTTTGAGAAAGCTCATTTTCAAAGGCTTCCGCTGCTTCTACCGACGAAAGGTAGGTAAAGGCCACATTGGCGCCATGGTCGGCAAATACTTCAGCAATGCCTTTACCAATACCTTTTGAGGCACCGGTAATCAGGGCGGTTTTTCCTTCCAGTAATTTCATGCGTTGTAAGAATTTTGGCTCAAAGATAAAATTCTGTGGCGGTTAGCTAAGCCCTTTTTAACAGTATTACTTACCGGCGAACAGCAATCACCACTTAATTTCCAGATTGTATTTTAGCATGGTAGAATTATAAAATTCCCTAACCCTATGAAAAAGATTATCCTAGTGATTTGTGCCATAGCCGGCGGTACATTATCAGCACAATTTGACCCTATCGGGCAATTAACAATGAAGGCTATTATGCCCAACATCATCAGCCACGATTCCATCACCTATTCACTGGATACCGGTGCCAACTTTTATGCTGAACAGGCTTCCTGGCAAAACTATCTGCTCAACGGCTATTTAGACACCGCAGTGATTTATGACCAGGGCAGTCCGGCGCTCAGCTATGGTGGTGAGTGGGATGGTGTCTCCAAAACCACTTTAGTGGGCTATGACCTAAGTATGGGTGGTCAAGACACGGTAGAGATGTATGATATGTACCAGGATCGGCAACGCCGTGACAGCGTGCTCAATCTTTATGTGGACGTAATGGGTAGCATGATGCCGGTATTGCAGTTGAGTTTTGATTACAATACCAGTGGCCGGATAACAGCCATGAATTACACCTTTTTTGTGGGTGTACCCAGCTTCAGCTATGAGTTTTACTATCAGTCTCAACTGAGAGACAGTATTTATATAGAAGTAGACAACGACCGCATTTACTATAAATACCGCTACAAAACAGGGCAGGCCAATCAAATTGATGAAGTGGAAGTTTACCAGGATTCCAGCAACATTTGGCAGCTGGTTGGGATTCTTGATCCGGTTTACAACCAAAACGGTGAAATAACCGAGCTTTTACAATTGAGCAACAATCCAGCCAGCAACCTCAGAACCCTTGATGGGGTGGTGCGATACGGTATCCATTCACAAAGTAGTATCAGCCTGCCAGGTATAGCATCGGCTGAATTAGCCCTTTATCCCAATCCGGCCACCAGTTGGCTCAAAATTGCAGGACTTTCCTATGGGGATTATAATTACAGCATTAACAGCCTCGATGGCCGCCAAATAACTAGTGGTAAATTTGAAGGTACAATTTCACTTGAAAGCATGCCCCAGGGCGTATACACACTTCAGCTCTGGAAAGGAGCAGAACAAGTGTCCCTTCCTTTTATAAAACATTAAAGTTTACTAAGTAAAAAACCACGCTCATGGGCGTGGTTTTTTTTAGTCTTCAGCTGCAGGGTTGGAACTGCGCCGCTTGAGAATTCCGATACCGGCGCTAAAGAAAATTATCCCCAATATGGCCAGGGCCCAGGGGCTCACGCTAACCAGGTTAGCGCCAAAAATTCCAATGATTCCAATAATCAGGCATATGCCTCCCACAATGGTCAAAATAATCGCCAGTGCTTTTGTCATGATTGATCGATTTTGCCTAACTAACCACTGATCTTCCAAAATTGTTGATTATTCGAGCCAGCGGAAGTCTTCGGGGCGAGGCATTTGCTCAAACACCTCCCGGGCGATATCAGGGGGAACGGTGAGTTTACGCCTGTCGAGATCAATCCAGGCTCCCTCCACGGTCACTGTTGCGCACACCTCCTCCTCACCCTTCAATATTTGGTGACGGATGTTGAAGCGAGAGCCATCGCGGCGCATGGCCGTCAGTTCAATATTCATCCGCAAATCGTCGCCATAACGAAGCTCCCGCCGAAAAATGGCCTCTTCGCGGAATAATACCGGGCCGAAACGCTGCTTTGTCATCACTGCCGCATTAAGGCCGTGTGAAAAAAGAAACTCGGTACGGAGCTGGGCGCCAAAGTCATAATACACTGAATGGCGCACATGAAAATTGGGATCCATATCGCTCCAGCGCATCTGCAGCGGGCGTTCAAATTTTGTCATCATGAAAAGATTGGGGACAGAAAAATAATCATTCCCGGCGGATAAAGACCGGCTCAGCCGCTACCAGTAATAGGATAACCCCAAATTGGACAATATGGCCCGGCTGCTATAATCTTCCCCAGCCCCTTTTCAAACTGATACCGCAGCAAAAGCTCAACTGCAATATTTTTATTGATAAAGACATTAAGGCCGGCATCGGGGCCATAAAAAAAAGCGGTGATATGACCGTACTGCAAGTCCACCTTCAACTTGGCATTGGCATAGGCACCAAAGCCTCCGATAAAAAAACGAAACTGCTGCCCCGGCAGGTAATAGCGTACAAAAGGTCCCAACTGAAAGATGCGGGTATGGGTATTGCCCACCGATGATTTGTTAAATGACGCTTCAATACCTGCCAGCATATTGTCGGCCATACTGCCGCCGTAGCGACCAAACAGGGCATAATGCTCATCACCTTCCTGCAGAGCCAGGCTGCCACTAATACCCACCACTTTTTTGCCACTTACCACCTGAGCCTGGGTTGAACTACAAATGACCATAATAAAGCTAAGGGCGCAAAGAAGTTTCATGACCAGTTAAAATGATTAGGAGTCGAATATACAATTGTCAGCAATGATTCAAAGTACAACGAATTTTGAGGCGTTATTTTGCTTCATAAACCGCTTCTTTTCTGCCCAAAAAAAACGCAGGCTTCCAATCAGGAAGCCTGCGCCTTAACTCTTAAGAATTATTGCAATCAGAGATTGGAATATTTTTCAGCAAACATCAGCATCTGCTCAGTAAAGTTATCAGGATACTCCACCTTGATATCGGTGATGCTATCCCCTTCCATTACCGGTACCAATTGAGGCTGGATAAAACCTGAATAAGGGGCAATGTTTAGCTTTTCGGTTCGCTGCAGTACTTCCTTGTGCAAGGCAGGGTCAACTTTAACACCGTGGGTCTCTACCAGCTCTTTACCAGCGGCATAGTCACCCTCACTTTTTATACGCTGAATTTCGCGCAGTTGCTGCCCAAAGATCTCGCGCAGGGCGTCATAATCATTGATCACAAAGTAGGTTTTGCCATCGAGGGTCTTCTTTTCAATCACATTGTTTTCCTTACCCATCTCATAGGCCCACTTAGCTACCAACTGGCGGTTGCGCATATGATCCTCCTCAATGTCATCACCTACCTCCAGGCGGCGCAGCTGCAGCATCAGGCCATTGCGTATATAGCTGTCGTACTCAGCTTTGGCCACCTCCATGGTATCGATCAGGTTAAGCTCCATCAGTTTGGGGTCCATGATATAATACAAGGCCACCAGGTCGGCCCGACCTTCCTCAAGGGTGGAAGCGTAATTCTTGAGGGTCTCCTTGGGAGTGCCAACACCGGGGTTCAGGCGGCCGGAGGCATGACCCACTACCTCATGCAGGGCGGTGTGCATTTTACTGCTGGTACCGGCATATTTTTTGGCCCGTTCCAGTTCTTCCTTGCTGAAGGTGAACTCCTCCAAAAAGCCGGCACCCTTGGCCTCTTCGTAGGCACCTTCAATATTGGCGAGGCTTACTGACTTAGAACCATGCCGGGCACGGATCCAGTTAGCATTGGGCAGATTCACCCCGATCGGGGTTGACGGCGTAGTGGCACCGGCCTCCCCTACTACATTGATCATTTTATAGCTAACACCCACCACATTGGGTTTTTTGTGCTCATCCATAATGGGAGCATTATCCTCAAAATACTGGATGTTATCGCTGATTACCGCCATTTTCTTACTGGCATCGAGATCTTTTACCTGCACTACCGTTTCGTAGGTGGCTTTATAACCAAGAGGGTCATCATATACTTCAATGAAGCTATTGATATAGTCCACTTCGCTGGTGGTATCTTCCACCCAGGCCACGTTGTATTTATCCCACAGTTCCAGGTCGCCGGTCTTATAATAATCGATCAGGAGGCCGAGCGCCTTGGCCTGCTGATCATTTTCAGCCACTCCTTTCGCTTTCTCCAGCCAAAAGATGATCTTTTCAATAGCGGGACCATACATGCCCCCTACTTTCCATTTCTCTTCGCTGATGCTGCCATCTTCCGCCTTAACCAGCTTGGAGTTAAGGCCGTAACTGATGGGGGTGTCGTCATTTGGCACAATTTGCTTTTTATAAAAAGCGATTGCTTCTTCTTCGCTGATGTCAGGATCGTAAAAGTTTACCGCTGAAGCCAGCAGCAGGTCCTTATTGGGATCCTTACTTACTTTTTTGGCATCCTTGTCATTAAATATTACTTCAAAAGCTTCCTCACTCAGCTCAGTCTGGGTTTCGTTCATTAAGGTTTTCAGGTACTCGCGGTCGAAGCCAGGCTTGAGCTTGTTGTTGCTATAGTGATGGTGAATGCCATTGCTGAACCAAACCCGTTTGGTGTAGGTCATAAAATTCTCCCACTGCTCATTTTTATCGCCGTCGTAGTTTCTTACGATATTTTCGAGAGCCTTGCGAATCTCGAGGTTGTGGCGGTAGTACTGATCCCAGGTAATATCGCGACCAGCCAAACCGGCCTGAGTGAGATAGTAAGCGAGTTTTTTCTGACGGAGTTCCAGTTCATCCCAACCGGGTATCTGGAAGCGCAGGATGCGCAGATCCGCAAACTGCTCGCTTTCCCATTGAAATTCAGAATGTTCAGACTGCATGTCTTCAGCCTCTTTGGCAGCCGTGGTAGGCTCCTGATTGTTACAACTAATCATAAATAGGGTACTTGCTATGGTTAGCAAACTAACTTTCTTCATCGGTCGAAGTTTAAAAGAATAGAGCCCGAAGATAATAAGATCGGCCAGAGTTGCCCAAGTATTATGGCCGCAAAAGCTGCTTGCCCCGAGAAAAAACTGCCGCGGGTAAGCCTTTGTTTATGAAGGAAATTTCATGCAATTTTAAAGGTGAAAATAATGGCAGCTATTGTAATTGAAAAGCCAGACCTAAGCCTCATGAAAAATCGCATCCTCATTTTAACGATACTTTTTAACCTGAACTTACACGGGCAAAACTATCACCCCTTTCCCAATCCCACTGATACCATAGCCTTTGCAGATGTCAATGCTGTGATTAGCCACCTGAAATTCGATTCAATAATTAGCAGTGGATCCACCACTACTTACTACCCCATTTCTGAACTGGCAACAGATGATGCCGACAGTTGTTATGGCAGGATAAATGGTAACGGATGGTTGGGAAACAGGATTATAGATTCGAGTGGGTACTGGTATTTTGATCATAAGCACTATCAGCTGGAGATTAACACCAAGCTATCACAGCCTTTTGTGACCCAGGCAGGATGGCTCCATTACAATTACCAGCAATATGATCTCCAGCTACAACTCGATTCCACGGCTTATGAGACTATACCAGGTGGAGGGAGCGATTCTCTGCGATATTATCAATTGAGTCTGATTGACACTGCCGGCCAGGTCTTCTATAAATTTCCCATTCTTCTCGCCCGTAACCAGGGCTTACAGCAGTTTCCCTACTTCTCCGGACATCGCATTAATTTAAACTCCTTTTCGGTCTTCTCCCGCATAGATTTTAGCATACCCAGCAAATTGCAGCTGTATGATTTCGCTATTGGCGAGGTATTTCACTATTTCAGCTCTAAGCGATCATTAAGCACATATGCTCTGAAGGAATATCGCAAGCTCAGCCGCGAGGTAGTAGACAAACAGTGGTTTCCGGCCCAGGATTCTGTCTATTATACCTTTCTCGATACCTGGAATGACTACCGTCCGATAAGTGCTCCACCTGGTGACTCGGTACAGGGAGTTGATACCAGTTATTTTGGTTTTAGCGGTGCTTCTCAACCAGCCCGCAAGCTCTTTTCTTTTCAGGGAGAGTACCCTGCGAATTATCAGATGATGTCATCGCCATCTTTCATCGAATGGCAAACTGATATTCTCGTTGGCCGCCCCGGTTACTTCGAGTATGATCAATTTGCTGAGGCCGATACTGCCACCGGCTGTTTTCACCCCGGTTTTGAAATGCCCAATCGCGAGCGCTTTTATGCCACCGGTTTAGGGCTGATTAAGGAGGAATATATCGACTATGGCAATTCCAGCTTTTATGGAAAGAATCTCCTTTATTTCAAGAAGGGAAGCCAAAGCTGGGGCACACCGCTTGAATTTATTGGATTGGAAGAAGAATTGCTGGAGCCGCTCATGCTGTACCCCAATCCGGCCAGCGACTGGGTGGAGATAGAATTGCCGAAGGGTAGCAACGGAATTGAAATCAGCGTTCTCAATCAGCTTGGGCAGGTGCTCAAGCAGCAAGTAATAAGCGGGCCGAAAAGCCGCATTTCCATTGAGGATTTACCAGCAGGCGTATATCTTTTGCAGTCACCCCAGGGTACTATCCGGCTGGTACATTACTGATTTACTTGCTGGCCAGGATGACCCTGAACCGGAAATCGAGGGGGTCGAGCTCTGTCAGCAAGCTTTGGATAAAGCCGGGGCCGTATTCGCAGAAGTAGGTGCTGAAGTTGTCATGGCGCTCCTGCAGACTTTCATTGGGAAATAAAGCCAAAAACACCCGCTCAATCTTTTCCATATCGGTGCTGTGGCGGCGCTTCTCTGCCCGGATCAGCTTCTTCCGTAGCTTCTCCAGACCGTTAAGCTGTTTCTGACGTTGAGCATTCACCGCTCCCAGCATACTTTTATCGGTGAGCTGGGCTAGCTCTTCCAGTTCATCAAAGATTTTTTCAAGCTTTCGCTCGTAAGGATCCAGTTCGGTATCCATGGGGGCATGCTCCTTTACGTAGCTCTTCTTCAATTGGTGCAGGGGCTGAAACACGGCCGGCACCGACAGGCCGAGATCCTCCATTTTCCTTTGCCGCTTTTTATCAATCCACAACACCGAATTGCGCAGCACCAGCATTGGAAAAGGCACTGCTAAGGCCTCAAACATTTTTTTCAGCTGAAACCAATAGGCCAGTTCACCGCCGCCGCCAATATAAGCGAGGTTGGGTAAGATCAGCTCCTGGTACAAGGGGCGAAGAACCACATTGGGGCTAAAGCGATCGGGATGATCCTGCAGCTCGCTTTCCAGTTCCTCTTTGCTAAAACTGAGGTCGGTATTCAATACCAGCCATCGATCCTGCTTGCGTTCGATGCGTTCGCGCAAGCCATCTACAATGTAAAAGAGGTTGATTTCACGCGGGTGTACCTGCTTGAAGTGCAGTTCCTCCAGCTTTGAGGTGACCGGCTCCACCATTGCCTGGGCGGAGTGCTCAAAGAGGTCCTTCTTAAAATAAGGAAGCGCCAGTGACTTCAAATGCCGGTCATCGGCATCGATTATTACCAGCCCTTCTTTCCCAAACAACTGATGCACGAGAAAGCGGGTGGCATCAGCAAGGTTTTTATGTTCAAGATAGGCGTCCCGGAAGAGGGCAATCAACTCTTCACAGCGGGTGCCGGGGCCCAGGTGTTCCTCCAGCTCTTTAATCACCGCTGCCAGGCTGGCGGTGTTTAAGCGCCCTACCGGGCCACCGCCGTTCTGTTCCCAGCGCAAGCGGCCACCGTAGAGGTTGATAAAATTGATTTCGTCAAAATCATGGTCTTCGGTAGCCATCCAGTACACCGGCACGAATTGCTTATCAGAATACTCAGCGTTAAGCTGCTTGGCCAGCTTAATGGTACTGACAATTTTATAGAGAAAGTAGAGCGGGCCGGTAAAAATATTGAGCTGGTGCCCGGTGGTGACGCTAAAAGTGTTTTCCTCTTTTAGTAAGCGGATGTTGGCCAGACTGGCTTCTGCAGAAAGGCTGCGGTCATTTAACCGCGCATATTGCCGGAGCAGGCTCTCAACCAGTATTTGCCTGGTTTCACTTTTAAAGGAAGTCTGCTTTTCCTCAATTTGAGCGGCAAAGTTTTCAAGGCTGGGAAAGCGGTGATAGAAATCACGCAGGCCGGGTTTCTGATCGAGATAGTCGCAAATCAGCTCTGAGAAATAGCCGCTGGCGCGAAAGGAGATACATTCGGTTGCTTGCATAGGTGTGGCAAAAGTAGGAAACCTCTTCAGGCCATGGGCAGAGGCTTAAGCTACCATCAAATTTTTCAATTAAAGCCTTCAACTCTTCAGGCAAAATATAGTTTTGCCTATTCAAAAATAGAGCTGATGAGCGATATTACCACCGATCAATACTGGAGCGAGCGCTACCAATTGGCCAACACCCCCTGGGATATGGGCAGCGCCTCCCCACCCCTCACCGGTTTTTTGCAGCAATTAGCAGATAGGGATCAAAAAATCTTGATTCCCGGTGCCGGCAATGCTTATGAAGCGGAATGGCTGTGGAAAAATGGTTTCAAGAACACCTGGGTCATTGACCTCTCTCAGGCTCCGCTCGATAACCTGAAACAACGGGTACCGGATTTTCCCTCCTCCCAGTTGCTGCACGGTGATTTTTTCGAGCTCAATCAGCAGTTTGACCTGGTGGTGGAACAAACTTTTTTCTGTGCCCTCCCTCCCGCTAAGCGTTCTGATTACGTTAAAAAAATGGCGGCAATTATCCGTCCCGGCGGGCAACTCTTCGGAGTCTTATTTGACTTTCCCCTTACGGAGCAAGGCCCTCCTTTTGGCGGCAGCAAGGCAGAATACCGGTCATTATTTGAGCCCCATTTTAAGATTCAGCGATTGGAGCAATGCTACAACAGCATTGTCCCCCGCAGTGGCAACGAAGTATTCTTCCGGCTAATAAAGGCCTGATGCCTAACTTGCTTTAAAATTACGCTATGGAAGTAGTAAATATTGAGGAGAAGTTCAGTCATTTCAGCGATCACTGGAACCCGAAGATCGTGGCGGAGCTCAACGGCCAACAGGTAAAGCTGGCCCGGCTTAAAGGCGAATTTGTAATGCATCAGCACGCCGATGAAGATGAGATGTTTCTGGTATTAGAGGGCAATTTGGTAATGGAGTACCAGGACCGGCCCCCACAGCAGATCAGAGCCGGAGAACTTATCGTAATTCCCCGCGGCACCCTGCATAAGCCCGTGGCCGGGGAGGAAGTGAAGGTGATGCTCTTTGAACCGGCCTCCACCCTCAATACCGGCGATATGGAAAGCGAACTTACCCGCCGCCAGCTGGATTCTATTTAAAAAGCGGGCCTATTCCATTTTTCTCAACGCTAAATATATCTTTGCCTTAATAAGAAGTCATACGCTATGCCTCAAGCCACCACAGAAGTCCTCAGCCATCAACAAATCCTTGATCGGGTAAATCGCATTGCCTGGCAGATCTACGAGGTGCATGCCGATGACGAGGAAGTAATCCTGGCCGGCATTGTGGAGAGTGGCTATAAACTGGCAGAACTGCTGGCCGGAAAGTTGCGTGAAATCTCTCCCCTCAAGGTGAGCCTGATTCGCATTGTGGTCAACAAAAAAGATCCGCTGGAGAAAAGTCCCGATTTTCAATCAGATGTTGACCTGGAAGGCAAGTCAATTGTGGTGGTGGATGACGTACTCAATACCGGCTCCACCCTAATTCATGGCGTGCGCTATTTTATGGATTACCGGGTGAAGCAAATCAAGACGGTGGTGCTGATCGACCGCAATCATAAGCACTTCCCCGTAAAGGCCGATTTTAAAGGCCTTTCACTCTCAACCAATTTACTGGAACACGTTGAAGTGAAACTTGAAACTAAGCCTTATACCGCTTTGGTTTCTTGAGTTTAAGCAGAAATAAAATCCTGTTTCCACTTACGGCCGAAATATTCATAGCAGCTCAGTACCCCCAAAATTAGTAGCATACCGTAAAAGGCATCTTCAAGCGGGATAGTAGCGATGCGGGTGCCAATCATTTCGGCTTCGTTATACCACACTATTTCCTCCTGAATACCGAAGCCGGTAAGGATACCATTTACCACCAGAAACGGAATTAAAATAACGGCATAGGCCAGGTAAAAGCGTCCCAGCCAGCGCGTTTTCCATACCCGTGCATGCAGATACAACAAAACTGCGAGAAAGCTAAAAGTGAGTACGGTATACCAGCGATCGTAGAAGGTAATAGCCAGGGCAATGCTGAACCCCATCAGGAAGTTACTGATGTTACGGGTGCCTTTGTGGCCAATTAATGGACGGGGAAAAAAGTGGTTTAATACGCGGTAGATAAACACGCAGCAAAAGGGAATAACTATAAAGAAAAGCCACTCCCCCAGCGGAAGGTTAACGATATTGACTCCGGACAGGTATCGCTCATTGAAACCCCAGTACCCCCTGGCGGTGAAAATGATATCCCAGCAAATAAAAAAGCCCCCCACTATAAGAATGGAAAGGAATAAGGCCCCAAAGCTGCGATAATACGCGAGCCGGGGCTCAAAACTACGCGCAAGTGGCACCAGCAGGGAAGCCAGCATTAACCAGAGGTAGAAATAGTTTTCTATCATTGAGCAGTAGTCAGTTTCTGCTGGTTAGCCTTCTTTATCTCCTGCTTAAAGTAACGATAGCTAACTATCAGCATCCCATAGCTTTCGCCATCCTCTTTAGTGAGATGTTTGTGATGCATTTTATGAGCGCGCCGAATGGCTCTGAGATAAAAATTGTTACTATGGCGAAACCACTTCAACCGCTGGTGGATGAACACTTCATGCACCAGGAAGTAGGCTAAGCCATATACGGCGATACCGGCACCTATACTCACCGAAAGCGGGCTGCTTTGCATCATTCCCAGCATGATGCAAAGCCAGCTGGGGATGGCAAAAATCAGAAAGAAGGCATCGTTTTTTTCAAAAAAGCCAGGCTCCTTTACGTGATGATCTTTGTGCAAGCTCCACAAAAAGCCGTGCATAACATATTTATGGGTAGCCCAGGCCACGAACTCCATGGCCCAGAAAGTAGCAAAAACGATCAATGCAATTACCCACCAACTCATAGGGTGAAATTAAGAATTAGAAAGAAGCCTGTAACAGTCAGAATATAGGGAATAGCTATCGGGTTTCGCTCGTGAGCCACTGTAAATTGAAATACTAACTGCATGGCAACAGAAACCAATAGCCAGCCCAGGTAGTTCAAAGCGGGAGCTTGACCCTGCTGCCAATACCAATAATCCAGAGCCGGTGCGAGCGGTTCGATTGCGAGGTCAATTAAGGTCATTACAGCCGCAGCCAGCAATATTTGAAGGCCACGGTTGTTAAGGAGGTAGCGGGCAATAAAGCCACTCCCCATTACCATCAAAAACCAGTTTATACCAATGATCACTGGTACCCCTGACAGCCGGTAACCCAGGGCCGGGCCATACCAATAGTTTCCAAAGGGCAGTCCGGTTTTGGTGCCGAGCAGCTCTACCAGCCAGCCACTCACAAAACAAAACCCGAATAATAGCCAGAAGCGGCGGCCCGGGGGATGATGTACCGCCAGCATCAATAACGCGCTTAGCAGGAGGTTGTAGGGTGTGAGGCCGGCAAAAGTTTCCCGGTTTATAAAAACTATACCCACTAAGCCCACCAGGTGAAAAAGGATAAGGATAAATAAGGCATGCTTACGGATAAAGGCCATTCAATTGAATCGTTTTTTTAATCGTTAATCATTTCGGTAGCGATCTTGGCACTGAGCAGCACCAGCGGGATGCCACCACCGGGATGCACGCTGCCACCACAAAAATACAGTCCCTTTATGCGACTGCTGAAGTTAGGATGCCGCAGGAAAGCGGCCATACGGCTATTGCTGCTGGCACCATAAAGCGCCCCCTGGTAGCTGCTGGTTTTGGCTTCAATACCACGAGGATCAAGAGTTTCCTCAAATTCCAGCAGGCTCGCTACATCCACTTTTAGCAATCGATTAAGCTTGCTAATCACCCTGGCCCGGGTTTGCGCTATCAGCGCATCCCAGTTCTGCCCGGTATTGGGGGGAACATTTACCATCACAAACCAATTCTCGGCCCCTGCAGGGGCGTCGGAGGCCTCCATCTTAGCGGTGATATTTACATACACAGTGGGATCATCACTGAGCTCCGCTTTTTCAAAAATGCAGTCAAATTCCTGCCGGTAGTCATCACTAAAGAAAATGTTGTGCAGATCAAGCTGGGGAAAGCTTTTGCGGATGCCCCAATAAAAAATGAGGGCCGAACTGCTGCGCGCTTGATTCAGGGTCTTTTCCGGGGCCGGCTGCTGCGGCATCAACTCGCGATAACTGGGCACCACATCCATATTGGTAAAAACCACTTCTGACTGGTATTGGCCTCTCTGTGTCTCCACTCCCTTAATCTCCCCTGAGGAAATCAGCAGACGCTTTACTTTCTCCCCGAAGTGAAACTCCACCCCCAGCTCAGTAGCCAGGGTAAACAACGACTGGGTTACGGCATGAATACCACCTGCGGGATAGTAACTACCCATATTATGCTCGAGGTGGGGAATAATGCTCATTACACCGGGCGTGAGATAGGGGCTGCTACCGTTGTAGGTGGCAAAGCGGTCAAAGAGCTGTACCATTTTAGGGTCAACCAGCTTTTGCAGGTTAAGCTCATGCAGGCTGCTGAGCAAATGCAGCTTATGCATCTTAGCCAGGGCCTTAAAAACCGGGGGCTTAAGAAGGTTTTGCCAACGATGAAGGGAATTTTCAAGAAAAATGGAGCGGGTGGTCTCAAAAGTCTCAGCTGCCGCATCAAGGTAGTCACGAACATCCCTTTCACGCACACTGGTTTTGCTGGCTGCCTCCCGGGCAAAGCGCTGGGCATCGGCCCAGGCGGTGAGCTCGGTACCATCTTCCCAAAAATAGCGACAGGTCACCGCTAATTTCTGATAGTTGAAATAGTCAGAGGGATTTTTTCCGGCCAGTTGAAAGAGTTCATCCACCAGCTGTGGCATGGTAAAGAGCGAAGGCCCTGCATCAAAGCGGTAGCCCGCTCCCCTGATCTGGGTAACCTTGCCGCCGGCATAGGTATTCGCCTCAAAAGCCTTTACGCTATAGCCCTTTACAGCCAAACGAATAGCAGCGGCCAAACCAGCGAGCCCACTTCCAATTACAATTGCGTTTTTAGTCATTTACAGCAGCAATGTTACACAAAACCTTGCAGCCCGGGCGATGTTTACACCCTATGCGCTCCCTTATGGCCCGCTGGCATAAGCTCAATCCGCCGGTAAAATGGTTTAGCTACTTTCTGCTGTTTATGGTGGGATTTTCCCTTCTGCTGGCTCCTACACCCCAGCCTGTAAATTGGGAGCAGATCAGTTTCTCAACCACCGCCTCTTCACGGCTTTACTTCAAAAATGTCCGCAGCTACTACTATAATATTTTCAGCCGCGAAAAGCCGCCACTGGTACTCTACCGTTATAAACGGCGGCTCAGGGACAGCAGTTTTGCCCACCTGCAGTTTATGATTGTAGAAAATCCCCACGCCGATGAAGCCTACATTTTTGCCGAAGCCAACTTCGGGCCAGAGCAGTTGACGGCAAGCCGTCTGGTGTTTAGCGATGCTGATACCAGCCATAATTCCACCCCTCCGCTCCACCTCTTAAACAATGAGGGCCACTACCAGCTAGCGGCAAGAGTCTATAACCACCTGCTGGATAATGAACAAATAATGCTGGTCAATGGTAATGATACTATTATGGAATTATGGGCCTCCGGGAAATTGCGGGATAATGCCTTAACCGTATTAGAAGATTATTTCACTCTCGTCCATAAAAAATAAATTCTAACGCTATGGCCTCGTACGACAAATACTTCAGAACCTTACCGACACGATATGGGCTGATTCTATTCGCCTGCCTGGTGGGATTTTTCCTGCTGATGCGCTTGCTGAACCTGGCCAATATCTTTGAATTGCGGGTGTTGAATTTCATCTTTGTATTTATTGTGCTGCGCAGTGCCATACATACCTTTGCCCGCAAGGCCCAGGCCAGTTATTATGAAGACTTTATCGATTTCTTCTGGATTGGTATGCGAACCGCCTCAGTGGGTATAATCAGCTTTGCTGCATTTATGGCCATTTACCTGGATTTGATTGATCCCGCTTTTATGGAGATTCTGGAAAGGGAAGAAAATGCAGGCGGCATTATTTCACCGGTTATCGCTGCCTTTGCAATTCTTTTGGAAGGGATGGCGTCGGCCATGATTTGTTCCTTCATCATTATCCAGTGGCGCAAATCACGCACAGTAGAAAAGCCACTCGATCAACCCGACAAATTGAGAAAAGAAGCCCGCAATTAAGGGATGCCGATATACTTATGCGATTGCAGGCTGATCTGCCACTGGGGGTGATCCATCACATACTGGGCAATTTTAGGCATCATTTTATCTCGGCGACTCCATTCGGGCTGTAGAAACAGCTTACAGTGACTGCCAACTTTGGCAGCGTGCTCTTCTGCCCACTTAAAATCATGATCGTTGTAGATAATCACCTTTAATTCATGGGCCAGTGTATAGGCCTCAGCCACCGGGGGCTTGGTTTTTTTGGGTGAGAGACAAAACCAATCCCAATGGCCACTTACCGGATAGGCACCAGAAGTTTCAATGTGAATTTCAAGCCCCCGCTGGCGAAGAGCAGTGGTGAGGGGGTCCATATTCCACGTCAGCGGTTCCCCACCGGTAACAACTATAGTTTTGGCGTAAGTGGCGGCATTATTGGCAATGTGTTCAATATCAGTGGAAGGATGGAGATCAGGGTTCCAGCTTTCCTTTACGTCACACCAGTGGCAGCCCACATCACAGCCCCCAATACGTATAAAATATGCGGCCCGCCCGCTGTGAAAACCCTCGCCCTGAATGGTGTAAAACTCTTCCATCAACGGCAGAAACAGGCCCTTTTCTACTTTTTGCTCTTCTGTCATGGCGCTGCAAAATTAAGGCTATTCCAGGAGGAGAAAAGCGAAAGCAAATGATTATTCCAAAAGGCTATTAAAACTATTTATCAAAGCTGGGTACCTGCCAGTGATAGCGCTCCGCCAATAAGCGGATGGTGGCAATAACTCCCGCTGACAGCAAGGCATTAAGGTCGCGTAACCCGATAAACTGGCGGAAGGCGAGGTAAATAAAGGCCCCAATCAGGCAGGCACTGGCGTACATTCCGCGTTGCAGGATTACCGGGGTTTCATTGGTGAGCGTATCGCGAATCACCCCTCCCATCACCGCCGAAATCATACCCATAGCCGCCGACACCAGTAGGTTCATGCCACTTTCGAGGGCAATCTCTGTACCCACAATACTGAAGAGGGAAATTCCCAGCGTGTCAAAAAGCATCAAGGTGCGACGCAACTTCCCCAGAGTCTCGGAAAAAAAATAGGTAAAAACCACTCCCGCTAAAATTACGTAGATAATAAGGGAATCTTCCATCCAGGCCAGGGGATGGCGATTGAGTAGTACATCGCGTAAAGTACCGCCGCCGATGGCAGTGATAAAACCGGTAAAACCGGCCGCCAGCCAGTCGTGGCCCTTACCCTTAACCGCCAGTGCTCCTGAAATGGCAAAAACAAAGGTTCCCAGAATTTCGAGGAAATATTGAAAAGTCATGCCCAAATGTAGTAAGCCAAATAATCATGACCCAGCGGAGTTCAGAATAGCGGGGTCCCTGTAAACAGTTTTAGTAACAGTGCGTAATTCACCTGCGCTGCGAGACGAAAGTCACCCTTTTAGCAAGCTTAAAAACCGGAAGTTTAGCGGCTGACTACTATATTGCAGTGCTTTAAGAATGCGGCAACACAACATGTCGATGATTGAAAACAAAACTCTCTCACCTCCTTTCAAGGAAATATTAGATCAATCTAGTGAGCTCATTTGCTGCCACCGCCCCGATGGCCATTATACCTACGTAAACGGGGCCTGCCACAATATCACCGGCCATCATCCGGAGCATTTTTTGGGCCGTAGCCCCTATGATTTTTGCCACCCGGATGACTTGCAGAGGCTCAGGGAACTGGGGCATTTTGAAGGCCCCACTAAGCAGGAGAGCCACATGATAGAATACCGTTTTCGTCACAAAAACGGGCAGTTTATCTGGTTCCAAACCACCATACGCCCCGTGTGCGACGAAGAGGGCAAATTGCAATATCTGGTCAGCACTTCACACAACATCAATAACCTGGTGAAATTGCGGCGTAAGCTTGAGCAAAATAACCTGCTGGTGGAAGAAGCTTCCAAACTCTCCAAGGTGGGGGTATGGGAGGTAGACTTGTACCCCTTACGCCTGCACTGGTCTAAAACCACCTATCAAATACATAATGTTCCCTTCAGGGAAAAACCACAACTGGAAGATGCCTTGTCATTTTTCACCCCGGAAAGCCGGGAGTTGGTTTCCAAAGCAGTTGAAAATGCCATTAATACCGGCAGTCCTTACAATCTTGAGGTAGAAATTATTGCCCGTGGTGGTGAGCGCAAATGGGTACGGGCCATTGGCCGCACCCAAAAGCGCATGGGTAAGGTGATAAAACTCTATGGAGTAATACAGGATATTACCGCCGATATTCAGCAAAGGGAGCAACTGCGTGAATTGGCGGACTTCCTGAGCCAGAAAAAAATACAGCTCGAAAGCTTCAACCAGATTGTATCCCACAACCTCAGGGCCCCGGTGGGTAACCTCAACTCCTTGTTGAAATTTTATGACGAAACCGATGATGAAAAGGAAAGGGAAACCTACATCGACTACATAAAGGAAAGCACTAATAATCTCAACGAACTGCTGAATGACCTGGTAGACGCGGTAAAGGTAATGCACGCCAACACCATGGAGCGGGAGCAGCTGAGCCTGAAGGGCACCGTGGCAAAAATCACCAAGATCTTCCGCGGCCAGATACTGGAAAAAGAAGCCTCTGTAAGCATTAGTCGCAGTGACTGGGATTGTATCAATTACGTGGAGGTGTATTTTGAAAGCATTCTTACCAACCTGATATCCAACTCCTTAAAATACACCCGTCAGGGTGTTAAACCCGCCATTGAGATTGAGGCCATTAAGAATGGTCCTTTCCTGATGCTGCGATTCCGGGACAACGGCTGTGGAATTGACCTCCAGCAACACGGCCACAAAATATTCAGCCTGCACCGCACCTTCCATCCCACCATCAGGGGGAAAGGGCTCGGCTTGTTTATGACCAGGCAACAGGTAGAGGCGATGGGAGGCGAAATAAAAGTGGATAGTGAACCGGGTAAGGGCACTTGTTTTACCATTAATCTCAATAAATACGAGGTATGAAAGCAACCAGAATATGCATTGTAGATGATGATCACATTTACCGCTATATGTCTTCTATAATGTTGCAGCAATGCAATTTTCCCCAAAAGTTGTTGTTTTTCACAAACGGCGAGGAGGCCATAAATTTCCTTATTGACAATGTGGCGAATGCCACTGAATTGCCGGATGTGATTTTTCTGGATCTGAATATGCCGCGTATGAATGGCTGGGAGTTCCTGGAAAACTACGCCCGGCTGAAACCACGGCTGGAAAAGAGCATAACCATCTACGTGGTGTCATCCTCTATATCAGAGTCTGACCGCCGCAGAGCCATTGAAATTTCAGACGTGTCTGATTATCTGATTAAACCTATCGATACGGCCGCTTTTCAGAGGGCGCTTGAAGAGTTAAGCGCTTAATTTGGTAGAGCCCCAAAAAACAAAAGCCCCGGCTTAATGCCAGGGCTTAATGTGTAATTGTCATTAATTGAGCTTAGGCTTTTACTCCCAGCAACTCGGCCATTTTTTCGCCGATATGAGCAGGAGAATCAACCACATTAATGCCGCTTTCGCGCAGAATTTTCTTTTTAGCCTGAGCAGTATCGTCGCTACCACCAACGATAGCGCCTGCGTGACCCATGGTACGACCCTTGGGGGCCGTTTCACCGGCGATAAAGCCAACCACCGGTTTTGTGTTGCCACTTTGGGCAATCCACTGAGCCGCCTCGGCTTCCATATTACCACCGATTTCACCGATCATCACTACGCCGTCGGTTTCAGGATCGTTGAGCAGAAGTTCAACCGCCTCTTTCATTGAAGTTCCGATGATGGGGTCACCACCAATACCAATAGCAGTGGACTGGCCCAGACCGGCCTTAGTAAGTTGATCTACCGCTTCATAAGTGAGGGTACCTGATTTAGAAACCACCCCAATGCGGCCTTTTTCGAAGATAAAGCCAGGCATAATACCCACCTTAGCTTCGCCAGAGGTCATTACCCCCGGGCAGTTTGGCCCGATCATGCGGCAATCTTTATCGCTAAGAAAATCTTTAACCATCACCATGTCTTTTACGGGAATACCCTCGGTAATGGTGATAATTACCTTGATACCGGCATCAGCGGCCTCCATAATTGCGTCAGCGGCAAATGCGGGTGGTACGAAGATGATGGATACATCGGCGCCGGTTTGCTTAACCGCATCGGCCACGGTATTGAAAACCGGTCGATCGAGATGGCTCTGACCACCTTTACCTGGTGTTACCCCTCCCACTACATTAGTGCCGTATTCAATCATCTGCTGGGCATGGAAAGAACCTTCACTACCAGTGAAACCCTGCACAATTACTTTAGAATCTTTATTTACTAAGACGCTCATATCTGAGATTATAGAATTTCTATTTTCAATTCGTTTGCGAAAATACAGGTTTAGATTTTTTGACCATCAAAAAAAACCAAAAAAGCCCGGGGCAAAATCAAGGCTCATTCACCCACCGGGGGCTTTCACCAAAGCTGGCTCCCGAAATAAGTTCTGACAGAGGTTTGCGATGGCGCCGTGCCTTTTCACTATCGTGATAGCGCTCCTCGAGCTCAGCCAGGCGCCCAAAATCCTGGTAACCCAACACAAACATGGTTACCGCCTCATAGTCGGCGGCCTCAAGATGATAATTCTGTAAAATCACCTCCGCATCAAAACCTGCCATCTGGTGCAGATACAAGCCTTCGGCAGTTGCCTGCAGCGACAGGTTACCCATAGCCAGGCCCAGGTCATGCCAACGCATTGGATTAAGGCTGTCATTGTGCGAAAACTTGCGTGCGACTATCGTTGCCCCCACTACCGGCGCGGTAAAGGTCCATTTTTGATTCCACTCATTAAGGGCCTCAAATAGCTTAGGGTAATGCGCGTCTGCCTGCCGGGCCACAATGAAGTGCCAGGGCTGTTCATTGCGTGAACTGGGTGCCCAGCGCGCCGCCTCGAATATCCGTTGTAACTTCTCCTCCTCCACCGGCCGGTCGGCAAAGGCACGCGGACTCCAGCGCCTTTTGATCAACTCATGGATAGCAAGCTTGGTTTGTGCCTCTTTGGGATAACTCATCAATCTGCGATCTTTTTATTGGTAAGCTTAATCACCAGCAAGCCAATAGAGCCTGCCAGCACTGACGCCACCAGGATGGCTGATTTGGCCTGGTTTTGAAAATCGGGATTTTCATAGGCGAGCTCCGAAATAAACAACGACATGGTAAAACCGATACCTGCCAATATTGCCGAACCATAGATTTGCCGCCAATTACTACCCCGGGGAAGCTCAGCCAGGCCCACAGCTACCAGCACGCGGCTGAACATACTAATGCCTAAAAACTTACCTATCAGCAAGCCGCCAATAATACCGAGACCAATACTGCCGGTCAATAAATCGAAAAAATCGCCCTTAATGGTGAGCCCAGCATTGGCAAAGGCAAAAATGGGCATGATAATGAAGTAAACGAAGTCATAGAGGCCGTGCTCAATTTTCTGCAAAGGCGCCCGTGCCGCATCACCCGCATCACGAATGCTCGACAACAGTTGATCTTCGCGCTGCGTATTTATAGGCTTATTGATAGTATCACTCTTCAATAGGTTGCGGTACAACACCTTGAGCTTATTGGTAAACTGGTCCTTATCGAGCCGGTATTCGGCCGGAATGGTAAACGCGATTAGTATGCCGGCAATGGTGGGGTGAATGCCGGAGTAAAAGAAGGCTACCCAAATTCCAGCAATTCCAACAAAGGCATAGAACAACACGCTGCGCACACCTAAACGGTTAGCCAGGATCAGCAGCAACAACGCCCCTCCCGCCACAAACAGCTGATCCACTGCCAGGTTGGAGGTGTAGAAAAAAGCGATTACCAGCACCGCACCAATATCATCCACTACCGCCAGGGAAGTGATAAAAACCTTTACCGAGGGCACAATCCGTCGCCTAACTAAACTAATAAGGCCCAGGGCAAAAGCAATGTCGGTGGCCATTGGGATACCCCAGCCCTTGCTGGTATCACCCGTATTGAGCATAATGAAGAAGAGAGCCGGTATCACCATCCCTCCGATTGCTGCCCCAACCGGTAACATGGCCTTCCTGAAAGAGCTCAGCTCCCCGGCAATAAATTCCCTTTTTATTTCCAAACCCACCAGGAAAAAGAAGATAGACATCAACCCGTCATTGATGAAGTGATGCAGATTGAGGTGTATTTCCTTATTATCAAAGGAAATTTGAATTTCCTTTTCCCACAGGTGGTGGTACCACTCGGCCAGGCCACTGTTAGCTACTATCATGGCGGCCACGGCGGAGAGAAACAAAATAACGCCAATGGCTGCCTCACTTTTGGTAATAGCCAGCACAGGCTGGGTTAAATAGTCAATCGGTGATCTCTTTTCTGCCATATAGTTTTGTGGAAATTATTTATTGGTTAGTATTTCCAGTGTACGGCATTCGTGTTTTCTGAACAAAGAATTCCGTATAAATTTTTTATCACAGGGCTGACTGTCAAAATCTGACTCCTGCGCAAGCTCTAATATACGAGGGTGAATATAGTATTCCTCACATATCGCGGGAGTGTTTCCCAGGCGCTGCGCCACCAGGTCCACTAAGGTTGCTTTCAATTTTTTACGCGGGTTAGCTTCGATAACTTTCAGGGCCTTAGGGTGGTACTTTACCGTAAGGACTGTGCCGGCCCAGGTGCGGAAGTTGCGGGCACTGTAATCGCCGCCTGTTATCTCACGTATATAACGGTTCACCTTTTGAGCATCGGCACTAATGCGCTTGCCCTCTACCACAAAGCTGAAAAGCTCCCAGCCACTGAATTCCGAGAGCTCTTCAACCAGCGCCACCAAATGAGGGTCTGACAGTTGTATCTCGCGCAGTTGATCACTTTTACCGGTAAACTCAAATTTAATATGGCTGTCAACCTCCCGCAGGTGCTTTTTGCGCAAGGTAGTAAGTCCGAAACTCTGGTTTTTGCGGGCATATACCCGGCTGCCAATCCGCAAATGATGCTTATCGAGAATTTTTACGATCAGCGCCAGCAGGCGGCGCTCATTCCAATCCTCAACCTGCAGGTCTTTACGCAATCGCCTCCGTATGCGGGGCAGGGCCATACCAAAACCCGGCAGGTCCTCAAACTTAAGGCGGTTGCGATGGGCCAGAAAATCAGGGTGATAGAGATATTGCAGTTTGTCGGAACCATCATAACCTACCGCAAGGATGTGGCCATTGGGATTATCGCATATCCTTACTTCACTCCAGGTAGCCGGTACAGGGATCGCTTTAAGATGGCTGATCTTATCACTATCTTCTAAAATACTGCCTCCGTTAACCAGGAAGCGATACCCCCGCCCCCATTTTTGACGCCGGTAGGGAAAGGCCTCCGGTTCACTGCGAACCAGGTGAGATGGAATGTCAGAATCACTCATCGCTTTCAATTCGAACAGTCTTAACACGGGCAGCATAGTGACTTGTTCTAAATTCATAGCCGGCAATTGCCGCCATGGCCCCAATAAGCTCGGCCCCGAAAAACAAAATGTAGGAGGAATAGTACACCCAAAGCATCAGGATTATTATGGAAGCGGAGGCGCCGCCAAGATCATTAAAGTGGCTACTGCTTATATACCAGTTGATGCCGAATTTGCCCAATAGCATCAGCGTGGTGGCTACCAGCGCTGACCACAGCAAATAGCGCCGAGGTATTTTCACATCAGGCAGAAAACGATAGAGGGCAAAAATCACACTGAAAGTGAGCGATGCCAGAATCAGGGTCTCACCAACGGTAATTAAATCGACCGCTATGTCACTATGGGCCGCTTCCAGCCAGTTGCGAAAACCCATCACCATCGAATCCAGTACCAGCGAAATCAACATGATAAATCCCAGGCTAAGAATCAGCCCGAGGGAGGTAAGCCGGTCGCGAAAAATCTTTTTGATACCGGCATTTTCCTTTGGCTTTACCTTGAAAATCTCATTGAAAGAGCCCTGTAACTGAATAAAAATATTGGTGGCAGAAAACAGCAGCACAAAGATCCCGATAATCAGCTGGAATTTGCTGCGATCCTGGTATTGCAATGAATCGAGTAGAACGCCAATACCCTCAGCCCCGGAGTGCCCCACCAGGCGAGAAAACTGTGAGGTCATCAATTCCTGAAAATCGACGTCACGGGCAAAAAGCCCGGCCACATAAATCGAAATAAGGATAATGGGCGCAATAGAAAAGAGGGTATAAAAGGAAAGGGCTGCAGAGAAGCGGTAACAATTATCTGTATCAAACCGCACGCCGGCTTTACGGGTAACTCTCCACAGGTATTTTAAAAGTTTCATCGATTATTCTATCGACTCTGCGTAACAAGATTGATCGGTATATACCAATTCGGCGGTATTAAAGCCCAGTTCCTCAGCGCGATTGAGGTAGTTTTTCATAATCAGGGCTACCGGCTCAGGGGTACGGCTCAAAATCCAAAGCGAGCGCCGGTCAGGGGTGCCTACCATCGCATAGCGGTAATCCTCTTCCAGCGCCAGAATGAAGTATTCGTAGCCCGAACCATCATTTTCGTAATTAAGGGTAAGGCGGGCATTGCGCTCCCGATCAATGGGATAGGCATTACCAGGTTGCTGCGACAAGCTACCGCTCTCACTGTCTACACAGGTATTTACAAATTCGAGGTACTCCTCCAGGAGGTTGTATTTGGCGGTTATACACTTACAGTTTTTCTGGTCTGACTGGGGTAAATGGGCAATATCATACCACAAGCCCTGGTAGCGCTTGAGATCTACAGTGTCCACCACCGGCAAAGGACTAGAACCAGAGCAGGCCACCACTAAAGGCAGCCCGCATAGAATGCTTAGAATTTTCAGAATATTCTTCAATAAAAGATTCTTTATAGGTCTCTGATTTCACCGCGAAGTTCATCACGGGTTTTTCCCGTCTTTTTCTGTAATCTTCCCAACAGTTCTTCTTCTTTGCCTTCCACATAGGTGAGATCGTCATCGGTCAGATCGCCATATTTTTGCTTAAGCTTTCCTTTGGCTTCATTCCAGCTACCTTTAAATTCCAGTTTATCCATTTTTTTGAGTTTTTGGTTATGATATTATTACAACCAAAGGGGCTATTAAGTTTTAGAATTAATGCTAGATACTGTAAACCAAGTCTCTGCCTTGCCAGCTCCCTTGAATATCCAACACTTCAAAACGCATAAACATCTCCTCGCGATACCATTGCAGTTCACGGGTTTTTTTTATCACCCTGCTGTGGGCAGGGTTGTGATAGGCAAAGCCTTCCATGGCTTCGGCCGAGCGCCACAAACTGAAAGTTGCCTGCTCCACCAGGGGCCATTCTCCGATGCCCTTGGCAAAAATCAGCCCGGGCCGCTGAAAGAGATGAGCGCTTACCCCGGGTACAAAGCGCCAGAATTGCCAGAGCTTTCGCCTGCGGATGGAAGCCCTGGTTATTACGGCCATAAACTCACTGTCCCCCTCCCCTTTTTGCCCTGTAAATGGATTGCGACCATTCCAGCTACCCCTGCCCCTGAATGCGCGCAATTGTACCCGAAAGTGCTCGCAGCTGTGAACACTGAACTCACGGTATAAGGGCGAGTTTAGGAAGCTTTGGTAGTCAGATTCTGCCCGCCAAACGCCAAGCAAGGCATAACTGCCCCAATCTGGCCAGCTGCTAAAGCCACTACCACCACCGCTACCCAGCATTTTGTGAAAGTAAAGACCCGGCATCTTATTGAGCCGGGGTGGCATTTGGCGCATCTGCTTAAAGGCCCACCAGCGCCCGGCGGCAGTGTTAAATCGAAAAAATATTACGGTGGTTAGAGTCCCCTCTTTCATACCTGTCGGTACTTCAGGGATGCGGTTCCTTCTTAATTTTTTGGTAGCCATTCAACAGGAGGTAAAGCACCGCCAGGGTGCCCACAATAATTTTTATCCAGGCAACAAGGTTGCCATCATTCAGTTTATCGAGGTTAAAGGTCATCACTACATAAAATGCCAAAACCCCCGCAAAAATGCTTGGAAAGTCCCTCCGGTTCGATACCATCCCTGAAAGATACAGAAACTAAATTTTCACCCTCGCGGCAGACCAGGCTTTTATTTGCCAAAGTATAACCCCGGTGGCAATATGGCGTCGCTCCTTATCGTGCACCTTCACACGGCAGTTCACCTCTACCTTTTCATATTCCTGCAGCGGCAGTAGAATATTGGCTTGCAACCACTCTTCGTTTATCTCAAACTCACCGCTAACCTTTGACTTGGCCTGCCAGTGATAATCCATTTCCATTTTTTTAAGGATGATGCGGTAGCGGCTGGGATCAAGCCGGGTACTAAGCAGCAGGCCCGAGGTAAACTCACAGAGGGTAGCCAGGGCACAGGCGTGTATGCCTTTAATGTGATTGAAATTGCGGCGGCGGTAAGGAAGTTCCACACAAAGGTATTCCTGCGTTATTTCACTGACCTGCAAATGGTGTGGCCGGTTAAAAGGAATTTTGGCCTTAAGCAGCTGATTGAATAAAAAACGATAGGTTTTCGAGTTTGCAGCCTTGCGCGCCAGTTCCGGTAAATTCATGATCCTAATTTACATTTTTACTGAAAAGCCGCAGTGGATCCTGTTTTAAGACCCTTGCCAAACATTGATACAAGGCGGGATTATACTGCATAAAACCAGCTGGCCGCTCAAAAAAATTCTCCACCGCTACTGCGAAAAACTCGTGTTGGTTGCTGGCAGCATAGGGCCTGAAAAAGCTTTTACCACCTGCCCTTATTTGCTCAATTTCTTTACGGGCAAGTTTATCAAAATCCTTGAGGGCCTTTTTGTCAATAAAGTCGAATTCGGCGTTGCGAATGGCATTTTCAAGGCGCAGGGCATGGGCCAGTTCATGCAAGGCCAGATTGCGGCCATCGGCAGGATGGTGAAAACCTTCTTTGAAATTAGACCATGAGAGTACAATGAAACCCCTGGGGTTTACCTCACCCTGATGGTACTTGAGGGTAATGCGTGAATAATAATCATCGGGATAGAGCAGAATCTTGTTGAAATGAGCAAAGTTGAGGTGCTCAAAGCCGAAGGTGAGCTGAATAGCTGCCCCGGCTATCAACGCTTTCATTTCATCATTGAGGTGGCTGTAACCGCGGGGAATAAACTCATTGGCATCGATAAAATTTTGTACACGTACTTCAAAACGCTTTTTATTCTCGCTACCCAAAGCCTGGTAATAGCCACAATAGGCCTGCAGCACCTGACGGTAAAATGGCTTGAGTGGGGCGGTCTTAAAGCTTGCCCGGGCGCTGTAACGACGGTAGTGCCAGTAATAAACGCTCCCTAAAGCCAATCCCGCCAGGGCAATCCAGCCATTCATTGCTTCGGGGTCTGTTTTCATCCTTATTGATCCTTTAATATATTGATGCGCAAAAAATCAGCGGTATGCCCTGCCCGGCATTTTTAGAGCTCAACTTTTTGGGTTTATGCTTGTAACACTATCAAAGCCTTTCCCTTCCTTCCGGATCATGCTGATGATGAAAAATTTCAAAGGCTTTATAAATTAGACCCAATTATAGGAAGGATAGGACTATCTTTCAAAAATTTTTAGACCGAACAACGCTACAACAATTTATGAGATTTGAAGAATTCGGCCTCGACGAAACCCTGCTGGAAGCCATTGGCTACATGAATTTTGAGGAGGCTACGGAGATACAAGACAAAGCTATCCCCCTAATACTCGAAAACCACGATATTATAGGCTGTGCCCAAACCGGTACCGGAAAAACGGCAGCCTTTGTGTTACCGGTGCTGCACAAGCTTACCCAACACCCACAAAAGGGCACAGCCGCCCTTATTCTGGTTCCTACCCGCGAACTGGCAATGCAGATTGATCAGCAGATCCAGGGCCTTGCCTACTTTACCCACACCAGTAGTTTTGCCGTATACGGTGGCGGTGACGGTGTTTCATGGGAAAATGAGCGCAAAGCCCTCACCAATGGGTCATCCATAATCATTGCTACCCCGGGCCGGCTTATCGCTCACCTCAACAATGGCTACGTTGATTTTTCTCAGGTGAAATACCTGATTCTGGATGAAGCCGACCGCATGCTCGACATCGGTTTTTACGACGACATCATTAAAATTATTAAGCACGTTCCCAGGGAGCGTCAAAGCCTGCTCTTTAGTGCCACCATGGCGCCCAAAATAAGGAAGCTGGCGCGTGAAATTTTGCAGGAGCCCCAGGAAATTAACCTGGCGGTAAGTAAACCGGCGGAGGGGGTAACCCAGCAGATCTACCTGGCGCATGAGGAGCAAAAAGGACGCTTGGTACGCCATATCCTCGCTGAGCATAAAGATTTTAAGAGCATTATCATTTTCTGCTCTACCAAGCGCAAAGTGGAGCAGCTTACCCGCAGTCTCAAATCGCGTCAACACAATGTGGAGGGCATTTCCTCCGATTACGATCAGAGCGCCCGGGAGGAGGTACTGCTGAAATTCAAATCGAGGCAAACCCGCATTGTGGTAGCCACCGATGTGCTGAGCCGTGGTATTGATATCAAGGATATCGACCTGGTGATCAACTACGATGTACCTGGCGACGCTGAGGATTATGTGCACCGGGTGGGCCGCACCGCCCGAGCCGCCAGCAAGGGCCTGGCCATCACCCTGGTAAATGAGGACGATATGTTCAAATTCAGCCGTATTGAACGCTTTATAGAACGGCAATTTGAAAAACTGCCCCCACCCGCAGAATTTGGTGAAGGCCCCCAATGGAAAGAGCCTGAACGCAAAGGCAAAAAACCCAGGGGTGGCTCCAAAAGTAAGCACCGTAAATTTCACAAAGGCCCCAAAGCAGGATCCGGACACCGCCATGCCCACGATGGTGACAAACCCTCTAAACGCAAACCGGGCAAGCGACATAGCCATAAACGAAGCCAGGGTTCCTCAGGCAATCAAAATACTAAATCCTAAGGCATGAACCTGCCGAAGTTATGTCTTCTCCTCCTGCTTTCACCCCTGGGCCTGCTGGCACAGTACGAAAAGGAGGCCATTGAGGAAGTGATTCTGGAAGCCTATATAAATGGCAGCTACAATGTGGGTATCCCCCGCAATATTGAATTGGGATTCAGTGAGGAATTTCGGTCAATGGTTCTTGTGGAGGGTGACAGTGTCATAACCAGCGATTATCAGGATTGGTTGACGCAGGTAAGGCAAGCGATGGCGAACGGCAGCATCCCTCCTCCGGCAGACCAGAAAGTGAGCCTGCACTATCAACGTATCGATGTTATCCAGGATATGGCCCAGGTAAAACTCGGCTTTATGAGGGGCAATAAGCATCTCCGCACCGAATACCTTACCTTATTTCACTTTAGCAGTGGTTGGAAACTGGTAGCACGCACCTACCAGGATCTACCCCAGGCTCAGCTTAAATAAGTGAATATAGATAGCCTTGGGTTCAGAGCATACAAACCGTGAATTTGCCGCCCTGCGCCGACGCTGGAAGGCCCGGCGAAAAAGGCTGCGTGAATACCGCAATACCTTAAAATACAAGCAGCGCCAAATTGCACATCGCCCATTGAGTGAGCAGGAAATCCTCGCAATCAGAGCGGAATTCAAGGCTCAACATCAGCAAAGTCTAAAGAAAAGATTTTTAGCCATGACGGTAGCGCTGCTGCTTACCCTGGTAATACTGGCCCTGGTGGCAAGGTTCATTTTAGTAATTATTGCCCGGGTTTCCTGAGCAAGGGTGCCGGATAATTTTTACCAATGGCCCGCCAGGGCAGCCTTAGGGTACTTTCTTCAAAGTGATTTAATATCCACTGAACATAGGTATTGGAGTTGGGGCCCAGGTAGCGATAGCTTCTTCTAAAGGGGTAATTGCCGCTCTCTGACTCGATAAAGGCAATCATTGCCGCCACATGGGAATGGGCGCTGCCTTCTTCTACGCCATAACAATGACTGCCGTGCCTGGGTTGAGCTAGGCCTAAATAGCGATTCATTCCACCAAGCGGCTTAAAGAAATTGTGCAGTACCCCAATACCCCCGGGATGCGGGCTGCTGCGGAACTTCCCAAACTCCCACCTATTCACTATGCCACCTTGTTGAATAAGGAGCCAGCAATGAACAGCAAGGTTGAATGGAATGGGGATGGCCGAAGCCATTAAAAACACCTGGTAACGATCAGGCTTGAGTAGGGCCTGAAATTGGGCATTACTAATATTGCGGATCAAAGCCAAAGCGGGAATTTACCACTGCCAGCGCTTCCATTCGCCCGCCTCAATAAATTCGTTATTGTTTTCGTCCATCCAGTTGAACAGACCAGCCGCCAACTCCTCAGTGTTTACATAGTGATCAGCATTGGCATCCCATTTCATAAAATTACCGTAAGTCGCCAGACCCTCATGAGCAGCAAAGGTGCTTTCCACCCCATCACTCCACTCCTGTAAACTAAGGAAACCATCCTTCTGACTGTCCCAGCGCTGCAGGAGTCCCGATTTACGAAGCATATCCCCTGCTTCTTCATGAGATAACTTGCCGTCTTTATCCTTATCAAATTTGTTGAAATTTTGAGCGGATGCTATCGTAAATCCCAAAATCAGGATGGTGGAGAAAATTGTTTTCATTGCTACACTAGTTTGTGATTGGTTTGAAATCAACCATTTAAACCCCTCAAGGTTTAGAGATAGCAATCACTTGCGCTTCGGGCCAGAATTACTTTTATTTTTAGAAAAAATATTTCCTGGGCCGGGAAGACAGGTATTGAGGTTTTCAACTCCTGCTTACCGGCACAGCCCTCTCAGCCAAAAAAACCAAGGATGAATGCCAGTTTTCAGCTCATAGCCGTTTTTAATGATGATCAACTCAATTACCGGGGTAACACCTCCGTCGTAATTGAATTAGCTCATAGTCTTCCAGACCGGCAATTAAGGGAGATTGCCGCCGACCTCAACCAACCCGCCACCACCTTTTTGTGGCAGCAAGATGGCAACATGCATGTGCGCTGGTTTGCCCCTGATGCCGAAATCGATCTTTGTGGCCATGGTTCAATGGCTGCTGCTGCCTACCTGCAACAGCGAGCGGCTGAGCCGGTAAGCCTGCTGGCAGCCGGGCATAAGCTTAAACTCCAGTGCCTGGACTCGCAGCGGGCCGGCATTTGGCTTGAAGCCATTCCCATTATCCGTGAGTTGCCCATTCCCGATGCCCTGGAGGCGGGACTCGGAAAAGATGTACATGGATTTTATAAAACCAATAATAAGGAGATTGTCCTGCTCAGGGATGAAGAAGCAGTGCGGAGCTGTCACCCCGATTTTGCCAGGCTTCGCAGCCTTGATCATTTTGGATACGCCATAACCGCAGCGGGGGAGCAATGCGATTTTGTAAGCAGAACCCTGGTACCGCATGTGGCTCAACTTGAAGACGCCGCTACCGGTTCGTCACATGCCGCCCTTACCCCCTTTTGGTCTGCACGCCTGCGCAAGCATTTGCTCAGTGCACGGCAGCTAAGCAGGCGCGGTGGTGCCTTTCAGTGTAGCCTCGAGGGCAGCCTGGTCCACCTGGTGGGCAAGTACAAAGTGTTAGCGCGGGGTGAATACCAAATCTGATTATCACTTTTGCCGATGGCGGGCTTGGTATTAGATATCAGCAGCTAAAACAATTCCACCAGGCAGACCTTATTTTTGCGCCCTGAATTAAGTGCTCCCAAATACTATTTAATGACCAAAAAACAAGAGCGGTCACTCATCCTTATTTTAGGAGCGGTGGCTACTTTGGGACCGTTTTCCATTGATACTTACCTACCCGGTTTTCCGGACATTGCCCGCGATCTGAACACCGATATTGCCAAGGTCAGCCTCACCCTTACCAGCTATTTTATTGGCATTTCTGCAGGCCAGCTTATTTATGGTCCCCTGCTCGATCGCTATGGTCGGAAAAAGCCGCTGATTATCGGGATTTCACTTTACCTGGTGGCAGCCCTGGGTTGTATGCTGGCGCCCGGAATTTACTACCTGATTGCTTTGCGACTGCTGCAGGCACTGGGAGGCTGTGTGGGCATGGTGGCCAGCAGGGCCATTATCCGCGACCGTTTTGAAGTGAAAGAAATTGCGCGGGTATTTTCCAGTCTTATACTGGTGATGGGGGTTGCTCCCATCATCGCTCCCACTCTGGGTGGCTACCTCAGCAGTAACTTTGGCTGGCGCTCCATTTTTGCTTTGCTGGCCCTTCTTGCCCTGGCTATCATTTTGCTGATCACCCGTGTTCTGGCAGAAAGCCGTGGCCCCGATCCCGCCGTCAGCCTGCGGCCGACCCGGATAGCCTGGAATTACTGGCAGGTGCTTACCGATCGGCGCTTTTTTGTTTACAGCATTGCCGGCAGTATGGCCATGGCTGGCCTTTTCGCTTATATCGGGGGCTCCCCTTTTGTGCTTATGGAACTGATGAATTTTGATGAAACCACCTACGGCTGGATATTCGGTGCCAATGCCGGTGGGTTTATCTTGGGAAGCCAGATAAACAGGGTGGTTTTGCAAAAGCGCAACAGCCGGGTGGTGACCGAGTGGTCAGCGGTACTGATGCTCCTCACTACCCTGATCTTAGTGATTGGCACCCTGCTGGGTCTTCTTTCGGCCGTAAGTTTTCTGGTGGGCCTGTTTTGCTTTCTCTTTTTCCTGGGCTTTCTCAACCCCAATTCCAATGCGCTGGCAATGGAACCCTTTTCGGAAAACGCCGGGGTGGCATCGGCATTGATCGGTAGTGTACGTATGCTCGGAGGTGCTCTCAGTACTGCCCTGGCCGGGGCCCTGCACAATGGCACCGAATTCCCTATGATAGCCATAATGCTGGGTTGCAGCCTGATAGCCACCGGGCTGATTTATTACGGCAAATTCGCTGATATTCGCGAACAAAAATCAGATGAGTCAAGAAGCTGACCCGAAACTCCTGTTGGAGCTGGTGCGCATGACTATGCCCTTTGGTAAGTACAAAGGCCGCATTCTCTGCGACCTCCCTACCCACTACCTCGAATGGTTCGCCCGGGAAGGGTTTCCAGCTGGAAAACTCGGTATGCTGCTCGAAACTCTGTTCGTGATTAAAACGGAAGGACTAGAACACCTCCTGCTACCACTGCGCCAGACTAAGCAAAGATATCGTTGAGCATTGCGGCCAGGCGCACGCCACCCTTAGCCAACTGGCGCTTAACCAGATCCCAGTTTTTATAAACATACTCATAGCTGAGGTAGTCCTTCTCACCGATGTCGTACACCTGTGGCCGGTACTGCATGGCCTCATTGGCCCAATCAATGGGGGTGCCCTGCCGCCAGCGGTTTAACTCGGCCACGGTAGCATGGTCCACCACCGCCGCCAGCTCGGTATAGCTGTATTGCTTGCTATCGATCATGCCGCTGTCCCATATACGGTGTAGGTTAGATGGCTCATAAAAAAACTCGAGTTTAATGTCATTTCCACCGCGATCTTCACCATTGCCCACGTGTAGAGGCTGATGCAAATCACCCACCAGATGCACCAAAAAGCGCAGCGCCTCAACCTTTTCAGTGCGGCTTGCGGTCTCACTTTCAAGGATAGTACGCATGCGACCGATGGCTTCAATCAACTCTCCCTTATCACTCTTTTCACAGCTTTCATAGGTTTCACCGGCCGGAATGGTAGTATAGTGCCAGGGATGGGTATGGTCAAAGTTATCGTCAGAGCGGATCTCGTCCATATAGGTAGAAGCTTCGGCCAAACTCTCATGGCCCAGCAGATTCTCGATCGCCTTACGCGCCTTTTTACTGAGGTGATTCTCTGCCACCTGGCCAATAACGCGGTGCCCGATTTGGCCCCAGCCCCAGGCGCTTTGCGCAAAAAGTCCTAAAAACAATAATGGCAATAACTTTTTCATGTCGTAATCATTATTTTGCGAAAATAGCAGATAGCATGGCAGCCTGCCAAACACTTAAGCTGAAATACCCTTAATTTACTATCCGTTTAACAAGTGCGCTTTCTGCAGAGCTTTTTTATACCGCGGTTACGGCTTTGCCATAACACTAATATTTCTCTCATGGACCTTGCCCACGACTCCTCTGATCACAACCGTGCCCTTGACTCTGCCGGTGGCTCGGAAGCTGACCTGCATCGCCTGATCGATCAGGGTGAGCATCAACGCCTTGATTTTAAATTCAGAATCGACAGCAGTGCCAAAATCGCTAAAACCCTTTCAGCTTTTGCCAATACCGATGGTGGCAAACTGCTCATTGGGGTAAAGGACAACGGACGCATAACCGGTATTGACCCGGAAGAGGAGTACTATATGATTGAAGGGGCGGCGGAGTTGTACTGTAAACCGGCGGTAAGCTTCAGTTCTACCGTATACGAGAGTGAAGACAAATTGGTATTGGAAATTGATGTGCCCCCATCGCCTGACAAACCTCATTTTGCCAAGGAGGGTGCTCAGTGGATTGCCTATGTGCGGCAAAAGGATGAAAATTATACTGCAAATAAGGTACTTCTGCGCTATCTTAGAGATAAGAAGCCAAATCAGCGTAAAAACCTGATCGCTTATGGTCCCGAAGAACGCCTGTTATTTGAATACCTGAGCGCTAACGAAGATGTTTCGGTTAGTAAGTTTTCACGGCTGGCACGAATACCGATTTATCGGGCGGAAAAAATATTGGCCCTCTTCTTAAAATGGGGGGTAATAAAGTGGGAGGCCAGCGATAAGGGAATCCGTTTCAGCCTAGTCGAATAGCTTTTTGATATTCAGCTCTCCGAGGGTATCATCAATTTGAGGGTACCAATCGAGGTGGGCCGAGGTTTCGCCACAGCCGCCCAGCCATTCTATGCAATAAGTCTGGTCGTGCTGATGGCTACAACGGGGGCAGCGTCCGGCGGTAGTAAACATATTCCATTCATAATGGCAACTGATACAAGCCCATTCTGCATCCTCCGGTGGACGCCAGCTACAGCGCGGGCAACGGACTTCAATGGGTGATCTGAGGTGATTTTCGTTCATCGACAATTCAATTCCATTTATCTAACACAATAAGCGGCAATGAAATGCTTTGGTACTTTTGACCATACTCTACATGAAACTTTTGTTAAAATTTAAAACCTTTACTCTACTCTTTTTATTGTCAATTGGGAGTAGTACGGCCAAGGCGCAATCAATGGGCGAGGCTGATTCCCTGCAGGATTTTATCAAGAACCTGGCCTTGATTAATCCCCAGCAGGCGCATCGCCAGGCCCTGCAAATGCAACAGCAGGCCCGCCGCCATAGTGACAGCCTGCAACTGGCCTATGCATTTCTGGCTGAAGGTGCAGTGCACATGTCACTTTACCGTTATCGCGCTGCGGAGCGCGCCTTTCATCAGGCCCTTACCACCTTTCAAAGCAAAAACTATCTACCGGGTACGGTAAGCGCTTTTCAGCAAAGCGGCAAAGTAGCATACTTGAAGGGAAATACATATCGCGCATTGGGATTTTTTGAACGTGCCCTCCAACTCAGTCCTGACTCCATATCCGAAGCAGTGGTGCTTTCCCACTACTATCTGGCCGCGGTAGAGTTGGAACTGGAGCGCCCGGATGCCGCCTTAAAACATGCCCGCAAGGCCTTACAACACAGTAAGACCACAAACCTGAAACAGCTGGAAGGTATGTCATATAACCTGCTGGCTGAAATATACCTCTTTAAAAATGACAATCGCCGTAGCCAGGACCTGCTTACTAATGCCCTGCTTACCAATCATGCCCACGGCAATACGCACGAGGAAACCCGTACTTATCTATTGCAAGGCCGTTTGGACCAGCAAAATCAACGCTGGCAGGATGCTCTGCGCGCGTTAAACAAAGGCATCCAAATAGAAAGCCAGGATACCGTATCTCCCCTGCTGATTGAGCTCTTCCTCGAGAAATCCAAAGTGTGGCTGCAACTCAATCAACCCTACCGCAGCCGTAGCCTGGCCATGGAGGCCGAAAGGCTATACTTGCGGCATTACCGCCTGGAAGTGCTGAAGGTTAAAATTTACCAGCAACTGGCCCAGGTAAACCTGGCCCTAGGCGATTCTAACGCGGCCCTGCGGAGCCTGTTGATTTATCGCAGCCTGGCTGATTCTATTCGTAGCTTTGACCTGGAAAAAATGCTGCTCCAGCGCGAGTTAAACCAACAGGCCAGTCAAAATGAAAGACTGGCCGAGCAAAATGAGGACCAGGTACTGAGGTTAAATCGTAGCCGCTTACTGCTGCTGCTGGCAGCCGTACTGATAATTATGGCCGTGTTGGCCATAATGGCCCTGAGCCGGTCGATAAAGCGCCGCAAAAAGTACAATGAGCTGCTGAAGCAACGCAACGAAGAACAACTAAGCCGCCATCAGGAAATTGACCGCCTGCATGAAGAGTTAAAGCTCAAAAATGAGGAGCTTGAAAAACTGGACAAAGCCAAGACCAAGGTATTCTCCGTGCTCACTCATGACCTTCGCCAACCCATTAACCAGATACGGTCGGTACTGGAGCTGTTGGAAGCAGACCAGTTGCAGGACCAGGATCGTAAAATGATGGTAAAGCAGCTGAAGCAGTCAGTTGACAACTCCAGTGGCGCCCTCGAAAACCTGTTGCTCTGGAGTAAAAGACAGTTAAGAGGCATCGAAACCCGTATAGTGGATGTACATCTATTGCCCCAGGTATGGCAGGTAGAAAGTCATGTAGCACCTAGTTTAAAGGAAAAAAATCTGAAACTGCGCATCCAGGTCCCTGATTTTATGAAAATTCAGGCCGATATCAGCCAGCTCGACATCTGTCTTAAAAACCTGCTTAGCAATGCTATCAAGTTCTCAAACCCCGGTGACACCATTTCCATTATTGCCCGTGATAGTGAGGAGTATTCCATTATCATGGTAAAGGACCAGGGCGTGGGCATGAAGCCAGAACAGGTGGAAAAAATGAATACCAGCGATACCGGTTTCAGCACCATGGGTACCCTCAACGAAAAGGGAACCGGCCTGGGTATGCTTATTACCAAGGACTTTATGAAAGGTCATGGCGGGCGCCTGGTGGTGGAGAGTGTAGAGCGAGAAGGTAGCAGCTTTAAGTTGCTCTTCCCCAAAAATAACCCCCGTGCCTACCGCAATGGCAATCACGCAAAAAAAAGCGTTAGCCCCAATTAATTTCACCCAACAGAGCCTGTTCTATACCGGCGTACTTCCCCTTGAGACTGCTGTCAATTTAGCATTTTAACGGGCCTTCTTTACTGAGCTAAACAATGTTTGAGCAGCGGGCATTATTGTAAATAAAAAAGATGGAAGAACATCTGGTACCCATATTATCAATTGAAGCAGTCACCCACGACGTAAACCGTTACCGGGTGGAAAAACCCCATGATTACCACTTTACCCCCGGGCAAGCTACTGAGGTTGCCATAAATAAGGATGGCTGCCGTGAGGAAAAACGGCCCTTTACCTTTACCTCCCTCAATGAGGAAGAGGAGCTCGAGTTTACCATAAAGAGCTATATCAGTCACCAGGGAGTGACCGCTCAGCTGGCCACTCTGGAAGCCGGCGATGAGTTGCTGCTACACGATATCTGGGGCGCCATTAAGTACAAAGGTCCCGGGGTTTTTATCGCTGGCGGGGCCGGCATCACCCCTTTTATTGCCATTTTTCGTCAATTGGAAAAGCAGGGAAAAATCAAGGGCAACAGCTTAATATTCAGCAATAAGACCAAAGAAGATATCATTCTTGAAGATTACTGGAAGCGGTTGTTGGGTGATAACTTTATACCGGTACTTACCCGTGAAAATCCAACTGGTGAAAAACAACGGATTGATAAGTCGTTTCTCCAAAAACACATTAGTAATTTTGACCAGCATTTTTACATCTGTGGCCCAGAAAAAATGATAGAAGACCTACAAAAAGCGCTGGAGGAACTTGGGGCCAAAACCGACCAGCTCGTATTTGAAGAATGAATATCCACCGCGAAGAATTTATTATTCCCGGCCATCAGGGCAAAAGCATATTGGCCGACATCCATTATCCCCTTGACCAGACAGAATGCCAGCTGGTAATTTACGCCCATGGTATTAACGGGTTTAAGGACTGGGGAGGGATGGAAATCATCGCCCGTCAGTTTGCCCGGGCAGGTTATGCTTTCCTTAAGTTCAATTTCTCTCACAATGGTACCACACCGGCACAACCCTGTCAGTTTGCCGATCCTGAAGCTTACGGGCAGGACAACTACAGTATCCGCCAACAGGAACTGAACCTGATCAGCGCCTATACTCTAAAGCCTAATATTTTCCCTTTCAGAGTGGCTGGCATCAGCTTAATCGGGCATTCGCGCGGAGGAACCGATGCCCTGCTCAATACCCGCAGCAATGGCCGAATTAATCAATTAATCACCTGGTCAGCACCAGCCTATGCCACCACACCCTGGCGGAATTGGGATAAGGAAAAGATGCAGCAATGGCGCGACGAGGGGGTAGTATACCTTGAAAATAAACGCACCGGCCAGCAGTTACCTTTGTATTACCAGCTCTACGAAGATTATCGTCAAAACAAGCAGGCCTATTCCGTAGAGATGGCTGCCCGTGAATTATCCATTCCCTGGCTCATCTGCCACGGCGAGGAAGATGAGGCCGTTTTTATAAAAGATGCCTATGATCTCAAGAGCTGGCAGCCTCAGGCTAACATCAAGATAATAGCCAATACCGGGCATACCTATGGCCGCTCACATCCCTGGGAAGAAGAGAACTTGCCAGCGCCGAGCCAGGAATTGGTCGAGCACTGCCTCGATTTTATCCAGTCTTATCAATAAAAAAACCCTGCCGGCAGAGCGGGCAGGGTTTAAATCAAGTGCGTTATGCGCTGAATCAGATATCCAGTTTTTTACTGATATCCTTAGGCAGGGCATCCTTGTGTACTAACACGCCGATAGTCTTGTATCGGAAAAAGGGTTTTGAGGTATAGATATAGCCAACCCGGTTGGCATTTTCACGATCGCCCCAGCTGTTTTTCACAATGTAATATTCGGAGTTATTCTGATCTTTTACCATGCCCGTGATCTGCATGCCATGATCGTCAGTAGTCTGATAATTGTCGTAAGCCCTCTGGCGAACTTCCTGGTCGACCGCCAATTCAGCAGCCGGTCCGTCAAACATCGCCTCGCGCTCCTCCTTAGTCATATCGTCATACTCTTTTTCAGGTACAATGGCCATCCCATTTTTTAGGGAAAATCCCTTCTCGCTTACATCGGTAGCCCAACTTACACTGTATCCTTTTTCCAGACTGTGATCCACAATATCTTCCATTTCAGCGAGACTCACATTGTAGGCCGTGGCCCAGGCCCAGTTGTCAGGCACCTGAATGTAAACCTCCTCATGCATAGGCTGATGAGTGAATGAAGTCACCTGTACATAATCATCGGGATCGATGCCCACCACCTCGTCAGCAAAGCTTCTTGGCGTATAGGTTTTCCCCTTCCATTCAAAGCTCTCAGGATATTCACCCAGGTAAGCATCGAGGGTGGCGACAAAAGCCTTGCGCCAGCTGGTACTCAGCTGCTTGTTTGGGTTTTCAATCACCTGGTCAAGCTGCGCTTTGAGAATGCGTTCCAGTTCACTGTGATTGTTGATATCGGTTCCATAATCGAGGCCTTCATATACTTCCTGCGGCACGGCTCCGTACTTGCGGATTACATACAACACATCAGGCAATGCCCCACCCTGGGCAAAGTTCAGGTGTCCGTGCAGGCGCACGTATTTTTCAGCCTTATCGAGATATACCTGGCGCACGGTAAACATTTCTGATAAATCTACCGGTTCGCGACCATTGCGGATCATCTCAGTTTCAATAAAGGAGGTGGTAGCATAGCTCCAGCAGGTACCACTGCGCCCCTGGTTCTTTACCGGGGTGGTTTCGAGATCGATCAGGGTTTCAAACTGAAAGCCGGCTTCTGCGTTGTCCTTACCGTTGTCCTTTACCGCATTGATAAGTTCATCCTGCGCCATCAACGACATGCTGGCCGTGCAAAGGGCAAAAATTGCCACTGTCTTTTTCATTATATGTTCAATTTTCGTCAATTAAAGGGGGCTAAAATATCAATCCTAATTTAAATTGAAAGTCTGGCGACACATTCGCAAACACCCTCTCCTGCTCTCGCTGGCCTTTTTGGTGGGACTGTTAGGGGCCACCCGGCTTCTGTCCATCAGCAGAAGCCCGCATCAGCTAAAGCGTTTTTTTGACCGGCTGGGGATCGATTTCCATGAACATTACTGGCCATTCACGGAGGGAGAGTTACATTACCTTACCCTGGGTAATCCGGGCAATACTCCCCTCCTGCTTGTTCATGGCTCACCGGGCAGCCTGGCCGATTTTCTCAGACTGATCCGCAAAAGCAGGCTGGCCGATTCTTTTTTTATCATTATCCCCGACCGGCCTGGTTTTGGAAGGAGCTCGCTACCGGGTGGCAAGGGCTTAAGATGGCAGGCCGGCTGCCTTCAGGTACTGTTAAGGAAATACTTTTCTGTTCGAAAGGGAGTAATAGCCGGGCATTCATTTGGTGCCGCGCTGGCACTGCAACTGGCGGCAGATAACCCACAGTTATTGAAGGGAGTGATTAGCCTGGCCGGCACCATTGCCGCTCCTCATCAAAAGCCACGCTGGTACAACTACCTCACCCGCTACTCCCCGGCCCGTTGGCTTATCAACCCACGCCTGATCAGCAGTAATAGCGAAATGTGGTCTCTAAAAGAAGAGCTGCCCTTGCTGGAGGAAAAAATTGGTGGTTACCACGGTCGCCTGGCCCTGGTGCAGGGCCATCACGATATCCTGGTTTCCAGGCACACCCTGCCCTATTTCACAACTCTCGCCAAAAGAGCTAACATTAAGACCTTTGACCAGGCTGACATGAATCACTTCATTATCTGGACCCATATTTCGGTGGTGGTAAAAGCTATCCGCTGGGCGGCTGGCTAAGCGACCTTGCTGGTCAGGATATCGATGTGGTATACCGCCCGGGCCAGCTTTATGGCCTTCCCTTTGGCAGATACCTGGTATACAAAAACCTTGAGCAGGGCTTCGCGACGGCTGTCCTGGTACACCTGCGCCTTTACCAGCAGGTTAGCGGCAATGGGTTTTTCCTTGAGTTCCAGCTTTACCTGGCTTACCATCTGCTCCACGCCCAGAGGCAATACACCATCCAGCCTTTCCCGCATATCCGCGGCCGATTGTTCAATTATTTGTAGGGCTTTCCACTCACTGAGGCTACTGCCTGGTCCCCGCAGGGGAATCACCTTTTGCAGGCTGTGCTTCTTGCTCCGTTCCAAAACCTTAACATAGTTTTTCATAAAAGAGTGGGCATAAAAAAAGCCCCGGCGTTAACCGGGGCTTTCAGGTTTATTTCTATGATGAGAAGTAAAATTATTCAGGAGCCCCGGTACCAATACAAATCCACACCATGTAATTATGGCGTTTAGATTTGCAAATGGTATTTGAGCTGTGCTTTTTCATTTCGTTGATGATAAAAGTAAACATATTTATGACCCTAACAAGTTGATTGGCAGTTTTTTTTAGCGCTATGAAAAAAAATCACCCTGGTTATATGGTCTGCAAGCATTTGCCCTGCTTATGCTTTTTACCTGAGCTCCTATCTGCTCTTCCGCTATAGCCTTTCATTGGACCGGATGCTGGCACTGCTGGCGGTAATTACCACCTTAATTTACCACCTCCACTGTAATCGGAATATCGCGCATGGGCCACTCACCGGCATCCACCTTCACTTTACTGATTTTTTCCACCACCTCCATACCACTGATCACCTCGCCAAACACGGTGTGCTCACCGTCGAGGTGGGGTGAGCCGGGGGTTTGGCTGTAAAAGTTTAGCTGGTCCTCAGTAAAACTTATCTCATGCTTTTTGGCCAGGCGCAGTAATTGCCCGCGATTGTACTGCCGCCCCAGGGAAATATAAAACTCATAAGGATCGGAGTATTTATCCGGGTTTCCCTTGTAGGGCCTCGCAGCCGCTACAGCCCCTTTCTTATGGTAGTTGCGGTTATCCAATTCGGGCGGTATCATGTACTCACCAATGGCATCGCGTTTTTGCTGGGTTTTGCGACCATCGGTATTACCGGCCTGAATTACATGCCCCTCGCTGACCCGGTAAAACCAGGTGCCATCAAAATAATCCTGTTCGCAGAGATACAGAAAGCTGGCGCGGTGCAGCGGGGTATTCCGGTAAAGCCTGATGCCGATATCACCCATATCGGTGTGGATCAGCACCTCATCACTATTGTGCTCCTCGCCATATTCCTTCAAAAAAGTGGTGGCATTCTTAAAGCTTAGTTTAAAAGCCTCTTTTTCAACTTCCTGACTTGGTTTTTTGCTCTTAGACGGCTGCTTATCTTCCTTTACAGCAGAACCGCCTGCATCGGTGTTCCGGACACAAGCGGTTGCTGTGATTAATACTGCAATAAGTACTGCCTTAATTGAGATAGATGTCTTTAAATACACGTTGCTCCTGCCTTTCTAAAAATTCGAGGTAGCGAAGGTAATTAATCAGGTATTGGCACCGGCTGGCGGGATCCGCCAAACCTGCCAACTCCAGTTTTTCAAAGTTGGAAAGCCCCAGTTCCCCGGCAATTTCATAAACGTCGAGGTCATCCCGGCTCAGTAGCTCCTCGGAAGCGGTACCACTGTGTAACAGGTAGGCCCTGAAGGCCACTTGCAAGGCCTCCCCGGCCACCATGGGTGAGCCGGAAGCCAGAAACTCCACCTCCCCGCCCGGGTAGAGCTTATTATCCATTCTGAAATTGAACTTGTTGAGCCGGTAAATGGCCGTGCTGTGCACCACTATATCCATCTCTCCGGTGGGGTACCGGTTCTCAATTTTGTGCAACTCCACCCAGCTGCCCAGGTTGCCGCGATTGTCGGCACCACTGTAGGCAATGCCAAAGCCCTCCATGCCTGATTCGCAGTCGTGGATGAGTTGTTGATAGCGCTCCTCAAAAATGAAGAGACGGGCATAACTGCCGGGCAACAAAAAGATTCTAAGAGGAAAAAGGGCCACCTTTTCCATACTTCCTGCTACTTTCATAACCAGCATTTATTAAGTTTCTGTAGGCGGTACTAGCTGGCACTGGCCAGCGGACTGACCACATTGTTCTTTTCCTTCGTGAGCTTTGAAGGAATGTTTTTCAGGATTATCTTTTCAAGTTCCTCTATCACCCTGATTTTCAACTCGGCCCGGGTGTATACCAAACTAACCTCACGGGTGGGTTTGGGTTCAGCAATGGGTTTGGCAAACCTTTGGTCCGCCTCAGGAAGATCCAGAGCATGAAGATAAGGAATCAGGGTGATGCCCATACCACGTTTACTTAGTTTAATAAGGGTCTCAAAATTGCCGCTTTCCATATTAATCGACTTCGAAGCCTTCCTGGAGCTTTGGTCACAGATATTCAATACCGAATTGCGGAAGCAATGTCCTTCGTTGAGCAAGAGGATGTCGTTAATATCCAGTTCTGAGTTCGTTACAAAAGATTCATTACCCAGCTTGTGCCACTCGGGGATAAAGGCCATAAAAGGTTCATAATAAAGCACCTTTTCAATAATGCCCTTTTCCTCCAGGGGGGTAGCCAAAATGCCGGCATCCAACTCATCCATGCGCAGCAACTCAAGAATTTTATCGGTTTGCAGCTCCTGTACCTGCAGTTGAATATTGGGAAACTTATCGTTGAAGTTCTTGATGAAACGGGGAATCAGGGATGAGGCGATAGTAGGGATCACTCCCAGCTTAAAGGTGCCGTCCATTTGATTTTTGCCCTCCTGCAAAATCTGGGTTATGCGATCGGTTTCATGAACCACTGTACGGGCCTGCTCAATGATTTTCTCCCCAATAGCGGTAGGCCTCACCGGGTGCTTACTGCGATCAAACAACAACACCCCCAATTCCTCTTCCAGCTTCTGGATCTGCATGCTAAGGGTGGGCTGCGTTACAAAGCAGGCCTCAGCGGCACGGGCAAAGTGGCGGTGATTGTCTACGGCGATTAAATATTGTAGTTGTGTGATAGTCATTGTTAAATACTTTTGATTCTTCAAAGGTAATAAATAAAGTTTATTTGATGTTGCATCACTGAATTTTTTTTAGGCTCTCAAGCATAATCAGTAAGCCTTACTATCTTAGCAGTAAATTCAATACATAGAAGATGAAATTATTCAGTACCCTTCCCCTTTTTGGCAGCCTGCTGGCAGCCAGTACCTTGGTGTCAGATGCCCCTAAGGGCACCACCCTGAGGCTCGATCTGCCAACCAACGAAAAGATTGAGATGATCACCGAAGTGAAAATGGATTACTTCACTGATCAGAAGATGCAGGACAAAATGATGAGCACCAACATCACCATCGATAACCATTATACGGTGACCGATAAAAGTGGTGAAGGGGTGCACAGCATTGAGTACATGGTTGACCGTATCCGCCTCAAGCAGGATATGCAAGGCATGAGCATGGATTACGACAGTGACAACAGCGATCAGTCCAACCCTATGGCGGCCCAGATTTCATCGCAGTTTGCCCCGCTCATTGGTCAAGCCATCAACTTTAAGGTCAATACCATGGGTAAAACGGTAGAAAAGGCCACCCTTCCGGCCGGTGCCCAAAACCTGCCTGGCATCGCCAATGTGTCGGAGCAAATGTTCATCGAGTTTCCAGCCGGAGAAATCAAAGCCGGTGACAGCTGGACCGAAAATAAGGTGAGTGATGCCGGTGGCAAGGAAATCAGCATGGATCTCCTGTACAACGTCAGCGAAATCACCAAAAATGAAGTGATCATTAAGCTAAAGGTTGATCCCAGTACGGTAAGCCTCGAAGGTGAAGACAGCCCCGATATGGAGATTAAGCAAAACGGCACCCTTACTATCGACCGCAACAGTGGCAAGCTCATCAAAAGTGTGTCAAGCAGCATGCTCGAAATTGAAAGCCCCCAGGTGGGTAAAATATTCCTGGTAAATAATGTGAGCACTCAGCTGAAGTAATGGCTGCCAAACAGTACAGCTATTTAGAGATACAAGAAAAATTAAGGGCGGCCATTGGCCGCCCTTTGCCTGGCAGAGAGGCCCAGTTTAGGCTTGCCCCTGCTGGCCGCACCCCCCCTGACCCCGGATCATTTGACCTCAGTAAAGTGAAGCAGGCCGCCGTATTGGCGCTGTTTTATGAAGCGGAAAAGGAAGCCCATATTATCCTCACTCAAAGAGTGGAATACAAAGGGGTGCATTCGGGTCAGATTAGTTTTCCAGGCGGGAAACGGGAGCCCCAGGACAAGGATTTCCTCGACACGGCGCTGCGTGAAACTTATGAGGAAGTTGGCATCGCACCCGAAGCAGTGGAGGTGGCCGGGGCATTTAGTGAGCTCTACATCCCCCCCAGTAACTTTCTGGTGTACCCCTACCTGGGATTTTTAAGCTCCCGGCCGGCCTTTGAACGACAGGTGGATGAAGTGCATCGCATCATTTCCCTCAATTTCAATCATTTTCTGGATGACAGCGCTCTGCAAAAAACCGAGGTGGAGGCCCGTGGTTTTAAGCTGGCAGTGCCCGCCTTTGTAATTGAGGGTCACATTGTTTGGGGGGCCACCGCCATGATGCTGGCCGAATTAAAAGCAATGGTACTGAACTCATGACCCGGGCCCCCGTTGGGTTATTGTATATTTACCGCCCCTGAATCAGTCAATCAAATGCGTATTCGATTTACCGATGCTTTCGGCAACTCCCTGTTAATAAAACGAATCCTGATCTTTCTGATCGGATGCATTGCTTATTATCGCTTCAACATTGTTAACAAAACCAAGGTAAGCGGCAGTAAAGTATTAAAAGACCTTCCCAACCGCAACGTGCTTTTCGTTAGCAATCACCAAACCTATTTTGCCGATGTAACCGGCTTATACCAGGTCTTCTGCAGCTCCAAATGGGGAGTTTATGACCGCATTGACAAGCTGCGTTACCTGCTCAACCCAAAGCTTAATATTTATTTCATCGCCGCCAAGGAAACCATGAAAGCCGGCATCCTTCCCAAGATATTTGCCTATGTTGGTTCGGTTTCCATAAAGCGCACCTGGCGCTCGGCCGGTAAAACGGTAGACCGGGGTGTAGATCCAGGCGATATCCGTAAAATATTTAAAGCCCTTGACGATGGCTGGGTTATCACCTTCCCGCAGGGCACCACCAAGCCCTATGCCCCTGGCCGCAAAGGCACCGCCCGCATTATCAAGGAAGTTAAGCCGGTGGTAATTCCGGTGATGGTGGATGGTTTTCGCAGCGCCTTTGACAAAAAGGGCCTCTTTCTGAAAAAGCGCAATACCCGACTCAGTATCCACTTTAAGGCACCTCTTGATATTGATTACGAATTGCCCAATGATAGGATCCTGGAGCAAATTATGGATGCTATTGAGCAGTCTCCAAAATTCAACACCCTGGCCCAGGCCGAAGAAAAAAAGGCCACCCCGGCCAACGAAGACTCCTAATGCAACGTTAAATAACCGCAGGCCTCTTTTGAAACTTTGCTTAGCCTGCGAATTCAGAACGATTAATATATTTACCACAAATCCCAGTTATACATGCGTACCCTACTTGGCATTTTAAGCCTGCTTTTTGTGATCAGCTCCTGTGAAAAGGACCTTACCTCTGAAAACCCGGATCCGGTTGAGGAAAATATTGTCGCCCATGCCTCCTTCGTATACGGCAACAACGGCCTTAAGCGTGACACCCTTTACACCAATCAACTCGGCCAGTCCTTTTATTTTGAGGATATAAACCTGGTATTCTCAGGCTTTACCCTGGCCCAGGGCGCCGACACCATTCTGCACGACAGTACTCTTTTTCAACTGTCATTCGACGATCGAGAAGAACCATTGGTATTTCTCGAGCCCGGTGGCTACAGTTTAAAGTACCAGGTAAAACTGGGGGTTGATTCGCTGCGGGGTGCAAATCTCACATCGGGCGATCTGCAGGCCGATGATATTGATGCTTCCGGAGTGTTGCGCGGTCAAAAGCAGGGTATAAACCATATTATCATTAAGGGACGCATGCCGGATCCTTCCAAGCCCGATGACTCTACAGCCTTTATTCCACTACAATATAAAATCGGCACCTATCTCACCACCAAGGAATACAGCAGTGACCAGCTCAATTTCTCGGTAATACGTCGCAGTACCGTGCCGCTGATTTTTTATATCGACGTTGAGCCTATTTTCAATGATTTTAATTTCCTGAGCCGCCCCATTGTGGAAACCGAGATTTCAAATCCGATTGACCTGGCCATTGCGGTGCAGATGGCGGATAGCCTGAGGGTGGGATTATTTTAAAATTCCCGATCGTGAGAAAGTCGATATTGATACTGGCAGCGATCATAGCCCTGATCAGTTGCAGGGAAGATCAAAAAAAAGATATTCCTGAAGCCGATGCCACCGCTAAGGTGCAGCTGACTGCCAACGGCCAGCCAGTAGGTTTGTATGACACGGTAGCACTGGGGACAGACGAGCATTTCTACCTTTCGCTTTTCAAGTTTTACCTGAGCCGGCTCACCCTTAGCGATGCTAACGGGCAGGAGTTTGAAATTAAAGACGTAGCCTTGCTCTCCCCTGCGGTAGATACGGCTAACAGCTTCAGCCTGCGCATACCTGAGGGCAACTATCGCTCCCTTACCATGGGCTTCGGGGTTGATGCGGAACAAAACGCAATGGATCCGGCAAGCTTTGAGCGCGAACACCCTTTATCTGCCGCTCAAACCATGCACTGGAGCATGCTCAAATATCGCTTTGCCAAATTTGAGGGTACTTTTTTTATGCCCGACACTATTTCTATCCTCTCCTACCATCCGGGTACCAATCCGCTTTACCAGGTCAGGACCTTTGAACTGAGCGAGGAGTTAGTGGTGGATCAGGCCTCTGACTACCAGCTAAGCGTTGTGCTCGATTTTCCGCTGCTCTTTGATGGCCCCGGTGGTAAAATTCAGCTACCGGAGGAGTATCAAACCCACAGCGAGGCAGCCGACATCCACATTGCTGAGAAATTTATGCAAAACCTTGCCGCCAGCGCCAGTTTAAGCATTAGCAAAAAGTAAGAGCTTTCTTAGCTTTGCCTCCACAATTTACCCTATGAAAGTACACTTCATTGCCATAGGAGGCAGTGCCATGCACAATCTGGCCATCGCCCTTCACAAAAAAGGCTACCAGGTTAGCGGTAGCGACGATGAAATATTTGAACCTTCCAAAAGCCGTCTTGGCAAATATGGCTTGCTCCCTGAGAAGAACGGCTGGGATGCAGAAGTTATCAGCAGAGACCTCGACTGTGTAATTCTCGGAATGCACGCCCGGGAGGATAATCCTGAGCTATTGCGGGCCCGGGAACTGGAACTCCCTATTTACTCCTACCCCGAGTTTATTTATTCCCAATGCCAGGACAAAACCAGGGTGGTTATCGCCGGTAGTCACGGCAAAACCACCATTTCCGCCATGGTACTGCATGTTTTGGGTTATCATGACCGGGAGGTAGATTTTATGATCGGTGCCCAGCTCGAGGGCTTCGAAACCATGGTGCAACTGAGCGATGACAACGAATTTATCCTGCTCGAAGGCGATGAATACCTTTCCTCACCCCTCGACCTGCGCCCGAAATTTTTACACTATCACCCCAATATTGTACTCATGTCAGGCATAGCCTGGGATCATTACAATGTATTTCCTACTTACCAGGATTATAAAAAACAATTTTCACTTTTGCTTGATGCCGTGGAACCCGGTGGTGCAGTGGTATACAATGAACTCGACCCCGAGGTAGTAGCGGTGGTGGAGGAAAACCGCAATACCCTTAAGAAATTCCCCTACGCCCTACCGGAGTACGAGGTGGCCAATGGCAAGGCGGTGCTTCATACGGAGGACGGACCAGTGCCCCTGGCCATTTTTGGCCGGCACAACATGAATAACCTCGAGGGTGCCCGCTGGATTTGTAACCAGATGGGAGTTACCGATGAGCAGTTTTATGAAGCCATTGGCAGCTTTAAGGGAGCGGCTCGCCGCCTCGAAACGGTGCTGGAGGAAGAACAACTGAAGGTGTTTCGGGATTTCGCCCATGCTCCTTCCAAAGTGGCTGCCACGGTAGCGGCGGTAGCAGAGAGCTTTCCCGGCCACAAACTGATTGCCTGCCTGGAACTGCACACCTTTAGCAGCCTCAATCTCGAATTTATGGGGCAGTACGCTGACAGTCTCAATAAAGCCGACACGGCGATGGTATATTTCAACCCCCAGGTGGTGGCCCATAAAAAGCTTCCCCCCATAAGCACCAGTGCAATTCAAGAAAAATTTGGCAACGATGCCATCCGCGTTTACGATCACAACGGACGACTGCTGGAAGAGCTAAAAGAAGAACTCAATGGCCAGCCAGCAGTAGTGCTGGTAATGAGCTCTGGTAGTTTTGATGGTATCAACTGGATAGATGAATTTAGTGACCTCCACTGATATCTGAACGCATTAATTACATTTGACCAACCGCAGTGGTATGACAAAAAAGGAACTTCTTTCCTCCCGGCACATCGATATTATCATTAATCGCCTTGCCTGCGAGTTAATTGAAAATCACAGCGATTTCAGCAATACCGTCCTGATAGGCTTGCAGCCCCGGGGGGTACACCTGCTCCCCCGCCTCATCAAAAAACTGGAGCTCAACGGGATTGAAGAGCCCCGTTATGGCACCCTCGACACCACTTTTTACCGCGATGATTTCCGTCGCCGCGATGCCCCATTAAAGCCCAATCAAACTGAAATAAATGTATTGCTGGAAGGGAAAAAGGTCGTTTTTGTAGACGATGTGCTCTATACCGGTCGCAGTGTGCGCTCCGCTATGGACGCCATTCTGAGCTTTGGGCGCCCGCGAGAAATGGAACTCCTGGTATTGATTGACCGTCGCTTCTCCAGAGAACTGCCCATTCAACCTGACTACACCGGAAAACAGGTAGACTCCCTGGCTTCTCAAAAAGTGTTGGTAGAATGGGAGGAAGAAGCAGAGGCTAAAAAAGACGTGGTATATCTTATAAAATCAAACGATGAGTGAACTGAGTGTTGACCACCTTTTAGGAATTAAAGGCCTGAGCCGCGCCGATATTGAACTGATTTTTGATACGGCCGCCCAGTTTAAGGAGGTAATAAACCGCCCGATCAAAAAAGTGCCCTCCCTGAGAGACATAACGGTAGCCAACCTCTTTTTTGAGAACAGTACCCGCACCCGTTTGTCGTTTGAATTGGCCGAAAAGCGGCTGTCGGCAGATGTGATCAATTTTTCTGCGTCCTCATCTTCGGTTACCAAAGGCGAAACCCTCATCGATACCGTAAACAACATTCTCTCCATGAAAGTGGATATGGTGGTAATGCGTCATCCCAACCCCGGGGCCGCAGTATTTCTGTCGCAGAATGTAAACAGTACTATTATTAATGCCGGTGACGGGGCTCATGAACACCCCACTCAGGCCCTGCTTGATGCCTTTTCGATGCGCGAAAAACTGGGCAGCTTTGAAGGGAAAAAGGTGGTGATAGTGGGTGATATCCTTCACTCCCGGGTAGCACTGTCAAACATTCTCTGCCTCAAACAACTGGGCGCCGAAGTAATGGTATGTGGCCCCAGCACCCTGATTCCTAAGCACATTGGCAGCCTGGGAGTGGAGGTAAGCTACCACCTGCGCGAGGCCCTCGCCTGGTGTGACGTGGCCAATATGCTGCGCGTGCAGCATGAACGCCAGGACCTTAAGTACTTCCCCAGCATAAGGGAATATGTACAGCAATATGGGCTCAGCCTCCCCCTGCTTAAAAGTCTGGATAAGGAAATTACGGTGATGCACCCTGGCCCGATCAACAGGGGTGTGGAAATCACCAGCGAAGTGGCAGACAGCGATCAATCAATCATCCTTAATCAAGTGGAGAATGGCGTTGCGATCCGCATGGCAGTGTTGTACCTTTTAGCTTCGAAAAAGAAAATGAACTTTAAGGAAACCTGATAGTCTTTATTAAAAAGCATATCTTTCCATTAGCCAAATTTCCTGACATGAAGAAACTATTACTCAGCCTCATACTTTTAGCAATTGCGCTGATACCCGGCTATGGCCAGTGTGTGATTGACAGCAGCAGTAGCCAGGTGGTAACACCACCGGCCAATAGCCGCGTTGACTCGGTAAATAAAATTGTGGTGCTTCCTCCGGCCCAGGTAAACCAGCCTTACAATGAAGAACTGCAATTCAGGATTCCCAATGATACCGGCAACATTCCGATCACTTATATCAAGATTGACTCAATAGTAGGGCTCCCCCCTAATTTCAGCCTCTCCTGTAACCCTGATAGCTGTTTTTTTCCGGGAGGTAGCAGGGGTTGCCTGTCGGTAAGCGGTACTGCCACTGCCGCAGACTCCTCCAAGCTGACCATTTATGTGGAACTCAAGAGCAGTATTGCCCCCAATCCGGTAAATAGTGCCCTTACCACCGACTATGACTTTTACTTTGTAGTACGCGGTAACCCTACCGGCCTGGTGGAAAGTCAATCTTTAAGCAAGCCCAGGGTTTATCCCAATCCTGCCAAAGACCTCTTGCAACTGCAACTACCGGCTATCTACCAACGCGAGGTGCAGATTCAGATGGTAAATATGCTCGGTAAAGTGGTAAAAACCTACTTCTACCGCCATGTTCCCGCTGAGCTTAGCTTGCCGGTAGATGACCTCAAACCCGGCTTATACCTTTACAGCATTACCTCGGGGCAGCAAAAGCATACCGGACGGTTTTCAATCAGCCGTTAATGGATTTAAAGCTTAGAATCCTGGGATCGAGTTCGGCCATCCCCACGGTGGGAAGGCACCCTACTGCCCAGTTTCTGAGTATGGCAAATCGCCATTTCCTGATCGACTGTGGTGAAGGCACCCAGGTACAATTGCGCAAGTACAAAATTGGCTTCGGCAGGATCAATCACATTATGATCAGCCACCTGCACGGCGATCACTTTTATGGTCTGGTGCCTCTGCTCACCAGTCTGCATTTGCTGGACCGGGAAAAGGAATTACACCTCTATGGGCCGGCAGGCCTCGAAGAAGGCGTGAGTGCCCTGCTTAAAATTTCAGGCAGCCGGCTTCGTTTTCCCCTCGTCTATCACGTGCTCAATACCCTGGAGACTGAAATTATTTATGAGGATGAAGCCCTTTGGGTGTATTCATTCCCCTTAAGGCACAGCATGCCCTGCTGTGGTTTCTTTTTCCGCGAAAAACCCCGCCCCCGCAATATGCGCAAGGAAATGCTGGCCAAATACCAGATTCCGGTGGCAGAAATTCGTAAAATTAAGCGGGGTGCAGACTGGGTAAATGAAGAGGGAGTGGTGATTCCCAACCACCTGCTTACTTATAAACCCGACGACGCCCTTAGCTATGCTTTCTGTACCGATACCAGCCCCCTCAGGTCATTGGCCGATATGCTGCCGGTGGCGCCGGAATTAATGTATCACGAAGCCACATTCACTCAGGAGCACAAACAAAGGGCTAAAAAGACCTTCCACAGCACCGCCGCCCAGGCAGGGGAAATCGCTCAGCACTGCCAGGCCAGACATTTGCTGATCGGCCACTTTTCAGTGCGCTACGAAGATCTGGGGCCCCTACTACAGGAGGCGCGCAGCATTTTCCCCGCTACCCATCTGGCAATGGAAGGCTGTCAGTTTTCCATGCATACTCCCGGTGAGCTGAAAGCAGAAAAACCACTAGCTCAGCGGCATCTTCAAACCTTTTAAGCAGGAAATGAATTATCAAGGGCATGGAAGAAGTCTTCTTTACCTGCCCCTATTGTTTTACCGATGTATCAGTATTGGTAGACCTCTCGGTTAACCAACAGGAATATATTGAAGACTGTGAGCGCTGTTGTAATCCTATTGAGTTCAGCATTGAAACCGACGGCCACCGCCATATCCACCAGTTCAGTGCCCAGCCTATTGGTCAGTGATGTAAGTACTGCTGAATGATAATTGGAGCAGGCGCTTAGAGGGCGATGAGACCTTCAATTTTTTCCGCCTCCAGGTAGCGATCTATTACCTTTTCGGGGCTCATCATCACCTCCTTGGCCGAAACGCTCACGAAGTTCCCCTTAGACGATTGCCGGGTGGTTACCTGTGATTGTTTGGTATTGAATAAACTCTCCACCTTGGCCACTTTCTTGTTGTCAGCGGGTACAATAAATTTAAACAAATACAGGCGGGGCCAGCTAAAACCTTCTTCCAACTGAGCCTTGAGCTTGTTATACTTATCTTTTCTGTCCTCCATCGCAGTTTCAATCTAAGCTGCTAAATTATTAATTTAACTGGCCTGTACTTCAAATTCCGCTAGCATGAGGTCCATACAAAGCTGGTTCGACGAATATGGTCACAGCCATCAAAACCCAACCAATAAGCTCATTCACTGGGTTTGTGTGCCGCTCATTTTTTTCAGTGTGCTGGGTCTGCTGGCCGCTATTCCGGTTCCCTGGTTAAAGGATTTGTTTCCAGAATCCTGGCAAGCCTATATTCACCTGGCTACCGTGCTAGTACTGCTGGGAATTGGCTTCTACCTGCGTTTGTCACTGCCCATGGCCGCTGGTATAATCTTGTTTTGCGCCCTTTGTCTTCATATCATTGCCCTGGTAGAAACTTCGACACTGGCCCTGTGGTTAGTTTCTCTGATTATTTTTGTGGCCGCCTGGATCGGACAATTTATAGGTCATAAAATTGAAGGTGCCAAGCCCAGCTTCCTCAAAGACCTGCAGTTTCTGCTGATCGGTCCGGCCTGGCTGCTGGGATTTGTGTATCGAAAACTGGGCATTAAATATTAGCATGGAGCAAATGACAAAAAGGGTGGTAATTACGGGCGGACCCGGCACCGGTAAAACCAGTATTGTAGAAGCCTTACGCGAAAAGGGCTATTCTTGTCACACCGAAGTTTCGCGGGCGGTAATAAAAGAGGAGCTCGAGAAGGGCAGCGAGCTGGTGCCCTGGCGCGATTTACCCGGTTTTAGCGATAAAGTATTTCAGGGGCAAACCTCCCAATATCATATGGCCAGTAAGGATGAAGTCAACTTCTATGACCGGGGGCTGATCGATGTAATTGCCTACCTGCGCAAGGATTTACTCAGCACCCATACCCTTGATGAATTGGTACATCACTACCCTTACCATAGGTTGGTGTTTGTAACTCCCCCCTGGCCCGAAATCTATGCCCAGGATGACGAGCGCCGTGAGGACCTGGAAGCTATGCAGGCTATTCACGACAGTTTGCTGGAAACCTATCAGCAGTTTAATTACGAAGTGGTGGAAATTCCGCGCAGCGCGCTAGGCGACAGAGTGAAATTTGTGCTTGACCGGCTTGGCCTGCAATCATGAAAAATGATATCCACCAGGTTCTTAAGGAGTACTGGGGATACACCTCTTTCCGACCCCTCCAGGAGGAAATTATTTTAAGCGTACTGGCCAAAAGAGATACTTTGGCACTGATGCCTACTGGTGGTGGCAAGAGTATATGCTTTCAGCTGCCGGTTATGGCCCGCCCCGGCATTGGCATTGTAGTATCGCCCCTTATCGCCCTGATGAACGACCAGGTAGCGAACCTCCAGAAACTAGGGATTAAAGCAGTGGCCCTTACCTCCGCCCTTTCGCATCGTGAGGTGGACCTGGCGCTGGAAAATTGTGTGAATGGCCATTATAAATTTCTCTATCTCTCACCCGAGCGCCTGCAGTCAGAGCTGGTACGCGAGCGCATAAAGCGCATGAAGGTAAATTTACTGGCAGTAGACGAGGCGCATTGCATTTCGCAGTGGGGATATGATTTCAGGCCGCCCTATACCCAAATTGCAGAGGTGCGGGAAATAATGCCTGAAGTGAGCCTTTTGGCTCTCACTGCCACCGCTACCCCCCGGGTGGTGGATGACATCTGCGAGAAACTGCATTTCAGGGAAACCAATCTGTTAAAACAAAGCTTTTACCGGCCCAACCTCTTTTACAATGTCACCCATACCGAAGCCAAATGGAGTAAAACACTGGAAATTCTGAAGAAAATAAATGGCAGCGGCATTGTATATGTGCGCAACCGCAAGCACACGGTGGAAATTGCCAATTGGCTGCGCCAGAATCGCTTTTCGGCAGACTTTTACCATGCCGGGCTGTCAAGCGGTGAACGCGAGCAAAAGCAGGACGACTGGCTGCAAAACCGCAGTCGTATTATGGTTTGTACCAATGCTTTCGGGATGGGTATCGACAAGCCCGATGTTAAGATCGTGCTGCACCTGGATCTACCCGACTCACTGGAGGCCTATTTTCAGGAAGCCGGCCGGGCCGGGCGCCAGGGACAAAAATCCTACTCGGTAATTCTGGCTGGCCCCTCCGATACCAAGGAGTTAAAAGCCCGCTACCTCGATTCTTTCCCGGATCTGGCTTTTGTGCGCCGGCTTTACCAGGCCCTGGGCAACCACTTGCAACTGGCGGTGGGCATGGGTGAGGGTCAGAGTTTTGATTTCGACCTGAAAGAATTCTGCAGTAAGTATGATCTTCCTTTAATGACCAGCTTCCAGGCCCTGAGCATTCTTGAAAAAGAAGGCTTGCTGAGCTTTAGTGAAGGTTATCATCAATCTTCCCGCCTCTTGATAAAAATGGATCGCACCACCCTTTATGATTTTCAACTGCGCAATCCCAAAATCGACCCGCTGATCAAGGTGCTGGTACGCTCATACGGAGGACTGGAGATAGAATACACCCGCATCAGTGAAGGCCTGCTGGCCAAGCGGCTGAAGTCAAGTGCTGACACTATTAAAAAAGTTCTGCTCCACCTTCACAAACAGGGAGTGGTTGATTACATCCCCAGCCATGGTGATTCTCAAATCAGCTTTAGCCAACCACGGCTTAAGGCTGAATTTCTCAATATCTCGGCTCTGCACCTCAAAGAGCGCTATGAAGACCGCCGCCGGCGGGTGCAGGCTGTAATTGATTTCCTTGAAAACAATAAAGAATGCCGGAGCATAGCACTACTGCGCTATTTTGGGGAAAAATCTAAGCACCGCTGCGGCTATTGTGATGTTTGCCGGGCTCAAAAAGGAAGTGACCTGAGCGACGAGGAGTGGCAGCGCCTGTCAGAAAATATCCAGCAATTCCTTGCAGAAAATGACGCACAAACTATCTTAGCGATAAAGGATCAGTTTGCTCACCGGCATCTGCAGTCGGTTTTGCGCTGGTTAATAGATGAAGGAAACATTACCGAAAACAATGGCTTATACAGTAAGCCTAAATAAGCAAGTATCATGAAAAAAACTCTCCTAATCATTGCCACTTTGTTTCTGAGCTTTCACACTACCCGGGCCCAGTTCCTTGATCCTGAGCCTTATATTGTCGACGCCACTGAGGATATGAATTACCTGGCGGGCGGCTACCTCAGCCCCCTGGGTAAGGCGCTGATATCCTTTATGAATAACGGCTGGTATCACAGTGCTGACCCAATGACACCGGGCAGCTTTTATATTAGTATCACCCCTACCCTTATCCGTATTCCGGATGAGCAGGATCAGTTTCTCATCGAAAACTCAAAATTGCAGGAGTTGGAGCTGGCTAACGGCTTTGAAACTGCCCTTTCGCCCACAGCTTTTGGCGCTAGCGACGGGGGCCCTGAACTGCGCTCAAAAAATTCAGGTTATACCTTCCAGGCTCCCGGTGGACTGGAAAGTGATTATCTGCCTGGTGCCGGGGTCAACCTGGCGGTGGGTCTGCCCCTGGGCTCAGCTATTCATGCCCGTGTTCTGCCCAGAATCAAATTCTCCATCGGTGACGAGCAGGAAATGGAACTGGCCAGCTGGGGTTTTGGCGGCATGCATAGCCTCTCTCAGTACTTTGTGGGTGAAGAAAGCACTTTTGACCTGTCAGTTTTTGCCGCTTACAGTCACTTCAATGTTTTCCTTCCCCTTAATTCAGGCGATGACCACCAGGTGGAGCTCAATACAAATGGCTTTAATGCCCGCGGCATTGTTTCCAATACCTACTTCGGCTGGTTAACACCCTATGTTGGAGTTGGCATTAATTCAGGAACAAGCCAGATAGATGTTAAAGGCACCTTTGAGTATAACACCTTACTGGGCTCAGAGTCAGTGACGGATCCGGTAAGTGTATCCACTGAAACCTCGGGTCAGTTTACCGCCAACCTGGGTATTCATACTTTGATTTTTAAGGTTATCAGTTTTGACATCAACTATACCTTTAGTGATTACAATGCCCTGACGGCCGGAATTGGAGCTCAAATTAAGCTCTAACCGCCAGCGGGCCCTTACCTTTGTGGGCCTAAATTATTTCCTATGCGTATAGTATTTATGGGAACGCCAGATTTTGCGGTGGCTTCCCTGGAGGCGCTCCACCAGTCACCTCATGAAGTGGTAGCGGTAGTTACTGCCCCCGACAAACCGGCCGGTCGTGGTCAGAAGCTGCGCAGCAGTGCCGTAAAACAATATGCCCTCGCCCATAAGCTTCCCGTGCTGCAACCCTTAAAGCTCAGGAGCGAGGAATTTTTAACTGAGCTTAAAAATTATCAGCCCGACTTGCTAGTGGTAGTAGCTTTTCGGATGTTGCCGGCACAGGTATGGCAGCTTCCGCCGCAGGGAACCATCAACCTGCATGCCTCGCTCTTACCCCAGTACCGCGGTGCTGCACCTATCAACTGGGCTATCATCAACGGGGAAATTAAAAGTGGGGTCACCACCTTTTTTATAAACGAGAATATTGATACCGGCGACCTGATAATGCGCCGCGAAGTGACAATTGACGAAAAAGACACCGCTGGCAGCTATCACGATAAACTCATGCAGGTAGGTGCCAAGCTGCTTCGTGAAACGGTGGATGCCATTGACCAGGGCCGGGCTCCCCGTCAAAGCCAACAAACTGAGGAGCCCATCAAGGAAGCTCCTAAAATCTTTAAAGAGCATACCCACATCGACTTTGCCCGGCCGGTAAAAAAGGTATATGATTTTATCCGGGGACTATCGCCCTACCCTGCCGCTACAGCAAGCTTAATTCAGGATGGTAAAAAGTATAATGTGAAATTTTATGAAGTAAGCTGGCAGCAAAAGAGCCATGATTATGAGCCCGGAAAGGCATTATCAGAGGGTAAAAAGGCCTTGAAAATTGCCACGAATGACGGATTTATCGTAGTAGAAAAGCTTCAAATTCAGGGTAAGAAAGCTATGAAAGTAGCGGATTTACTCAACGGTTTTACCGTACTGCCGGAGGCCCGATTCGCCTGAAACCCGCTACAGCAGGGCGTTTGCGGGCGTCGTTATTAACAAATTCCCGTTTTTTTTAACATTTTTCCGCATTTTTAGGGTCTAAACTTGCGCAATCCCGCTATTCATCTACCTTTGTGAGAGTTCGTTAATTGTTAAACTTAAAATATTGAACATCATGAACAAATCAGATCTTATCGATGCCATGGCCGCTGACGCCGGTATTTCTAAGGCCGCTGCTAAAAAGGCGCTTGACTCTTTTACTGACAACGTAACTGGTACTCTTGCAAAAGGTGGTCGTGTATCTTTGGTAGGATTTGGAACTTTCTCAACCTCTGAGCGTTCGGCTCGTGAAGGCAGAAACCCCCAAACCGGAAAAACCATCCAAATTCCTGCAAAAACTGTAGCCAAATTCAAAGCAGGTTCAGAATTGAACGGCAAGCTTTAATAGCTAAAGACATATTTGGAATGAAACCCCGATGACAAATCGGGGTTTTTTTATTTAAGTGCTTTCACAAAACGGGGCTTATCATAAGCATCAGTATGAAGCTCTGCCTTCATGCCTTTGGCAGTGAAGATTTCCTTTACTTCTTCGCCCAGGCGCTCATTAACCTCTACATAAGCCCTGCCGCCTTCACTGAGATGCGAAGCAGCAAAACGAGCCATCATGCGGTAAAATATCAGAGGATCTTCATCTTCCACAAATAGGGCCAGGTGGGGTTCATTTTCAAGTACCACCGCATCCATGGTCTTGGCCTCATCCTTTGCTATATAGGGGGGATTGCTCACGATAAGGTCAAAATCTTCATCCGGCCATTCCTCGGGAAAGAGAAAGTTGGAAGTGATAAAGCGCACCCTCAGGCCATTGCGCTGGGCATTGATCCTTGCCAGGTCAAGCGCTTCTTCCGAAATCTCGATGGCCGACACTTCGGCATCCTTAAAGAAACTCTTACAAGCCAGGGCCAGACAGCCAGTACCGGTGCCGATGTCAAGCACCCGCCGCGGCTGTTCACTCAGATAATCTTGTTTGAGACGTATGGCCAGTTCCTCAGTTTCTGGGCGGGGAATTAATGCCGCCGGAGACACCTTAAGACGCATGCCGGCAAAAGGCACACTTTCCAGCACATGCTGGTAAGGCACCCCTTTGCGTAGTTTCAGCAAATCGGTGTTCAGTTCGGGCCAGGCCGCCTCATTGAACAAAAAGTCGGAATTGCTCAGGTATTTGAGCTTCCTGAATCCGGCGCGCTCCTCTAAAAAGATAAAAAAGAGACTTTCAGCCTCCTGGGGGCTGTAATTATCCGATACTTCACTTATGAAGCTATCCTTGAGTTCTCTGAGTTTCATAGATATTTTCTTTTGCCATTAGACAGAAGACAGGTATTAGGTTAAAGCTGCCGGCATTCAGCCCGGGCCGGTAATGCCATTACCCTTGCGAGGATTGAAACCGGGTAATGAGCGGTAAAATACGCTAAAAAAACAATCCTGTCATCGCTTCCAGGGCCAAAGGCGCTGGTACAAATGACAGGACTTAAATATGCTTATTCGAATTCCTTGAGGGTACTGCTAATAATGCCTATGCAATCCATCAATTGCTCTTCAGTAATTACCAGCGGCGGTGCAAAACGGATAATATTGCCGTGCGTAGGCTTGGCCAACAGGCCATTATCCTTCAGCTTCACGCATATATTCCAGGCAGTCTTGCTGTCGGGCGAATCATTTATAACAATGGCATTGAGCAACCCTTTACCACGCACCAGCTTCACAATATTGCTCTGCTCAATGTACTTGTTCATTTCGGCACGGAAGAGCTCTCCCATTCTGCCGGCGTTTTCGGTGAGTTTTTCATCGCGAATCACTTCCAGGGCTTCGGTAGCCACTGCCGCTGCCAGCGGATTACCACCAAAGGTAGAACCGTGCTGACCGGGTTTGATCACTTCCATTATTTCATCATTGGCAAGCACCGCCGATACCGGATAAACCCCGCCACTGATAGCCTTACCCAAGGTAACCATGTGTGGCTTGATACCGTCATAATCAGAAGCGAGCAACTTGCCGGTACGGCCAATACCGGTCTGAATCTCATCTGCGATCAGTAATACATTGTGCTTTTCACACAATTCAAAGGCCTGCTTCAGGTAACCTTCATCAGGAACCATCACGCCGGCTTCACCCTGGATGGGCTCCACCAGGAAGGCAGCAATTTTATCATCATTTTCAAGATGCGCTTTCAAGGCATCAATATCGTTGTAGGCAATTTTCAGAAAGCCAGGTGTGTAAGGACCAAAGTGCTTGCGGGCATCCTCGTCATTGCTAAATGAAATAACGGTGGTGGTACGGCCGTGGAAATTGTTTTCGGCCACAATAATCTTCGCTTCATTCTCCTCAATACCGCGTTTTTCATAAGCCCACTTACGGCAAATCTTAATAGCTGTTTCCACCGCTTCGGCACCGGTGTTCATGGGCAGCATTTTGTCATAGCCGAAATAGTTGCTGATGTACTTTTCAAATTCGCCCAGGCGTGAGTTGTAAAAGGCGCGGCTGGTAAGGGTGATCCTTTCAGCCTGCTCCTTAAGGGCACCAATAATACGAGGGTGGCAATGGCCCTGGTTTACGGCCGAATAAGCTGACAGAAAATCGTAGTATTTCTTTCCTTCACAATCCCAAACGTAAACGCCTTCACCGCGGTCGAGCACCACGGGCAGTGGATGGTAATTGTGGGCACCGTATTGGTCTTCAAGCTTGATGGCCTCCTCGGAGCTTATAGATTGCTGAGTTACACTCATGTTGATCTGTTTTTAGTGTTTAAAAAAAAGCGTTTGCGATTTGTTCGGCCGCAAATAAAAGTAATTTTGCCGCCTCTATGGCAAATTCGAAACCATTTCATCGCTACCAGCGCGTAGAACTGCGCATACACGACCTTGCTTTTGAAGGCAAGGGAATCAGCCGGGTTGAAACCGGGCAGGGCAAGTACGTGGTATTTGTACCCAACACCATTCCCGGCCAGCTGGTAAAGGTTAAAATGATTAAGGTAAAAGGCAGCTTTGCGGAAGCTAAGTTACTGAAGGTGATAGAGAAAAGCGAACTGGAGCAGGAAACCTCCTTCTACCCTATACCCGGGGCTCCCTACATCACCCTGCCCATAGAAAAACAACACTTTTACAAGCAAAAAACCAGCATCGAGCTCTTCCGCCGCATCGGCAAGGTGGAAAAGTCCGAGGAATTACTGGACGAGTTTATCGCCTCGCCCAAGGACTTCCACTACCGCAATAAAATGGAGTATAGCTTCTCGGCAGTGGTGAGCGAGCCTGGAAGTAATGATGAAAAGGATGGCTTTGCCCTGGGCTTTAAGAAACGCGGACAGTGGTTGGTCGGCGAGCAGCTACAAGGTGACTCCGGACTATTTGATACCCAACTGGAAGATTCCTTACCGCAAATCGCGCAGTGGTTTACCGACCGGGGCCTCAAAGCCTGGCACCCAAAAAGCCACCAGGGCTTTTGCCGCCAGTTGCTGGCCAAGCGCTCCTTTTACGAAGACGGCCTGCTGATCAACTTCACCAGCAGCTCTCAACAAATTGAGAGGTTTGATGCGGATGCCTTTCAGCAGTTTATGCACAACATCCTCGGTGATCGCTTGCTGGGGCTGGTACACACCGTAACCGACGACGTGGGTGACCGACCCGCCATGGACGAAAGCCAGCGCACTGTACTTTACGGCAAAGACACTATCATTGAAGAGATCTGCGGGCTGAAGTTTCGCATCAGCATCGATAGCTTCTTTCAGACCAACCCTGCCAGTGCCGAGCGGCTTTACCAGAAAGCACTGGATTATGTTTTTGAATCTGCCCCGGGCTCCAAGCCGGTGGTGATGGACCTTTTTTCAGGAACCGGCACCATTACCCAGCTGCTGGCCCAGCGTAGCAAAAACAAGGAAATTATCGGTGTGGAACTGGTACCGCAAGCCGTGGAAGATGCGAAGGAGAACGCTCACTTCAACGGACTGGACAATATGAAGTTCTTTGCAGCGGATGTGGGTAAGTTCCTCCTGGAGCACCCCAACTACACTGACCGCATCGACACCATCGTAATGGACCCTCCCCGTGCTGGTATTGCTCCTAAAACCCTACGCAAGGTAATCCGACTCAATGCCGAGAGAATGGTGTATGTATCCTGTAACCCTGCCACCCAGGCCCGTGATATTGAAACGCTGCGGGAGGCTGGCTATGAGCTTAAGAAATACTCTTTGGTAGATCAATTCCCCCACACCGCTCATATTGAAAGTGTGGCTTTGTTTGAAAGGAATAATTAGAAAAGTGCTACACGGAGGAACCGGAAATTGGGCATCGCCAGATATTGGACATGCTATCAGGAACTTTCAGGCACTATCTGCAAATTTGGTATAAACCCGATGTCTTAATAATATAAGATTAGCTCTTTAATTGCTCCTTGGCCATTACTATCGTCGGTATAGGTGATATAGTGTGGATGTTCGTCAATCTCACTGTAGATCGTACTCTGGGTAATGTTATTATCACTTCTATTGCCCATTTTCTGGTAATTCACAAGGCTGTT
>CAZUCA010000011.1:26675-68989 GCA_964619125.1 uncultured Owenweeksia sp. | reverse complement strand
AAAATTGATCAGTATCAATACCGGCAAAAGGAAGAGGATGATCTCTCTCCTTCTACCAAGGTCAATTACAGTCTTGATGACTGGAAACGCACCTGGTTTTCACGCTATGAAAACAATGTGATCTTTATTTCTGCCAAGGAAAAAATAAACTTTGAGGATTTGCGCCACCGCCTGTATGAAACCATCGCCGAAATACATGCCGTGCGCTTCCCTTATAACAATTTTCTCTATTAACTAAACCCCTGGCAGCAGGGGCACCCTGCTGCGAAAAGACCAGCACCATGTCTAAAAGAACCAAGCTGCGCGAAATACTGGACTATCACGAAGGGAAGCGTCCTGGTAAGATAGAGGTGGTAGCCACCAAGCCCAGCAACAGCCAGCGCGACCTCAGTATTGCCTATTCGCCCGGCGTGGCAGAGCCCTGTAAGGCCATTGCCGAGGACGTGGAAAAAGCCTATAACTATACTGCCAAGGGCAATCTGGTAGCTGTGATCAGCGATGGCACCGCCGTGCTGGGCCTGGGTAATATCGGCCCTGAAGCCAGCAAACCTGTAATGGAGGGCAAGGGAGTGCTCTTTAAGATCTTCGCCGACATCGATGTTTTTGACCTGGAGCTCAACACCGAGGATCCGGAGCATTTTATCAGTGTGGTAAAGGCGCTAGAACCTACCTTCGGTGGTATCAATCTCGAAGACATCAAGTCGCCGGAGTGCTTCGAAATAGAGCGACGGCTCAAGGAAGAGCTGGATATTCCGGTGATGCACGATGATCAACACGGCACTGCTATTATTGCCACGGCAGCGCTGATGAATGCCGTGGAGCTGGTTGACAAAAAAATGGAAGACATCAGGGTGGTCTTCAGTGGAGCCGGTGCCAGTGCCATTAGCTGTGCCAGGTTATTCAAATCATCGGGGGTACAGGCTAAGAACCTGATGATGGTAGACCGCAGCGGTGTTATCAAAAAGTCGCGGCCCGATATATCGCCTGAGAAAGAGGAATTTGCGGTGGAAACGGAGCGCGAATCCCTTAGCGATGCCATGAAGGACGCCGATGTGTTTGTAGGTCTTTCTACCGGCGGGCTGGTGTCTACCGAAATGGTGCAGAGTATGGCCAAAAACCCGATTGTATTTGCCCTTGCCAACCCCGACCCTGAGATTGCTTATCACAAAGCTAAAAAGGCACGCAAGGACCTGATTATGGCTACCGGTCGTAGCGACAACCCCAACCAGGTAAACAACGTTTTGGGCTTTCCTTTCATCTTCAGGGGAGCACTCGATGTACGGGCCACCGCTATAAATGAAGAAATGAAGCTGGCCGCGGCACAGGCCCTGGCCCGCCTCGCCAAGGAGCCGGTGCCTGAAGAAGTACACCTGGCATACGATGAAACCAACTTGCAATTTGGCCCCGACTATATAATTCCCAAGCCCTTTGACCCCCGCCTTATCTATGAAGTTTCGCCCGCTGTGGCCCGGGCGGCGATGGAAAGCGGGGTAGCGCGGCAGCCGATTGAAGACTGGGAAAGTTATCATGAAGAGTTGCTGGAGCGCCTAAGCAATGACGACAAGTTTATCCGCCTTACCCATGACCGGGCGCATCTCAATCCCAAAAGGGTGGTGCTGGCCGAGGGAGAGAATGTCAACACCCTGAAAGCGGCCCAGATTGTGCACGATGAGGGTCTCGCTATCCCCATTTTACTCGGGCCGCGTCTTACCATTGAAAAAGCCATTGACGAGCATGGCCTCAGCCTTGAGGGAGTGAGCATTATCGACCCTCTTGAAAATGCAGAACTGCTGGAGCGTTATGCCAATCTCCTCTATCAAAAGCGCAAGCGCAAGGGAGTAACCCAGTTTGATGCCCGTAAACTGTTACGCAATCGCAATTATTTTGGTGCCGCCATGGTTGAGGCCGGAGATGCTGACTCCTTCCTCTCAGGAACCACCCGCAAATACAGTGAGGTAGTGCGGCCCCTCTTTGAAGTTATTGGCCCCCATCCGAATGTTTCCAAGGTGGCGGGTATGTACATCATGATTACCAAGCGTGGTCCCTTGTTTTTTGCTGATGTCACCATTAATGAGAGCCCATCTGCCGAAGAACTGGCGCACATCACTGTGCAAACGGTAAAAATGGTGAAACGCCTGCGGCAGAAGCCTAAGGTGGCAATGCTTTCCTATAGCAACTTCGGGTCGGTAAACACCGGTGAAGCGCGAAAAATTCAGGAAACGGTCGCCATCCTGCGCCGAGATTATCCTGAAATTGTTGTGGACGGTGAGATGCAGGCCAATTTTGCCCTTAACAATGAACTGCTCGAAGAAAGCTTTCCCTTTAGTGACCTGGTACGAAACAAGGCCAACACCTTCATCTTCCCCAACCTGGCAGCCGGCAACATAGCCTATAAGATGCTACAAAGCTTTAAAGCAGCCGAAGCCGTGGGCCCATTACTGGTAGGACTTAACAAGTCTGCCCATGCTTTGCAGATGGGCAGCAGCGTTCGCGAAATTGTAAATATGGTTACTTTAGCTGGGGTGGATGCACATACCCGCAAAAGACCATAACCTCCGATAAATGAGAATATTACTTCCAACCGACTTTTCAGAGAATGCCATACTGGCTACCAAATATGCTCTGAACCTGGCTAAAAAAGCCAACGCCCATATTATTGTTTTCCACTCCTATGATGTTCCGCATTACGAGCGCAGTCTTACCACTTCACTGCATCTCGAAATGAAGCAAATTGCCGAGCAGCATATGGAGGAGTTTGAAGCCGAGCAGCTTGCCGGCAAAGGAGTGTCATATGAAGTGTTGGTGCGCATAGGAAACCCTATACGCATAGCTAAAGAACTGATTAAGGCTAAGAAGATAGAACTGGTGGTGATGGGTACCAAAGGCGCCTCAGGCATCGAGGAATTTCTGATTGGCAGCAATGCCTCCTCTATTATTCAAAATGTAGAGGTACCGGTATTGGTGATCCCCGAAATGGCTACTGAAAACCCTATCAAACGCATTGTGCTGGCCACTGACCTTGAGTTCAAGGAAAGAATAAGGCCTATTGAGCAACTCAAGCAGCTTGCTGATTTGCTGGGTGCCGAAGTAAACGTTTTACACATCCAGGATGAGGATGGCACTCCGGCCGGCAGTCGCGACGCCCTGGCGCAAATGCTGGGTGACACCCCCTACAATTACACCATTAGCGGGCGGGGCCGCAATGTGGAGGAAACCATCCTTAAGCACTGTGAAAAGCAACAAGCGGATGCCGTGGCGGCCATTGCCAAGACCTACGGGTTTTTTGAAGGTCTATTTCACAAGAGCTTGACTTCTAAACTAGCCTACCACACTAAAATCCCTATGATAGCTTTGCGCGAGCCGAAAAAAGCATAGATGAGCAATAATTTGCAGCTGGAAGAATTTCAAAGTTGGTTTGAAACGCGCCATAAACCCCTGCTGATAGCCGGGCCCTGTAGCGTGGAAAGTGAAGAACAAATGCTGGAAACGGCCATGGGCATTGCCCAAACAGGGCTGGCCTCCGCCTTGCGGGGAGGGGTATGGAAGCCCCGTACCAGCCCCGGTAGTTTTGAGGGCATTGGCAAAGTGGCCCTGGCCTGGCTAAAGAAGGCCGGCCTTGAAACCGGCCTGCCGGTAATTACCGAAGTAGCCAATGCCCGGCAGGTGGAAAGTGCCCTGGATGCCGGCATCGACATGCTGTGGATCGGCGCCCGCACCACTGTAAATCCTTTTTATGTTCAGGAACTGGCGGAAGTACTGCGCGGAGTGGATATCCCTGTTTTTGTAAAAAACCCCATCCACCCCGAGGTGAAATTATGGCTGGGAGCCCTTGAACGCTTAAACCAGGCCGGATTAAAAAAGCTGGCGGGTATTCACCGCGGCTTTTACGCCTACCGCAGCGAGCCCTTTCGCAATGAACCCAAATGGGAGGTGTTCTTTGAATTGAAAAGGCTGGCCCCGGAACTTCCCATTATTTGCGACCCTAGCCATATTGCCGGTAAAACGGAGTTACTACAGGAGGTTTGCCAGAGTGCCCTTGATCTGGGCATGGATGGCTTTATGATTGAAAGCCACCGTGACCCCGCTAAAGCCCTGAGTGACGCCCAACAGCAGGTAACCCCAGCTCATCTCAAAGCTATTATCAGCCGGCTGGAAACCCGCCACGACCACATCGATGATAGTCGCTTCATCGGCCAACTCGAAAAACTGAGGGGAGAAATAGATCAGCTTGACCAGCAGTTGATCGACACTTTACAAAAACGCATTGCCATTGCCCGCTCCATTGGGGAGGTTAAGCATCAGAACGATGTCACCGTTTTTCAGATGAAGCGCTGGTTTAAAGTACTGGCCGACCGCAAAGATATCGGCCGTTCCCTCCAGCTCGATGAGGAGTTTATCCACGAGCTCTTCCAGCTCATTCACAAATATTCAATCAACGTGCAGATTGACTCGAAGATTAAATAAGCTTAAATTTAGGAAGCTAAGCCATTAACCTTGGAATACCGCTGGACGCAAATCCCCCCTGCCCCCGCCGCATTGGTTGACCAGTTGCACCATCAGCTGGGAATCAACCGCAGCTTGTGTGCGCTGCTGGGCCAACGCGGCATAGAAGACTTTCAGCAAGCGCGTAGCTTTTTCAGGCCCTCGCTAAAAATGCTGCATAACCCATTCCTGATGAGGGATATGGACAAGGCAGTGGCACGCATTGAAAAAGCCATGGCTGCGGGTGAACGCATTCTGATTTACGGTGATTACGACGTGGATGGTACCACGGCCGTATCGCTGCTTTTTAGTTTTTTGCGCCGCCACTATTCTTCGCTCGACACCTACATACCTGATCGCTATAAGGAAGGTTATGGCATCTCCACCGCCGGTATTGACTATGCCGACGACAATGGCATCAGCCTCATTATCGCTTTGGATTGTGGCATCAAAGCCATCGACAAAGTGGAATATGCGCGTCAAAAAAACATCGACTTTATTATTTGCGACCATCACCGGCCCGGAGATACTATTCCGAAGGCCGCTGCAGTACTCAATCCTAAGCGCAGGGACTGCATTTATCCCTATGACGAACTCAGTGGCTGTGGGGTGGGCTTTAAGCTGGTACAGGCCCTCTGCCAGAAATGGCGGCTGAACGATGATGAATGGACCGGCTTACTGGACCTGCTGGCCATAAGTATCGGGGCCGACATCGTACCTATTACCGGTGAAAACCGGGTGTTAACCTATTTTGGCCTCAAACTCATTAACAGCAAGCCCCGCCTGGGTATCCGGCTCCTCAAGGAGATAAGCGGCCGCAGTGATAAGGACCTTAGCATAACCGATGTGGTATTCACCATCGGGCCACGCATTAATGCCGCCGGCCGTATTTCACACGGGCACCTGGCAGTGGAGCTGCTAAGTTCAGAAAATGAAGAAGAGGTGGGCAGGCTGTGCCAGCAAATAAATGATCACAACCAGGAGCGCAAAGAGCTCGACAGCAGCATCACTGAGTCGGCGCTGCAGATGATAAGGGAACTTAAGGAAGAGGAGCGCTACACTACCGTGGTGTACAATCAAAACTGGCATAAGGGAGTGATAGGCATTGTTGCCTCACGCCTGATCGAGAATTACTACCGACCTACGGTAGTGTTTACTGAAAGTAATGGCATACTGGCCGGCTCGGCCCGTTCGGTAAAAGACTTTGACGTGTACGAAGCCCTTAATGCCTGTACGGATATTCTCGACCAGTTTGGCGGGCATATGTATGCCGCCGGAATGACCCTGAAAAAGGAGCGTTTTGAAGATTTTAAAAATCACTTCGAAGCGGTGGTAAAGGACAGTATTCGCGAAGAGCAAAGGTTACCCCAGGTGGATATTGACCTCAAGGTAAAATTAAACGAACTCAATCCCAAATTCTTCCGCATTCTCCGGCAAATGGCACCATTCGGACCAGGCAATATGGACCCGGTATTTCAGAGCGACCAGCTGGTTGATGCCGGCAGCCGGGTGGTAGGTAATGACAAAAGCCATTTACGGGTAGTACTGAGGGAGCCTGCCAGCGGCTGCACCCTAACGGGGATAGGGTTCGGCATGGCCGATAAGATTGACCTGCTCAAAAGTGGCAGTCCTGTTTCAGTTTGCTATCACCTCGATGAAAACGAATTCAGGGGGGTAAAAAGCCTGCAACTCCGGCTTAAAGACATCAAGCTCAGCAACGAACTCAACTAGGCTCCCACCGCCTTTCCCTTACTTTGATTTGAGGCCATATAGGAGCTGGGCTCCTGCTCGCGCTCCACTGGCATTTCATCAAGGCGCTGCTTCAGCACTTCCATTTTGGCGAAGTAATCTTCTTTAAACTCAGCCTTGATAGGATCGGCTTCCGGCAAATCTTGCCGGTAAGGATCTACCTGCTTACCATTAACCCAAAAGCGATAGCATACATGTGGTCCGGTAGCCAGGCCGGTACTGCCCACATAACCGATTACATCGCCCTGACGAACCACCTTGCCCTTACTCATGCCACGGGCAAATTTACTCATGTGCAGGTATTGGGTAGTGTAGGTGCTGTTGTGGCGAATTTTTACATAGTTGCCATTGCCACGGGTGTAGGAGGCGGCGATAACAGTGCCATCAGCGGTAGCCATAATAGGGGTACCGTGGGGGGCAGCATAGTCTGTACCCAGGTGTGATTTCATGCGCTTCAGCACCGGGTGGAAACGACGGGGACTGTAACGGCTCGAAATACGGCTGAACTTAAGCGGTGCTTTAAGGAAAGCCTTGCGCAGGGTATTCCCTTTTTCGTCAAAATGATCGATGTAGTCTTCACCATTCTGATAGAAGAAGGAATAAAATGAACGGCCGCCGTGATTAAAGTCGGCCGCCAGGAGGCGACCAACACCTACTGATACGGTATCGTCAATAAATTTCTCCTCGTAAATCACCTTAAAGTAATCGCCTTTCTGGATGCGGAAAAAGTCGATAGACCAGGCGTAGGTAGTGGAAAGTTCCATAGCCAGCTCGGGGGAGCCTCCTTTGTTTACCAGGGCCTGGTACAGTGAAGAGTTGATTTCACCGGTGATCTCACGCACCTTCACGGTTACGTCCTTTTGCCCTCGCACCACTTTGGCCGAATCGCTCAGATCGAATACATAGTAATCGGTAAGTGAGGGCTGATATACAAAATAGCGTGGTTTCTTAAGGCTGTCTGCTCCTTCCTGAAAAAGGGTGTAGGGCTTGCCACTGCGCAGGTAGCGCACGTCAAACACATCTTTAAATTTCTCGGCAATGCGATGAATAACCGCGTAGTCAACTCCGGCATTGAGCAAAATATTACCAAAGCTTTCACCGCGCTTCACCACTGCCTTCGTCACATCGAAGGAATCGACCGGCAAACCAAACTGGTATTCCACCACCGGTTTTTCAGCCATTACTTCCATAGATGCATCAGGTTCGGGCGGGCCGGCCTGCAGATCTGAGAAATTATTTTTGAAGAAAAAGAGGCTACCTAACAGTCCGGCAGCCAGAGCAATCACAGAAATGATCCTTTTATTCATAAGAGAGAGATTGGAGTGAGTTTTCAATTATGATGTCGCAAATATATGATTTAAAGTGACTTATGCTAATTTTTAGCCTTGCCAACTTCATCCAAAATATCGGTGACCCACTTTTTACCCCACTCTTGCATTTCTTCTTTTTTCCACAACTCCGGATAAAAAATGCGTTTCTGAAACCTGGGTGGCAGGTATTTCTGCCAGTTGGTTCCACCGGTACTTCGGATATCCATCGGCCGCATTGCGAGGTATACCACCGAGGTTTTATAATGCTGCAAGGGCCAATTGATGTTAACATTAACATCAAAAGAACGCATCAATTGTATCAGCTCCTCATCTTTTTGGTCTTCAGCGGGAAGCGAACGGTACAATTGCCACATATTGCGTTCCTGAGTATTCTCAGCCAGTTCTATCAGCTCCTTTGAATACTTGCGCTCAAACTGGCGCAGGGTCAGCGTCTTTTCACCCGACTTCTCCAGGGTGGCGCCCCACTTCCAGTATATCTTGTCGTACATCTCGGCCATAGAAGCACCGGCCAGCTGCTCGCGGTAGTCCACATTCACCAGGCGGATCATGTCGGTGGCCATAATCTCTATCTTACGATACTGGCCTGACTGAAAGCCGCTGGCGGGAATCAGGGACATGCGGAATTTAAGAAATTGCTCCCTTTCCATCCCCTTCTCCATAACCCCAAAAGAATGAGTAAGGGCGCCAAAATAGCGGTTCATGCGCGCCATTTTGTTCTTGAATACTGCCAGGCTGAGATTATCGCTATCGGCCAGCTGCTGCATTTCATGCAAAGTCAGCTTAAAGTATAACTCCGTGATTTGGTGATACATAATAAAGATCTCCTCATCCGGAAAATTGGTCTTAGGGGTTTGCAGGCTCAACAGAGTGTCGAGATGCACATAATCCCAGTAAGTATTGTAGTCGGCATAAAGTAGCCCATCAAGATAAGCCAGCAGCTCCTGTCCGCTGGCGTGATATTTTTCGGCCAGTTTGGCAATGCGGGCCTCCAGTTCCTCGTTAATCTGCATTATTTAGATTTGGGCCGCCAATTTACAGAAACATTAATGGAACTTCAGCGGATGCTGGACATTCTCGTAGTCTATGAGGTCCATTTTAATACTTCCCACCGCCAGTTCAGCCTCTAAGCGAACCGGTACCTTATTGGCATCATCCGTTACCCACAGGGTGAGGCCTTCTTCATCTTTAAACACCCGGCCGCTTTGTACCACCGGAATAAATTTTTTGCAGCGGATCCGCCCGAATTTGGTTTTCACCGTTTCAGAACCCAGGTAGCGCAACTTGAAAGCAAAGTCTTCATGGTCGAGAAACATCTCTACCGGAATTTCAAAACCGGGACTAATATTGTCGGTGGGCAGGCAGCGCGCATAGTAAAAGCAACTGAGCATATCCTGCGCATATGGCACGATATCGTAGGTTTTAGTATCGCTCAGATGCAGATCTTTGGCGGTATTGTTGAAATGGTCAAAAATCAGGTGACGTTTTATGATATAACCACCTTCATCCACATCGCGAATAAACTCCCAGGGCATAATAGACTGGGTATCGATAAATGATTCATAGTGGTCGCGGGTGCGAAAAAACCACTCTGCCATCCCCACCGAGCGGCCGGTAGCGATCATGTGATACACCGGGCGCCCCCGGCGCTTCACCACTTCCCCTACTCTCAGTTCGGCAATGCCGGCATCAATAATGCCATAGTGAATGCGATACTTCAGGTACTCACCGGTTTTGAAGGCCCGGTTTGACATCTTACGTAAGCCCACATGCTGGGAAGTGGGTGCATGGCTGTATGATGACAACAAAAAACTGAGTACTATTAAAGGAATAAGTGGAAGTATGCGCATGGTCTTAAAACATCTTATTGCGCCAGAAATTGCAAAATAAATGCCAACTCACCAAGAAGACCCGGGAACGGCCCCGCGAATAGAACTGTAAACATCATCGATAGCGCTGTCATAACCGGGAATGAGGTCAAAGTTAAAATAGCGCTTTAACTCCAGCAGGGTCAACAACAGCACAAAACACCACACCAGTATACCGGTAATTTTGACCACGGTTGAAATTCCGTCCCAAAAGGCAATGCGCTTAGCCTCCTCATCTTTGGAAGGTTTCTTTTTAAGCACCATAGCGGCCGGTAGTGGGTGAAAGGCGGAGTCCATGATATGGGTTAGCTATGCAATTCAAATTTAGTTAAAAAATATCTCAATCTATGACACTTATGATCAACAGCAGAGATTATTTATTGTTTGAATTTTGATCGCTAAAGCAGCAGTCTGAAAGGCCCTGGCATGACACTTTTTCGCTAACACACTCGCTCACATATTCTTAGCGGAACCAAGCCCTTAGCGTGCCTCGCAAAAATCCGTAATAGTCGTCCACGGGGCTGTCAATACCAGGAAGCACGTCGATGTGGTAGTGTTGCTTAACCTCCAGCAGAAGCCACAAAAAGGCCAGCATCCAGCCCATCAGTGAAATGAGTTTTGCACTCAGGCCCACTGTTTCAAAAAATTGCCGCCTTTTGGCAGCCAGAGTAGTTTGTTTCACAACCTATGTTCCACTTTCAGCAGGCCCAATTTGGCCCGCCGTCTATTTCACAATATTCACAATTTTTCCCGGTACCACAATAACTTTTTTAGGGCTATTGCCCTCCAGGTACTGGGCGGTCCTTTCATGCCTGAGTACCTCCTCCTCAATGGCCTTTTTATCAAGAGACAGGTCAAGTTTCAATTTGAAGCGCATTTTCCCATTAAAAGCCACCGGATATTCAAAAGCCGACTCCTCCAGGTGTTTTTCTTCTGCCTGGGGGTAGGTGACAGCACTTATGGAAGCCTGGTGTCCGAGGGCTACCCATAGTTCTTCGGCCAGGTGAGGGGCAAAGGGAGAAATGGCCACCGCCAGGGGTTCCAACACCTCCCGTTTATGACATTTAGCCGCGGTAAGCTCATTTACGCAAATCATAAAAGCCGATACGCTGGTGTTAAAGCTAAAGTTGTTAATGTCTTCATTCACCTTTTTCAATAGGGTGTGTAAACTCTTGAGTTCTCCCTCGCCGGGGGCTTCATCCACCACTTCGTCATAAAGCTTCACCAATTTGCGCAAAAAATTATGCACCCCGGTGATGCCGGCCGTGTTCCAGGGCTTTGATTGCTCCAGCGGCCCTAAAAACATCTCGTACATGCGCAGGGTATCGGCCCCATATTGTTCCACAATGTCGTCAGGGTTTACGACGTTATACCAGCGCTTAGACATTTTCTCAACCTCCCGCTGCACGATAAACTTGCCATTTTCAAGTTCAATTTCCACCTCTTTAAAATCATCACGCCAATTTCGCAACTGTTCAACATCGAGTTCGTCCGAGGCATTCACCATATTCACATCTACCCTTATAGCTGTGGTTTTTCTCCCATTTACAAGATTCTTTGACACTAATTTGCCACCATCTTCCAGACGATGGACAATGGCTGAATAGCCCATTATCATGCCCTGGTTAATGAGTTTCTTAAACGGCTCCCGTGAGGAAATATAACCGCGATCAAGCAGAAATTTATGCCAGAAGCGGGTGTAAAGCAGGTGCCCGGTGGCATGCTCGCTACCACCAATATAGAGGTCTACATTCTGCCAGTATTGCTCTGCCTCCTTACTCAGCGGGGCTTCACTGTTACCAGGATCCATATAACGGAGATCATACCAGCTGCTGCCGGCCCAGCCAGGCATGGTGGTGAGTTCCAAAGGGTAACCTTCTTCCTGCGACACCACCCCTTTGTCAGGGTGGTAATGCCAACGCTGACTACGGCCCAACGGTGGTTCGCCGTCTTCGGTGGGCAGGTATTTATCTACCTCGGGCAGGTTGAGGGGAAGGTGTTCTTCCTTAACCCTGCGGGGGACGCCGTTTTCATAATATACCGGAATAGGCTCCCCCCAGTAACGCTGACGGCCAAAAATGGCATCGCGCAAGCGAAAGTTGATTTTGCCCTTACCCAGCTCTCTCTTTTCAATTTCTTCAATAGCACGGGCAATGGCTTGTGGCACCTCCAGGTCATTGAGAAAATCAGAGTTAATGATTTTCCCTTCTTTACCATCAAAGGCTTCTTCTTCAATATTGCCACCTTCCACCACCTGGGGGCGGGCAATACCAAAATGACCGGCAAAGGCCCAATCGCGACTGTCGTGTGCCGGTACTGCCATTACCGCCCCGGTGCCATAGCTGGCCAGTACATAATCGGCAACCCACACTGGTATTTTTTTACCGCTGAAAGGGTGAACGGCATATGCCCCGGTGAAAGCCCCGCTTACCGTTTTCACATCGGTCATGCGGTCGCGCTCCGACTTTTTGGCGGCCATGGCCACGTAACTTTCCACTTCTGTGCGCTGGGCTTCGGTAGTAATTTTCTCTACCAGTTCATGCTCCGGGGCTAATACCATAAAGCTCACCCCAAAAATGGTATCGGGGCGGGTGGTGAAAACCTCAATTTTTTCTGAGCTATCCTCGAGGCTAAAGAATACACTGGCACCTTCTGAGCGACCAATCCAGTTGCGCTGGGCCTCCTTCAGTGGTTCGGGCCAATCCACCAATTCAAGGTCATCGAGCAGGCGCTGGCTGTAAGCCGAGATGCGCAAACTCCATTGCATCATTTTTTTCTGCACCACCGGGTGACCACCACGTTCACTAAGCCCTTCCTTTACTTCGTCATTCGCCAGTACCGTTCCCAACGCCGGACACCAGTTAACGGTTGATTCCGCCCGGTAAGCCAGGCGGTAATTTTGTAATATCTCCTCCTGCCGCATTGGCTCATTGCTTTCCCACTCGGAGGCGCTAAAGTTAAGCTCCTCTCCACTGGCCACCCTGAGACCTTCAGAACCATGATTGGCAAAATGCTGACGCAGTTCTTCAATGGGCTTAGCCCTGTCTTCATCATAATCGTAATAGCTATCAAAAAGCTGCAGGAAAATCCACTGCGTCCAGCGGTAAAAATCGGGGTCGCTGGTGCGCACTTCCCGTGACCAGTCAAAGGAAAATCCGATCTTATCGAGTTGCTCGCGATAGCGCTTAATATTCTCCCGGGTAGTAATGGCCGGGTGCTGCCCGGTTTGAATGGCATACTGCTCAGCCGGCAGCCCAAAGGAATCATAGCCCATAGGATGCAGCACGTTGAAGCCCCGATGGCGTTGGTAGCGGGCAACGATATCGGAGGCGATATAACCGAGGGGATGCCCTACGTGTAAGCCTGCACCGGAAGGGTAGGGAAACATATCCAGTACATAATATTTGGGAAGACTGCTATTGTCCTCAGCCTTATAGGTTTGATTGTCGGCCCAAAACTGCTGCCATTTGCGCTCTATCTCGCGAAATTTGTATTCCATTGCCACTTACTTCAAAGAATTGGCGAAGGTAGCAAGACAAGCGGAAGTTAGAAAGCAATTAGCTGCCGGTATATACGATACGCCACAGCCGTCCTTTCACGTCATCGCAGATGTAGAGGCTGCCGTCAGGGCCAAAGGCCACCCCACAGGGCCGGTACTCTGCCTCACCGGGGTAGGCCGGCGGGTCACCATCGCCGGCAAACTGGTCGGCAAAAGTGAGGTACTGGCCATCGGGCTTAGCATCTTTCATGGGCACATATACCACCTTATAGCCCTGCTGTGGCAAAGGAGCACGGTTCCAGCTCCCGTGGAAAGCAATAAAAAGACCCTGACCGAAGCGGGCCGGGAAGTTGCCGCTGGCACTGAATGCCATGCCGTTGGGTGCCCAATGACCCGGGAAGCCAAGCAAGGGATCCTTAGCGTTGCTGCAACGCCCCACCTTGTCGCCGTCACCACCATACTCCGGGCCAAGCACTTTCTTTCCTTTCTTTTGATCGTAATAGCAATATGGCCAGCCAAAGTCGTCGCCTAGTTCTATGGCGAGCAATTCCTCGGCCGGAAGCTCGGCGCTCTCGGCTTCGGTATAGAGATTGGGCCACAGTTCATGCAGCTGATCGCGGCCGTGCTGCATGGCAAATAGTTGGTCATATTCCTCCCCCCAGTCCATCGCCACCGCGTGTCGTATTCCGGTAGCATAATGCTGCCCATCGCTTAGTTGCTGCCCTAACTGATCGTCCGAAAACTGCCAGATGCCACCATGGCTTTCGAGCAAGGGACAGGGATCCTGGCCTTTTACACCGGGAGTACGACCAGGATTCTGGCAGGCATTGGAAGGTGCCCCGATGGAAACATACATATTCCCCTTGCCATCGAAGGCCAGTGCTTTGGCAGCGTGTTGATTCTGGGCAGGGAGATTGAGAACAACTTCCTCAGGGCCCTCAGGCACCAGCTCTTCTCCATTAAACTGGTGGCGGATAATCTGGGTGTTGGTGGCATAATACAGATAGCCATTATGGAATTTTATGGCGGTACCGGCCCCACGCCCAAAGGGTACGATGCTGTCGGCTATCCCATCACCATCGTTATCGTGTAAAGCCAACACTCCCTTGCCGCCCTGTGCCTGACCGAGATTCACATAGATGTCACCATTAGCTCGCACCGCCAGGTGGCGGGCTTTACCAAGATCATCGGCCACCACCACCGCCCGGAAATCCTCGGGCAAAAGGAGGCTGCCATCATTAACATCAAAGGCCAGATCCGAAGCAGGCTTATTGCTACCGCCGTTATTTTGGGCGGTCGTTTCAGGCTCCTGACAGGCCAGGATAAATGAGAGGGAAACAAGCTGGAGGGAGGTAGTAATACGCATGGCAGGCATTATTAGATAATGGCTCTACCAAATTTAACATATTATGTTCAGGCTACTCTCCTCAGCGGGCTAAGCTATATTACTCAGATCAGCCATGGTGGCATCGTCTTCCAGCACCACCAGCACCAGGTTGAGTGCGGTAGTAACTTCGGAGCGGAAGCTATCCACACCTGTTTCCTCAACGATGCGCTGACCATCCTGCACCAGGTATTCCAGGTGATGGAGGGATTTAAAGCGAAAATTAGATTTGAATTCTGAGGGACCGGTAGAAAAACGATCTGCACGGATATATTGCTGTGAGGTCATTTGATAAACTTCACCGGCAAGATTGACTAACTCATCAGGGTCATTCACTTCCTGAAGGCGGGATTTGATGCCTTCAATTTTATCTACAATCCTTTTCATTTTAGGGTGTTGCGTTGTCAGCGGTAAATTTCATAAACGAATATTTAATATTCGTAAGAAGCATATTACGGCGGTCAAAAAATATAGTTCCTACCATCGAGCTGGCAGTCGGTCAGGCACTACCGGTAATAACTCTTTATTCAAGCTTCTGAAAATTAGCATCTCACTATGCTGCTTTGTCCATGTTGGGGGCTTCCCAGCAATTTTGACAGAAGAGCAAGATAAGCTCAAAGGGAGCTTTTTGTAGGAATAAAATTACCTCAACTGGGGGATTAAAGGGCTGAACCCGTGAATTTAAGGCACAAAAAAACCCGAAGCGCATAACTTCGGGTTTGTAAGTTGCCCCACTAGGACTCGAACCTAGACTGACTGAACCAAAATCAGCTGTCCTGCCAATTAGACGATGGGGCATCATCGAAAATCGGGCTGCAAATTTAAAACACTTTTCATTCTGCACAAACATTAATCCTGAAAAATATTACACTCATCATCCTCCCGGTCACGACTGGCTGTTAACACTTTCATAAAAGCCTCAAATGGCGGCCTGTCTTTAACAATACTTTCAGAATTGTGGTATGCATATTTTTATAAATTCGCCTCCTGACTAAAATTCACGCTGATGCAGGCTAACTACAAGACAATTAACAACCTGATCGGGTGGCTGGTATTTGCCATTGCGGCCACAACGTACCTACTTACCATTGAGCCCACCGCCAGTTTCTGGGATTGTGGCGAGTATATTGCCACTGCCGTAAAGCTGCAGGTAGGCCACCCTCCCGGTGCCCCACTCTTTCAATTAACCGGTAACGTATTATCACAGTTGGCCTTTGGCAATGTAGAAAACCAGGCCCTGATGGTGAATATGGTCTCGGCCCTGAGCAGCGCCTTTACCATTCTTTTCCTCTTCTGGACTATTACTGCGCTGGGCCTTAAATTTTCGCGCCACTTCGGCGAGATGAATTCGGGCCGCATGATCTCCATCTTCGGAGCCGGGCTGGTAGGATCACTGGCCTACACCTTCAGCGACAGCTTTTGGTTTTCAGCCACCGAGGGTGAGGTATACGCCATGTCATCCTTATTTACTGCCATCGCCTTTTGGGCCATTCTCAAATGGGAGCAGGAAGCGGGGCACAGCCCCACCGCCAACCGCTGGTTGGTGTTTATCGCGTATATGACCGGTCTGTCTATCGGGGTGCACATCCTGGTGTTCCTTACCATTCCGGCCATTGTGATGATCTATTTCTTTAAAAAGGATGCAGATATCAACCGCCGCAAATTCATTATGTACAATGTTATTTCGGTATTGGTACTGGGTATTGTGTTTGCTCTGATTATTCCATTGGTACTGAACATGTTTGGCAAGCTGGAGATCTTTATGGTAAACACCCTGGGGATGCCCTTCAACTCGGGCACCATCTTTACCGTACTGCTGCTTACTGCTGCCTTTGGTTTTGGCCTGGTGTACACCCGTAAAAAGGAAAAGCCGCTGTGGAATACCATGATCCTGTCGGTACTCTTTGTACTGCTGGGCTACTCCACTTTCATTACCCTGGCCATCCGCAGTAATGCCAACACTCCCATTGACGAAAACAACCCTGAAGATGCACTTTCACTATTGGCTTACTACAACCGCGAGCAGTACGGTGACTGGCCGGTAATGTACGGACAGTCATTTAACGCGCCTCTCGACAAGCGGGAGCCTTTTATTGACGGTGACCCCATTTACGAACGCGATGATGAAGCCGGTAAATATGTGATCAGCGACGATCGCAAAGCCAGCATCCGCAACTTTGATGAAGACTACACCGGCTTCTTCCCGAGAATGTGGAGTGACGACCCCGGCCACGTGCGCAATTACAAGCAGATTATGAATCTGCGCAACGACAATAAGCGCCCCAGCTTCAGCCAGCACTTCGGCTTCTTTATGAATTACCAGATTGGTCATATGTGGTGGCGCTACTTTATGTGGAACTTTGCCGGCCGCCAAAACGACGAGCAACATCGCTATGAATACACCAAGGGCAACTGGCTGAGCGGGGTCAAGTTTCTCGACGAAATGCGCCTGGGGCCACAGGATAACCTGCCCTACCATATGCGGACCAACCCCGCCCGCAACCACTATTACTACCTGCCTTTTATCCTTGGGATTATTGGCCTGGTATACCACTACATGAAAGACTGGAAGGATGCCTGGGTAGTGAGCTTGTTTTTCCTGCTCACCGGTATAGCCATTGTTATTTACACCAACCACAAGCCTTTTGAACCGCGTGAGCGCGACTATGCCTTTGTAGGTTCCTTCTATGCCTTCGCCATCTGGATAGGCCTGGGCGCACAGGTGGTTTATGAGTTAATTGCCAAAAAGGCCAGCTCATCGGCGATAGCCCTGGGCGTAAGTGTACTGCTGATAGCCCTGGTTCCCGGGGTAATGGCCGCCCAGAACTGGGATGACCATGATCGCAGTGATCGCTATGTAGCGCGCGACATTGCCAAGGCCTACCTGGATTCATGTGAACCTAATGCCATTCTTTTTACCAATGGCGACAACGACACTTTCCCCCTGTGGTATATCCAGGAAGTGGAAGGCTATCGTACCGATGTAAGGGTGGTAAACCTCAGCCTCCTGAATACCGATTGGTATATTGACCAGATGAATCGCGCTGCCTACGAGGCCGAGCCGGTACCCTTTACCATCACCCACGACCAGTACAAGCAGGGTACCCGTGACGTGCTTTACTACCGCGAGGATCCCCGCTTTAAAGGTCAGCGCTGGAAAGCGGAAGACCTGGTAAAGTGGATTAAAAACGATAAAGCTTCCACTTTCAATTACCAGGGTAAAAATCTCAGCTACTACCCGGTGAAGAAGCTTCGCATCAATATTGACCGCGATAAGGTAATTAGCGAGGGCGTGGTGGCGGAAGAACGTGCTGGTGAAATACTGCCTTACATTGACTGGGACCTGGGTGGCAATATCCTGAGCAAGCGCGACATGATGGTAGTTGACCTCATCGCCAACAATGACTGGAGCCGCCCTATTTACTTTAGTGTAACCGTAGGGAATAACCCTAAGTCTTTCTTCTGGCTCAACGATTATTTCCGCCTCGACGGACTGGCCTATCGCTTTATCCCTATTCGCACCCCGAGCAGTAAAGGCTCTGTTGACTACGGTACAGTAAACACCGACCTGATGTACAACAACCTGATGGAGAAGTTTGAATATGGCAATATGGGTAAGGAAGGGGTATACCTTGATGAAACCAACCGCCGGGTATCCTACAACCTGAGGAATTCTTTCGGACGCCTGGCCAACGGCCTGACTGATGAAGGCAAGAACGACAAGGCCATTGCCGTACTTGACCGCGCTATGGAAATAATGCCAGAATCGAAGTTTGAGTTTAACTACTTCATCTTTGGCATCATGGAGGCATACTACAAAGCCGGCGCCACTGAAAAGGGGGATGAACTGGTAAACCTCTTTGCCGATCGCCTCGATGAGCAGATTGCCTATTACGCCCAGTTTAAAGGAGACGATCGCGACAAGGTGAAGTCAGAGATGACCACCGCCTCGCAGTACTATCAGTTTCTGGTAAACATCAAAACCAAATACGGCCCTGGCAGCCAAAGCCAGCCTCAGAACAACGAGTTCTACCAACGCTTCCAAAACACGATGCGAGCGGCGGGAATGATGTAATGCCAGGCTAGGGTTCCATTAATTTTAGCAGAAGATCCCGGGGCGGGCGCTCCGGGATCTTTTTTATTTGGGGAGAAATGTATTTTTGATAGCATGAGATATTTGATCACATCACCCTGGTGGATGAGGCTGCTCTTTTCGCGGGGCCTCACCTGGCACTGGCCGGTTAAGGACCAACGCCTCTTCCTCACCTTCGATGATGGTCCCGATCCTGAAATTACCCCCTGGGTGCTGGAGCAGCTGGACCGTTATGGTTTCAAGGCCACCTTTTTCCTGATCGGGGAGATGATAGAACAAAACCCACAGTTGGTAGAGTTGATACTGGCCAGGGGTCATAGCATCGGTAATCACACTTATGATCACCCCAATGGCTGGGAAACTGACACTGGCACTTACCTGCAAAATTTCCGCCGCAGTGAAGAACTGCAGGCCACCACCCTCTTTCGTCCACCCTATGGCCGCCTTACCCGCAAACAAGCGCAAAGCATCCTTAAGAGCCATCGCATTATTATGTGGGACCTGATAAGTGCCGACTTTGATACAGCGATCGATGGGGAGCGCTGCTATCAGAATTTGAGGCAACGATTGCGGCCAGGTTCTATAGTTGTGTTTCACGATAGCCAAAAGGCTTTTCCCCGGCTTAAAGTGGCCCTGCCAAAAACCCTGGCGCGAATGAAGGAGCTGGGATTACATAGCGACGCGCTGCCCGTGGCTTAATATTCAGGCCAGTCCGCGTGCTTTCAGCTCCAGGTATTTGTTAATTACACCCACGCTCAGCTCCTCCGGTTTGCTAAGCACACTCTGGATGCCGTGCATCTTCAATTCCTTTACGATAAGCTGCTTTTCATAGAGCAACTGTTCGGCGATACCCTTCTGGTAGATTTCTTCCAGGTCACCAGCTGGCGATTTGAGGGTGTCGGCTATTTCGGTATTCTCAAAAAATATGCAAACCAGCAGGTGTTGGCGACTCAGCAGCTTCAGGTAAGGGAGTTGGCGCCGCATGCTGTGTACACTTTCGAAGTTGGTGAACAGGAGGAGCAAGCTACGATGGTTGATTTTTCGCATCACAAAACTGTACAAGCGCTCAAAATCACTTTCGTGATAATGGGTCTTCTGACGATAGAGCTGCTCCATGATCAGGTGCAGCTGGCGGCTACGGGAGGAAGCTGGCACCAGACTGCTGGGGCGGTGTTGAAAGCTTAGCAGGCCGGGCCGGTCGTTCTTATGCCACACAATATTGCTGATCACCAGGGTGGCGTTAATGGCATAGTCGAGCAGGCTTAAGCCATTAAATGGCATTTGCATCACCCTTCCTTTATCAAGCAGGCAGTATACACTTTGGCTTTGCTCATCCTGGTAGTGATTTACCATCAGCTGGTTGCGACGGGCAGTGGCCTTCCAATTTACCTTGCGGATATCGTCGCCGGCCACATATTCCTCAATCTGCTCAAATTCACGGTTATGCCCTATGCGCCTGATTTTGGTGAGGCCGGCATGGCGCATCTGGTTGGTTGCTGCCAGCAACTCGTAGTGGCGCATTTGCAGGAAAGAGGGGTAAACCGCCACATGCTGGCCTGCCTCAAAGCGATAACGCCGCTTTAACAGTTGCAGGGAGGACATCGCAAATACATTGATCGCTCCGAACTCATATTCGCCACGCTTCAATGGCCTTAAATGATAGCGTAGTTTATAATGACCACCAGAGGGTAGCTGTAGCTTAAAAATCAGATCGCGCCGCTGAAACTGAAAGGGAAGTTCATCGATCACTTCCACAAACAGCGGTATGGGATAACGACTTTCGAGGAAAATTTCCACTGGATTATCATCGCCATTGGAAAACTTCTCACCGGTCTCCCGCCGTCCAAATAGACCATCACGGATGCGGTACAACTGCAACGCATCTATCGCCGCCAACATCAGCAACAGCCCCAGCGAGGCCCAGGCCAGGGCGGTAAGAGCCGGCCATACATAGGCCAAAATCATCAGCAGCGCCACAGCGATGACGGCCATAAAAAAACGCTTATGTAAAAACAGCCTGCCGCGCATAAACTAGCGAGGTACTTCCACCCGGTTCACCAGTTGCTCAATTACCTCCTCAACCGTGATGCCTTCCATTTCGCGCTCGGCAGAGAGAATTACGCGGTGGCTCAGCACCGGCGCGCATAGAAATTTCACATCTTCGGGAGTCACAAAATCACGACCCTGAATAGCTGCCAGAGCACGACTTCCTCTCAGAAGGGCTAATGAAGCCCGGGGCGAAGCCCCCAGGTAAAAAGAACCCTCATGGCGGGTGGCTTCCACTATTTTGGCAATATAATGCAGCACCGGCTTTTCAATTACCAGCTGATTTACCTGACCTCTGAAGGCCAGAATTTCCGCCGGGCTTAATACCGGCTTTACTGCCGTAAGAGGATCGGCACCGGCAAAAGAGGCATGTCGCTCCAATATCAGCTGCTCTTCTTCGAGGCTGGGATAATCCATGCTTATTTTAAAGAAAAAGCGGTCGAGCTGTGCCTCAGGGAGGCGATAGGTTCCCTCCTGCTCAATGGGGTTTTGGGTGGCCAATACCAGGTAGGGTTCTTCCATCGGGTAGGTTTGCCCGTCAATGCTTACCTGGCGCTCTTCCATTACCTCAAAAAGGGAAGCCTGGGTTTTCGCAGGAGCGCGGTTAATCTCATCGATTAAAATGATATTGGAAAAAACGGGACCGGGCTTGAATTCAAATTCAGAGCTCTTGAGGTTAAAGGCCGATGTGCCCAACACATCACTCGGCATCAGGTCAGGGGTGAATTGCAGACGGGCAAAGTCGGCATCCAGGCTGCGGGCCACCAGCTTTGCCATCAGCGTTTTGGCAATACCCGGCACCCCCTCCAGCAACACATGTCCATCTGCCAGTATGGCCACAATAATCAGGTCAATGGTTTTTTGCTGACCCACTACTATATCGCTCAGCGCATGGCGGATTTTTTCAACGGCAGTCTGCAGATCACTGAGGTCCACCCGGTTTTCAAATTCCTTTTCTTCAGGCTTATTTTCCATAATTATTCTCTTGCGGGTTATAGAGCTTGTGCAACAAACCCTCCCATATTAGCAATTCTTCTTGTGACAAACTCCCCTCCTGTGATTTCGCGGCCATCGCCACCAGCTGCAGCGCCTCTACTTCAGTAAGATGGCTAAGCCGCTTAATTTCCTGCGCCTGAGCCTCGCTCCAGCCTTCCACCCTCAGGTGGTAACGACGCCAAAGGAAGTCTTTAAGGTATAAAAGGCGTTTTCGAGCCAGGCCACTGTGATTCCTTCCGGTGTGATAATGCAACTGTGCCAGGGTGCTGGCAAAGTCGAGGCTGGCATTTTTGGGCGCTACCAGCACTGGAATAGCCCTCTGCTTACGGCGTGCTTCGAATACCATATAAATCAAAATGCCTGTTAACAGCAGATACAAAGCGGCGCGCAACATAGGCTGGCGCAATATGTAGCGGAAGGGAGTAACGGCCTGCAAGCGGCCAAACTGATAGTACTCAAAATGAGCAACGGCAGTGCCAGCCGGTATTAAAGACAAAAGCCCCGCCGCAAAACCACGGCTCTCCTCCCTGAGCAAATGATAGTTGCTCAGCAATAAAGGGGTGCTGCAAAGGAAGAGATTACCGCTACCCAACTGGTAGTGCCGCAACACCGCCCCGCCGGCATCATTGTAAGCCAGGTCTGTAAGCCCATATGCCGAAGAAGCCTGATCTTCCAACTGGTATAAAGCCGCCCTTTGTTCTACGGCAAAGAGAGTATCGGGAAAGCCCGTTATACTGAAACCGAGATCTACCTGTGCCTCACCGGCCAGACTTTCGACCTGAGTTTGAGGGTAGCGGCGGGTCTGCAATCCGAGGGTGTCGGTCCAGCCTCCTTCGAATCCTGAACTGGCCACAAGAGCAGTATGGCCTGCCGCCACGTATTCAGACAGGCTACGCCAATCATCGTCTTGCAAAGTGAGGGCCTGGCAAACAATAAGAATGCTGCTGCCACGCCTGAGGCTGCTATCAAGCTCGATAACCTCGTATAAACTGCGAAAATGACTCTCTACTTGCTGACCTTGAGATTCACGCAGCAACAGGTGTAAGGCCTTGCCACCATAGGGGTTGGTATCGTTGTGGTGCCAGCTGGGCTGCCAGCTGGTATCCGGCTGGTTAAGCACGCCCAACAGCAAAATGAAAAGCAATAATCCCACAATGGCCCCTATTTTACGGTAATCCCACTTCACCTTTGCGCCAGTTTAGCGAGGATGTTCTGCAAGCTCTGCTCGGCTTTATGCCTTACCGGATCCAATGCTTCAAAGTGGCCGTACCAGGTATATTCAAATAAACGGCAGAGCACTTCGAACTCCATGCGCAGGGAAGCCGACCGGAGTTCATAGAGGTAGTCGCGGTTAGTTTTGCCTTTACTAATGGATAGCTGACCGGCCTGAGAAAGTTGCCACAAGGCATAGAGGTATTGCAGGCGGATTAATTGCCGCCACCGCTTTTCGCGACGGGCCAGTTCAATATCGGCGGGAAAGTCAATCTCAGCCAGCCGCTCTTCCCCCCCATTAAAATCCAGCTTCCGCCGGGCCGGACTGTTACCAATAGGAGCTCTGAAGCTCACCCCTATGAGTTTTAACACGGCAAACAAGAGTAGCAGTACCGAAATCACCAGCAGGATCCTCAGCACATTATCCACACCCAGGAAGCCACCAAAAATTGCTTCGAGCAGATCGCTCAGCTGTTGCCTGATTTGCTGCCAGAATGGTATTTCACGGTAGTCTTCCTTCAGATAGTGGAAATCCTCATTAGCCAGCAGTTCCTGCAGGCTACTGTCAGGCAACTGCCGGTACTCATATTCCTGGCCAGGGGCAAGAAAGGGCAGGAACAGCAGCGCCTGCAACGTACAGAATTTTCGGCTTAATCTAATACTCACCCTCGTTGGCTGTATTTGCTCCATCCCTGTCACCAAGCCGGCCGATTTCTTCCATCAGCCCTCTTGACTCCTTCAGCTCCACCAGGTTAAAATACTGAAAAGCCACACCGCCGATAAGCAGTATCATGGAAAAGGCATTCCCCAGGTAGGTAAGAAAGGCCGACAGGCCGATAGTAAAAGTGGAAAAGCCAAGACCGGGCTCCTCAAACAGATTTTCCCCTTCCTGTATACTGAACAAAGTTTCGCCGGCCACTAAGGCGGTAGCTGGTAATTGCACCACAAAAGCGATAATAGCGCCGATAATAGACATCAGGAAGATGAGACCGAAAGTGCTCCACCACTTCCCCTTTATCAGCTTATAGCTGCGATCCATGCTGGCCACCACAGAACTGTCTTCCATCACCAAAACGGGTAGCCCCACTGATAAAACCACAGCCAGGTAGACACCAGGAATCAGCAGAAAAAGAAAGCCGATCATTATGAGTAAACCGGCAATAATGCCAAAGCCAAAGGCCTTTAACAAATGGCGGCTGCACTCGTGCCACACGTCAATCACCGCTGGCGCCTGATTCGCTTGCTGGCTGTAGCGCTTCATATAGCTCAGGTGAACCAGCGTTATCATTATTGATACGATAAGGCTAAGAGTGCTATTGAGAATTGACATCTCAAAGGTTTGAAAGGCATTGTTGAGCACCTCACTTTCATTGGCAAAATCGAGATTTTGGAAGAAAGTACCGATCAGGACAATGTGTACAATAGTGGCCAGTAACACCACCGGTCCGGTGATAAATAATTGCGCCTTAAAATAGGGACCCGCATTCTGACCCAAAAAACTAAAGGTGGCGTTTATTTTATCGCTTAGGGAACGTCTTTTATAAAGGTCAATTTTGTTGATACTTTCCATGTTTTGAATAGAGTTTGGCGGGATAAATTACGAAGTAATAAATGATAAAGGTGGCCGACAACCCAATAATGAGAAGTTTAATAAGGAGAGGCAACTGTGTATGGCGGGTAACAAAACTCTCCAGAAAGCCAGCCACAATAAAAACCGGCACCAGGCCAACCACCATTTTAAGGCCTTCGCGGGCACTACGGGCCAGCGACTCGAGCCGGTGGTAGGTACCCGGAAAAACCAGACCATTTCCCATCACCATTCCGGCCGCTCCGGCCAGCACAATGGCGGGAATTTCGAGAGTACCATGAATCCATATGCTAAGTACTGAGGTAATCAGCAGGCCTTTTTGGTAAAAGAAATATTGAAAACTTCCCAACATCACCCCATTGTAAAAGAGCAAAAGTCCGCTACCAATAGCGGTAAAGATCCCTGCCAAAAAGGCCATAAAGCTCACCTTGATATTATTGAGGGTAATGGCGAAAAACATATCGGATTGCCGCATGGATTTGTACACCGCCATGGGGTCATCTTTGGCAATATTAGCCTCGGTCATATTTACATAAGAATCGCCCAAAATCAGGCGTACAAAATTGAAATCATGGGCCGCCGAAAGAGCACCAATAAGGGCGGCGACAAAAAACACCAGGGCAGAATACAACAGCGCCATACGATGGCGATAGTATACCGCCGGCACTTCATAGCGCCAGAAATTCAGCAGGCGCTGTTTCTTTTCGCGCCTATTACTGTAAATCCGGCTGTGCAGCGACGCCACCAGCTGGTTGAGATAGAGGGTAATCTCACCCCCGGGAAATTGCGTGCGCGCATAAGCGAGGTCATCAGTAAGCTGCACATACCAGCCCGCCAGCAAATCCGGATCCTGATGCTTGAGATCCTTTAATTTGGCTTCAAATTCCTCCCAACGTTTTATATTGGCGCGTACAAAAGCTGCCTCGGTCATAGCACTGAAAAAACGCAAGGAAATTATTGAAATAAATGGACAATGTACAAATAGCCACCAGCCAGAATGTTGCAATCAACTACCGCCTTGCGGGAATTACCGATCGCATAGCAGCTTACCTCATTGACAGCCTGATTGTTGGAGCAGCCTTGTTCTTGATGGCCTTTATCACTCTGGTCGTTACCCACCAAGGTTCCTCTATGTGGATGTGGGCGATTTTGTGGCTGGCCGCTTTCCTGTACCCCCTTATTTGTGAAATCAGCATGAACGGTCAAACGATCGGTAAAAAATCGATGAACATCAGGGTGGTAAAGCTCGATGGCAGCCAGGCCACCACCTCAGCCTATGTACTGCGCTGGTTGTTTTTACTGCTAGATGTGGTTCTGACCTCAGGAGGACTGGCCCTGCTGTGCATTGCCTTTACCCAGCGCTCCCAACGGGTTGGTGATCTGGTAGCAGGGACCACTGTAATTAAAGCCGCTAAAACCTTAAATACCCTGCAAGGACACCGGGAACTTAACCGACAGGTAGAGGAAAATTACGAACCTCAGTTTGCAGCCGCGGCAAACCTTAGCAGTGCCGATATTCAACTAATAAAACGCAGCCTCAAGGTATTTGAAGAAAGTGGTCAAAGGAAACCCATGAACCTTTTACAAAAAAGAATGGAAGAAAAACTGGGCCTGTCAAGTGGCGAGCTTTCTTCCATTCGTTTCTTAAATGTGCTCTTAAAGGACCACGCCTATTACAGCGCCCGTGAGCTATAAATAACGGTTGAGCTGCTCAATCATAGCGTTAGCCGGAATCACTCCGCTCTGACGCCATTTCAGTTCGCCCTTCTTAAATATCATCAAAGTAGGCACCCCCTGTATTTGCAGGGATTGCGCCAGCTGCTGATTTTTATCGACATCAATTTTCAAGACCCGGATCTGATTCCCCATTTGTTGTTTCACCTGCTGAATGTAGGGCGCTAGTGTTTTGCAAGGCCCGCACCAATCGGCATGAAAATCTACCAGGGTGGGTTTATCTGAGGCTACCAGTTCTTTGAAAGAGGCCATAGTTATTCAATTTCACCACCGGCATCCTGCCAGGCCGAAATGCCGCCGTCCATATTGTAGACTTTTTCAAAGCCCATTTCCTTCATCTTATTCATGGCCTTGCGACTGCGGTTACCGGAGTGACAATACACCATATAAGTCTGCTCTTTCGGGAGTTCCTCCAACTGATTTTCGAAGTCAGGTGAATTGAAGTTCAGCTGACGGGCTCCGGGAAGATGGGCAGAATGATATTCATCATCGGTGCGTACATCCAGCAGCACCACCTCATCATCAGCCAGTATTTCCTTTGCCTGATTTACTTCCACGGTTTGATACTTTCCCTGCTGGGCTTCATTGCCACTGTTCTGGCCGCTACACGACAGAGCCAGAGCGGCCACACAGCCCAAAACCATACTTTTCTTAAACATAGTATTACATTTTATGAATTTGCACATCGGCATAGCCTCCGGCATTGGTAACGTCTGTTAGCCCTTGCTGTTCCAGGAATTTCTTAGCCTGCTCACTACGGGCTCCGGAACGGCAAAAAACCACAATCGGTCCTTCCATGGCCCGGAAATCATCCACATGATCGGGGATAGTATGCAAAGGGATATTGCGGGCGCCAGCCACGCTCACCTCTTCTACTTCCTCGGGGCTACGCACGTCAATGAGGTTGGTCCTGGGGTCGTTTATAAGTTCGTTCATGTTTTTCATTGCCAAATAATTTCTGCAAAATTAAACTTTGATGCAAAACCGCTTTGTGCCTTTGGTTACCAGCAGCTTAAAACAGTGGCCTCTTAGCCTGTGTTTATCCGGGTTCCCCGGCAACGGCTTAGACCCGAACTACCATATTATCACCCGGCTGGAGTCAGGCCGCACCATGGCATCATCGTGCTCACATCCCCAGGCAGTTTTAAACTCCGGCATATTACTCATAGGACCATTTACACGGTAACGGGCCGGTGAGTGGGAGTCAGTTACCACCTGGTTGCGGAGGTATTTATCGGTCTGGTTGCTTTGCCATACGCGTCCCCATCCCAGAAAAATACGTTGATCCCAGCTAAAACCATCTATCGCTGCCGGTGTGCTTTCCTGCCCTTCTACATGCGATTTTTTATAAGCATAGTAAGCCAGCGTTAGTCCTCCGAGGTCGGCAATGTTTTCACCCAGGGTTAAGTGGCCGTTTACAAAAGTCTCTTTCAGGGGCTGGTAATCGCTGTATTGCATCACCATTTTATCGGTGCGGTCACTGAAGCGGTTCATGTCTTTGTGCGTCCACCAGTTTTTGAGGTTGCCGAAAGCATTGTATTTACGCCCCCGGTCATCAAAGCCATGGGTAAATTCATGACCAATCACCCCGCCAATGGCGCCATAGTTTATAGCATCATCGGTTTCGGGGCTGTAAAAAGGTGGCTGCAGGATTCCGGCCGGAAATACAATTTCATTGTAAGAACCGCTGTAGTAGGCATTAACGATATGGGGAGGCATAAACCACTCATTTTTATCAACCTTTTTTCCGAGGCGCTCAAAGTTCTCCTGTACACTGAAGCGGGCTAAATTAAGAGCATTGGCAAACAGATCATTGCGATCAATATTGAGCTGCGAGTAATCTTTCCACTGGTCGGGATAGCCAATTTTGTAGTTAAAGGCTGCCAGTTTTTCCAGCGCACGTGCTTTGGTGGAATCACTCATCCAGGCCAGTCCGTTAATGCGATCGCGATAGGCACTGCGAAGGTCTTCTACCATTTTTTCAATTGCTGCTTTTGAGGACTCCGGAAAGTGACGCTCCACATAAAGCCGGCCCAATTGCTCACCCAAGCCAGCTTCTACCATAGAGAGGCTCCTGCGCCACCGTGGTTTCATGCCTTTTTTACCGTAAAGGCTGCGTCCAAAGAAGTCGAAATTTTCGGCTACCACGGCGTGGGGCAGAAACTCCTGCTTGCTGTGGATCATATGCCAGCGGGCGTAGTGCTTAAGATCAGGCACCGGCGTACTGCGGATCAGTTGCGGCAGGGCTTCGAGGTAGTCGATCTGGGCCATATTTACCGAATCAAAGCTCAGCTCCAGGGCCTTAAAGTACTGTGCCAGCATCAGCCCCCTGGTGCGACCGAATAGTTCCTCTGCCGCCATTTTATGATATACATTTTCAGGCACCCGGCGCTCCACCCGGCTCATCTGAGCCCTGGCGAGCTTTTGCTCAAAGCCATAAACCGCCGGCGCCGCCTTGGCCGCCTCAGCAGGGGAAAGGCCCGACAGTATCAACATATTTGCAATATGCTTGCGGTAAGCCTCCTGGGTAAAAGCTGAAGCGGAATCGTCCTTGAGGTAATAGTCACGGTCAGGCAATCCCAGCCCACTCTGGCGTACACTCAGCAGGTATTCTTCCGAGTTTTTGTCATCAACTCCCACGGCCGCTGACCAGGGATGGCTAATGCCCAGTAGCTTAAAATCGGCCATCAGCGCCAGGAACTGATCATGGGTATTCACCGCTTCTAATTGTTCCAGGAGCGGCTGCAACGGTGCCATACCCGCTTCTTCAACCGTGGTGGAATCCATGGCTGCAGCATAGTAATCGCCTACCAACTGAGCGTAGTCACCCTTGCTTAGCTCCTGCTCATCTTTTAAGCTGTCGAGAATCAGATGGAGCTTTTTATAGTTGTTTTCAACCAGGATATTGAAATTGCCCCAGCGCGACTCTGTGTCGGGAATGGGGTGGTTTTGGCGCCAGCCATTAACAATAAAACCATAGAAATCCTCGCAGGGGTTTACGCTGGTATCGAGATCAGCAAGGTCAATACCCAACCCCCGGGGCATACTGGTTTCAGTGACATTATTTTGTTGCTGGCAGGAACTAGCCGTAGCCAGCAAGCCTGCGGCCATCAGCACCTTGGTGCTATACTTTAACATATATGCAGAATTTTCGATTATAGATTAAGCCAGCTTTTGCGCAGCTTCAGCTGCCTGGCAGTGGGATTTTCTGTAGGTCGTAGCATATTAAACTCATAGTTGTAACCCAGCTCCGCCCGCGCTTTTAGCTTTTTCTTCTTAAAGCCGCCATTTCCGTCGGGACGGGCTACCGCTATTGTCACCTTATCGCCCTCTTCAATGGAGTCAAAAAATTGATCAAAAACTTCCGTCATATTACCCAGGTTCAGCTCCCGACCCATAAACTCCACAATTTCATCGCCTTCCTGCCAGCCCAGTTTACTACCAAAATTATCCATCTCAGCAACAGAGGCAACCTGAATGCGATCCGTATCAAAATTGTAATCAAAATCCACATTACCAAGGGTAAGGCTTTCCACTTCCACCGCTTCCAGGTAATCAATACCTACCTGCTCCAGCAAGTCCTTAAAAGGGAAAGGCTCAGCACCTTCATAATGCCGCGCAAAAAATTCCCGCAGCTCCGGGTAGGTCATCCCGCTTATGATGTCGAAAAATTGCTCATCTACAAAAAAGCTATCCTGGCCATAGCTATTGCCGAGGTCATTGAGCAGGTCAACCAGGCGATATTCCCCTTCAGACAACTCAATCAGCTTCAGGTCAAGCACCATGCCGGCGAGATGTCCTTTTTGATAAAAGTCGCCGTACTGGTCTTTAAAGAAAGTAAGAGTGTGCTCGCTGGCCACTGTCAGTGGAATATCCTCATTGTAATTGGCAGCAGTGTTCATCTTGCCCCGGGTCACCTCAAGGAAATCATCCAGCTCATAAATTCCATTGCGCACCTGCACCAGATGGCTATTGTATTCGGTCACCCCCTCATAGAACCAGATATGTCGCGACATCTCCGGGTTGATAAAGTTAAAGTCAGAAATCATTTCGCTGTGGATGCGCAGCGGGGTGATAATGTGAAAAAACTCATGCGAAGTGATATCACGTACGCCACTGTAAAACTGTTCACCGCCAAATTCAGGCATGTACAACACGGTACTGCTGTGGTGTTCGAGGGCACCATAACTGGTACCGGCCTCTGCTAAAGGCACACAGTAAATCAGTACGGCGTACTTTTCTACCGGCAGGTTACCGCCCAGGTATACCGCCGCTGCTTCTAACACCGCCTCTATTCGCTGCATGCTTTCACTTGCATTCACCTGCTTTTGGGGGCTATATACCGAAACCAGCACTTCGGCCCCTCCTACCATTTTAGTGGCGGTATCGGGCAAACAATACATAATCGGATTGTCGTGAACTTCAAAGTAATTGGCTACATCGAATACATCAACGGTGTCGCCAATACTACCCTGCAAGGCAGTGCTGCCATAAAAACCAGCCGGCTTTTCAATATTCAGCTTGAAGGGCCACTCCTTATAACCATCCAGATAGCCAATAAAACCAAAGTTGTTTAGCAGAAATACGCTGTCTTCAAGAGATGTGCCTGCTGGCTGAAAAACACCACTTTCTTCCGCATCATAGGTGTCATCAACTTCATAAGTGATTTTATATAAGTTTCGCGCTTCATAGATACGCCAGCGATTAATCGCTACCTGCTTCACTTTCAGTTCATTTCCACTACCATCCTGGGCCTTAAAACTGTTTACAAAACGACCGTAATTATTAACGTCGTAAGTGCCGGGGATGATACGCGGCATGTGGAACTCCACGCTATCGCGGTCAAGCAGGGGAGGTACCATTTGCACCGGAAGACGATCATTTTTTACCTCATTTAAATCGAGGTAAAGCTGATAATTTTTATCCGTCTGAAAAGGAGCAAATTGGGATGATGCAGTAAAGCTAAATGCTAAAACCCCTAAAAAAAACAGTTTTTTCATTAATTTTCTTTTACTTGGATCCGGAATTAACCTAACCCTTAGCTATGAATAAAATAATCACTACAGCTATTGTGCTATCTATCTGTATGGGCGCAATGGCTCAAAGTCAGACAACGCAATATCCGAATTTTACAGGGCCGGTAATGGGCCAGGCAGAATTTACAAGGGATGCTCAACTAAGTCAAGTGCTTACAAATGTAAAGCAGTCTGCAAATTTCACAACTCTTTGGTCTGAAGATTTTGCCAATGGCATTCCGGCCGGCTGGACCAACCAAGGCTTCCAGGAGAACTCATCCGGCACCCTCATACCCAATGCCAACTGTCGCTGGGAATTCAGAGGCCCCCAAACCACCCCCGATAATACGGTAGGCTCACGGGGCAATTTCACCACCAACCTGGTGATTCAATCCAACACCCCCGATAACTTTGTAATTTTTGACTCCGATTACCTCGACAATGGGGGCACCTCCTCCCTTGGTTCGGGTTCGGTACCCGCTCCCCACGTGGGCATGCTGATCACTGACACCATTGACCTCAGCAATCACAACATAGTAGAACTCAGCTTTTATACCTATGCCCGTAAGTTTGTGGGTGAGTTTGAAGTAGCTTTTACCACTGACGGTGGCGCCACTTTCTCCACCCCGGTGCAGGTGTTTCCAAACCTTGCCATAAATGCCGGCACCTCGGTAAATGAGGTGGTTACCATTAACGTAAGCCCCTACATTGGGGGAGAAGCCAATGCTCAAATAGCGTTTATCTTTGATGGCAGTGCATTGAACAATAGTAACCCCAACGGCGACGGTTATTATTTCTGGCAGTTAGACGACATCAAAATCAATATCCCCCCTCCCCACCGGCTGAGCTTTGCCCCGCTAAACAGCGCTGGTAGCCTTACTGCCATGCGTACTGACGGCTCGGCGAACAATCCTCATGAAGGGCACTCTATTCCTTCGGAGGTAAAGCCCATTCAGTTTACGGGCTCTTTAACTAATACCGGCCAGGCCACTCAGCACAATGTGAGGTTAAAAGCCGAAATCTACCAGAATGGTGCTTACTACCAAACTCTCAGCAGCGGTGCTATCGCCAGTCTGGCACCTGGTGATACCCTGCCTGGCGACAGCCTTTTGACAATGGCCACCAGTCTTACCCAAAAAGCAGACTATCAGGTGGCATTTTACGCTAGCAGTGACAGCATTAGCAAAGCAGATAACGACTGGACCGAAAACCCCGATACCTTAACTATAACAACCAACGACACTGTTTATAGCCTGGATTTCAATCAATTTGACAACTACTTTGGCAACAACAGTGGCGTTGAAGCGGCCGGCATTAAAATAGACCTTAAAACAGCGCAGGTTTTGAAGGGAATTCAGGTAAATATTTCCAGCCTTACCGACAGCCAGGGGGTATTTGTAGCCACCGTTTATGACACCGCCGGTTTCACCTTTGGCACATCCAGCACCGGACCCACCGGACCAATCGTAAGCCAGGTCTTTAATATCAACGCCAGCCATGTGAACAACCAAAGTATGTATATGCAGTTTAGCAGCCCACTGAGCTTGGCGGCCGATGCCTATTACGTGGTGTTAGATTTGTTGCCCAGCAGTTCTAACAATGTTATCAGGATTGCCAATGACCAAAGCGTAGCTCAGGGCGAATCCTCTATATTAAGACACTCCAGTGGCGGCTGGTTCTCGGCCTTTGTTAACAGCCTAACTTTTAATGCTCCGCACATCAGGCCCGTTTTTGAAGCGGGTATTGATGTTAGCTTCAACATAGTGCACGAAAGTTGCCCCGGACAAAGTGACGGCTCCATTACCGCTACAGTAAATACTCCCGGCACTCATACCCTCAGCTGGAGCAGCGGTCATAACGGCAACCTGGCCGATAGCTTGTCAGCCGGCAACTACCAGCTTACCGTATACAACGCCTTTGACACCACCACTTTTCATCTTACGGTTAACACTATCGGGGATAGCGTATTGATTTCAGGCCTGGTACAGAATGAAGCCTGTCTTAACAGTAACAATGGCTCCATCAGTGTGAGCGCCACTGGTCATGGACCTTTCAGTTACCTCTGGAACACCGGCGACACCACCGCCAGTATTAGCGGCCTTAGCCCGGGGGTATATACCGTTACGGCTACTGACAGCAATGGTTGTTTCCAAAACGAAAGTTTCACCGTGGCGCCCGGTAGCGGCACCATCAGCAAGCCAGTTTTAAGTATTTCTGATTCCATAGAAATTTGCCTGGGCAATAATCTGAGCCTGAGTCTCAACAACAGTTACAGCAACTACCTCTGGTCTGATGGCAGCACCACCTCCACCCTAAGTGTTAGCCAGAGCGGACATTACTTCGTGAAAGTTGACAACGGCAGCAGTTGCTTTGACTATTCCGATACTCTTTTCGTGGAGGTAGCAGAACCTTATGAGGATCTTGAAATCTGCATGGTAACCCTTGATCTGAGTACGATGAATAATGTTGTTTACTTCTCCAACCCCTTGCTCGCGTCGATCGACAGCATCAACCTCTACTCATTTGATGGTCAAAGCTATTACTACAATGCTACCGCAGCCGATTCGGGCATTATAGTATCAGACAGCTACCCCTTTACGGTTAGTATTGATGAGCGCAGCTATGTCCTGGGAATAACTGATACCTGCGGCAACCGCTCAGGCTTTAGCCCTATTCACACCAGCATGGCCCTTACCGTAAGCGGCAATGGCTTTGGCGGTGCCGACCTCAGCTGGACTGCTTACGGAGGACTGGGTGTAGACTGGTACCGGATTTACAAAGCCAGTGCTGATCTCAGCAGCATTATTCTACTCGATTCGGTGGCGGCCAGCAGTCAAAGTTACACCGAGCACAATGCCGCCGATACCGGTTTTTACTACCTGGTAGAGGCTGTATTCCACCACAACCCCAGCTGTGGCAATAGCCAATTCCAGGGGAGTATTACAGCTAACTTTTATAACCCAATGTCCCTCAACCCATTGAGCATAGAGCAGTTTCAGCTCTACCCAAATCCGACGCTGGGACAAGTGAGCATTGTCAATTCCTCCGAGGCCCACTGTAAGGCAGAAATAAGAGATCTCAGTGGCAAAAGACTTCGTCTGATAAATCTAAAACCCGGAAAAAATCACTATCATATCGGCGACCTAAGTATGGGCGTATACCTCATTCATATCGAGGGAATTAAAAGCGATTTGCGGTTAATTAGGCGTTAAGATTAGCATCATATGCCCCGCAACAAACTCCCGCATTAGCCGGGAGTTTTTTTTTTGAAACTTTTGCCTAACTTAAGTCAGTCATAAAACCAATGCCTTTTCCAAATGTCAAAATCAATATTCTTAAGTATTGCTCTTCTGAGTTTTTCAGTGCTTACAGGACAAACGCCCGGCCAGGGTTCAGCGCCGGAATTTCCCCACTTGCAAAAAGAAAAAACCATCGCGCCTACGGGCCCTATAGCCCCTCAAAACCAGTTACTGTCAAAAAGTAGTCAGGGGGTAATATGGTCGGAAGGATTTTACAACGGCATCCCCGCCAGCTGGAGTAATCAGGGCTATACGGAGGACAGTCTTGGCAATCTCACCACCAATCCAGACTGTAAATGGGAGTTTCGATCCCTGCAAACCACCCCGGATAATACGGTGGGGTCACGCGGTTATTACAACGGCGGCACCTCCGTCATCCAGTCGCTTACTGCTTTTGATTTTATCATATTTGACTCCGGCTATCTCGACAATGACAGTACCAGTAACCAGGGTTCCGGGCGGGCGCCTGCCCCACATATCGGCACTCTCACTACCGATGATATCGACCTTAGCAGCTATCCAAACCTTGAACTCTTTATGATCACCTATGCCCGCCGGTTTGTGGCTGAATATGAGATTGCCTTCAGCCGTGATGGCGGACAAACTTTTCCGGATACCATATTAGCCCTGCCTCAACTGGGGGTCAACAACAGCACAAGGGTAAATGATACTATTTTAATTGATGTAAGCACCTACATAGGCGGAGTCACCGATGCCCGCATAGCGTTCATCTTTGACGGAGGCAGTGCTAATAACACTAATCCCAACGGTGATGGCTATTATTTTTGGATGCTGGACGATATCACTTTAATGCTTCCCGGTACGGTGAGCCTGGCAGAGAATAGCAGCCTGGATCACTTCCAGCTTTATCCCAACCCCGCTCACAGTGAGCTTACAATTTCCAGCATTGCACCCAAAAACCTAATGGCGGGTTTATATGATATTGCGGGAAAATGTGTTAAAAAATTCTCGCTTTCCGAGGGAGAAAATCTGCTTGATATTTCTGCTCTAAGCAAGGGTATATATCAGCTTTACATTGATGGTATTGCCGGTAGTTTAGCCTTCAGCAAAGAGTAGGCTCCCCGCAACAGTTATGACCTTAGCTATTCGTACTTCAGGGTATCTACCGGGCTGCTGCGGGCCACTCTGATGGAGTGGTAGGATACAATGAGGTATGCCAGCAACACCGCCACCATTGCGGTAAAGAAGAAGATCAGCGGATCGAGGTTGGCAGCATAGGCAAAGTTGCTGAGCCAGCCTCTTATCAGCAGGTAAGCCAGCGGAATAGCCAATAGCACCGATATTACCACCAGGATCAGCATATCCTTGAAAATCAGGTTTACCATTTGGTATACGTCGGCCCCCAATACCTTTCTCAGTCCTATCTCGCGGGTACGCAGGCTGGTGGTGAAAGAGGCCAGGCCGGTAAGCCCCAGAAAAGATATGAATATAGCCAGGTAGGTAAGGTAGAGAATGAGCCGGCTTTGGCGGTGTTCGTCATCGTAAAGTCGCATCAGATCTTTATTGAGAAAAGAAAACTGGAAAGGACGCTGCCGGTCAATGCGGGCAAAAATATCCTCCATATCATCAATTGCTGCCACCAGGTTTTCACTGTCTACGCGCACGTGCAACACTCCTTTTTGTTCGCGCTGCAGGTAAATGAGAGTGGGTTCAATAGGACTGTGGAGTGAATGGGAATTAAAATCGCGCACTACCGCAATCACTTTCCCTTCGAAGAGCTGATCACCGGTTTCATCAAAACCCCAGCGAATGGTTTTGCCGAGGGGCTGCTCCCAGCCCATTTCCTCCACAAAACGCTGGTTCACCATTACACCACTGGCCCCACTCAGGGTATCTGAATACGCGAAAGGACGGCCTTCAATCAGCTCAATCCCCATGGTTTCGAGATAATTGATACCCACCATAATATTGTCTATCAGCCGTTTTTCAAACTCGCATGATTTGCGGGTTTCCACGTTCATCAGGCCTTTATTTACATCAGATCCCGGGGTGGTCATTGCCAGGGCGGCAGATATCACATGTGGGTTTTTCTCCAGGCCGGCGCGGATGTAATCGAGCTGATCGATAACCACCGAATCCTGGATGGGAATCAGTAAAATATCCTCCTTGTTATAACCGAGGTCTTTTTGCCTGACGTAGTCCATCTGCCGGTACATCAGCAAGGCAGTGATCACCACCGCCACTGACACACAAAATTGAAAGCCTACCAAAAACTTTCGCACCCTTACGCTCTTGGGGCTATAGCTAAAGCCACCCTGCACGGCCGACAGAGCGGTAACTTTCGACAGGGTAACTGCCGGATACCAGCCCGAAAGAAAACCTACCACCAGGGCCAGCAGCAAGGGGTACCACCACAGCTCAGGATAACGGATAAAATCAAGGCTCAGGTCTTTTTGTACGATAGCATTGAAAGGCGTCAGGTGAAGCACCAGTTCCACCAGTACGAAGGCGAGGAAAAGCGAAAGCAGGGCCAGCAACACTGATTCAGTAAAAATAAGCAGGCGAATACCGTTTTTGCTACTACCCATCATTCGGCGGATGCCCGCTTCCTTACTGCGGCGCATGCCCCGCGCGGTGGCCATATTTACATAATTAATACAGGCCAGAACTAAAATAAGACCACCAATGGCTCCGAAGGCGTAGAGGTACATCTTATTGCCAGCGGGGCGGTCATAACTCATACTGCCCGCGAAGTGGATGCGATCAATACGCTCGAGCTGCAATTGGTAATGGCTATCGAACTTCTCGCCATAAAAGAGCATATACTCCTCGTAAAAAGCCGGGAATTCGGCCTCCAGCCGCTGCGCATCATCAGGGTTATTGAAGCTTAGAAATGTAAATACGGTAGTGTTCCACAGGGTCTTTTGCCGTTCTTCGGGAGACTGTTCCTGGTAAAAAAAGCTGATCAGGGCATCGAAGTGATGGTGGCTGTTGGCCGGAATATCCTCTATCAGTCCGGTAATGGTGTAATCAAAATTATTGGTGCTGATCACTTTTCCGACTGGGTTTACCTCGCCGAAATAGCGCCGGGCAAAACTCTCACTCACCACAATGGAATGCGGCTTATTGAGGGCGGTTTTTTTATTTCCTTCGATAAAGTCGAGCTCAAAAACCTCAAAATAACTACTGTCGGCAATGGCAATATTGTTTTCATAATACTTGCGATCACGGTATTTAAAAAGAATATTGGCCTCGATATGATCAAGGCGGGTGAAGTTTTTGATGTAGGGAAAGTCGGCCTTTAGCATCGGTCCCAGGCTCACGCTGCTCAGGGGCACGCGCTGCTCCTGGTCATTGAGGATAAAATCAGAGTGTACCCTGAAAATCTTCTCGTGCCCAGGATAATGTTCGTCGTAGCTCAGTTCACTCTTGAGGTAAAGAAATACCACAATACTTACCGACAAGGCTATCGCCAGTCCCACAATATTGAGGGCGCTGTAAGTTTTGCTGCGCATTAAAGCCCGCATGGCAAATTTTACACGGCTGCTAAACATTGGCCAGGTGCTTTTCTGAAACTACTGCCCCATCGCGCAACTTGATTATGCGGTTGCTATAGGTGGCATCGTGCATGCTGTGAGTAACCATCACCAGGGTGGTGCCGGCATCATTAAGGGCGGTAAGGGCCGCCATAATTTCATTGCCCTGTTCGGTATCGAGATTACCGGTGGGCTCATCGGCCAGGATGAAGCGGGGACGGGTAACCAGGGCGCGGCCAATAGCCACCTTTTGTTGCTGCCCTCCTGATAGTTGATAAGGGAAATGGCGCTGGCGATGGCTAAGGCCAATCTGATGGAGGATAGCTTCGGTACGTTCGCGCCGTTGACGGCTGCTAACACCCTGATATACGAGGGGAAGTTCGATATTCTCAAAAACGCTCAGGTCATCGAGCAGATTGAAGTTCTGAAAAATAAAGCCGATGTTTTGCTTCCGCAGTTTCACCCGCTGCTTTTCACTGAGGCTTTTCACATCATACCCCTCAAAAAGATAAAGGCCCGAATCGAAGCTGTCGAGCATACCGATCACATTGATCAGGGTAGACTTGCCACAGCCCGAGGGGCCCATTATAGACACAAAATCACCCTCCTCTATTTGCAGGCTTACTTCATTCAGCGCCCGGGTTTCTACCGAGTCACTGCGATAGATCTTTGAAATATGGTGCAAACTGATCATAGCTTTCCTTATCGTTTAAAGAGGGCGAAATAAAAAAAGCCCCCGACCAAAATAGAACGTTTAACACAAAATTTACCTACATGAGGTGAGTGGACGGGGACTTTGAGGTATGAAGAGCTATGTAAAAGGGATTAAAATCCCGGAAAAATTGTTGGAGGTAACCGATTAACCCTAAAATTCTGCTACTTGAACTTGAAATTAAACAACCAATTTTTCCAACATACTTAAAGAACGTCGCTGATTCACAGCTTATCCGGGATTTTCAATTTTATTTTAGCTTAGATCACTACGTAGCGGAGCTTCACCTTCTGATCTTTGTTCTGAAGGTTTTCGGTAACAAAAAGCTTGCGGGCTTCCATTCTGAGTTTGATGTACTCATTAGCCAGGCAAGAAGCACCGGCAGTAGAAAGCACGCTCACATTGCCGTCAGCATCCACACTGAAAGTCACCTCAACTGTGCAATCTTTCAGGTTAAAGTTTTGAATATCGAGGCGGTCGATACGGTCGTACATTTCCATTTTCACAGCCTGTTCACTGCTCAGGGCACGTTTTTCGGTTTCACCGGCGGCGAAAGCTGAAGTTCCAATAAAGAGAGCGACAGCTACGGTAAGAGATTTAAGGAGATTCATAGTTTTTTCAGTTTTATGTTTTAGTTGCCAATCCTATAGGCGAAGGCCGTGCCTGAAAATTCAACCACTGATTATCAGCGCTTTAATTTTTGATACCATAAAATAATGTTCACTTTCGAACACTATTTCGTTCGGTTTCGAACACTATTAACTACTTTCACAGCATGCTTAGCCCTCATACCATCCTGATCGTTGATGATGATGAAGACGTGCTTACCAGCGCCCGTCTTTTGCTGAAACAACATTTCCGCAAGGTGCAAACCTCCTCCAACCCCGGCGAGCTAAACCAACTGTTAAGCCGCATTTCTCCCGACCTGATTCTTCTCGACATGAATTTCAGGAAGGGCACCAATGACGGGCGCGAAGGCTTGTACTGGCTCGACCACATTAAAAATGTGAGTCCCGAAACCCAGGTAATATTGATGACCGCCTATGGAGAGGTGGAGCTGGCCGTGCAGGCCATTAAAAAAGGCGCCTACGATTTTGTGCTGAAGCCCTGGACCAACGAAAAGCTGCTGAGCACCATTAAGAATGGCCTGGCCCTGAGCCAGGAAAAGCAAAAGGTGGAGCGACTGGAGCAAACCAGGGAAACCCTCGAGCGCAGCATCGGGCTCAGCGAACAGGATTTTGTGACCCGCAGCGCCGTGATGAAAAACCTGATGAAAACCATTGAGAAGGTAGCGGCTACCGATGCCAATGTAATTTTACTAGGTGAAAACGGTACCGGTAAAAGCGTGCTGGCCATGGCCCTGCACCGCCTTTCTCAGCGCCATAAAAACTCCTTCATTACCGTTGACCTGGGATCGGTAAGCAACACCCTCTTTGAAAGTGAGCTGTTTGGCCATAAGAAAGGGGCTTTTACCGATGCTTCTGAAGACAAAGCCGGCCGCTTTGAAACTGCCCATGAGGGCACCCTCTTTCTCGATGAAATAGGCAACCTGGATCTCCCCCTGCAATCTAAGCTGCTCACTGCGCTGCAAAATCGCAAGGTGATACGCTTAGGCGAAAACAAGGAGCGCCCCATCGATGTACGCCTTATTTGCGCCACCAATATGCCCATCTACGATATGGTAAAGGATGGTAAGTTTCGCCAGGACCTGCTCTACCGCATCAACACGGTGGAAATTACGGTACCGCCATTGCGTGAACGCAAGGAAGATATTCCGGTGCTGGCAAAGCGCTTCCTGGAACGCTTTAGCCGAAAATACCATAAGGATGAGATGAAGCTCAGCCATGAGGCAATAGACAGGCTCTGTGATTACCACTGGCCCGGTAACATCAGGGAGCTGGAGCACACCATGGAACGCGCCGTTATTTTAAATGACAATAGCGAAATCGGTCACTTTAACCTCAGCCTGAGCGAGAGCAACCAGGGTCAACCCAATGGCCTCAATCTCGAGGAAATGGAAAAACACCTGGTTAGCAAGGCTATTGAACAATACCAGGGCAATATCTCCAAAGCGGCCAAAGAACTGGGATTGACCCGGGCCGCCCTTTACCGAAGAATGGAAAAATATGGCCTCTAAACGATTTAACCTGCTGATTAGCCTGCGGGTGATCCTGATGCTGGTCAACACCCTAACCCTCGCCTTTATCTGGCAAAACTTTGAGCTTCTCTTTACCCCGGTATTGTTGCTGATAATTCTGTTGGTACAGTTGATAGAGCTTATTTATTTTGTGAATAAAACCAACCGTGAACTGCAGAAATTTCTGGAAGCCCTTAATTACGGTGACTACGCGGTAAGCTTTAATAACGCCAAGCTGGGTGGTGCCTTTAAGGAGCTCGACCAAAGTTTTAAAAACCTGATTGAAACCGTGCGCTCCTCAAAGGCGGAAAAAGAAAGCCAGAGTGAGCTGCTGAAACTGGCCCTTGAGAACATCAAACTGGGGCTGATTATCGTGGATGACAGTGGCCGGGTAATCTTGCTGAACCAGGCCGCACAGGCCATGCTGAAAATCCCTCATTTCCGGCACTGGCAAATGTTTGAAAAGAAGGCCACCCAATTTGCCCGTCAGCTTGATAACTTCAGCTTTCAGGGGCGCAAACTGATCGAACTCGACAGTGGCAATGGCAATCGCGAGTTTTACCTCGACCTCGAGCATATAAACCTGCTGGGCACCAATTATCACCTGATTTCCTTTTCGGATCTCAAAAACGAAATTGAACAAAAAGAAATCGATGCCTGGCATAAGCTCATCCGCATTTTGGCGCATGAAGTGATGAATTCCGTTACCCCGGTGACCTCCCTGTCAGAAACGGTTAAAAACCTGCTGACCAATGAAAAAGGAGAGCCCCTGCCCTCCCAGGAAATTGACGAGGAGAGGATCGATGACATTCTACTGGCCCTCGACACCATTATCAAGCGTAGCCGGGGTATGCTTGGCTTTGTAGAGGAATACCGCAAGCTTACCAAATTGCCGGCCCCTCATTACGAGAACTTCAAGCTACGTGATCTCTTTGAAGAAGTCACTACCCTGATGAAAAGCCAGGCACAGCAAAAAGGGGTCGTGCTAAATGCAGAGCTGCCGCATCAGAAATTACAGCTGCGCGCCGATCGCAAAATGATAGAACAGGTACTGATCAACCTGATCAGCAATGCCATTTACTCCTGTGAGGCCCGCGAAGATGCCCGCATTGACTTACAGGCCCAGGTAACCGAAAACCACCTTATCATCGAGGTGTCTGACAATGGGGCCGGCATCCCTGAAGACATCCTCCCCTCAGTGTTTATCCCCTTTTTCAGCACCCGTAAAAATGGTACCGGTATCGGGCTTACCCTTTCGAAAAACATTATGCAGATCCACAATGGCTCCATCAGCGTGCACTCCATTCCCAACGAGCAAACCCGCTTTCGTCTTAGCTTCAACCTCTAAGCAGGATTAACGCGAACGATCAGGCTCATAATTTCCTTGTAATTTTGCCGCGATGGAGAACAAGAAGGATATCAGGGCCCTGACCCGGGAACAGCTGCAGGAATATTTTTTGTCGATTGGCGAGCCCAAATTCAGGGCTACCCAGGTGTATGAATGGCTGTGGCAAAAAGGTGCCAAGGACTTTGACGCCATGACCAACCTTTCGCTCTCCCTCCGTGAAAAAATGGAAGCCGAATTTGTAATCAACCACATCCGGGTTGATGAGATGCAGCGCAGCTCCGACGGTACCATCAAAAATGCGGTGCGCCTCTACGACGGTAAAGTGGT
>CAZUCA010000011.1:0-26575 GCA_964619125.1 uncultured Owenweeksia sp. | reverse complement strand
TTCAACCTGGCCCTGTCGCTGCACTCGGCCCTGGACGAAGTCCGGGATTCCATCATGCCTATAAACAAGGCCAACCCGGTAGCCGACCTGGCTGAGGCGCTCAAGTACTGGTACGCCAAAACCGGCCGCCGCGTTACTTACGAATATGTGGTTTGGGAAGGTGTAAATGACCAACCTAAGGATATCGAAGCCTTGGTGAAATTTTGCCACCACGTTCCCTGTAAGGTGAATTTGATCGAATACAACCCCACCGACGATCCCCGCTTCCAAAAAGCTTCCGAGGCCGTTTACCAGCAACATATCGACGCGCTTGAGAAGGCTGGTATCATTGCCAAGATCAGGCGCAGCCGCGGCAAGGATATCGATGCCGCCTGCGGGCAACTGGCCAATAAGAATGAGGTGGCGGTTAGTAGTTGATACTGTTAACCAGCTAAAGCGCGGCCGTTTACCCTTACATTGTTTAACTTGAGGAATTAAACCTTTTGCACGTAAGCCTATCCAAGTAGCCAGAACCTGTAAATTAAACCCTCATGAAAAATTCGCGCATAAAAGTATTGCTGCCGATTTTCACTCTTCTTGCCATCTTTATTATTCCGGCTTGTAATAAGGAAAGTGATCAGAACATCACTACTGCCACAGACCATCAGAACGCTTACGAAATGCCCGGGCTTGACTTGCTGACCGCACCACTGGTTATTGAAGCCAGTGAAGAGCAGGAATTTCAGATTGTGGCTGACGGCATGCCTACCGACCTGGATGCCGACCTCAGCGAGCACATGGAGCTATCCACCTTACTAAATCATCACCCCTTACGCCACTGTGATCGCGACCACCTCCTTGACAGCCTGCAGTTAAGTACTTCTCAACAAACCCAGCTTAAGCGGGCCCTTATTGCCCGCCACCACTGCAGCCGCTCCATTTATGCACAAATAAAAAGGCATCATCATAAAATTATAGAGCGTGCCCGTAACGCCCGTCATAACTTAATGGAAGATTTTCGCCACGGCAAAATCAACCGTCATCAGCTAGAGCGTGCAATGAATCAGCTCAATCAAAAAACCCGTCAGGCCCTGTTCGACCTGCCTGACCAGCGCCGCTTGTTGCAGGCCCTTCGCAGCTGTCACCACGATTTCCTTAGCCAGCTACAGCAAATTCTCAACCAGCGGCAATGGCGCCTTTGGCTTAGTTTTCATCAGCGCTGCCGGCACTAATCTCTTTATCATCAACCTACAAACTCCGCTATGCCATCAGCGGGTTTTTGTTCTAAATGCCAACCCAATCCGCCGCCTGGCAGCTTTTCCGGATAAAACTTCCGAGGTATTTCTTTTATTAATCCATGCTATTACCTTTGGCTGCCAATGTCGCGACTTGATCAAATAAAGCTTCCCATCCGGGAAGAGATGGAGGCCTTTGAGCCGAAGTTCAGGGAATATATGTCCAGCAAGGTGGCGCTGCTCGATCGCATCACCTACTACATTTACAAGCGTAAGGGCAAGCAACTCAGACCAATGATGGTTTTCCTCACCGCCAAAATGCTGGGCGATACCAATGAAAGCACCTACCGGGGTGCGGCCCTGGTGGAACTGATGCACACCGCCACATTGGTACACGACGACGTGGTGGATGATGCCGATCGCCGGCGCGGATTTTTCTCTATCAATGCTCTTTGGAAGAATAAAATTGCCGTACTGGTAGGAGATTACCTCCTGAGCCGGGTACTGCTGCTATCGGTAGACAACGAGGAGCACCAACTCCTGAAAATTGTGAGCACGGCCGTGCGGGAGATGAGCGAAGGTGAACTGCTGCAAATAGAAAAGGCGCGCAAGCTCGATATCACTGAAGATGTCTACTTCGAAATTATCCGCCAAAAAACCGCTTCCCTGCTGGCCTCCTGCTGTGGCGTAGGTGCCGCTTCGGTGGGCATGAATGGTCAGGATGTGGATAAGATGCAGCGCTTCGGCGAGTTGTTGGGGATTGCCTTCCAGATCAAAGACGACCTCTTTGATTATGAGCACGAGGCCAAAACCGGTAAGCCCAGTGGCATCGATATCAAGGAGCAAAAAATGACCCTGCCCCTGATCTACGCGCTGCAACAGGCCACTAAAAAGCAGAAGCGCTTTATGATGAAGGTGGTGAAGCGCCACAATCGCGATCGCAAAAAAGTGGCAGAGGTAATGCAAATGGTAAAGGAACTGGGAGGCATGCGCTACGCCGAAGAGCAAATGCAATCATATTACCAGCAGGCATTGAATATTCTCGAAGGCTATCCGCAAAATGCCGCTCAGCAATCACTGCGAGACCTGGCTGACTACGTCATCAGCAGAAATAAATAATTTCGATCGATCAAAAGCGCAGGCAAAGTGTTACCGCTTGTGTATTTTTCATAAATCTAAACCAACTGTGTATGGAGCGCTTAGACGGCTACATGGAACGTGTTAAAGAATTGGCAGTAGTATATGGCGGCAAGATCTTGCTGGCCATTGTGGTACTTATCATCGGCCTTTGGCTTATAAAGCGGATGATGAAACTGGTGGATCGCACCATGAACAAACGCGATGTGGATCCCTCTCTGAAACCTTTCCTGCGTACCATTATCGCGGCTCTTTTCCAGATTTTACTCTTTATCACCATTGCCTCCATGGTGGGGGTGGAGATGACCTCCTTTGTGGCAGTACTTGGTGCCGCCGGACTGGCGGTGGGCCTGGCCCTGCAGGGTAGCCTGGCCAACTTTGCCGGTGGAGTACTGATCCTATTGCTAAAACCATTTAAGGTGGGCGATTTTATCGACAACGGCACTCACTCCGGCACCGTGCGCGAGATCCAGATCTTTTACACCTACCTCACCACCGTCAGCAACCAGGAAGTAATAATCCCCAACGGTGACCTCAGCAACAACTCAGTTACCAACTACAGCTTTCACGACACCCGCCGCCTCGACATGACCTTTGGCATTGGTTATGATGACAGCATTGACAAAGCCAAATCCATCCTGGAACGTTTGGTTAAGGAAGACGACCGCATTCTGGCCGAACCGGAGCTGGTAATCTTTATTGAGGCCCTGGCCGACAGTTCGGTTAACTTCAGGGTGCGGGCCTGGGCAAAAAATTCGGATTTTTGGGATATCTATAATAACTTCCCCGAAAAGGTTAAAAAAGCTTTCGACGCCGAAGGAATAAGCATTCCCTTCCCCCAGCGCGACGTACATATCTTCCAGGAAACAACTGAAAACGGTTCTGCATGAGCAAAGGAAAAATTCTGATTATTGATGACGAAGAGAAGCTGCGCAAGCTTCTCTTTCGCATTATAACCCTTGAGGGATACGATGTAAAAGAGGCCGGAAGCCTGGAGGAAGCCCGGCAACTGTTAGCTAAAAACAAGTTCCACCTGGTGCTTTGTGACGTGAAGCTGCCCGATGGCAACGGGGTGGAGTTTATTCCGGAGTTCAAGAAGGACTACCCCAATACCGAAATCGTAAGCCTCACCGCTTATGGCACCATCAAAGATGGTGTTAAAGCCATGAAAAATGGCGCCTTTGACTACCTCACCAAGGGCGACGACAATGAGAAAATAATTCCCCTCACCGAAAAAGCGGTGGAAAAAGCACGCCAGGCCGAGAAACTCACCCGCCTGCTGAAACGTGAGCAAGACCGCTACAGCTTTGACAGTATCATTGGCGAAAGCCCTTTGCTGATGCAGGCCATTAAGCTCAGTGCCAAGGTTGCCAAAACCGACACCTCGGTATTGCTGATAGGTGAAACCGGCACCGGCAAGGAAGTGTTTGCCAATGCCATCCACCAGGCCAGTGAGCGCAGCCGCGAAAACTTTGTGGCGGTAAACTGCTCTGCCTTTGGCAAAGACATTCTCGCCAGTGAAATTTTCGGGCACAAAGCCGGTTCATTTACCGGTGCCACCAAAGACAAAAAAGGTCTTTTTGAGGAAGCCGATGGCGGCACCCTCTTCCTCGATGAAATTGGTGAAATGGATATGGAGTTGCAAAGCAAGCTGTTGCGGGTGCTCGAAAATGGTTCCTTTCTCAAAGTGGGGGACACCAAAGAAACCAAGGTAGATGTGCGCATAATTGCTGCCACCAACCGCCAGTTGGAGGATGAGGTGAAGGAAGATCGCTTCCGCATGGACCTTTATTATCGCCTCAGCACCTTTACCATTAACCTGCCGGCCCTGCGCGAAAGAGGCAGTGACATCCAGTTGCTGGCTGAGCGTTTTATTGAGAACATCAGCCTTAAGCTCAACCGGCAGCCTCCGGCCATGTCAGCTGAATTTGCCAAGGTGATTCACAATCACGAATGGAAGGGTAATGTAAGGGAGCTACGCAACGTTATCGAACGTGCCCTTATCATTAACGACAGCGACACCCTTGACCCCGATGTGCTGCCCTTTGGCAATGGCAATAATGGCTACACTGGCCCGAGCGATTCCTTCTTGCTCAGCGAAATGGAAAAGCTGCATATCCAAAGGGTATTACACCATACCAAGGGAAATAAAACCGAAGCGGCTAAGCTTATGGGCATCGGACTAACTACCTTATACCGAAAAATAGAGGAGTACTCCATTATCCTATGAGGGTAAAAACGAAGCTTACTTTGGGACTGGCGTTCCTTTTTACGGTGATTGTAATTCTGAGCGCCATCTCCATCAACTATCTCATCAGCCTCAACGTGCGCAGCCAGGCCCTGCTGGAAGTGAACTACCGGGCCCTGGAAAATGTCCATGGTCTGGAGGCTTCGCTCAATGAGATCCGCAACTCCTTTGAGCCCATTGAAGATAGCCGGGTACGCCTCGAAAAAATAGAGTATCGCCTCAACCCGGCACTTGAGTCTTTTCAAAAACACCTTAAGGAACAACAACTAACCCTTACCGAAGAGGGTGAAGCCGAACTGGTAAATGAAATTGCCATTAAGTTTGAGGCGCTCAAGAATTTCCTGAAAGTAACCCGCACCAAGGATTATTATTTCGAAAAGCTAATACCGCTGATCCAGGATCTCAACGAGCAGATCAACAAGGTTTACCTGCTCAACCAACAAAGTATCTACAAACGTAATCAGCGGGCCCGGGCTACCGCCGAAAAGGTAGTGTATTCAGTAATCGGCATCGTAATCCTGTGTATTGTGGTGGCCTTTTCTTTCCTGTTGCGTTTTCCACGCCTGATGGCCGATCCGGTGGAAAAACTGACAGAAGCCATCGAGAAAATTAAACAGGGTGACTACAGTACCCGGGTGAATATTGCCACTCAGGATGAGTTTGGCGCATTGGGGCACACCTTCAACAACATGATGGAACGCCTGGAGGCTTTTGAAAAGGTAAACCTGGAGAAGGTGATGCTGGAAAAGCAGCGGATAGACCACCTCATCACCAAGATATCGGAAGGGATTATCGGTCTTGATGCCGATTTTAACATCCTTTTTATTAACCCCTTTGCCCTGAAGGCGCTGGGAATGAACCCCGAAATAAATTACGTGGGCCGTTCCGCTTCAGAGCTTAGCCTCAACAATGAAATGATCAGCAGCATCCTCAATGACCTGATCGAATACACCCGCAGCGGTAAGCGTTACACCCGCAACAAGCTGGTAAAAGGAACGCTCAAGGAGAAGCCCGCCTATTTTGTGCGCAAGGTGGTGACTACCCAAAGCGAAATGGATGGCGAGCGTCAGCCCAACAGTTATATTCTCATGCTGAAGAATATTACTGAATACAAGGAATTGGACGAAGCGCGCACCAACTTTATCGCCACCGTTAGCCACGAGCTCAAAACCCCGATCGCCTCCATCAAAATGAGCCTTAAACTGCTGCAGGACGAGCGCCTCAGCGTGCTCACCACCGAGCAGGAGGAACTGGTGGAAGACGTGGAGTGGGAAGTAAGCCGCTTGCTCAACATCACCCAGGAGCTGCTGAACGCCAACGAGGTGGAGTCAGGACGGATCCAGCTGCACCCAGGGTGGATATCGGTTGATGAAATTCTGGAAGAGGCGATCGACGGCGTCATCACCCTGGCGGAAGATCGCAAAATCACTATCAGCAAGAAAGTGGAAAGCAACTTCCCTCCCATCTTTGCCGATGGCAATAAAATTACCTGGGTGCTGATAAATTTTCTCACCAACGGTATAAAGTACACCCCGGTAGGATCCGAAATTGAGCTGCAGGCCTACCGCGAAAAAAACGACCTCATCCTGTCGGTAAGAGACGAAGGCGAGGGAATACCGGAAGACCAGCGCGACAAAATCTTTGACCGTTATTACCGCATACCCGGCAGCAAGGGCAAGGGTACCGGACTGGGACTCAGTATCTCCAAGGAGATCGTAAGCCAGATGAATGGTAAAATCGGGGTGGAAAGTACGCTCGGCGAAGGTTCGCTGTTTTACCTGCGCCTGCACGATATTTTTGAAGAGAAGGCCAGCCTTCAACATAACAGTGGCGACAACTAGAATTGGTATTTTTGCCTGCCTTTATGATCTCTCAGGAAACCATTGACCGCATTTTTGAAACCGCCCGCATTGAGGAAGTGGTGGGCGATTTTGTAACCCTCAAAAAATCGGGCAGCAACTTTAAGGGTCTCAGTCCTTTCGTCAATGAAAAGACCCCCTCCTTTATGGTGTCGCCGGCCAAGCAAATCTTTAAGGATTTCAGTAGTGGCAAGGGCGGCAACGCGGTGACCTTTTTGATGGAGCACGAGCACTACACCTATCCTGAGGCGCTCCGCTACCTGGCCAAAAAGTACAATATTGAAATTGAGGAAACCGGCCAAAGCGATGAGGAAAAAGCACGCCGCACCGAAAAGGAAAGCCTCTACCTGGTTAATGAGTACGCCAATAAATATTTTCAGGAGCAGCTATGGAACAGCGATGAGGGCCGCAATATTGCCCTTAGTTATTTCCGGGAGCGCGGTTTCAGTGAGGACAGTATCAAAGAGTTTCAGTTGGGCTACAGCCCTGAGGATCGCGAGGCCCTGGGGAAAGCGGCTCTTAAAGACAGCTACAGCAAGGAGTTCCTGGTAAAAAGTGGCCTAAGCATTGAAAAGGGGGAGCGGCTGTATGACCGCTTTCGGGCCCGGGTAATGTTCCCCATCCTCAGCCACACCGGCAGGGTACTGGGCTTTGGTGGCCGTACCTTGCAAAAGGAAGCTAAAATTGCCAAATATCTCAACAGCCCTGAAAGTGAGATTTACCACAAAAGCCGTACACTTTATGGCTTATACCAGGCTAAGAATGATCTGAGCCGGGCTGATAACTGCCTCCTGGTGGAAGGTTATACCGACGTGATCAGCCTGCACCAGGCCGGGGTGAAAAACGTAGTGGCCAGTTCGGGCACCGCCCTTACCAGTGAGCAGATCAACCTGATTAAGCGCTACACCAACAACATCACCATTCTTTACGACGGCGACCCGGCCGGCATCAAGGCATCCCTGCGCGGTATCGATCTCATTCTGGAAGAAGGGATGAACGTTAACGTGCTGCTATTCCCGGAAGGTGAGGACCCCGACTCCTACTCCCGCAAGGTGAGCGCCACCGAGCTCAAAGATTATATCGAGGAAGAAAAAACTGATTTTCTGCGCTTTAAGGCTTCCCTGCTTCTGAAAGAGGCTGGGAATAATCCCCTCGAAAAGTCGAAGGCCGCCCGCGATATAGTGGAGAGCATAGCCCGTATTCCCGATGCGCTGGAGCGCAATGCCTATGTGCAGGAGTGTGCGATGGTGCTGCAGATGGAAGAGCGCATACTCTTTACCGAGCTGGCCCAGGTACGTAAAAACCAGCAACAACACGAGGAGAAGGAGCGCAAACGTGAAGAGCAGAAAAATGCCCGCCTGCAGGTGGTGGGCAATGAGCCTGGTGAGCAGGCACAGAAAGAAGCACCCACTGCCAGCGCCCTCACGGATACCCCGCATTACAAACAGGAGGAGGCGATCTGTTGGTTGCTGCTCAACTACCCGCGCAAGCAATGCAATTTTGACCTGGAATTAGAGGATGATGACGAAGAGGTGGAGCCGGAAATGGTGGCTGAATACATCATCGCCGAGCTGGAACAGGATCAGCTTCGCTTTCGCCACCCGGTGTTTAAACGCCTGCAGGAAGAGTTCACCAAAGAATACAACGACAAGGGCGTGGTACTGGATGCCGATTATTTTGTAAAACTCGATGATTCAACCGTGGTAAACACCGTGGCCGACCTGGTCACCGAAAAACATCATCTCCACAACTGGCAGCGCATGCGCATCTTTTTACCGGAAAAGGATGCTTTTGTGCGCAATTTCGCCGTGGAGAGTGTATTGCGCTATAAAGAGAAACGGGTGGGAGACCTGATTCGCGAAATTCAACTTGAGATTAAAGGTCATAGTGAACCGGCCCGCTTATTCAATGAAAAAGCTGAAAGCCTGCAGCGCCTTACCCAACTTCGGATTGAGATCAACAAGGAGCTTAACCGAATTCTCTGAGGCCTAAATTCCGAGGCAATTAGCGTTACGATAAAAAATGGTTGATTCCTCGCGTTTAAAAGAGAAAGGTTTAAGACCGGATATGCGCAGGTTTTTAAAGCCAGCCTCATGCATCAGGGGAAAGGCAGCCTGATACTCATTCCGGTCCGAATCGTCAAGAATTATAACCCCTGCCGGACTCAGAGCGGCGATAGAAGCTTTGGTGCATTCCACCCGTTCACGGCCGTCCACTAAGATCACATCAAACTTAAGGGGCTGATTGACTGCGCAGTTTATATAATCGGTGCCTACCTCTTCGAAGAGCAAAGTAGCATTTTCCACCGGCTGCAGGAGCTCTGTTACCCGGTCTTCCCATGCACGGTCATACTCCACTGAGTGTACCGAAGCCACCCGGGCTGCAAAATACAGGGTAGAATAGCCAGCCCCGTATTCAAACATGGTAAGCTCTTTGGTGAGCCGCTCGTCAAGAAGCTCTGTCATGGCGTAATTCATCCAGGGAATGGGTTGGTCATCGGCGTCAACCGGTTCTATCTTTTGGTGGCTCCAGATAAAGCCAGTGGTATTGAGATAGGAGTTCTTCCGGGTGATCAATTTATAACTGACCCAAAGTTTCCGAAACATCAGGTAAAGAGTGCTCTTTTTCAATTTCTGCGATTTTTGTGCTTTGCCCACTCCAGCCTGAAGTATCCGGGCACTGCGGCTAAAAAGATTAATTTCGCCACAAATATTTTTCTTGGGCGCAAAACTAACACGAAATATCAGCTATTTGGGCCTTTCGCAAATAGCTAATTACCTATTTCCCCTTATCACCATCCCCTATATCACCCGGGTGGTGGGTCCAAGTAATTATGGGCTGGTGGAGTTTGCCAATGTAGTGATGCTGTATTTTGTGGTAATTGTGGATTATAGCTTTAATACTACTGCCACCCGCAAAATTGCTGCAATCGGTCATTTACCCGCACGCCTTTCCATGGTATTTTCTTCGGTGATGTGGGCCCGGATCATTCTTTTTGGCCTTGGCCTGGTAATTTTCAGCCTGCTGGTGTTCAGCATACCCCGCTTTCGCGAAAACCTCTACCTGCTGTGGATATCTTTTCCCATCGTGCTGGGTTGGGCCCTTTACCCCCACTTCCTTTTTGCCGGCACCCAAAAGCTGGGGATGATTGCCCTGGCCAACGTAGTCATTAAAGGCCTCGCAACCCTGCTGATTTTTGTCTTTATCCGCGATCAGCAGGATTTCTATTACATCACCTTTATCAGCGGTGCCACCCAGGTGGTGGTAGGCATTATCACCCTCATTCTGGCCTTCCGGCTAATGCCCGGCCTAAGCTGGCTTAAGCTAAAAGCCAAGGCCGTAAAGGCGGTAATATGGGAAGGACGCTTTGTCTTTTTCTCCAATTTCTTCACCCGTATTTATGGCTTCAGCTCCCTCCTGATCGGCGGCTTTCTCCTTAGCCCTCTGCAACTGGGGTTATTCGCTTCTGCTTCCAAGCTTATCAACGTTGCGCAAAGCTTCCTTTTTCAACCCCTTCATGGCGCCCTTTTTCCCTTCCTGTCGCAAAAAATGGCGGCTGGCACTGGTGAGTTCAGAGCCAGCCATCGCAAGAGCTTAATACTGCTTGCCCTGGTTTCCACCGCTGCCACCATCCTTCTGATAGTTCTCTCTTCCTGGGTTGTAAGGATTCTCTTTGGTGAGGATTACCGGGAGGCTGCCCAGTTGGTGGCCATCATGGCCCCCATGCTCGCGGTAGGCAGTTTTGGTCATATGCACCTACAGCAAGGACTGCTAATTTTGCGGCAAGACAAAAGCTATATGTACCTTATTATGGTAACCGGCGTCAGCAGTGTGATATTAAATCTTTGGCTAATCAACAGCTATGCAGCCCTGGGTGCTGCTACTGTGCGCTTAATTACTGAAGTTATGGTGGCGGTTTTTGCTACCGTGCTTTTCTACCAAAAACTTAAGAAATCCTGATGCCGGCGATAAGTGTAATAATGTCTGTAAAAAATGGCCAGCCTTATATCGCTGAAACCATTGCATCGGTATTAAATCAGTCTTTTAGTGATTTTGAGTTTATCATTATGGATGATGGCTCTACTGATGACACCACCGCGGTGGCAGGCGGCTTCAAGGATGAGCGCATACGCCTGCTGGAGCAAAAAAATACCGGCGTGGCCAAGGCCAAAAACCGCGCTATTGCCGCCAGTAGCGGTAAGTATATTGCCATTATTGATGCCGATGACCTGTGGTTGCCTGACAAGCTTCAGCATCAGTTCGCCTTTATGGAGAAGCATCCTGACTACGTAGCCATCGGCGGCTATGCCGATATAATCGACAAAGACGGCCACTATCTCTACACCGAAATGAAGCCGGTAAAGGACGAGGAAATTCGCCGTCATCAGGACAGGCGTAATCCCTGGACGCACAGCGCCGTGCTCTTTACCCGCCAGGCTTTTGATGCGGTTGGGGGTTACTACGAGCCGGTAAAGCACTACATTGTAGACTATATGTTGATGTACCAGCTGTCATTGCAGGGTAAGGTATATCAGCTGCCGCAAGTGGTGGTGAAGTATCGCATAGTTCCTACCTCACTTTCGGCCAAGGCCAACAGCAAGCTCTTTGATGAAATCTGCCAGCGCGCCATCCGCCGGGGCAGCATGAGCGACGAAGACCTCCGCATGATGCAGGAAATCAAGGATGGGGAAGACCGCACTCCTTCCTTCAAAAAAAGCATGTACCACCTATACCTTGGGCGCTCCTACCTTTTTCACAATTTTCAGCGGGCCAATTCCATAAAACATCTGAAGGCCTGCCTGCAATTAAATCCCTCGGTAAAAATAGCCCGCGCCTATTTGTGGATGGCCAGGCTGTTGCCAAAGCCAGTGGTTAAAATGATTTACAACCGCCTCAGTCCTATCGCCGGCACAACCACGGTAAGAAATGAGTAAGACTGCCGCCATACTGATGCTTGCCACCGGGCGCGACCGCCACTTGCTGGAAAAGCTGCAGCAGTCAATTGCCGGTAATACTGCCGGGCAGCCGGTGCACCTGCTCATTGTAAATCAGGGACCCAGCTACCGGTTTGAAAGTAGTGACCCCCTCCTCAGCATCAGCACTCTCAATCACGGTGATCAACTAAGCCTGTCGGCGGCCCGCAATTTAGGACTCGACTATGCCGGGCAACACCAGTTGCAGGCCCGCCACCTGATGTTTCCCGATGATGACAGCACTTTTGATCGCAGCTTTTTTGAGGCCTATCAGAAAATCACCACTGCCGGGCAGGCTTACCTGGGCCGGGTGGTGGGTGAAGAAGATGGCCGTGATTATAAAAAATATCCCCGGCAGGAGCAGCTGAGAGGCAAAGAAGAGCTGTTAGCATTTGTGGCCAGCGTGTCACTCATCATTCCACTGCCGGTGGTAAAGGCAGTGGGACATTTTGATGAAAAGCTCGGTGCCGGCGCCAGGTGGGCCAGCTCCGAAGACCTCGACTATTATCTGCGCTGCTGCCAGCACAGCGACTTTATTTACCGCCGTGAACTGCGCAACTTTCACCCCTCGCGCTTTGGCAAATATGACAATATGGACACGCAGGCTCTCAAAAAGCGTTTTGCTTCCTACACCGATGGGTATCTCTATGTGATGTTCAGGCACGGCTTGGAAAGACGGGCGGCGCTGCTTCCTCTTCGGGCCATAGCAGGAGCAGTAGTAAGTGCCTTGCGCGGAAGCTTCAGAGTTGTGCCCATTTACCTGTGGCTGGCTGCCTACCGGCGTAAGATGTACCGTAAGCTGGCCCAGAAAAAAAATACTGAACCGGAATTTTTTCAGCCCTCGTGAATTACGACCTCATTATATCGGTGGTGTTGTACCACAATAGCGAAGCGCAGATTAACAAACTGATCAACAGTTGTAGCCATCCTGAGCTGCGCCTGCGCCTTATATTTATTGACAATGACCCTGGCCACGCGCCTGAATTAGCTCAGCGTCAATGGCCCCCGCAGGTGGAATACCGCCCGCAAAGCGAAAATATCGGCTATGGCAGCGCCCATAACAAGGCTATTCTCGATAACAAGCTGGCAGCGCCCTATCATCTGATCCTGAATCCCGATGTTTATTTTGATCCCGCTGTCCTCCCTAAACTCATAGGCTATATGGCTCAGCGCCCCGAATGTGGCCTGCTGATGCCACTGGTAACCTACCCCGATGGCGAGGATCAGGGCTTGCGCAAACTTTTACCCACCCCTTTCGATCTTTTTGCCCGGCGCTTTATACCCCGCTTTTTACGAGGCCTGTTTAAGTCATCACTGGCAGACTATGAGCTCAGGCAATTCAGCGCCAGCCGTGAAATGGAAGTACCGGTGCTGAGCGGATGTTTTATGTTTTGCCGACGGCCCTGGCTGCAGGAAATCGGTGGCTTCGACGAACGCTTTTTCCTTTACCTGGAAGATGTGGATTTGTCACGGCGCCTTCTTCACAAGGGAAAAAACCTCTTCTGGCCCGGCGTTCAGGTAATCCACGAATATCAAAAAGACAGCTATAAAAGTGGCAGCCAGCTCAAACGCCACCTTCGTTCGGCCTGGCAATATTTCAACAAATACGGCTGGTTCTTTGACCGGGAAAGGAAGCGAATTAACGATCAGGCGCTGACCCAAAAAAGCGGAGCGCAAGCAAAGTAGTTAATCGTACTTTTGCAGCTTTATGAGCAGCTTTCAAGTATATATCTGCCTGGCCGCTTTTATAACCGCCTTTGTCATTACGTATTTTTCAATACCGGCAATCATACGCCTTTCCCTGATAAAAAAGCTGTACGACCGCCCCGACAAACGCAAGAAACACGGCAACCGCATTTCACCCCTGGGAGGAATTGCCATTTTTGGTGGCCTGATAATCTCCTTCGTTTTCTTTACTGCCCACCTGGCCAACAGCACCCTCAACTCAGTGCTGGTGGCACTTTTTATCCTTTTTATCACCGGCGTTAAAGACGATCTCTATCCCCTGGTACCTTATAAGAAGCTTATCGGGCAATTGCTCGCCATTGCCGTGGTGGTGTTTCAGGGCGATATCCGCCTCGAAGAGTTTTACGGCCTTTTTGGCATCTATCAATTACCCTATGGGGTTAGCGTAGGCCTTACTTTCTTCTTTCTGCTTGGCATTATAAACTCTTTCAACTTTATTGATGGCATCAACGGACTGGGCTCGGTAATCGGTATCATCGTCAGCACCGTGTATGCCTGGTGGTTTTACTACCTCAACGAACCTCTTTTCCTTACCCTGGCCCTCTGCATTGCCGGTTCCCAACTGGCATTTCTCCGCTATAATTTTATCAATGCCCGCATATTTATGGGGGATTCCGGCTCCATGATCCTCGGTTTCTTTGCCTCCCTGCTCACCATCTATTTCCTGCAGGCCAACGAGCGCAATCCCGATACTATTCTCGAACACATTGACGCCATGGTTTTTGCCCTGGCCGTACTTATCATTCCCATAATGGACACGCTCAGGGTAACCTTTATTCGGGTGCTTATCCTTAAACGTTCACCCTTTACGGCAGACCGCAATCACATTCACCATGCCCTGCTCGATATTGGCCTCAACCATATTACCGCCACTTTGACCCTGGCGGCGGTCAACATCGCTTTTGTGATATTTGCCTTCTGGCTCAATGAATTTCTGCGGGCTAAATACCTGCTCCTCCTGCTTATGGTAACGGCCATTGCCATCTCACAACTGCCCTTTTTGATTAAACACCGTCGCAAAAGATTATCCCACGCATCGTGAGCAAACTCTTTTCCAGCACTTACCGGCAACGCTTTCACCTTCTATTCCTGGGGCTGCTGATCAGCATTGTGTGGTCCAATTTTTTTAGCAGCCTCTTTATGGGCCTCCTTTTTATCAATGCCTTTAGCGGGGGGCGCGAAAGCTGGCAGCATCACCGCTTTAAGGAGCCAGCAGTATGGCTGCACCTCGCTTTTTTCAGCCTCTACCTGATCGGGGTGTCATACAGCCAAAATCAAAGCGCAGCCTGGTCGGACCTGCAGGGGCTGCTGGCCTTTGTCCTGCTTCCCTTTGCCCTCGCCATGGGAAGCTACACCATCAGCAAAGAGCAGCTGCATCAGGCCTGTGTTACCTTTTCGCTGGCGGTAACCGCTGCGGCAGTTTTTTCACTGGCCGATGGCGGCTGGCATTACCTGCAAAGTGGCAGTTGGTATGAGTACTACCCCAGCGGCTTGATAAAGGAACACCACCTCTTTTACACCGGTCTCGCCTATCCTCTTATGCACCCCGCCTACTTTTCCGTTTACGTAGGCAGCGCCATCTTCATCATCTGGCATAGGCGCAAAAATTTAGGAACCTGGCGAAGTATTCTCTGGATTGGCTTTTTGCTGATTTTCCTGCTGCTGCTACAAGGGCGCATGAACATCCTGGCCTTCGCCCTTATCAGCGGTATTTACCTGATCGTGGAAATGATCCGGCGGCGGCGTTTAAAGAGCCTGGCAGCTCTGGGAATTGCCCTCGCCCTGGGCCTTAGCGTCATTCCCTTTCTACCCAAACAGGTGAAGCAGCGCTTCCTGGTAGAACCCTCTCTTAGCTACGATCTCTCTGCCAATTCGATGTCAGAATACACTGGTTTTACCATTCGTCTGGCCGAGTGGAGCTGTGCCTGGCCGGTGATTGAGGAAAACTGGCTAAGTGGGGTAGGTAGCGGTGACAGCCGTGATGAGTTGATGAAAAGCTACCGCGAAAAAGGTTTTGTGATGGGCCTTAAAAATGGTTTTAACTGCCACAACCAGTACCTGCAAACTTCCCTGGCCGTGGGCATGGCCGGTTTTTTAATCTTGCTAGTGCTGCCCGGACGCTATCTTTTGCTTGCCATAAAAAACAAAAGAGGGCTACTGGCTACAGTAACCCTCTTTTTCTTTTTATCTATGCTCACCGAGTCCATGCTCGAGCGCTTTAAAGCGGTAATGCTTCTCAACAGTTTGCTGCTCTACCTGGCCCTGGCCGTAAAGCGTAAACCCAAAGCTAGTTAGGGATGGCCGCGGTAAGTACCTGATGATAGCGCTCGTCGCTATTGAGTACTTCCACCGCTTTCAACACCTCCGGATCAGCATTGAGGGCGTTGGCAATGCGACCACTGGTATAGTAGTAGCGCGCCACGATTTCCTCTTCCAGCAAATGCTTGATTTCCTTACGGTAAGTCTTCAGCTCATTTTTGGCCTGGCTCAGGTAGGTTGAGCGAAGCTGGTCAAGTTCGGCCTGAATGGCCTGCAGCGACTCCTCCTCAGCGGCGGTGGCCTCCAGCTTTTCCAGCATTTTTTCGGTGTCAGTCTGGTAGCTAAAATTCTCCGTTTCCAGGTAATTGAGAAAATGCTGGTACTCTTCATCACTCAGGCTAAAGCTTCTGGGTGGCCCAATTTTATCGTGGCTGCGGGTGTACTGGGTGGCATAGTTAAAGATGAGCAGATTGCGGTACAATTCCACTATCGCCTCGCTGATCTCCTTTTGCTCCACCACGATATCGGGGTCGATACCGCCGCCATCCAGCACCGGCCGTCCGGCCTCCGTGGCAAAACGGGTACGCAGTGAATCCGGTATTTTAACCACACTGCCATCCTCGCCGCGCTCAGCATAGTTAATGGCCTGAATACAGCGTCCACTGGGGGTATAGTACTTGGCGATGGTCACTTTGAGTTGGGCTCCGTATGAAAGCTTGCGCGTTTGCTGTACCAGGCCCTTGCCAAAGCTGCGCTGCCCTATTACCACCCCGCGATCGTAATCCTGAATAGTGCCGGCCACAATTTCAGAAGCAGAAGCACTGCCTGTGTTGATCAACACTGCCAGCGGCGTTTCCAGATCATCCGGGCCACTGAGAGTTTTATAGGACTTTTCCCATTCCTCCATTTTCCCTTTGGTCTTCACCACTTCTTTACCCTTCTCAATAAAAATGTTGGATACGTTTACCGCCTCACTGAGCAGTCCACCGGGGTTACTGCGCAAATCCAGTATCACCCCTTTTACTTCATGCTCCTTTTTCAATTCCCGCAAGGCTTCCTTTACCTCCTTACTGGCTTTGTTGGTGAAATTACTGAGTGAGATGTAAGCAATGCCATCGGCCACCATGCCGTGATAGGGCACACTTTTTACCTGTACTTCCTCGCGCTCAATCACCTTGGTGAGCACTTCTTTGTCGCGCAATATCTCCAGGGTTACCTCCGTGCCGGGTGCTCCTTTAAGGATATCACTCACCTCGCTGGTGCTCTTACCCGCTACCGACTGATCGTCCACCTTTAGGATGCGATCTCCGGCCAGCAGGCCGGCCTTATCGGCTGCAAAACCTTCGTAAGGCTGGGCAATTAAGAGAGCGTCCTTGTATTTTCGGATAGTGGCGCCAATACCGCCGTAGTTACCAGTCGTCTGGATTTTGTAGTCTTCCACCCTTTCCTCAGGAATGTAATTGGTGTAGGGGTCCAGCGAAGCCAGCATCGATTCCACCGCCTCGGTCATCAGTTCACCCGGCTCGGTTTCATCCACATAATACAGGTTTACCTCCTTAAAGACATTGGTGAAAATGTCGAGCTGCTTACTTATTTCAAAGTAATCAGGGGTATAGGCTACCGACAGGTATATGGCGGCGCCAGCCAGGGTGGCCAGCAGAAGCTTGGAAATTTTTTTCATGGTACTCAGATTTTGAGGAATGGAGCAGAAATATGGGTTTAACGAAGGTAATTAAAACGACGTAAAAGACATTTTGATTATACCCTGGTGGCATTGTCACCCTCTATTTTGGCCAGGATCTTAGCCATTCCTTTTTCAATATCCGCGTACTTCAAAGGCTGTGCCGGAAGATAGATAAACATTATGGCCGTATTGGCCGCTGCTGTGGTGGCCAGAACCGACCTATGCAATCGGTATGCTTCGCGCATCCGGCGCTTAAGGAGATTGCGTTTCACCGCCGTTTTGATCTTCCGCTTGGGCACTGAAAACGCCACCTGCGGCCGGGGGACAGCCAGGTCAGGGGCATGGTAATAAACGGCCAACAGGGGATATCCTTTTACGGAAGTCCCCTGCTGGAATACGGTTGTGATCAGCTTGCGCTTCTTTAATCGCTCCTCTCTGGATATGCCAAAGCCCATCACTTTTCTTTTGCGGTGCCCCCTTAAAGATAGGGCTTGCCGAACATTATTTTTTATTGACCTCCTTGATGTATTGCTCGATGGCCATGGTCATACTGGGAGCTTTGGGCGTAGGCGCCTTGATGTCCACCTTGAGTTTGGCATCCTTAACCGCTTTTTGGGTAGTGGTGCCAAAGGCGGCTATGCGGGTATTCTTTTGCTCAAAGTCGGGGAAGTTTTCCATGAGCGATTTAATACCGCTGGGGCTGAAAAACACCAGGATATCATAGTAGACATCAGAGAGATCGGAGAGGTCACTACTCACGGTGTTATAGAGGATGGCACGGGTATAATTGATCTTTGCATCCTTCAGCAGCTTAGGTACCTGAGGCTTGAGGATATCAGATGAAGGCAGCAGAAATTTCTCCTGCTTGTGTTTCTTCATCAGGGGAATAAGGTCATTGAAAGTATTATTGCCAAAGTAAATCTTACGCTTGCGGTACACCACATACTTCTGCAGGTAATAGGCAATAGCCTCGGAGGTACAGAAATACTTCATATCGTTGGGCACGCTAAAGCGCATTTCTTCCGCCACTCTAAAGTAATGGTCCACTGCATTGCGGCTGGTGAGGATTACCGCCGTATAGTTGGCCAGGTTAATCTTTTGCTTGCGCACTTCGGAAACATCCACACCCGCAACATGGATAAAAGGTCTGAAGTCAACCTTTACTTTATGCTTTTCAGCCAAATCATAATAGGGAGAGTTTTCAGTCTGAGGTTCGGGTTGAGAAACGAGAATAGTTTTTACCTTCAAAATTTTTACCTAATTAGGGTTAGCTATTAGTTAACAATATCCCTGCTAGTACAGGTTTACCAGCCATCCGACCAGAAATACTAAGGGGGTGATTTCCAGCGCGCAAAGGTAAAAAATTTTATAATACCCCAACGCAGGAATATTCCACACCCTCACAGCGGTGAACTGAAAGGCCAGCAGGTAAGACAAGATGATGAAAATCAGGATAAGGATATAGCCCAGCATGGGCAGGCCCTGCCAGAAAATGGCCAGTACACAAAGCGGCAGCAGCACCAGGCTCATCCAGCAGCGATAGGCGAGGTTCGTATTCTGGGAAGCGGCCACATCCTCACTGCAGTGAAATACCCAGCCCACCAGCAAGCCGAGAAAATTCTTCAGCAAAAAGAAGAGGGTGAGCACAAAGAAAATGCGCAGATACATTTGCCAGTCGTCAAAGGCCAGGGCGCTTTCGTGATGACGAACCAAAATGAACAGGGCCAGGCTGATAACCAGGTAACTTACAATAGAAAAGCCCACCTCAAAGCCGCCCTTGCGCCAGGAAGGATGAAACTCACTTTCCACTTCGCGCCGCCGGATGTGGAAAGGCAGCTGCCAGATCTCGGCAAAGCGCTGGGTATGTTGATAACGCAACAGTCCCAGAAAAAAAAGGATGCCACCAATTAACAGCAGTAGCCAATCGGTATGGTGGACTATTTTCGGTAATTCAGTCATACGAGCGTTGGCCCAAAAATAATCATCTTAAAAGCTTTCCGCATTTCTGCCCCGCAAAAAAAGCCATTGGCTTTGCCATTGCCTCGCTTCTAATTCATTGACTACATTTGCTCGGACTAAAAAAATACTATGGCCACGGATCAATTTCAATCTCCTGACTACTACAATATTGACGACCTGCTGAGCGAAGAACACAAGATGGTGCGGCAGGCCACCCGCGATTGGGTGAAAAAAGATGTAAGTCCCATAATTGAGGAATATGCCCAGAAAGCGGAATTCCCAAAGCAACTGATCAAGGGCCTGGCCGAAGTTGGTGCTTTTGGTCCTTACATTCCTGAGGAATACGGCGGTGCCGGGCTTGATCAAATTTCCTACGGCCTGATGATGCAGGAAATTGAAAGGGGCGACAGTGGCGTGCGCTCAACCTGCTCTGTACAATCGTCGCTGGTGATGTATCCTATTTACCAATACGGCTCAGAGGAGCAGCGCAAAAAATATCTGCCCAAGCTGGCCAGCGGCGAGTTCATCGGCAGCTTTGGTCTTACCGAGCCAAACTTTGGTTCCAACCCAGCCGGTATGGTCACCAATTTCAAGGATAAGGGAGACCACTACCTGCTCAATGGCGCCAAGCTGTGGATCTCCAACTCACCTTTTTGCGATATTGCCGTAGTGTGGGCTAAAAATGAGGAAGGTCGCATTCACGGACTGATCGTGGAGCGCGGTATGGAAGGCTTCAGCACTCCCGAAACCCACGGTAAGTGGAGCCTGCGGGCCAGTGCTACCGGGGAGCTGGTATTCGACAATGTAAAAGTGCCCAAGGAAAACCTGCTGCCCAACAAATCAGGTTTGGGAGCACCTCTGGGCTGCCTCGACAGCGCCCGCTATGGTATCTCCTGGGGTGCCATTGGTGCTGCCATGGATTGCTATGACACTGCCCTGCGCTACGCTAAGGAAAGAATTCAGTTTGGCAAGCCAATTGCCGCCTACCAGCTGCAGCAAAAGAAACTGGCTGAAATGATTACCGAAATCACCAAGGCGCAGCTAATGGTATGGCGACTGGGGGTTTTGAAAAATGAGAATCGCGCCACCAGTGCCCAGATATCGATGGCGAAGCGCAACAGCGTGGAAATTGCTATTAAGATTGCCCGCGAGGCCCGTCAGATCCTGGGGGGTATGGGTATTACCGGCGACTATTCCATTATGCGTCATATGATGAACCTCGAATCAGTAATTACTTACGAGGGAACTCATGATATCCACCTGCTGATCACCGGCCTCGACATTACGGGTCACAATGCCTTTAAATAATGCTTGAAAGTGAGCTGCGCAAGGCGATAGCCGAGGTAAGCGATTTCCCCAAACCGGGAATTTCCTTTAAGGACTTCACCTCGGTGCTTAAAAATCCCGACCTCAGCAAAAAGGTGCTTGACCACCTTTGTGACTGGGCCGATAGCCAGCAGCCGGATTTAATTGCCGGAATTGAATCGCGTGGATTTATGTTTGGCTTTGCCCTCGCCCAGCGCCTGGGAATTGCCTATGTGCCGGTGCGCAAAGCGGGCAAGCTACCCCGCAAGGTGCTCAGTGAAAGCTATGATCTTGAATATGGTTCCGCAGCGGTAGAAATTCACCACGAAGATGTACCGCCGGGCTCACGGGTAATTATTCACGATGACCTGCTCGCCACCGGAGGTACGGCCAATGCAGCCCTCAGGTTATTTGGACGCGCCAATGCCGAGGTACTCGGCATGAGCTTTATTATTGAGCTTGAGTTCCTTAAGGGGCGTCAGTGCCTGCCACCGCAGCTACCGATCGACGTTCTGGTAAAATACTAAAAAGGCCTCCCGGCTAAGGGAGGCCTTTCTTTTTTCAACATCCAGGTCAGTTTTAATAAATAAGGGCGGCATTGCGATAACCAGGCGCCAGGTTGTAGTACCAGTCGGGGAAGTCAAGGCCACCCGAGGTTATCCACTCAGCAAAGTGCAGATAAGCATCGGTTATGGCGTTGTATTCAGATGGATACTCAAAGCTGCCAGGAATATTAATTGCCCAGGGCAATCCTTCCTGGTTGCAGTAGCTAATGCCGTTTAATATATCTGAGGCATCGTGGCCGGTACCCAGAATATTGAGATCAGCCAGATCGGTGGGCATATAATTTTTCAGGTGTATTTCACGCCGGCGATCACTGCGCGAAATCATAAAGGGATTAAAGGGAGCCACTCCCAGTTCCGTCATGGGCTGAGGGTTCACAAAATGTACCATCAGGCTGATAGTATCAGGATTGACATAAGGCTTGCCAGGCAGGGTATTGATAAATCCTGCCAATCCACCACCAGGCTTGAAAGCATTGGTATTATTATCAAAAAAGATCAAGGTTGCCTTGCCCTGTCCCGCCTCGGCACCATTTATCTCATTTACCACATAACCTTCAGTGTATAGCTGGCCATCCACCGCTGAAATCATCGCTCCCGCCCCTTCCAGTTGCAAGCCAAAGCCATTGATGTTTTGGGCACCAATAGCCTTGATCAGGTAGTGGGCCTTCATCTTAACCACCTCATTACTGGCATTGGTATACATGGTATAGCGATAATCCATCACCAGGTCATTAAAATCGTAATCGCCATTATAAGGCCATAGGTCTTCAAAGGCCAGGGTAGCAAAACTCTCACAATCGGGGTAGCAGTCACAGCCGGCCAGGGCAGGGTTATTGGGAAATTTATCAATACTGTCGCAAACTCCGTCGAGATCACTGTCAGGACAATCGGGTGAGCCAAAACCAGGGTTGCAGCCGGTGGCTGGTATAAAGACGGCACAGCTAAAAGTAGCAGGAGCCACCAGGGTGCCGTTGTTCACCTCTATACTGCCATCGCCATCACAATAAGCCAGGTTTCCCTGTAATACTCCCGCCCCGCCAATATGGGTGGTGGTGGCAATCTTGATGAGTGAGGTGGCACCCAATCCACTGACCAGCGAGTTCACTTGCGCCGAACCGCCCTCAATCATGGCACCGTCATGAAGATTGGTTAACGATCCGCCATTAAAGTGAATAGCCCCATTGGCCCCGATATAGCCAAAGTTGTCACATTCTCCGTTGAACTGGAGGTGCTGATCTCCATAAATATAGCATCGGTTAACGGTGGTACTGTTGCCGTTAAAGTGAATATTGCCATTGCTGATGATGGAGTCATTGTTGGTGAGCTCATTATTATTATTAAAGCCGCCTCCCACAATTAAGGCGCCGTTATTGGTAAAATCACCCTGGCCATTTATGTTGAAATGCTGATCCACCTCCAGGTGACCGTAGTTGGTTGCATTGCCATTAACATCCAGCGTACCCATTACATCAACCTGAGCATGGCCAATAAGCAGCACCGCATTCTGGTCTACATTAAGTTGGGAAAAATCCACCTCTGCCCCGTCAGCAATCAGCAGGGTGTTGCCTGCACCGATATTTACATTCTTATAGATACCGCTGCCGCATATGCGCACCGTGGCACCCACTCCCGCTTTAACGGTAAGGTGCTTGTTATCGGTTACATCATTAAAACAATACACTTGGGCACTGCTTAGCACCAGGTTTTTGCTCATGGAACTATAGGACACATCGCAGCCAGTGCTACAGTCAAAGCCGTTTTTCAGGGCCAGCGCTGGAGCCATATCAACGGGCCCCAACCTCAGGTCCACCCGGTTGCCCACAATGGCAGCGCGGTAAAGGGCGGTAATTCCCTTACCATCCACCACTGCCAGATAAACCTCATCGAGATAAGTGGGCAGGTTAATATCAAAACTCAAGCGGCTTTGTCCGGCAATGAATTTTGATGAGAGCACATGTTGCCCCGGCTTGTTATAATCCGCATAAATATCAATCCGGGCCACGCCATTGGCAAGGCCTCCATTCAAAGTAATATTGAAGTGTGTGAGGGATTCGGTGGCAAAACTAAAGCGCTGTGCTTCCACAGTCTGTGGCCTCCTTGTATTCTCACTTTGATCCTTTTGACAACCTGACATTATCAGGCCCAACCCAATCAGCAACGCCGCTAAGCTTCTCTTTCTCATGGTTTAGGATTTTAAGATTAGTGAAATAAACTCACTTAAAGGTACAACCTAAACCACCTATTTTTCAGCACTTTAAGATAAAATATTGTTGATTTTAGGCCAACGAGAAACATAGATCGCTCAATCGCCGATCTGCATAGTCAACCGGGGCTTTATGAAGGTTAGAAGGGACAAGCCTTCCCCGTGATCCTGGCTGATAATAATCAGGATGTTTGGCGCTGTGAAAAGCGCTCCTTACCAATGAGCAGGTGCCAGAATAAAATGAAATCAGAAGCGAGGCTATAGCCGGGGTACTTAAAGGTGGCTGGTTTGTTATGCTCATAAAAGTAATGCCCCACCCAGGCAAAACCGTAGCCGAGCACCGGAATGATGGCCAGGAAAACCCAATTGAAAGTAAACCAGAAAATAATGAAGCTGAGGATAACCAGCCCGGTACCGATAAAGTGAAGGGTACGGCAAGTGGCATCCTGATGTTCTGACAGATAATAGGGATAAAATTCTTTCAGGCTATGATATTCACGTTCGGTACTCATATTCAGGCTTTTCTTAAAGTTACAAAAATCACAAGTTACCTAAAAGGGTAGCATAGAAATCGGCACATTCATTAAAACCCTGCACCGACACACGCTCATTGATACCATGGATACGCGAGAGGTCTTTATCGCTTAGCGGAATGGGACTAAAACGATAAATATGATCACTGAGGGCGCTAAAGTGCCGGGCGTCGGTAGCTCCCAGTACCAGGTAGGGACTTACCAGGGCCTGAGGGTGCACCGCCTTAATAGAGGCCGCTAAAAAACGGAACTGATCACTGTTGTGTGGACTAACCGGTGATGCCTGCTCGGAAAAATCGTCGTGGATAACAATCCGCACGGCCGAATCTGCTACTATTTCACTGGCACGGGCCAGCACTGCTGCCGGAGTATCACCTGGTAGCAGGCGGTAATTTACCACTGCCTTGGCACGGGTGGGCACTACGTTATCTTTAAGGCCGCTGTTAAACATGGTCACCACCTGGGTGGTATGAATCAGCGCCGCCCCGGCGGCCGATTGCTGGTAAGTGTTAAAGATCACAGGCTTAAAAAGCCAGGTATTGGCAAAGGCCATTTTTTGCACAAAGGGTAATTCAGGCCCCAGGTGGTCAATAAATCCCTGCACGGGCTCACTGAAGCGATTGGGATAAGGGTTTTCCTGCAAGCGATACAAAGCCTGATTGATTACTTCCAGGGCGCTGCGGGCTTCCGGTATGGAACTGTGCCCACCGGGCAGATCGGTACTGAGTTCAAGACTTACATACCCTTTTTCGCTGGTTCCCACCAGCGCTACCTGTTCCTTAATGCCGGGTACAATCCCAGAGCTGAGGGTACCCCCTTCGTCCAGTACCATCCAGGCTTTTACACCTCTTTGGGCGAGCATTTCAGCCACTACTGCCGCTCCCTCATTACCACCAATTTCCTCATCATGTCCAAAGGCGATATAAATGCTACGCCTGGGCCTTATGCCTTTTTTGAGCAAGCTTTCGATACCCTGGCAAATTGATATCAGGCTACCCTTATCGTCAATGGCTCCCCTGCCATATATAAAGCCATCGCCAATTTCGCCGCCGAAGGCATCATAATGCCACTGATCACGCGAACTATACTCTACCGGCACCACGTCCTGGTGAGCCATCATGATCACAGGCTGTAACTGCGGGTCTTGTCCCTGCCAGGTATAGAGCAAACTGTAGTCATTTACCTTTTCCAACTTCAGCTGGCTGTGCATAAGGGGAAAACGGCGTCGCAACATGCTGTGAAAGCCGGTGTAAGCGCTGTCATCAATCATCTCCCGCTTATGAGCAATGGTGCGAAAAGTAAGGGCCTCCGCCAGTACGGCAGGGTCTGAGTCACCGCTAATTTTGGGAAGACTGATGTTTAACTCGGGGGCCTTAAAGTTAAAGGTGCGGATCAATACCACTGCAATCAAAACGAGCAGAGAAAGCAAAAGAAAAACTACAACTTTTTTCATAACACAAGCGCTAGGGAAATGTACAAAATTGAAGCAAGTTCTTGCCTGCTTCCCAAAAAAGTGAGTAAGTTGCGGATTTTGCAAATTTCCACTTTTAGCTAACTTGCCAACAAACCGACAACCCGACAACCATGACCAGTCGCCAATTCCAATCATTACTTTTTGAAAAGGTACGCGCGGAGATTCCTGAACATGAATCGATGATTGATCACCTTACCGAAGTACTCAGCATTAGCCGCGATAGTGGCTATCGCCGGCTGCGCAATGAGACCGCCCTCACCTTTGACGAAGCCATTACCCTGTCACGTCGTTTCAACATTTCGCTCAACAGCATTGCCGGCCACAGTGAAAACACCGCTGTTTTTCAGCGCCAGCGCCCTATCCAAACCTACGAAGACTATTTGCAGCACAATCGCAACAGCCTCGCTATGCTCGAAAAGATTCGCAGTTGCAAGGGCCACTCCATGACCTACAGCGCCAAGGACATCCCCATCTTTTACCAGTTTGCCTTTCCCAAACTGGCGGCCTTTAAGATGTATGTTTGGATGAAGTCTCTCTATGACATTCCCACTATTGAGGGGGAGAATTACAGCATGGATAAGATTCCCCAGGAGTTGCTGGAGCTCGCCCGCAAGCAATGGATTGAATTTTCACAAATCAACACCCGTGAAATCTGGAATGACACCACCGTATTGAGTCTGATCAACCAGATTTGCTACTACTATGAAGCCGGCCTGGTGGCGGGACCCGAAGAGGCCCTGGCCCTTTGTGATGAGTTTGAGGCCATGATGAAGGTAATCTATAAGCAGGCCCTGAGTGGGGAAAAGGTGCATGCCAATAATCCGGAGGTGAAGTCAGGTGCCAGTTGTGCCATATACTATCATGAAATACTGATAATGAACAACCACATCCTGGCCGAACTACCTCCGCATGCCAACCTTTACTTTATACCTACTACCGGCATCAGCTATATGCATACCGCCGATCCGGCCTTAATTGAAAGCATACAGGGTTACCTGCTCAGTCAAACTAAGAAATCGGCCCTTATCAGCGATGTTTCCGAAAAGGAGCGCAACCGCTTTTTCCTTAAAATAAAGAGTAAAATAAATCACCTGCGGCAGCGCATCGAAAGCACCGAGCCGCTGGTTTAAGGAGGTCAAATAAAGACTACCAGCGCTTAGCCGGCAAAGTAGAGTGCAGAGCCTACAATAAGTACAATCAGCACTATAACACCTACAATTTCTGGTTGAATGTAAGACTTCTGCTTAGACACTTTTTCCATGATCTTAGGTTTTTGATACTAACAATAATAATAAAAAATAGTATAAATAGCTGATTAAGAATCAAAATACCCGGCAAAGAAAGGAAAAAGAGAGACGGCTTAAAAAATCTTTTGGATGAATGGTTAGCTATTTATACTATTTTTTATTATTATT
>CAZUCA010000010.1:0-70879 GCA_964619125.1 uncultured Owenweeksia sp. | reverse complement strand
AGGCAAAATGTCATTACTCATTTCAGAAAGGCGGCCTTCATTTCACTACTTTAGACTTCAAAATCCTCCCTGATGAAAGCTCTGTTTGCCATCCGTCCCAAGTACAAGTTAGCCATGATCCTGTTGACGCTCATAGTGATTTTATTGTGTGGAGTGCTGGCTGAGCGTAGCTTTTTCAGCCAGGTGAATGCTGCTTCTGCTTCTATTTATAAAGATAGGTTGGTTCCCTCTTCCGCCGTTTACCACTTGTCTGACCATATCAGCCAACGGCGCTTTATGCTGGAGGACCATGTGCGAACTTCCCAGGGCGGAGTTAGGGAGTTGCAGCAAAAGCTGGCCCGGCATCAAGGGCAAATGGATTCGATAATCGTGGCTTTTGAAGAGACTTACCTGGTAAAAAACGAAAGCAAAAGCCTGGCTCTGCTGAAGACTCATCTGGAAGATTATGACCGGGCCGAGGCCATTCTGCTGGCCGGTTCCACACCGGCAGATCTTAGTGCTGCCCGCGAAATATATCAGCAAATACGGAGGGAACTAATGAAGCTTAGTAATATTCAGACTAGGGTAGGCCAGGATCTGTTTGAGGAAACGCAGGATATTTCCAGCAACGCCGGTATGATCAGTCAAATTCAGGTGGTGGCCCTTATCGTAAGCTGTCTGCTTATTCAGGCCATCATTCTGGCTTCCAAAGCTATTAGTTCCCCGCTGAAGCAGCGACATAATTTAAATTAATGGCTGTCCTTAGCCAGCTTTCCAAAAAGGATCAGACCAGTGCGCCAAGGGGTCGGGTTGATCACGGGGATGCAGCTTGCGGTGAAGCTTCTCCAGTTTCTCTTTGTCCACCTGTTGCTGGATTTCGGGGAAAAGTTCGCGCTCTTCAAAGCGGATATGCGCCTCCAGTTCTTCTTCGATCAGGGAAGCGGCTTTTAACAGATCCTCTTCCTTAAAGAAAAGCCTTCGCAAACGGCGGTGTTCCCTCAATGCCCTCTCAATTTTGGGGTGCTGCAAACCCAACAAGGGAAAGAGATAGTGCTCTTCCTCCTCAAAATGCTGCTCCAGTGAATGACTGAAAAATTCACGCGCATAGTGCATGATGCGCATGGGCTCAACTTCCATTTTCAAACCCTGCCTGACTTTCCGTGAAAATAGCAGTCCGTGATGATGATCGCGGCTCAGGGGCTGCAGGCTTGGGTCTCTTTTCAGGGGGGTGTTTTTTGCCATGGCTTTAGTTCAAAGAATCTCTCTCTCGGGATGTTGCCGGTAATACTCGATTTTATGCTCAAACATTATCGCCATTCTCTGCGCTTGCAATTTAGCTTTCTCAGCATTGGGGCCGCTAAAGTGCCTGTCTACCGTTTCAAAAAAGAGCTCTAACCAACATTCGAAATGATCTTTTTGAACGGGGAGCCCGGCATGGGGAACAAAAGGGCTGCCGTGATAGGTGTGCTCATCGAGCAACACTGTTTGCCAGAAACGATAGAGCTTAGCCAGGTGGGCCGGCCAGTTATCCTTTATCACCCCTATAAAAATAGGGCCAATTAAAGGATCCTTACGCACCCCGGCGTAAAACTCATCCACCATTAACTGAATATCGGCAAGTTGTTGAATATCCTTCTTCATGGGGTTTCAGATTTTATTAAAACCAGCTTTCATAGTCCTGGGGAATAATCAGTGTTTCAAAAAGCTCAATCGCTGGCTTACCCGGCGCTCAGTTCCGAAAGGGGAGTGGAGCGGAGCATGCTTGCCAGTGCATTCCGCACTTTGGCAAATTTGTCATGCAGAGGGCAGGGTTTAAGGGCGTTGCATTTTTCGAGACCCGGTCTACAGCCGGTAAAGACTTCATCGCCGTCAATGGCACTTACTATACGGGTCAGGGTGATCTTATTGGCGGGGGCTGGCAATAAAAATCCTCCGGTTGCGCCCCTACTGGAAATTAACAGCCCTGCGCGGGTAAGAAACTGCATGATCTTGGCAGTAAATGCCACCGGCGAATTGATTTCACTGGCGATTGCTTTCAGGCTAACTCTATTGCCTAACTCACTGCATTGAGTGATGAAAATCATCACCCTGATGCCATATTCGCAAGCCTTTAAAAACATTCTCCCGCTTATGATTCATATTAGTTTGGGCAGGCCACCCGTATGCAGCGGGTGGCCCTTCCATACTATGAGGTTAATTGCCGGATTGAAGGTTTTGGAAATCACCGCCCGGCGCATTAACGCACTAAGCAAACACCGGCAGATTGGCTCTGCCCAAGGCTTTCTTAACGTCAAACCCAAATAAACCGTCAGTTTTCTCACCGCTTTGGCTTTGAGTTCTCAACTGCTTATTTCACAATAAACTTTCCCTTCATCTTCATAAAGTGACCGGGGAAAGAGCATAAGTAGTCATACATGCCTTTGGCGGGCGCTTTAAAGGTGACGCTGGTGGATTCACCGCCGCCCAACATTTCAGTATGGGCGATGATATCGCCGCTGCGATCGGAGGGTATATAATCATTGTCTTTAGCATTTACCGCTTCCTGGGCAAAAGTGCTTTTGTCAACCCCTTTTTTCAATAATACCCAGTTATGGCCCATCGCTGTTTTGGGCATTTCCCCAACGTGTTTAAAGGTGAGGACCACTATTTGCCCGGCCCTGGCCTTCAGCATATTCTTGTCATATTCCATCTGGTCTGTGCCATGGATTTCCAGCCTAAGGGTATCGGAAACACTTTCCGTCACAACTTCTTCCTGGCGTGGCTCTGGTGAACTGCTGGTCTTTTGCTGCCCCTCTTCTGGTTGGGTTGACTCTCCACAGGAGGTCAGGCTTAATGCCACGGCAAGGGCGGCTGGCAAAAGGGATTTCATCGTTTTCATGTAATTACTCATTTATAATTCTAGAGTGGGATAATTTGACGGAGCCAAAGGTATTAACTTAATTAGGACAAATTTGTCCTAAATTGAAATTTATTTTGATGCCCCTCCTCGCTAAGTTCAAAGGAGCTTTTTTCCCGGTATGGCACCATAGGCTACCGTCGGGTGGTAGTTGGTGTTTAACAGGGCGAAGGGGCAAAAGACAGCGGCTTGCTTACTCAATCCGGGAGAGGCCTGTTAGTTGGGGTGCCACGACTGAAAACGGGATAATCTAAAGTGGATGTTGGGATCATCCCATCGCTTTGAGTGTAACTTTTGTCACGGACCGTTTACCTGTTAAACGGCATTTTTGCCCTGTTCATCTGACAACCCACTTCATATAGTTGGCAGAATTCACATGACAAACGGTAAATCCTACATAGCATCACTTTTACTGGCGGTTTATGCATTCTCACTTGCACTTTCGGCCAGTACTGGTTTTACGGTAGCCGGTTTGGAAGTGAAAAAGGAATGTCCAAACAAAGCTAAGTTCAAGCGCAGCCACCACCACGCCAGCCTGCTTAGCCTTAGCCTGATTGGGAAAAGCAAATCCCGCGGCAATCAAAAGGATAATTCCCACCCCATTCAGATTTGCAACAGTAGCAATGCCTTTATTGCGACGGTGCAGGAGTTTGACCAGCCAGAGGTTTATCAATCAGCACCCAATACCGGCTTGCCTTACCTGTATCAATCCCCTGTCTTACAGAAGTGGATTGACCCTCCACGCGCGGTATAATGCTTTGAGGACTGCCAACGTAGAGTTCAAACTCACCCGGTGACCAGTGCGCTGATCATGGTTGGCCGTCATTTTAGTGTTCCACACCTACTGAACACTCAATTACTGCTTTTGAAAACTAATGGATACCGCTACGCCTGTATCCTGATTTCATCCTTAAAACATTTAATACCAATGATTAATATTTTAATAAAGACCTTGCTGGGCACGGGTCTTCTGGCTGCATGTCATAGTGCGCAAGCCAGCTCACCTGATTCAACTTCGGCAAAGTCCGATACCATCACTATCCTGCAAACTGCCGATATTCATGGACAACTGGAACTACACGATGAACTTTTCTGGGAAAATGAGGAGATAAGCTTCCGGAAGTTAGGGGGCTTGGCTTACATCCGTTCGCTGTTTGATTCGGTAAAAGCCGAAAACCCTGAAGGTACCCTCATCCTCGACGGAGGTGATCTCATCCAGGGAGGAGCGGTGGCTGCTTTGTCAGAAGGGAAAGCCTTTCCCGCCATTATTCGCGAAATGGGTTATGACTTCCTTATTCCCGGCAACTGGGAGGTGGTGTATGGCAAGGAAACAATGATGGAGGTGCTGCAGAATTATCAAACTCCGGTTATTGCCGCCAATATGTTTGATGATAAAAGTGGTGAAAGCCTTTTCCCGCCCTACTTCGTACAGGATATTCACGGGGTGAAGCTGGGTTTCATCTCCTACAATGACCCGGAAATTCCAGTTCGCCAAAACCCTTCCTTTAGTAAGGGAATTCACTTTGAAAAGCTTCATCATAACCTGGGTAACCTGATTGATGAGTTGAAGGACGAACAAGGCGTGGAGGTGCTATTCCTGGTTACTCATATGGGTATTGCCAAGCAGAAGCACCTGGCCGATGACGAGGCATTGGCCAGGGTGGATTACGTGCTGGGAAACGACACTCATGAGCGGATCCGAAAGCCCCTCCAGGGTAAGCATGCCCGGGTGACTGAGCCGGGAGCCTTTGGTTCCTTTGTAGGCCGGCTCGACCTGATCGTAAGTGAGGGGCGGATAGTAGACGAGCACTATGAATTGATGGAAGTGGATCCTCAGAATTACCCGGCTAACCGGGAAGTTCAGCAGGCTATTGCCAGGGCTACTGCTCCATACCACCGTGAGATCAGTGAAGTACTGGGGTACACCACCACGCCACTTTATCGCTACTTTGTGGTGGAGAATCCAATGGATAATTTAATTACCGATGCTGCACGCTGGAAAACGGGAGCCGATATTTCAATTTCGAACGGTTTTCGCTTTAGTCCACCCCTGGTGCCGGGTGAAGAAGGTAAAGCAGCGATCACCCGTGAATACTTGTGGAGCATGCTGCCGGTAAATGAAAAAGTTAAGATTGGAAAAGCCAGTGGCACCCAAATCAAAAACTGGCTGGAGCAGGAACTCCACAATGTATTTGCTCAAAACGCCATGGAGCGTTTCGGAGGTTGGATGGTGCGCTTTTCGGGCATGACGGTGAAATTCAATGCCAATGCTGAAAAAGGCCAACGAGTCCAGGAAATACTGGTAGGCGGTGAGCCTATTCAGACCGATAGGCTCTATACTATGAGTGCCTGCCGTAGGGAGGGGGAAGATCTCAATATGCTGTGCCGGCTGCCCGGAACGGTGGAGACAAAAGTGATGGATTATACCATTCACGATGCCCTCGCCGAATACCTGCAGCACAAGGGCACGGTTGCCCCTGAAAAGGATGGCCGCTCTGTGGCCCTCGACCTGGGGGAGAATGTGCTGTCACAACTACCCGGCACCAATTATCACTTTCACTAAAATATCCCATGAATAAGATTAGCAAGCCCGTAGAGGTGAGTTTAGGCTCCCTGAGAATGTTCCGTATCATGCTAAGCCTCATTTTTATCGTAGCCAGTTTGGGTCACTTTTTTAAAGTAGATGCTATGGTGGCGCGGATAGAGAGTTCGTCTTTTGGCTCAGTAGGCTATTTACTTGGAAAGCCTGAGGTGGCAGTGGTGCTTTCAGGTGCAGTGATGTTGGCCGCAGGACTCAGCTTATTGATCGGGTTTTATACCCGTTATGCTGCTATAGCACTAATCGCAGTAATAATCCCCATTACCATTACAATACAAATTGGGCAAGTGGCCACCATGGGGCCACTCTTTAAGAATGTAGCCATTTTAGGTGGCTTACTGCTTTTTGCCCTCAATCCCTTAAAACAAAAACAATGAAGTATTTAAAATATATCGTATTCAATATTTTGGCTTTGGTATTTTTTGCACCAACTATAAAAGCCCAGGACAATGGGGCCGGTCATAAGATTGTTTTTCAACTTACCGATAATGACCCCGCCAGCCATAAAGCCCTAACTAACCAGTTAAAAAACCTGACCAGGCAATGGCCGGAGGCTCGCTTTGAGGTAGTGGTGCATTCGGCAGGGATAAGCTACCTGCAAAAATCGAAGTCACAATTTACAGATGACATTCGGGCCCTGAGTGAACAGGGAGTAGCATTTAAGGCCTGTGAAAACACAATGGCTGCAAAAAAAATTGCTAAAGCCGAGATTCTGGAGGTAGCGGAATTTGTCCCGATGGGAATAGCTGAGCTGGTATTGAAGCAGGAAGCGGGCTGGAGCTATATTAAAGCGGGCCTGTAATGACGGCTTTTATAAAGCACAATGCTCCCGGACTGTTTGCAGCCGGGGCATTGACCCTGCTTGCATTTTTCCTGGCTGGCTTGAGTAATTTTATGGGTGCCGCCAGTATTGCCCTGTTGCTGGGGCTTATTTTGAGCAACTCCAAATTGCCTTCCAAAAAGGTGGAAGCAGGACTTCGTTTTACCGAGAAGCGGATTCTTGAAGTTGCCATTGTGTTAACCGCTTTTGGTATGAACATGCGCATATTTTCGGCATTGGGTGTTAGCACCTGGTTGTTTATAGGAAGTTCGGTGGTAATGGTTATTGCTATAGCCCTTTTGGTGGGGCGGTGGTTTGGCCTTTCGTCCCAATTAGGAATTCTCCTGGGTACCGGCAGTGCCATTTGTGGCTCGGCCGCCATTGGGGCCGTGTCACCCCTTTTACATAGTGAGGAAGCGGAGACAGGTCTCTCGGTGGGTGTGGTAAACCTTCTTAGTACGCTGGGTTTGCTGCTTTTACCGCTGCTTACTGGTTTTTTGGGCTTGAGCACAGAAAACTCAGCCCTTATCATCGGTGGTGTATTGCAGTCAATGGGTCACGTAGTGGGAGCTGGCTATTCCTTGGGTGCAGAGGTAGGCACCGCCGCTATGGTGGTGAAAATGGGACGGATACTCCTGATTATACCCCTGCTTCTAACTCTCTTTGTGGTGAACCAGGGAAAGAAAACAACTGCTAAAAAGCTTCGCTTTCCATTCTTTATTCCCTTGTTCGTAATCGCCTTGATACTCGCCCAAATGCCATTTTTACCGGCTGAGCTGGCCTCAGGGCTTGCCCAGAGCGGCGATTACCTGCTGGTGGCAGCCATGGTGGGCATCGGTTTCAAGATAAAATTTAAGCCGCTTATTAAAATGGCCGGTCCAGCCCTGGCGGCGGGCTTGGTGATATTTGCCTTTCAGATTTTGTTGTATTTGTTCTATCTCAATAGCCAGGCCCTGCTACCGTTTTTTACTCAGCGTTGAAAGGATGGATTTTTTCATAGTTGCGTTTAAACCACATCCAAGGCGTGGATTTCCGCCTTAAACTGGGCTGGTAGCAGCAAGGCCTTCACCATGCGGTCGAGCTGGATAAGGCGGCCCAGTTTGTAAAGGCCCAACAGCGGTTTTATCAGGGAGATCTTTCCCATGCCCAGCATTTTTCGCACCAGCGCTGGCACCACCATACGCTGTAATTCCAGCATCAGGCGGTAGCGCAGTGGGCCCAGGTGCCGGCGGTATTGGCGGAAGAGATCGCAAGTGTAATTACTGTTTTCAAGGTTCTGGGAGAGTTGCTCCATACGTCTGTCCTGCCACTGGCTGAAGCTGCGGGGGAGGTCTTTTATGCCCATACCACTACCTACCCGGTAGAAAACGTCAAAGACCTCCTCTTTTTCTGCATGGGTTAGCGAGCGCTCGAGCAGTTCGAAGGAGCGGATGGAGTAGTCGATCAGCATAAAGAGCACGTCACGGTAGGCCCAGTCGGGAATGTGGTCACCACGCCGGCTTTCCACGCCCTGGTGAATGGCGGCAATATGGCCGATGGCCTGCCGGGCAGATTTGTCACTCGAAAAGACAATTTTGCGGGCATAGGCTACGGTAGAGAAGAGGCGACCCAGCGGATCAGAAGGGAGCCGGCCGGTAAAGTACAACCAATCTACCGCCTTGCTGAGGGCAAACTCGGCCGCCGCCCCGGCAAATATTACCAGGATGGTGTCGCTCTTGCCCCAGATCTTCCTTACCACTGAGTCCTTTGATACAAAATCCTGCATGACAAATTCAATTCCAATAGGTGCCATTAAAGCCTAAAACAAAACCGAGCCAAATGGCAATGATGTAACCGATGAGGCTGAAGATTATTGCCAGCACCTTCATGCCGCCGCCCATGGCGCGTAAATGTTCCAAATAGTAATAAAACACTCCGCCCATGGCACCGGCGATCGGCACTACCACTAAGGGTCTGAGCATCCAATAGGGGCCCCAGTCAGGCTTGGGTTCACCGGTGCCTGATAAAAACAACAGTACGAGCACTAAGGCTGGCATGGCGCCCTGCAACATCCTTTTGGTGATACTGGCGCCATGAAGGGGTGGGTTGGGGGTAAGTGGTGAGCTTGTCATGATAACTAAATTTACGGTTAAAGAAATTGGGAATTAAAAGGTGTTATTTTTTAAAAGTACTTTGTAATGCAAAGTGAGTGGGTAAATTTTTTTGTGACTTAAGCTATTCTCCTTCATTCTCTTTACTGCTGGTTTTTAATAATATCCTCCAGGGCGCCCAGGTGATTGCTAAAGGCCTGTTTGCCGGCGGCTGTAGCGGTGTAGGTGGTTTTGGGTTTGCGCCCTACAAAGCTTTTCTCCATAGTTACAAACTCTGCTTTTTCCAGTCCCCGCAGATGACTGGCCAGGTTGCCGTCAGTAACCTCCAGCACTTCCTTAAGCTCATTGAACTCCATGGTGTCGTTCACCATCAGTACTGACATAATTCCCAGCTTCACCCTGTTCTCAAACTCCTTGCGCAAGCCATCAATAGGATTCCTCATCGCTCATACTTCCAATATACATAGCTACTGTACACGATGTGAAGCCAGCCGAAGCTTATGCTCCAAAGCAGGAGGCCCCACTCGCTGAAAACTGCGGCGGTTAATCCTAACAGTAATTGAAGGTAACCCAGGGTGCGCACATAGGAGGCGGTGTATTTACTGGCGTTGATCAGGGCCAGACCGTAAAAAATGATCATGCTGGCGGCCAGTAGCTCGTAATAATTTTTCTGAAGCAGGATAAGGCTAAAAACACCCCCTGTCAGCAGAGGGGTGGCCAGGCTTAAAAGCATCTGCCGTACCGGTTTGCTTAAGATCCTTTCACCCTGGCGGGTCGCTCTCCTTTTGCTGAGCAAGGCAGCGGTGGTTAAGGCAGCCAGCAACACCAGGCTCCCGGTAATCACGATATTGCCTGTTTGGGAGCGGGGGAGGAAGTACTCCTGCGTGACCCAGGCGCCGATAAGGGCATACACGCCCGCTAAAATGCCCGCTAACCCCGACAGCGAAATGAAGCGGGTGCTGTGCTCCATTAGGCGGCGTATTTCTTTAAGATCCTGATCTACTGTCTCCATAAAGTACTTTGAAATGCAAAGTAAATAAAAAATTTGAAGGACAAATGCTTTTCCAACTTATTTCTGCAGAAGTAGCACCGACAGAAAAATCGGGCGGTGGGATGCTGTCATTTAGCTGACAAAAGTCATAGAACAGGAGTTTTAGGTCCGTAATTTTGTAGCTGTAAATGATCAGGACCTTTGTACATATCATTTTGGGGCTGGTGGTGCTGCTGTCGCAGTGGCACAACAGCCTGGTAGCACTAAGCTACCAGCTCAACTATGACTATTACGCCAATGAGCTTTGCGAGAACAAAGCGCGACCCGAACTGCACTGTGATGGTATGTGTTTTGTCGCCAAGCAATTAAAGCTCTCGGATGAAAGCAATCAGCAGGCTCCGCCACCAGAGTATTCGCCCAGCCCGGTGCTGTTCCAGTTAACCGAGCCTGAATTACTTACAAAACCGGCCCTGGCCAGCAGCAGCCATAACGGCCTTACTCCTTTTGCTAAAGAGATACCCCAGTCACCTTTTTTAGATACGACTGTGCCTCCTCCCCGGGTTTAGATCAGAATAACCGCCAACCCCACCATTATTTTGATCAAAACCCATTTCAAATGAAAACAATAAAAACCCTGGCCGCTATGGCCGTGGCTATAATGCTGGCCACACCCTTCGTTTCCTGTAAGGAAGAAAAGCAAACTGATACCCCTAATCCCGATCCGCTGGCCGAATTTCAATTGATCGGAGAGGAAAGCTTTCCCACCGCTGGATATACCGTACAGCTCTACATGATGGAATCACCTTTTGTAGGATACAACCAGTTGGCCGTACGCCTTAGTGACCCGGCGGATGGCACAGTAATCACTAATGCGGATATCCGCTTTAACCCCATAATGGATATGGGCACCATGATGCACAGCACTCCCTTCGAAAAGCCGGTTTACGATGCCGGAATGAAAGCCTATTTGGGTAGCTGTACCTTTATTATGCCCAGCAGTGCCACCGCGCAGTGGACTTTTACCGTGATTGGTGATATAGAAGGGGCCATTGCCGATACCGCTCACTTCCAGATTGAAGTCCAACAAAGTGATCCCAGCCGCCTCTACAGTTTTGTGAGTGCGCTTGATTCTGCCTCTTACTTTGTGGCCTTGCGCTATCCTCAGCACCCCCAGGTGGGGCTTAATGACCTGGCGCTGATGGTATACCGCCGTCAAAGCATGCTGGACTTTCCCCCGGCTACCGACCTGCAGATCGAAATTGACATGCACATGCCATCCATGGGTCATGGTTCACCCAATAATGAGAACCCGGTACACCAGGGAGAGGGTATGTATACCGGCAGGATGAACTGTACAATGAGCGGACAGTGGCATCTAAACCTCACTATTATGAGCAATAGTGGTGCAGTGCATGCCGATGGGGGGTATTTTGAGTTGCAAGTGGAGTAACAGAACCGGAGCGGCCGGTGGCAACTGCTGCCGGTCATCTTCCCCTGATCTTATTTCCGATGAAAAAATTCATTGTTAGCTTATTGCTGCTAGCGACAGTTCGTACCCTGGCCCAGAGTCATCAGCACGATACCATTGCCTTTGACCCCTTTCACCTGAGTGAAGTGGTAGTGATTGATGCCTCCGTGCCTGATGAAGCAATGACGGCTCCCAAGTCGGTGGACCATCGCTTGGAGTTAAAGCTGAAACAACTTAAAGGCGTTTCCCTCATCTCGCGGGGAAGTTTTGCCCAGGAAGTGATTTACCGGGGGCAGGGTGATGCCCGCCTGCAGGTAAAGCTGAATGGTATGCGTATTTACAGTGCCTGTACCGATAAAATGGATCCTTCCACTTCTTACGTGGTGGCCAATAATCTCCAGGCGGCCGAAATGCAATCGGGCTGTGCCACTTCCTGCGGTAACAGTGGCCTTGCCGGCAGTCTTAACCTCGAAATGAAGCAGGCAGATTTCAATCCCGGCAACCGCTTTCGCTGGGGCTATGATCAGCAGTTTCATAGCAATACTGGTGGTTTGGCCAGCGCCATTAACCTGCAGAGTCATCACAAAAAGTTCGCCTGGCGGGTTAACGGTTCCTGGCAGCAACACGGTAACTACCAGGCTGGTGGCGGCCAGGAGGTTGCTCACTCTCAGAATCAAAAACACAACTGGGCCATTAATAGCGCTTACCGTCTGTCAGAGCGGGAAATGCTCCAACTCGACCTGATATATGATTTGGCACACCAGGTGGGTTTCCCGGCCCTGCCAATGGATGTGGGAACCGCCCGGGCCGTAATAGCGGGAGCTACCTACCATCATGCCGGTGGAGTGGGGGCCTTTCAGCGCTTCAGCCTGAAGCTGTATCACAACGACATTTACCACGAGATGGACGACAGCCAGCGAGAGCAGGTGAGTATGCCCATGGATATGCCGGGCTGGAGCCAAACCAGCGGTGCTACCTTTAATTTTTTTGACTGGCAGGCTGGCGGTCATAATCTGGACCTGGCCCTGGAGTATTTTACCAATTACAGGAAAGCGGAAATGACGATGTACCCTGAAGGTGAGCCGGTGATGCATATGCTTAGCTGGCCCGCGGTGCGATTGCATGGCCTGGGAGTGGGCATGACCGACCATTGGCATTGGGGTAAGAGTCACATCAGCACTACTTTTAGAATGGACTACGAAGCCTCCGGGTTGGTAGATGAGCTAGGCGAGCGGCAATGGCAGGGGATGGGCTATCCGGCCGAATCAGGGCGGCATATTTTGCTGCCTCAGCTCAAGACCTCTTTGAGTCATCCACTTGGCGACAGAAGTCGGCTGGAGCTGGGGCTGGGCTATGGTCAGCGCGCCCCTTCCACTTCAGAGCTCTATGGCTTTTACCTCTTTAATTCACAGGATGGCTATGATTACCTGGGTAAGCCCGATCTGTTGCCGGAAAGCCTGCTTAACGCGGAGGGTAGCTATCACCTTAGCGCTAAGCGTTGGCAATTCAGTAGCACCATATTTCTGCAGCAGTACTTTCAGTACATCTTTGGTCTAAACACTCCTTATGATGCTATGACACCGGGAGCCAGGGGAGTACGGGGCTATGAAAATATTCCTTCGGCTCGCTTTGTGGGCCTGGAGCTAAGTGGCAAGTATCGCCTAAATGAGCAACTGCAATTTCAATCTGGCTTAGATTATCTGCGGGGTGTAAGGCCTGGGCAGGACCTGCCCATGGTGCCGCCACTCCGGAGCAGTCTGCTTGCCAGCTGGTGCCCGGCCGATTGGGAGCTTAGTTTACAGGGGCAGTACGCATGCGCTCAAACTCATTATAATATGGAGTATGGCGATCGCTTCACCCCATCCTACGCCCTGCTAGACGCTTCGGTAGCCTATAAGATTTCATTACAACAGGCTGAGCTTTCGCTGGCCATGGCGGTCAATAACCTCTTTGATCACCATTACCGCGATCACCTTAATTGGGGTGGTATTCCCGCCATGGGGCGCAATATCGTTTTTAGCCTACAGCTCAGCGGACGCCCAACGCAAGTTAAGGCAGCTAAACCTTAGATGACTACTTTATTAATGTTTGGAAAATCAGCTGCTTACAATAAAAAAGGACAAAATTGTCTTTTATGATAATTATCATTTTTAGCCCGCTAATGCCCCAGTAATTTTGAAGTATCAAAACAAAAGTTACAATCATAATGAGAAGAATAATCCCACTTGCCATTTTTGCTACCCTGCTCACGGCGGTTGCCTGTGGTGGGGGAGATGAACCCCGCAAAACCGTTAAAACCCCCGACGTAGCCAAACCCCAAGCCAAAGTTGAAAAGGTGGAGGCGGTTGACCCCATGTCAAACAAGGGTATTGGCCCTATTACCGAAGTAAAGCTGGGGGAAGGCATTGACCAGAAGCTGGCCGAGGAAGGAAAGGTAGTTTACGAAAAAAACTGTACCGCCTGCCATAAAGTTGACAAGCAGTATATCGGCCCGGCCCCTAAAGATATCCTTGAACGCCGTACTCCGGAATGGGTGATGAATATGATTCTCAATCCTACCGAGATGTTGCAAAAGGATCCCCTGGCCAAAGAAGTGCTGGCAGCAGCTAATGGCGCTATCATGGCCGACCAAAATCTTACCGAGGAAGAGGCACGTGCCATTCTCGAATATTTCCGAACACTTTAATACCTGCTAAAATGAGACGATTATCACTGCTATCCGCTATTGCCGCTCTCGCCCTTACCGTGCCTCAGGCATGTTCTGAAGGCGCCAATGGCCAAGCCTCTGCCGACAAGGGTGGAGCCATCAACCGCAGTAGTGCGGCTGAGAAAGTTTACGTGGCTCCCGGTGAGCACGACGAATTCTATTCCTTTATGTCTGGCGGCTTTAGCGGCCAGGTGAGTGTGTATGGCCTGCCTTCAGGAAGGTTGCTTAAGGTTGTTCCCGTTTTTTCGGTAGATGGCGAAAAAGGATATGGTTTTAACGAAGAAACCAAACCCCTGCTGGAAACCAGTCATGGCTTTGTGCCCTGGGATGATGCTCACCACCCTGAGCTGTCTCAAACCAAGGGTAAGCCCGATGGCAAATACCTCTTTATCAACGGTAACAACACGCCCCGCGTAGCCCGTATCGATCTCACCACTTTTGAAACCGCTGAGATCATAGAGATTCCGAATTCAGGTGGTAACCACAGTTCTCCTTTTACCACTGAAAACTCAGAGTATATCGTGGCCGGTACCCGTTTTAGTGTGCCAATTCCCCAGAAGGATGTGGCCATTGAAAGCTACAATGAGAATTTCAAGGGTTCATTGTCTTTTATCTCTGTAGATCCTGAGCACGGCCATATGGATATCGACTTTCAGGTGCTGCTACCCGGCTATGACTACGACCTGGCCCATGCCGGTAAGGGTAAGTCACACGGCTGGATGTTCTTTACCACTTACAATACCGAGGAAAGCCATACCCTTAAAGAGGTTAATGCTTCTCAAAACGATAAGGACTACATCGCCGCCATTAACTGGAAGAAGGCACAGGAATACATTAAGCAAGGCAAATTTGAAGAAATGCCGGCTGAGTACCTGATCAATCGCTATGACGAAAAGACTCATACCGCGAAATCCATCAAAAAGAAAAGCGTGCGGGTGCTAAAGCCTGAAGATTGCCCCGGCCTGGTTTATTTCCTGCCTACCCCCAAATCACCCCACGGAGTGGATGTTGATCCTACCGGTTCTTATATTATCGGTAATGGCAAGCTCAATGCCAACCTTACTGTGCATAGCTTCGATAAGATGATCAAGGCTATTGAGAATAAATCCTTTGCTGGCGATGCCTATGGTATTCCGGTGCTCAACTTTGAAGATGTGGTTGCCGGTACCGTGGAGAGCGGTGGCCTCGGACCGCTGCACACCGAATTTGACGGTAAAGGCAATGCCTATACTACTTTCTTCATCTCTTCTGAGGTAGTGAAATGGAAGCTCGGAACCTGGGAAGTACTGGATCGCGTACCTACTTATTACTCTGTAGGTCACCTGATGATTCCCGGTGGCGACTCCAAAGAACCATGGGGTAAGTATATGGTGGCCCTCAACAAGATTACCAAGGATCGCTACCTGCCCACCGGACCCGAGTTGGCTCACTCCGCCCAACTGTACGATATCAGTGGCGATAAGATGGAACTTCTGCTGGATTTCCCCACTATTGGCGAACCTCACTATGCCCAGGCTATCCACGCCGACCTGGTGAAACCCAACAGCAAGAAGATCTATCCACTTGAGGAAAATGAGCATGCCCATGCTGCCAAATCCGAGTCTGAAGCCCGGGTTGAGCGCAATGGTAACGAAGTGCACGTATATATGACTACTATCCGCAGTCACTTTGCCCCTGACAATATTGAGGGTGTGAAAGTGGGCGATAAAGTTTACTTCCACGTGACTAACCTTGAGCAGGATTGGGATGTACCGCACGGCTTTGCCATGATGGGCGCTCAGAATGCCGAACTGCTGATCATGCCTGGCCAAACTGAAACCCTGCTCTGGAAACCGACCAAGGCCGGTGTGTATCCTTTCTATTGTACTGACTTCTGCTCTGCCTTGCACCAGGAGATGCAAGGTTACATTAGGGTTGCTGCCAAAGGAGAAAGTCCAGTGCTTGCTTTCTCAACTGGTGAGTAATCCCATTGATTGAGATAACCCCGGGGATGGCGTTAAGTCCCCGGGGTTTATAACCGCCCGATAATTATTCAAAAAACACCCACTGATGAAAGTTTTAGCCAGAATACTCGCTGTTATTGCCGTAGGATGTCTGCTGATGCTGTTTGTCTTTCCCCTTTGGGAAATCACCCTCATTGCCCCGCAATATCCGGATGGGGTGAGCATGTATATCTGGATTAACAAAATTACCGGCGACACACCCGGTACCCTGCAGAATATCAATATTCTCAACCACTACGTGGGAATGCAGAAGATTGAACCCGATAGTATTCCTGAACTCACCTACTTCCCCTGGATTGTAAGCGGGCTGGCCCTGCTGGGTATACTGGCGGCTGCGGTAGGAAAACCCAAGCTCTTCCTGGCCTGGGCGGAGATCTTCCTGATCCTGGCCGGACTGGGTATCTATGACTTTTACCTGTGGGAGTACGACTATGGCCACAACCTTAGTCCTACCGCTCCTATAAAGGTGCCCGGACAAAGCTATCAACCGCCTTTATTTGGTTCTAAGATGCTGCTGAACTTTAATGCCAGGTCATACCCCGGTACCGGTGGTATCTTCATGGGGTTAGCGCTTGGACTGTCCTTCGTATCCTGGTGGCTGAGTCGAAAAGCCGGAAAAAGAAATAAAAGAAAACCTCTGAAAAGATCAAATGCCACCACCGTTCCTTTAGGGAGGGTGGCCGTATAACAACTTAGCCGGCAATGTTTCTCTACCGGCATATAAATTTTGAGAAGCCATTAGCTCGCGCGATGAGCGAGTTTAAAACCCACAACATCATGAAAAGAATAGCCCACATCAGTTCTTTTACATTACTGCTATGCCTGCTTTTGGCCTGTAAACCCGAGCCGCAGCCTATTGACTATGGCAAGGAGGCCTGTGCCTATTGCCGTATGAGTATTGTTGACAATCGCTATGCCGCGCAATTGGTTTCTGACAAAGGCAAGGCCTACAGCTTTGATGCTATTGAGTGCATGATCAATTACAAGCATGAGCATCGCGATCAACTGTGGTACCTCGAATTGCTGAGCAATTTTAACCGCCCCGGCGAGATGATCCCTGCGGCCGAAGCTACCATAATAAGAAGTCCGCAATTGCCTAGCCCAATGGGGATGTACTTAACTGCGGTCGGTTCTAAGGAAAAAGCCCTTGAGCTGCAACAGCAGCATAAGGGTGAGTTGTATCGCTACCAGGAGCTGGTGGATAATCTGGATAATCTCCCGGCGCTATGATCAGATATTTGGTTGTATTAATCGTAGTTGTGGGGTGGAGGTGTACCGCCTATTCAGCGGAGTTGGAAGTGGGTCCAACCCAGGCGGTCACCTCCCTTTCCCAGGCTATTGCCCAGGCCCGTCCCTTTGATACCCTCTGTATAAATAGTGGTAATTATCATCCCACGGCGGCCCTGGTGATCGACAAGCCCCTTAGCCTTATAGCCTGTGGCGAGGCGGTGATTAAAGCCGCCGCAGACCAGGGCATTTTTGAAGTGCGCGCCGACTCTGTTACTATCAGCGGTTTCCATTTTAAGGAGGTGAACCGCAGTTACCTCAAAGATCTCGCAGCCGTATGGGTAGATCGTGTACAACATTTCACCGTCCGGAATAACCGTTTCGAAAACTGCTTTTTTGCGATATTCTGTACCAAGGCCAGTAACGGCACCATCGCCAATAACCAGATTACTGGAAACGCGGTGGAGGAACACTCTTCCGCCAACGCTATCCACTTGTGGTATTGCGACAGCCTGCTGATAAAGGATAACCAGGCGCAGCATCACCGCGATGGCATTTACCTCGAGTTTACCGGTAACTCCCGCATAGTAGGCAATACCAGCCTTCATAATCTGCGCTATGGTCTGCACTTTATGTTTAGCAATAACAACGAATACAGCTACAACACCTTTAGCGATAACGGTTCCGGGGTGGCAGTGATGTTTAGCGATCACATTAATATGCACCACAACCACTTTGTCGAAAACTGGGGCAGTGCCTCCTACGGTCTGTTGCTCAAGGAGATCTACGACAGTCGGCTCACTCAAAATACTTTTCGTAAAAACACGGTAGGCATATTTGTGGAGGGTAGCAACCGCATGTTGATGGCCGGCAATGACTTTGAAGCCAATGGCTGGGCCTTGCGCATGCGCGGTAGTGCCATGGACAATGAAATTACCCGCAATAACTTCAAAGGCAACAGTTTTAATGTGGCTACCGACGCCAGTACCAATTACAATAATTACCACCACAACTACTGGGATGATTATGAAGGCTACGACCTCGACCGGGATGGTATCGGTGACCTGCCCCATCGCCCGGTCAACCTCTTTTCATACTTGCTGAGCCGTATCGATGAAAGCATAATCCTGTTACGGAGTAGCTTCGTTGAGGTGCTCAACTTCGCCGAACGTATTACGCCGGCGGTAACCCCCAATAATCTGCGCGATGAAAGCCCGCTGATGCATCCGCTCAATCAAAGCGGGAAAGCTTCTGACTTCTCCGCCACCACAAAACCCACTACTCATGATCCACTTTAAAAATATCCATAAGAGTTTTGGCCGTCAACAGGTGCTGATGGGCATTGATATTTGTATTGACAAACCGGGCATTTATGCCGTGCTTGGCCCTAATGGCAGTGGCAAAACCACCCTTATTAAATCATTGATGGGGATGGTTCGTCCCGGTGAGGGTGAGATCCTTTTTATGAATCAAAAACTAAAGGATGACCACTATCGCCGCCATATTGCCTACCTCCCCCAAATAGCCCGCTTCCCTGAAAACCTTAGCCCGGCCGAGTTTCTCGACTTTGTGGAAAATATTCGCGGTAAGGCCGACCGCAGGGAGGCCCTGATAGAAATTTTCGGGTTGGAGCCTTACCTCGAGCGGAAATTGCGAACCCTCTCCGGTGGTACCCGGCAAAAGGTAAACCTGGTTAGTGCCATGATGTATGACACCAAGGTGATCGTTCTTGATGAACCTACCATCGGTCTTGATCCGGTAGCCCTGATCAAGTTAAAAGACTGGATAAAAGAAGAGCGCAGCGCTGGCAAGATTATTCTCCTTACTACCCACGTGATGGACGTGGTGGAGGAGCTGGCCGATGAAATTATCTTCCTGCTCGAAGGGAAGATTTATTATCGCGGCGATCAGCAGCGGTTGTTCAAGGAAACTGGCACTCCCAATGTGGAGCATGCCATCGCTCATTTACTCACCCTTAAAAAAGCCTGCTAGTCATGAATAAGGTATTTCGATATAGCTTTCTGGACTTGATCCGCAGCCGCTGGACAGTGGTGTATTTTATCTTTTTTACTATTACCAGTGGTGGGCTGCTTTACCTGAGCGGTGATAGCACCAAGGTGCTGGTGAGCATTATGAATGTGATTATTCTGTTGGTGCCGCTGATCAGTATGATATACGGACTGATGTATATGTACCAGGTGCGTGAATATGTGGAGATATTGTTGGCCCAGCCCATCTCCCGGCGCAGTATTTTCAGTGGTTACTTTCTCGGCCTTAGCGCCGCCCTCAGCCTCAGCCTCCTGGCTGGTTTGTTGCTGCCCTTGCTGTTTTACGATCCCGCCCAGCTCCTAAGCGCTCCCTGGTTGATTATGGCCCTGATTGCCACTTTACTTACCGTGATATTTTCGGCGCTGGCCTGCTGGCTGGTATTACTGCATGAAAACCGCCTGCGTGGCTTCGGCCTCGGTCTGTTTCTGTGGCTGTTGCTGGCGGTAATTTATGACGGGGTTTTCCTGGTGATACTGGTGGCCTTTGAAAATTATCCCCTCGAGAATGCCGCCCTCGGCCTTACCTTGTTAAACCCGATTGATATGGGGCGGGTGCTGTTGATCTTTCAGCTCGACTATTCTGCTCTGATGGGTTATACCGGCGCCGTATTCGAAAGGTTTTTCGGCACCCTTAAGGGCAGTTTGATTATTGCCACCGCCTACCTGGCCTGGGTGGCCCTGCCGGTCTATTTTATGTTGAGAAAAGCGAGCCGCAAAGATTTTTAGCTTTATCGCCAAGATTTTTGCAACTATGCCGCGCCCGCGAATGCTCTTACTGCTGGTGCCCTTGTTGGTACTGCTGGCTTTTTATTCAGCCCTGGGGCGAGTGGGCTTTGCCCTGCCCATACCGGCAGTGGCAGCCCGCCATGGCTTCCTGATGGTGTCGGGCCTCTTTGGCACCCTGATCAGCCTTGAGCGCACCCTCATCCTGCCTGATCGCAGTTGGTTGGGCATCCCCATCCTTAGTGCCCTGGCGGTGGTGGCTCTCCTGCTCGACTTTGATACCACCGCTTTTAGCCTGCAATTGCTGGCAGCCTTGCTGCTCACCGCACTCTATTTGAAGCAGGCTTGGCAATACCGCGAAATTTACTTTGGTGGCTTAATCCTTAGCAGCCTCGCCTGGGGTATGTCAGCGCTGGTACTGCTGCTGGGCGGTGGTTTTCCCGTGGCCAGTATCTGGTATTTACTCTTTTTGCTCTTTACCATTGTGGCCGAGCGGCTCGAACTGAGCAAGTTTGTCGCGGTGCCGCCTTGGGGACGTCCCTTGCTTATGGGCCTCATGATAGCTCTTATCCTCAGCCAGGCCATTCCTTTTCACTGGGGCTCCCATTATATTAGCGGACTGCTCATTGCGGCGATTGCCTATTGGCTGCTTCGTTTCGACATTGTCAATATCAATCTGCGCAAGCAGGGGTTTTTCTATTATGTGGGTAGTACCCTTTTTGGCGGCTACCTGTGGCTTCTGCTTTGTGGTATTTTGATGGCACTGCCCCTGCAGGCCTTTTACCACTACGATGCAGTGTTGCACAGTTTTTTTATTGGCTTCGCCTTTTCCATGCTCTACGCCCATGCCCCCATTATATTTCCAGCTTTGCTGAGGCGCCGCCAGCGCCCCTTTCATCCGCTGCTTTATATTCCGGTGATAGCTACCCACCTATTGTTATTGCTGCGACTTTATTGCGATTATGCCGCCTGGTGGGAGGGCCGTAAGTTCACTGCTTTGTTACAGGTGGCGGCCATGCTTAGTTTTTTTGTGCTGATGGCGCTCTTGTTGACCAGGACTAAAAATTCTGAAGGTGAAAATTAACGAAGCTCTTTTGTGGAAGATTACTCTTGCCAGTGGCATAATAGCCGCTTTTATAGGGGTAATGCTGCGTTTTTACTTTGTGGCGCCAGCCGCTTATACCTTTAAAAATGTGCTGCACGCCCATTCTCACCTGATGTTGCTGGGTTGGCTGTTTCAGGCCTTACTGCTACTGTTGTACCGCTACTGGCAACTGCCCATACCACGCAGTCATGCTTTACTAATGGGGGGAATGTCGCTTTGCGTCGCCGGTATGCTGTTTTCCTTTCCTTTTCAGGGCTATGCCGCGGTGTCAATCAGCTTTTCCACCTTGCACCTGTGGCTGAGTTATGTGCTCCTTATCAAAATTTGGCGGCATTTTAAGGGAAGGGGATTGGCCATTGCCCTTTTGCGCAGTGGCATTATAATGTTTTTCCTTTCCAGCCTCGGGCCCTACGCCCTGGGGCCGTTGATGGCCAATGACATGCAAAGCTCACCCTGGTATCAGCAGGCCATTTTCTTTTACCTGCACTTTCAGTATAATGGTGCTTTCCTGCTCTTTGCCCTGGCCCTTATTGCTAAAAAGTGGCTGAATAACCAGTCCTGGCCCTGGCAGGCATTTCTCTGGTTGTTTGTAAGCGGGGCGGTTCTTACCTGGGCTCATAGCCTCGATTATTCTTTTGATGCCTTTTGGATAAATCTCGCCGGTGGGGCAGGGGCCTTTTTACAAGTAATTGCCGGCATCATGCTGTTTCGCCGGCTAGCCATAAAAAGAAGGACCAACAGCCAGCTGCTTTTACTGGCTATACTTGCTTTAAAGCTGGTCTTCCAGTTGCTGGGATCGCTGCCGGAGGTGGCCGATGCGGTGGCGGGCAATCGCTTCTACCTGATTGCCTGGCTCCATTTTATTTTCCTCGGCTTTTTCACCCCCTTTATCTGGTCTCATTTTCACGACCACTCCCGGCGTTTCTCTGCTTTACTGATGGCTTACTGGCTGTTGTTCCTGGCCACCGAAGTGGCCCTCACCTTACCGTCTCTTTATTATATTGAAGATTTTGTGTTTTGGCCCCATCTCACCTTTGCTCTCTATGCTCTGCTGGCGATAGTATGGGCGGCACTGCTTTTGCTGAGCTGGCGCAAACTGCCCATTCCTGTAAATCATACTAAGGAAGGGCTCCTGGCCAGATCACGGCGATAAAAGGTGCCGCGGTTTTCGGTTTGTTGCAGTGAATCTTCTATTATGGCCAGGGCGGTCCACAGCATATTCTGTAGCTCCCAGTCAGAGGCCTGTAGTGGTGAAGGTCTAAATTCATTCAGCCATTGTTCCACTTTAAGCCTGGCGTTTACCAATGCTTCTTTTTCCCTTACAATACCCACTTTTTCGGTCATCAGTTTTTGCAAATCCCTTCGGCTGGGGTTGGGCTGAGTGGACCGCACCGGTTCAGAGTCGATCAATGATGAGGGGGGGGTATTATCCCAATGCGCACTTTTAAGGCCTAACGCTGCCTGCTGTGCATATACCACCGCTTCCAGCAGGGAATTGGAGGCTAAGCGGTTGGCGCCGTGTAAGCCGGTGCAGGCGGTTTCCCCGCAGGCCAGTAAGTTATCTAAACTGGTTTCGCCAAAGGGGTTGGTGGCAATACCACCACACAAGTAATGCGCTGCCGGGGCTATAGGAAGCAGCTCGCTCCCCGGATCGATATGTTCCTCCTCCAGCCTGGCAGCAATAGTGGGAAATTTTTTATTGAACTCCTCCTGATCGAGATGACGCAGATCGAGCCAGAGGTGGTCGGTGCCACTTTTTTGCATTTCTGAAAAAATAGCCCGACTTACGATGTCGCGGGTGGCGAGCGAAGCCCTCGCATCGTAGCGAGGCATAAAATCTTCTCCGCGGTGGTTGCGCAAAATGGCGCCAAATCCCCGCACCGCTTCTGAAATAAGAAAGGGCTGCTGACTGTGTGTACCGTATAAAACGGTGGGGTGAAACTGGATGTAGGCCATCTTTTCTAACGCTACTCCTGCGGCCCGGGCCAGGCCAATACCATCACCGGTGGCAAGCGCCGGGTTGGAACTGAGCTGATAGAGCTGTCCTATGCCGCCGCAGGCGAGCATTACCTTTTGGGCATAGATTCTACTGCTACTCTTGCCATTAATAACCTTCACCCCGTGGCAACAACGACGGGTGGGAGTTTCATCAATAAGGAGGCCGCTTACAAATTGCTTTTCGCGCAATTCAATATTGGCCGATTGCCGGCACTGCCTAAGCAACTGGTCGCTAATGCTGGCACCGGTATGATCCTTACAATGTAGCACCCTTGCCTGGCTGTGTCCGCCCTCACGGGCCCGTTCAAGCTCATTGCCCTGCCGGTCAAAATGTATGCCCCAGGCCTCGAGCTGGGCAATGGCGAGGGGGGCCTGGTGCACCACCATCCCCACCACGCCCGGGTCACAAAGGCCATCGCCGGCGGTGAGCGTGTCCGCACAATGTTCGCTAAAAGAATCGGCCAATAAATCGGTGACGGCGGCTATTCCTCCCTGGGCATAGCGCGTGTTGCTTTCGGCCAGCGATTCCTTGCTCAGCACCACGATCTTCTTATCGGGGAAATAACGGCTGCAGTGAAGGGCGAAGCTCAGGCCGGCAATACCACTTCCTACTACCAGGATGTCGCAGTGGCCGGAGCGCATACAGGAGCTTGATTGGTAATGCTAAACATCTTCTCCACCGGTCTCAGGGCGGCCTGTGCCAGCGATGCTTCCAGAATAATTTCAGGTGATTCGTTGAGCAGACAGTCGTGTAGCTTTTGTAAGGTGTTGAGCTTCATATAAGCACACTCGCTACAGGCACAAGTGTTGTCTTCCACGCCCGGCGCCGGAATCAGCTTTTTATGGGGCAGCATACGCGACATTTTATGGAGGATGCCATGTTCAGTGGCAATGATAAAGGTGGTGGCCTCGTCTTCTTCGGCAAAACGCAGCAGCGCTGCGGTCGACCCGATGAAATTTGCCACCCGCAGAATGTGATCTTCCGACTCGGGGTGAGCAATGATCTTGGCCTCCGGATTTTCGGCCTTTAAGCGCAGGATTTTATCAAGATCAAAAGCTTCGTGCACCATGCAGGCACCGTTCCAAAGCTTCATTTTACGGCCGGTGGTTTTTTCGAGATAGCGCCCCAGGTTAACATCGGGAGCAAAGATTATGGGCTGCTCCGGCGGGATGGAATTGATGATCTTCACCGCATTGGAACTGGTACAGACAATATCACTGAGGGCTTTAACCTCCGCAGAACAGTTGATGTAGCTCACCACCAGGTGGTCGGGGTATTGCTTAACAAAGGCGCTGAAATCGGCAGGAGGGCAGGAGTCCGCCAGGGAGCAACCGGCCTCAAGGTCCGGAAGGAGTACCTTGCGGTTGGGGTTTAGGATCTTGGCGGTTTCGGCCATAAAGTGAACCCCGGCAAAGACAATGATATCGGCATCCACCCGGGCCGCTTCCTGGGCCAGAGCCAGGCTGTCGCCTACAAAATCGGCGATATCCTGAATATCGGGTTCCTGGTAATAGTGGGCCAGTATAATGGCGTTCTTTTCGATGCGTAGGCGGGAAATGCTGCGCTTTAATTCTTCCCTGGTCATAAATCTGCTGATTGTTATTAATACTGTTATTAATGCGCTTGAGCGGCAAATTTAGCGGTGGCAACACGCTTCTACACTGATAATTGTCAGCCCTGGCTCACCTGCACCCTATTTACCCTCAGATCATGATTTTTCTTTGATAAATCCTTATGACATCCTCATGAGCGAGGTTTTTAATGCTGCGGATTACGGTTTCCACCCTCAGCCCGGTGAGATCGGCAATTTGCTGCCGGGTCAGTTCTACCCGGTAGGAATAGGGCTCCTTTAGTCCATACACCTCATACTTGAGGTAGCGAAGAAGTTTCAGAATGCGGCTGGCGGCATCGCTATGAGACATTTCCTGGGCCATTATGGCCTTGTAATGAAGGCGGGCCGCTATTTGTGAGGTGATTTTAAAATGTACTTCCGGATGCTCTTTGAGCAGTTCATAAAAGTCGTTAGCGGGGAGCTGCCATACCTCCGTTCCCCTTAAGGCAATGGCATGGGCCGGGTAGGGAAAGTCGCCAAAGAGGGCCGGCTCACCGAAGCTCCGCCCGGCAGAGAAAATACCCTGGATAAACTCACGCCCCTCAGCGTTATAGTTGCACATCTTGACTTCACCATAAATCACTTCGTAGTAAAAGCGTGCCTTTTCACCCTGCCCGAATATGAGGTTATCCTTGTCGTAGCTCTGCCTGCTGGCGCCATAATGACGCAAAAGTTCTTCCTGAATGACGGTCATAAGATTATGATCTGGATCATAAAAGGACAAATATATCCGAAATAGCTTTGTGGCGAAAATCTTTGAAGAATGAGTACTGTACAACGAATTAATGCCTTGATTGATACTAATCAATTCAACTATTTTGGAATCATGTCAGTAAGCCTGATGGCGGGCACCTGCCTCGCTTCGGTGGCTTTACTGGTAGTACTGGCTTGCGGGGCTCCCACCTGGGAATTAGTGCTGTTATCCTGCGTGGCCATGGCTTCCAACGCCACTGCCATTTCCCACAGCCCGTTGCGCTGGGTGGTATGGATGTTTGCCGCCAATATTTTTACCAGTTTATTCCTGATGCTGGTTAACTGTTTCTAAATTCTCCGGAGGCAGTTTTGATACTTTTCCTAATAAAATCGAGCCCCCGGTTTTCTGACCGGGGGCTCTGGTTTGAGACTTAGGCAGTCTCTGCTATCAATTCGGACTCCATCCCTTTAGCCTTGGGAAAAAGGATGTTGTTTTCGAGGTGAATATGCAGATGGAGGTCATCTTCAAATTCCTTTAATAAGGCAAAACAAACGCGGTAGGTGTTACAGGCATCAGCGGGAGGATTGTAGTCATTGCTGAGTTCGGCAATTTCCCGGAAGCGCTCGCCCTCGTTGTCGTGTTCCTCCATCATGCTGGCAATAGGATTGGCTACCCGGCCAAATTGAGGTGCAGGAAGCACCTCACCCCGGGCCCGGGTTTGTACCATCTTGCGTACATAGGGAAACAGCACCAGTTCTTCCTTTTTCATATGCTGGCTAAGGGCGGCAGCTGAGGCGGTAAAGTGCCCGTTTATCTTAAATAGTTCGGGGTGGCGCTCACCGTGTACCCGGCAAAGCTTGTCGAGAAAACCCTTTATTTCGGGAATGCGGCTTTCTACATAGCGATGGTGCTTTTTCTCGATATAATCGCTTAGTAAATCCAGGGGCCAGTTTTGATAGTCAATATCCTTCTGACCCTGCTCCTGCATTACCTCCTCCAACTCGCGGAGAAGAGGCCAGATGCTGATACCCTTCTTCTGGCAGGCTTCACTGATAGTGCGCCCACCTTGGCAGCAAAAATCAATTTTATGTTTTTTGAATACGGTGGCAGTGCGGTAATTGGCGGCCACCAGTTCGCCGATTGCTTTTTCCTCTAAGGTTTCCATAGTAAAAGAATCAATTCAAATTAATCAGACAAAATTGTCCTTTATTGAGGTTCAGCTCAAGCAGCGCTGAGCTTTATGCGGTCATAGGAAGGCTTTGCAGCTTTGGCTACCTTCCTAAAGACCGGACAAAGATAGAGCAGATTTTTATTTCCGACAAATTTGTCCGAAATTAAAATCGAGGCTTCAGCAGTCCGGACCTGGAGTAGGGAAGAGGAGCAATATTCGCTAGAGATAACAGTTTATCGGCGGAGCGTCCTTACCTATTTTCGAGATGCTGTATACCCCTTTTGAGAGTAGTAAACTTATGCTCAATTGCTGAATATTAACACCCAGAAAATTTATGATAAAAAGCCTAAAAAAATAACTTTTTTAAGTGCGAAAAAAAAAGAGCACTGTTTGAAGGGGGTATTCAGAAATTCAGGCCGGAGGGGATGCTGGCATCAGGGCAGTTCCTCCTTTTTCTGAATGACCTCTCTTACCGCCTGATCCAGCTCCTTGGTAACGGTTTCAAGGTTTTCAAGCACAAATTTATTAAAGGGATCGCCTGGATCCTTGTGATTGATGAGTTGTACTAAACCCAGGATGGTACTAAGCGGCCCGCGTACATCATGTGCCTGCATATAAGCAATTTCATTGAGAATTTTTGACCTTGCTTTAATGTCTTTTAACTGACTTTCGATAAGTGCTAATTGAGCTTTATTTTTTTCAGAAAGTTCGCGGTTGGACTGACTGGTGTATAGCCATTTTCGGAGAATTATTACCAGGAGGAGTATCAGTACTATCAGTCCGGCAACATAAAGGGCAAGTTCTGAACGCTGTTTGGACAGGGCCAGTTTTTGTATTTGTATTTGGTTGTCTTTCAGGGTGATGTTCTTATCGCGTATTTCCAGTTCATGACGACTCTCCATCAGACTAAGTTCCTGTCCCTTTTCGGCGGAGCGGATTGAATCCCTGATTTCAGTATAGGATTTAAAATGGGAAAGGGCCGTTTCAAAATCGTTTTGCAGGTTTGATACCTCAGATAAGGAACGGTAATACTCGATCATCGGATCATAAAAGTTCAGCTCCCGGCACATGGCGATAGAGCGTTCGAGATAGTCGCTGGCCTGAGCCAGCCTGGCCCGGCGCTCTTTTGACTGCTCCGGCATGGGCCTGGCCATTTCAAGGTACAAGTCACCGATATTGCCGAAAGTAGTTGCAGTAGTCCGTTTATTATTTAATTCCTCGCTGAGTTCCAGGGCGTCCTGGTAATAAGTAAGGGCTTCGTCATAATTGCCGAGTTTACTTTTTACGTTTCCCAGGTTCATGTAATTGATCAACAGCGATTGCTTAACGCCCAACTTTTTGTTGGTAGCCAGCGATTCGAGATAATATTGTTCTGCTTTTTCATAATCGCCGAGATCGTAGTAAAGCAAACCGAGGTTGGCCTTGCTGCGGGCCAGCGATATAGGTTCATCCAGTTCGGCATAGATTTCACTTGCTTTCTGGTAATATTCGCGGGTCTTCTCATAATTTTTCAGGCGAAAAAAGATAACCCCGATATTTTCGTTCACTATGGCCAGATTTTTCCTGTTTCCTATGTTCTCCTGAAGGGACTTGGACTGCAGGGCATACTTAAGGGCCTGGCTATAATCTGACTGGTGGAGGTAAATGAGACTAATATTGGCAAGCATTGAGGCTTCGGAGGATCTGCGGCCCAAGGAACGGTTTAACTGCAGCGATTTAGTTTCAAACTCCAGTGCCAATTCATAGTTTCCCAGCGCCTCATAATTTATCCCCACCATGGCCAGTGCCTGGGCTTTGCCTTTGGGCCAGTTGATTTTGTTAGCCAGTTCAAGCGCTTCCTTACCCAATTCCACGCCCCTTTCAGGCTGGGACTGACGATTGTAAAAAGACAAATTATTGAGGATTTTCACCCGGTTGCTATCGGAACCACTGTTGCCAAGTTCGGTGTTTAGTGAGTCAAGGGTTTGCTGGAGAGATTGTGCCCTGGTACTAAAACAGAATACAACTGTCAATAATAAAAGGTACTGGTATTTCATGCGCGGGGAGAACGACGAATTACTGTGGCTTAGAAGGGCAATATAGTGCCATTTTGTGAAATTTATCTTCCAAATTTCAGCTTTGAATCAGCTGGGGGTCAATTGCTATCAATAAAAAAGCCGGTAACAATCTTGCTACCGGCTTTTTTATTTTAGAAGGTTCCGGGCTTAATTGCCGGCGGCTACCTCACTGAGTTTTTCAAATTTCACCATTACCTTGCGATTGAGGTGGTTGTTATCACCAAGATCAACTACATCGCCAGCGCTGGTTTCTACAATGTTATCGGAATCAATGCCCAGAACAAAGATCAGGTAGTCTTTTACCATATCTACCCTTCTTCTTTTGAGGCGGTCGTTATAGCCAGGGTTTCCTTCAGGTGAAGCATAGCCGATCAGGGAAATTTGTTGGGCCGAATTTCCCAGGGCTTCCTGGAGCACCAACTGCGTTTCGGGGGTCAGCTCGTCAGAGTCAAAACCAAAGAAAACTTCTACTTCGCTGCGGGCAGCATTCCAATAGGTTACACCCTCCGGCTTAACCTCCTCTTCCTTGCTTTCGACCTCAGGCATCTCTTCTGCTGACTCCTCCTTGCTGGCGAGGTATTCACCGTTTTCGGCAGTGAGCTCTTCGATGCGCTTGGCCTGCTCGTCGATTTTCGCCTGTTGGGCAGCAACCAGGGCTTGCTGTTCTTCAAGCTGGGCCTTCATAGCGGCAAGTTCCTCGCTCAAAGTTTTCAGGCTCGAAGCCACTGCAGTCATATCATTATTGGCATCATTTATTACAACCTGCTGATCCTTTTTGCTGTCGTCAGCAGCCTCATCCTTTTTGGCAGCGGCGATATCAAATACGCCATTGCTGTAGGGAGGGGCCAGCATACTGATTGAATGCATCGGATCTTTATCCTTATCACCAAATGTGTAGGCTACCCCGATACCGGTTGAGATAAAGGGATTGCTGCCGCTACCGGTCTTATAGCCATCAAAGCCATCATCATACACGGCATTATAAGCAGCCTCTAATTCCAGCCTGAGGTTGTTGCTGATTTTATACTGCAAACCTGCTCCAACACGGCCATCAAAGAAGTTGCGCTCACGCTGGCTATTGAGGCTATGGTCACTGTGGAGATAACGGGAGGCTTCATACCAGCCTGAACCAAGACCAACTTTGGCGTAAACGTTTACCGGTAAGCGATCGAGGCGGGCGGAGAGATTACTTAAGATCAACACCATATCCAGGTTGAGCTCCTGAAATGAATTTTTATAGTATTCCACCTCATTAGCACCAGTTAGAGATCCAACTCTGAACCCTGCCTGAAAGCCTATAAGGGGGTTGATCTGATATTCATAATAAAAATCCAGACCCAGATCAAAAGATGTGTTCTCACCGTTGAGGCCCTTCATGTCGCGATTGAGTTCGGTGTCAAAGCGATAAAAAGGCACATCGTAAAGATGCAGGGCGCGCAAGCCGGCACTGAACTGATTGAAAGGACTTTCGTTTTTGTTGCTCTTTTTAGCTTCTTCTTTAACTTCAGCTTTGGGAGCTTCCTCCTTATCACTTTTACTCACTTCCTGAGCTATCAGGTCTGCCGGGGTGATGAATACCGCCAGGAGAATCAGAATGGTGTTTTTAAATATTTTCATGACGTTTAGGGATTAGGTTATAGCTTAATAAAGTACTACCTGACGAACTACAACCTGGTCTTCCGACTGAATGCGGAGCACGTAAGTAGCCTTAGGTAATTGGTTTAGGTTGATTATCATTTTGCCATCGGCCTCGGTGAAGTCCGAAACTGACATCAGTTTCTTACCACTGATATTGTACAGGCTCACCTGCAATTCCTTCTTCATAAGGTTGTTGAGGTCGATCGTAAGCACCCCATTGGTCGGGTTGGGGTAGAGGCTTAGTTCACCAAGCAGGTTTTCTTCAATACCGATACCTCCATTAGCTGATCCTACTACATAACCCTTGCTGTGGTTTTCACAGGCAGCAGTGTTGCTTACCATTACCTGGTAGTTACCACCAATGGTGTAGCTGTAACTCTGGCTGTTGGCCCCGGTGATGGCAATACCATCACGGTACCATTGATAAGTGTCATAGGCTCCGGTGGTAAGGGTGTTGGCACCACTGCGGCTGATTACCGGTTCAACCGGTATCGGTGACACAGTGATAGAAATACTACCGTTGGTCATACAACCGTACTCATCAAAGTAGGTATAGTTAAGTACATGGCGACCGGTACCGGCAAGAGCAGGGTTAAAGCTGCTGGCATTCTGGATACCCTTGCCACTCCAGTTGATGGCCTGTCCGAGGGTGAAATCAACCGGGGCCTCATTTGCACAGAGGTTGAGCTCCTGGGGCAGGTTGGGCTGACTGGCTGGCATTACCACCACATCAAAGCTAACGATGGTGTCGTTACCGTTGCTATCGCTGATGCGGAAGCTGTTGGTAGTGGTACCGATGGGATAGAAACCACCACTGGGTAAACCACTGATTTGGGTAACGCTGGCATTGGAGCAATTATCGCTGGCCAGGGGCATGCTAAAGCTGTAAAGGGCATTACACTGACCCACGGTATCAGTAAGAGGCATGCTTATGATTTGCGGAGCCTGATCATCAATTACAGTTACGTTAAATCCGGCAGTATCAGTGTTTCCGGCGGCATCCTGAGTGGTGAAAATCACGCGGGTGCTTCCTACCGGGAAGAGATCGCCAGGCTGGTGAGTACTGGTGAGGTTGGCATTGCTGCAGTTATCACTGGTAGCAGGCATCACAAAGTTTACTACCGCACCACAGCTGCCCGCATCTGATCCGGTGGTGATATTGGCAGGTACTGAGCTCAGGCTTGGTGCGATATTATCAATTACGGTAACCATAACACTGTCGCTTACCATATTTGAGTCGGCATCCATGGCGCTAACCATTACCATATTGCTACCCAGGTCAGCACAGCTAAAGCTGCTGCGATTGAGGGTGATACTTTGCATCCCACAATTGTCACTGCTGCCGGCATCAACGTCGGCTACACTCAGGCTGGCATTGCCATTAGCGTCCAGATACACAGTAGCACTGTTTAGCTGCAGGCTGGGAGCCAGGGTGTCAATTACATTTATGGTAAGGGTGGCCACGCGGCTGTTGCCACTTGGGTCTGTTGCCGTTACACTTACGGTATTAATACCGCGCTGTGAGCAGTCATATACTGCATTGGCAGTACTAAGTGAAGCAACACTGTGGTTATCAGTTACATTGAGATTATAGCTGGCACTGGTGAAGTTAGCCTGTCCGCTGGCATCCAGATAAAGATCCAGGTTTTGGTTGGCAATTTGTGGTTTCACGGTGTCAATCACGGTGATTACGGCCGAACCAAAAGCCACATTTCCAGCCGGATCCTGAACATACAGAGTGGCATTGTTAGGACCAAGGTCGCTGGCGCTGAATACGCTGCGGCTCAGCCAGAGGCTATCAAGGCCACAGTTATCGAAGCTGCCGTTATTTACGTCAGTAGCCAGGGCAGTTACGCTACCATTGGCATCTAAGTAAGCATTGATGTTGCGGGTAGCTACCGTAGGGTTGCTGCCGTCAATTACAGTTACCACTGCTGTGGCTGTTGCACTGTTCATTTTGGCATCTTCAGCATAAACGCTAATTACATTGGCGCCAAGGTCATTACAGTTGAAGCTGGTTTTGCTGGCACTGAATGAAAGCAGGTTAGAACAGTTATCAGAGCTGGAACTGTCGAGCTGGTTAGCACTGATACTGGCTGTTCCCGCCTGGTTCAGCATCACGGTAATATTCTTAAGTGCCAGGGTTGGCTTGATGGTATCAATTACGGTAATAAAGAAATCAACCGTACGACTGTTGCCACCAGCATCGGTGATGGTAAGGGTTTCCAGGTTCAGACCCAGTTCAGAGCAATCAAAAATGCTATCGCTCAGGGTAAGAACCGAAGACGAGCAGTTGCCGTCATAGCTACCGTTATCGATATCGGCGGGACTAATAGTGGCAATACCATTGGCATCACTGTAAATAGTAACATTCTGGGCATTTACCACCGGCAGGATGGTGTCAGCCACCGTTACGGTAGTAAGTACCGTAGTTGACTGACCATTAACGTCAACAGCGGTAAGAGTTACAGTATTGGCACCTACTTCAGTACAGCTAAAGGTATAGCGGTCCAGGTAGAGGGTGTCAATGCCACATACATCTGAGGCCATAGTGTTTACCTGGGCAGCCGTAATAGAAGTGTTGCCACTGTTGTCGAGGTAAACGGTGAGGTTATTACTGGTCAATGATGGACCGGTAGTGTCAATTACATTAACAATAAGGCTGTCGCTGCGCAGGTTACCTTCGGCGTCTACAGCAGTCACACCAATTTTGGTGGCACCAAGGTCGGCACAGCCGAAATTTTCACGGCTCAAGTACACGCTATCAAGGCTACAAGCTTCGAACAGGTAGAGTACAGGATTCACATCGCGCAACGACATGGTGGCGGCAGTATCGAGGTAGAGGTCAACGTTGGCCACGCTAAGCGCTGGGCTGATAGTATCGTAAACCGTAACGGTTGCAGTGGCGGTAGCTATATTACCGGAGGCGTCAGTAGCCGTAAGGGTTACGGTGTTGGCACCGAGGTTAGTACAGTCGAAGTTGCTGATGTCAATAGCTACTGCTGGTGTGCCACAGGCATCACTAAGGGTAGCAGTAACATCTGCTGCGGTAATACTAACGGCACCGTTGGCGTCAAGGTAGGCGTCGAAGGGAGCGCTGGTGATCACCGGGTCGGTGGTGTCTACTACCGTAACCTGGGCAGTGGCTGAGGCAGAGTTACCAGCAGCATCGATAGCCTGCAGAGTAACAACCTGAACCCCGGCATCTGCACAAACGAAGTTGTAGCGATCGAGGATCAGGGTGTCAACGGCGCAGTTGTCGCTATTGGCAGCCATAACATCGGTAGCTACAATCGAAGCGTTTCCGCTGGCGTCGAGGTTAAGCGTAATATCAATGGTGCTTACCACTGGCTTGATGGTATCCACTACTGTAACGGTGGCGCTGGCCGAACGGCTGTTGCCATGGATGTCAAGCAGGGTAACCATTACGGTGTTAGCACCGGCATCAGCACAGCTGAAGTCATATTTTGACAGGGTAGTGGTATCAATACCACAGGCATCAGAACTGCTATTGCTAAGGTCAGCAGCGGTAACAGAGGCCTGTCCGGCTGCATCGAGGTAAATAGTCTGATTTTGGGTGGTAAGATTACCGCTGATCGTATCAATAACAGTTACCAGGGCGGTATCAGAGTTGAAAACACCGTTGTTGCTTACGGCAATCAGCATTACCATATTTACACCGGTGTCAGCACAACTAAAGTTGTATTTGTTGAGCAAAATAGTGTCCATACCACAAACAGCAGTAGTGGCGCTGTCAATGTCGGCTACGGTAATAGATACCTGGCCGGCCGCATCGAGGTAAGCATTAATATCACGGGCAATTACATCTGGTTTGTTGGTGTCAGATACAGTTACGCTAACCGATACCGTAGTGGTGTTGCCATTATTGTCGATGGCGCTTACGGTTACAGGGTTAGCACCCACTTCGGCGCAGCTGAAGTTGTAAGTACTGAGCGTAATAGTATCAATACCACAGGAGTCAGAGGCAGCGTTAACCAGGTCAGCAGCATTGATGCTTACCGATCCAGTGGCATCGAGGTAAACCGTTTTGCCGCTGGCACTGAGTGCTGGCGAAATAGTGTCAATAACGGTTACGCTGGCGGTGGCTGTTCCTACATTGCCTTCAAGGTCAGTTACTGACAGGCTCACCATTTGGATGCCTACTACCGCACAGTCAAAGTTGTATTGGCTCAGAACCAGGGTATCGATACCACAAGCGTCGCTTGAGCCATTGTCGATATCGGCGGCAGAAATGCTGGCGGTGCCATCGGCAGCCAGGTAAAGGCTGATGTCCTGAGTGATTACATCAGGCGAAATGGTATCGGCCACGGTCACTGTAATGCTGGTTGACCGGCTGTTTCCATTTACGTCGGCAGCGGTAAACATTAGGTTTTGAACACCGATGTCACCACAGAAAAACTGGTTGCGGCTAATATATATGGTGTCGAGACCACAGGCATCAAGAGTACCGGCGTCAACATCAGCGGCACTGATAGTGGCCTGGCCACTGGCGTCAAGATAAGCAGTGATGTTGATGGTGTTAAGAGTAGGGGCAATGGTGTCAAAAACATTTACATTGCCCGTGCAGGTATCGCTGTTGCCATTTTCATCAATCACATAGAGATCAACCGGGGTAAGGCCCAGGTCAGCGCAACCAAAATTGTAGTTACTCAATATAATAGTGTCGATAGCACAGTTGTCGGTAGAACCATAGTCGAGGTCGATGGCCGTAATGCTGGCATTGCCACTGGCGTCGAGAATCAAAGGTATGGTGCGACAGGCGGCTACCGGCGGGATGGTATCGTCATTGCTTACCACCGCGTTTTCCAGCAGGGTACAGCCATTGCCATCGGTAATGGTTACCGAGTAGCTCCCGGTAGGTACTGTAAGATCTTCAGTAGTATCGCCGGTATTCCACAGGTAGCTGTAAGGAGCAGTACCACCGCTAACGGTCAGGTCAATCTGGCCATCGCTGCTTGATACGCAGGTGGTGTTGGTAATATCAACCACGGCGCTCAGGGGAGCAGCCGGCTCATTAATAGTAACGTTTACCACCGTAGTACATGAATTTTGGTCGGTGGCGGTAAGGGTGTAGGTACCGGCGGTGAGGTTGCTGCGCGTATTGGCAGTACTACCGTCATCCCATAAATAGGTATAAGGGAGTAATCCCCCGGTCAGTTGAACTTCTGTTTCACCGTCATTGCCGCCAAAACAACTCACATGAGTGTTGATCTGACTTTGCAGCTTAAGTTCAGAAGGTTCCAGTACTACAATGGAGGAAATGAATTTAGTACAGCCGGCCGAGTCGGTAACGGTTACGCTGAAAAAGCCTGATGACTTTCCGCTGATGTTTTGGGTGGTTTCACCGCTACTCCATATATATGTATAAGGAGCGGTACCGCCACTTACCGTCAGGTTTACGGCACCGTTGGCATCGCCGTAACAGCTAACATTACTTACATTATATACTACAGCTAACTCGTCAGGCTGGCTAATAACCACGCCACTGAGGTTGGCTGAATCAAGGTTGGCGTCTACTACCACTACTGAATAGCTACCGGTGTCGAGACCGCTGATATTCTGGCTGTTGTCGCCGTTGCTCCAATAAAATGTATAGGGGCTGATGCCACCGGATACATTAATATCTATAGCACCATCATTGCCACCAAAGCAGCTTACGTCAGTGCTGGAGTTAAGGCTTACAACCGGTTGGGCAAATGCCAACTGGTTGAAGGAAAGAAAGGCCAACAGGAATATCGCGAGACGCGAAGGGCCGAGGCTCTTTCCATTTAAAGAGAGTAGAGCATGTTTCATGAGTAACAAGTATTAATTTGATTGAAGATAATGCGACCAAATTTTCAGCATAATTTTTTAAATGCTATTTAAATATTTTGGCCGGCAATTGATTGACTGGAAATACTATTTGAACTGCTAATAGACCGTAGAAGGTGGACTATGCCTTAATGTGATTGGAGTAGAAGTCATGGTTGTTAGGTTTTTAGGTTAATTCACTTAAAGTGCTCTGGTCAGGATGTTTCATGTCCCGAAATCGGGCACTAAGATATTATCATTTCATCTATTTATCAACAACTTTCTCATTTTCAAATAATTAGACCTATTCCGATTTCTTACACCTAAACTGTATCTCCTTGATAATAAAGTGCTTTAGTTCAATCAATATTTACATAAAAAATGTGAACTTTTTTAGGCTTTGACTTAGCTCAGGGTGTGATTTATGGCATTTGCAGTAATAATGGTCAATGCAGAGGGGCTGGCTGTAAGATCACGACCCGGCTCAAAGCGCTTGGTTGTTGTTGATATTGAGCATTAAATATTATGAAATATTCAAAAGCTAATAAGCTTTAAATGTTGGTTAACAAACAATTGTTATGATAGATAAAATATGCGCTTATGAAATAAGGGGAGTTAAACAGGTGAAAATGCACTAAGTAGGAATTTTTATTGGTAATTTAGTAAGGTTGTTAATGTTTTCTGAATCAAAACTCTACTCCAATATGAAAGCATTATTGAGTATTGCTATTGTAATTATTAGTTCTGGAAGTACCCTGGCACAGTTTGAATATACTCCGCGTACCTACTATGCGCGTTGTAATAAAGAGCTCGATGCCTTTCGGGTCAAGGCCCTTACCTGTTTCCAGACCACCCTAACCTCTGGCAACCCTGATGAAATTGAAGTGAGGAGACGTCAGGTTGTGGAATGCATTGAGCAGAGCCAGAAGGAATTCGTTGGTATGGGGGGGTACCAGGGCGACTCTGGTTTACAGCAGGTGTTTCAAGCAGGTTTTGATTCATTGCAGCTACTATTCCATAATCATTATGCCCGGGTGTTGCACTTAAGGCGCTACCGCAAAGAGTCATTCGCAAGGCTCGCTGATTATTACCAGGCCATGAACCAACTGGAGCATGCCGTGGTGGAAATTGAGAAAGATCTCATGAAGGCCGAGGTACGCTTTGCAGTTCGCAATGGTTTTAAAATCGAGTGGGAGGCCCGTCATGAGCACATCCTCCGTTATGGGGAGGTTAGCCGGCATCTGCGCGAGCAAATGCTGCATTTTCACAAGCTGGATTTTCTGATCTCCGGCTATATGGCCCGTATTACCGAAAATCCGAACGTGAACCTGGCTACTTTTAAGTTGGAGGAGGACCTCAATAACCTACACAATGAATTAGATCAATCTCTTGCGAAACTGGCCTTAGCTGAAATGGATTATATGGATCCTGAGCTGCATCAGGCCCTGGTGGCCTTCCTGAGGGATATAAAAACCAGTATAATCCCCGATCTTCTTCCCATCGCCCACAGCCTTAGCGCCCATAGTGCTTATTCGGCAGAGGTGCGCAATGCCCGCATTGACCTGGAGTTTGTGGTGGAAGACTACGCCCTTATTCGCAAGCGCTTTACCGGCACAAAGTTCCGCTGGTTAGAACGGGCCCTTGAGAGTTCACAAATTTGATAATTAGTCGCCGTACAGGGTATAGATAATTTCAGTACTGTAGGCCTGGGCGTCCACTGTTAGGCTAATTCCTTCCACTTTCACCTGTACATCAATATTCCCCACTTCGCCGTTGCCATATATGAAGTCGCTTTCCAGCAGATTAATCGGCACATAAATGGTGGGAGACAGGCCGGTATTGATACCGGTGCAACCGGAACAGGGAGTGCCGTTGCTGTTGCGCCTGATATAAATACTAAAGGCCGCGGGCCAGTTAATATCGCGGCGGCTTACGGCCACCTTCCATTGCTGGCTTTTTTTGACATTTTTGATGCTCAATTGGTTGAAGTTACTGAGGGTTTCCACAATGTTCAGCAAATCCTCGCCGGCTTCGCTGGGGGTGTTGAGCGAAGTTTCATCCAGGCTTTCGGTATGGGTACTGGTAGTGGAAATAATCACCTGCCCCAGGACAGCTTCAGGAAGCATGCTCAATAACAACAGCAACCCCAACCATATTTGCTTTGTGTTAATAGTGCGCATCAGTTATCAATTATGGTGTAAAGAATTGTTATCGGGGCACTGATTTTATCCAGCTGGTCAAAATTCACCCCATCGAAATGCAATTCATAGGTAAGCTGGTGGCCATTGCCAGATCCATTACCGGTATAGGATCCCCTGATTCCGGTAATAATATTTTGGGCGGTGGAAGTAAGAAGAAGGTTAGTAGCCACCGGCGTGCCCAGGGTCCCCGCCCCGCTACCGGTAGCGGCACTTACCGTAAGTTGCAATTCCAGCCCCGGTGGGATGCTGCCGCTGCTGATGCTTACCTGAATATTTCTACTGGTAACATCGCGGGCGGCACAGCTGTAGTTAAGCCAGTTGTCAGAATAACTAACCAGGGGATTGGAGGACAAACCTTTGCCTGCCTCGGTTGGGGCCGGAACATCTAATGAAAAATTGGTAGTGGCACCGGCATTTTCGATATCCAGCAGGGCAATGGACTGCATATCGATTTCAAAGTAAGTGGAGGTGGAAAGACTGTAACTTGGGTTACCCGGTTGTGCCCAAAGCGAAAAGCTGGCAAAAACCAGCATTATGCCCATATAAAAGCTTCTGATTCCCTCATGATGCATTCGTAAAGCTTGGAATTCTGTTGGGCTCATAATTTGATAATTTTTTCCGAATAGTGCCGCTCACCGTCCCACAAGGCGTATATATATACGCCGGCTGGTAAATCGCCAATATAGATTTTATGCTGCTGACCTTCACCCAGGTAGCCTGACTTTAATACCGTACCGTTGCTGCTGGCAACCTGGTAGGGTTTGCCGCTGAGCAACTTCAGGGTTTTGACATTTAAATAAGCCCCCTCTGTAAATACATAGAATGGTTTGCCTGCCAGCCAGGGGTCGGCTTTAAACGATATAGGGCCAAAGTGAAGGATAAATCTTTGAGGCAGGCTGTTGTCCTGGGTAAATTGGTAGGGGGCATTTCCAATGGCATGCCAACTGCCATCCTTCAGGTCTTCCAGGTAAATGGTGTAACCCGGGGGTGCCTTTATGGCCTCGATGCTGATAGGGCTGCCTTGTGCCACCCATACGCCCAGGGGCAGGCTATCTTTTTCAGCAGGATGTGGTAACACATTAATGGCGGTGGCAGCTTTGCCGCTTAGGGTAAAAAGATTGGGTGCATCCCGATAAGGTGAGGCCAGTTTGCGGATATCCTCCCAGCTGTCGAATTCACGGGTGGCCTCGTTTTTCAACCTGATAATGGTTTCATCCACCTTTTTGGAGCCCCGGTGGGTACTGCGCAGTACAATCTCATTGCCACCACTGCTTTTGTAAAAGTTCCCCAGCCCGCCGGGGCAGTCATCCGGGCGGTCGGCATTTTCGAGGTCAAAACTGTGAAATACATTAGCGGAGTTTTGCGCACCCGCCACAGCGGTTTGTACGTAAAAACCCTGGAAGGGGGCAATATAGCGGCTAAGTCCCAGCGTGCCGGAGCCCCCCGCATATACAGCATAATTGGTGTTTTCATGATCCCATACGTGGTAACCGGCCGCTATACCAGCGGCCGCCAGGTCATTGTCGATAGTGTCCCAATCGAGGGCGGAGGGGTAGGGATTGGCTACCAGGTTCCAGCCGGCATTATTTTCATTGACTTGCTGACTTACCGCACCGTTGTTAAAAGTTCCGTTTACCGAAACTGTCCAGGGGGCAGTGGCAAAATTGTAAGTGGTATCCAGGTAAAGATTCCAACCACGGTCTGGAATAAAGCCTTGGTTGCTGTCAGTTGAGGAACGCCAGGTGCCGAAGGCATCGCTGCTGCCAAAGCCGATATCCGTGCCGTTATCAGTTGAAGCGTCGTACCACCACAAGTTGCAATAATCACAGGAATCGAGAGAACTGCCGCCCAGGGGATGGTTGGTGGCTCCATTGTCGTTCTTAAAGTTAAAATCACGCCATTGGGTATCCGAAAAGGGCGACCCAATCAAGTGCCAGCCGTAGTCATCGATATACTGTTCAAAGGTGGCATTGGTGGCCGGGCCTTTGTATTGGCCAAAGCCGCTGGCATCGGCATGGAGAATGAAACTACCACTATTGCTGATGCTGTTCAGCCGGAGACAGGCAGTGGGGTTAACCTGCAAAATTGCGGCGCTGTCAATAATGGTGCTGTCCACTACTACTGCTTCGGTAATGGTTGCGGTGTCGCCGGCATCCACCAGCATAATTTTTAGCTGGTCAAGGGGATCATCAGAGGGACCATGAGGGGTAATGGCGCTTAAGCCGCCCCGCCATTCATAACCGTTCCACCAGATAAAGCCCTTGCGGATAATACTGAAGTAATGAGCACTGCTAAAATCGTATTCGACTACATAACTGCTTACACCATTGATGTCAGCCAGGTAAAAGGGAGTATCAACCACGTTAGTCGTCAGGGCAGCATCGTCGGCAATGCGCAGGTAGAGTTCGCCATAGGGGAGATCACTCATGTATTGATCAATTGAGTCCTTAGGGAAGGCCAGCTGCACGGTATCCACCGAGCCGGTTTCCTCAATGTGCCATACCCGGTCAAAGCGGTCAACCAGGCCACTTTGGGCAGGCAGGCTGCTGGCACTGTCTACACCGGTTAAGTTACCACCGTTGTGACCCCAAATAAGGAAGTTCTTGTTATTGGTGAAGCTGTTGCTATTGCTGGCATTACTGCTGGCAATACTTTTCAGCCCTATAGTCAGCACCTGGCTGGGGGAGTCATTGGTAAAGGATTGTCTTTGATCAAGACCCGCCTTAAGATCCCAGCCAATCCCGCTGAGCTGACCGAGGTAAGAGGCGTTAGCAGTGGCATCCCAAATCAGGCTACTATCTGAGGCCAGAATGTCTGCCTGGTAGGCAGCGCCATATTTAAGGCTGAGGTAGCTTTCCAGGCGGCCGCGTTGATTGCTGCTTAATACGGTGTCGTTAAAGTAAAGGACCTCCATAATACTACCTAAAAAGGGCTGGTTACTGCTTAGGTCACGACCGCCGTCAAACTGGCTCGTACCCTGTACGGCACCCAGGCCAATATTGTCGCTACTGCCGTTGAGCACTGAGGGCACACTCAGCTGCGAGCTGGCCAATGCCCCGTTGAGATAAAGATCCCAGCGACCGGCATTGCCATCATAAATAAAGCTGGCCACATAACTGGCCTGGGCATTGATGCTTACAGCCGCAGAATATTCACTGCTGGCCGCCCACCAGTTAACTCTTAGCTGGTCATTTTCAAGATAGAGGTTAAAACCGTCATCACTGCCACCCTGCTCATAAATCACCTGCAGCGTGCTGATGTCGCTAGCGGTTTTAAAAGCCACCGTCAGTGACTTGGCCCGGTAACCGCCACTATAGCTGTTTAGAGCAAGGGCATCGGCTATCAGCATGCCACCACTGGCAGCGGAAAAGGCCAGGGCGGGATTGAAGTTACAGCCCACGGCCTCGAACAGGGGGCCGGCGCCGGTGCTGCTGGCATCGTGGCCGTTACCCGAAACATCATACCAGTTGCTTAGCGGGTTGCCATCGGTAGTAGTGGAAGTACTGTCATCGGCACGGAGCCAGAAGTCAGGAGTCACACCAATCACCCCGGGGTAACCGGCGTCATTATCAGTAATGTAGGCGTTTAAGCGGTAAAAATTGAGGGGGTTGGACAGGTTGATGGTGCTGTCAACGGCAATACTGAGGTATTCAAGGGGTTCTTCCAGCAGGTCATCCACTACGCTAACACTATAACTGGCCGCCGTGTCACCAATGGCCACTTCAAAACGCAGCGGTGTACTGAGGCTGTAGTCACTGGCTGAATCGGCCGTACTGCTGCCTAATACAGTAATGTCGTAATGCAAGATACTGCCACTGGTAGTGGGTGTACGCAGTTCAAACCGGATGTTGGTAGGGCCGTTTTCATCACCTTCCTGGCTTACCCAAACCAAGCCTCCCTGAAAGGAGAAACTGAAATAATCGCCGTTACTGAATTCGTAAATGGCTTCCCAGTAGCCATTTAGCAAGGTCATAGGAATGATGCTGGCACCGCTGCTGAAATCACCGTCGCTGTCAACCAGTAGATTGAGACTGTTTAAGGGGGGGAGTTTTATGCTTTCACTGCTGCTGTGGCCGGCTATGCGGACTCTTGTAGAACCGATGCTGCCTGTTTTCTGCACCCTATAGCTGCGGTTGAGGATCATAGAGTCTGCCGGGGCCCCGTTTACTACGAAGCTTAGCGGGCCATCATTGTGGCCCCAAAGGAGATAACTTTGATCACTGTTGTAACTGGCGCTGTTGGCAGCATTGCTGCTCACTATCGTGTCGAGGCCGATGGAGACCAACCGGCCGGAGGCAGATGAGCCGGATTGCTTTTGGTTGAGGGCGGCACTGAGCTGGTAACCAATACCGGTCACTGCATTACCGTGGCTGCTGTTAAGGCTGGCATCCCACACAATACTGCCATCGCCGGCCAGGTAATCGCTGGGCAGGCTAATGGCGTATTTAACCCCCATGTAACTTTCCAGTTGCTGGCGATCAGCTGAATTAAGGGCATTACCGGCAAAGTACGCCAGCTCCATAATTTGGCCGTTAAATCCGGCGCCGGAACTCTGGGTCAGTCCACCTCCAAAGCGGGTGCTGTCATTGATCACCCCGATGCCAATGCCTCCTCCAAGTGCGGGTATGCTGGCAGGAGCTGACAGGTCGCTAAAGGCCAGTACGCCGTTGAGATAGGCATCCATCCGGGAGGAGGCCCCGTTGTATATAAAGGTCAGCAGGTAATCGGTGTTGCTTTCAATGGCCGCGGAGCCATAGTTATCGGCACTCGCTACCCATAGGTTGCAGTAGATTTTATTATTGGCGATATAGCAGTTGAGCCCATCGCTGTAATTGCCCTCTTCATAAAGTACCTGGTAGGAACTGATGTCCTCACCGGTTCTGAAAACAATGCTAAAACTCTTTTCACTGAAGGCGCTGGTGTTGATGCTGCTGCTATTGTCCAGGCTGAAACCTCCGTAACCATCAAAATCCACCCCGGGGTTGTAGTTGGTGCTAAGCTCACTATAAGTTGGGGTACTGGCCAGGGCCGTGGCATCATTGCCGTTTGCAGTTTGATCGTACCAGTTGCTGACAGCCGCCCCGTCGGTACTGCTGCTGGTACCTTGGTTGGCCTTGAGCCAAAAGCTCAGCTGATTGCGGATATTCCCGGGGGCTGGCAGTTCATTTTCGTAAATAATGGCCGTGGCGGTATCGGTAAAAATAAAGTATTCGGGATCGCTGGGGTTGCTCACATAGCTAATGAGGCTTACATCGCCCTCCCAGCTGGCATTGTCGATTACGGGTACTGTAAAATAGCCCATGGAGTCGCCCGGAGCCACTGAAATGATAGAACCACCGGGAATGGCGATATAATCACTACCAACTGAAGCGGTACCGGTACCAGCATCAGCGAAATCAAAAGTGATGGGCACCCCGGTGGTGTTAATATCGTGCAGGTTCATGCTGAACTCCACAGCGGTGGGGCCATCTTCATCACCATGTACACTGGTGCTTAAGGTGGTGCCCCTATAGGTGCAAAATGTAAAATAATCGCCACCATTAAAATCGATGTCCACCTCCCAGTAATCACCGTTAAGGGTCATTTCAGTGGTGGTAGCGCCACTGCTGAAATCCCCATCGGCATCGGTAATAATACTGAGCTTATTGGCATAAGGCAGGCGGGGACTAAGGCTGCTGGTAGAGGCTGGCACCCTCAGCTTTACGGTGCCTACATTACCAGATACCCCGGTTTCCTGTACCCGCCAGCTACGCTCAATTTTCTTGTAAGGGGCAGGGGCGCCGGCTATGCTAAATACCAGCGGAGCGTTGTTATGTGCCCATAGAAGTACCGCCGGATCATAAGTGAAAGTGTTGGGGTTAGCAGCATTGGTGCCATAAATATCGCCCAATCCAATTGTAATCAGGGCGCTATCCGTTTCGGAGTGCGATTGCTTTTGGTTTTGATTGTAAAAGTCATAGCGGCCAATACCCGCCACTGAATGGTAGTAATCAGTACCCTGGCTGAGGTGTGACCAAACAATGGTACTGCCATCAGGTGCTAAATAGTCGCCCTCTCTGATACTACCCGATACCAATTCATTAGGGATACCATCGGCATCGCAATCGTTGCTCAGCTGAATGCCGTATTTCAGGGCTAACATCCCTTCCAGGGCCATGCGCTCGGTACCGATGCGGGCATCCTGGTAATACCACATAAATTCCTGCAGGTGGCCCTTAAATTCAGCACTATTGGTTATATCTCTTTCCACCCCGTAATCATCGATATAGTGTTTTTCCCATCCTCCCAGGGCCGCTTGTTGTTTATGGCCCCAGTGGATGATATCACCAGGGGCGGGACTGGCCACCGCTAAGCGGCGTTCGCCATTTAAATAGCCCTCCCAGCCCGTGGAGGCATCCAGTACAAAAGTCAGGAGGTAAATGCGGTTGGTGTCAATAGCCGTGCTATCTGCATAATTCACACCATTAGGATATACGTTTATCACCAAATAGCCTCGCCGGATAAACACGACAATGCCTTTGTTTCGATCGCCATTGTCCACTATTACCTGGGTTGTGTCAATATCGTTACTGGTCTTAAAAACTATGGCCATGGTAATGGAGTCAGCATCATTTTTCTGCACTTCAATGGCGTCGGTAAGCTGAAAGGCCGATGAGTGAGGAAAGTAAATACCGGGGTGAAAATTGCTCACCAGGGTATCGAAAGTGGGGGTGCCGTGGTCTAAAATGGAGTGGTAGGCTGCCCCTGACAGGTCATTCCACTGTGAAACGGTGGCCCCGTGAGTGGTGGTGCTGGTGCCGCTGTCGGCCCGGTGATGAATAAATAAACCAGACTGCCCAGGCAAAGACAAGTTGCCCAAAATAAGTACGGTTAATATGACCCTTAATCGCCTCCACATAGCTTATTGCTTTTTCATTTTGATGTTAAGGCTCTTATCTGAGAAGCGTATTTGACGAGTCCTCTTTTTTAATACGAACTGAACGGACTGCGCTTCGGCAGGATTCAGTTTTACTGTAAGGTTGTTTTGTTCCAATTGCCAGGAGCCACTGCCATCATCGGGGTTTACTACGCGCACTGTCCATTCACCGGGGAGGATATTAAGGAAGCTGAAATCACCATTCTCATCGGTATAGCTTAGGTATTCCTGGCGGCCATTGCTGATCTTAATTACTTTCAGGGGGTTTTTGGGCATTTCGCGACGATCCCTTGCGTCCATCAGGAATTTGATGTTACCGCTGATGTTACCTCCCCTCATTAATTCAAAGGTGACCTTGTTGGTAGGGCGGGGGAGGATTTCAACCTCCAGTGGTGATTCCACATTGGTTACCATACCTACCCCTACACTGCCCCAGTCAATATGCAGATAGTGAATGCCAACCGGTAAGTTGTGGACGGTAAAATATCCGTATTCATCCGAAATAACCGATTGCCCGTTAATGGTCAGAATGACGCCGGCTGCATCTTTAGGTTCGGCGCTGCTGATTTGCCCCTGCAAGCTATAAAGGTCATCGCGCTTTGAGATTGGAGGGCTGAAGTGGTAGGTATAACGGGCGTTTATATAAAAATCAGTGCGACTTTCGCTGCGACGTACCAGGGCATGTGAAGTGGAAATGCGGAATTGATGACCTGCGTAACGGGCATTAAGGCCAACATCGATGAGGCTCCGGTCACGGTAGTACTCTTCAATGAGATAGTTGTTTTGGTACGAGGCCCGCATACCGAAATGCTTTGAAGGCTGATAACTAATACTGCCCCCGTATAACAGGTATGATCGTTGGTCAACATCATAGCGGTTAGTATTGAGATATTGCCCTCTTACTCCGAGCCTGAAATCTTTCAGGAGGTTTTTCTCCGCCTGGAGACTCAGGTTGTAGGTTGATCCGGTATTGTCATCACTGGCTATAAGGAGGTTTTCGGTTTGAGCGGCTTCACCGTTTATCTGGGCTAACCACTGTTGATTTCGAAAAGTGGTGCGGAAGCGTACACCATTTTCGAGATACATAAACTTTTTCGTCGGCATGCGATCCTCGCGGAAGCGGTATAGGTAGTCAGCCCGCATCTGCAGATTGCTGGTGGGGAAATAGCTTACTCCGGCGTTGTAATTGCGGGAATAAGGGGCAGTAGCCTGTATGGTATCCTGAACGGGATTGCTGGCGTTGTAATATAGGTTGGCATTGAGCCCCCAGCGGCGTTTGCGATACTGCAAGGTGGTACTCGAAAAATACGAGTTGGTATAAAAGCCGGGGTAATCCGGCCCCGAGTACAGGTTACGGGTATTGTATTGAAAACTTTCAAACTGGCCCTGGGCAGTGAGCTGGCCCGCAATGCTGGTCTTGCCATCGAGAGTACCGGTAGAGATTTCACCGGTAAAACGGTGTTTATCGAGTTCAAGGCCGGTTTGCAAACCACTGAGAGTAGCTACGCCGCTGTCACCACCATAGTGCTTCTGCATTAAGCTGGCCTGCCCAAACCATTGGGAGTTAATATGGTAGCGCCCCCAGGCGGCATACTGGTAGTCTACGTCGGCAATAAAACGGGGTTTGTTTATAAAGCCACCCACTTCGTATTTCTCATCGTTGAATTTAAGTTCCATACCCCGGGCCCAGCGGTACATTTCGGTTACTTCGGTAAGGTTATAGGCAAAATCGCCCACGCGGATACTGGTGCTGGCGGTACGGCTACGCTGCCAGTTGTATTCTGCCGAGTAGCGGTCGTAATTACCAACCCGGGCAATGGCAAAGCGGTTGGGGGCGCGCACGATGAAATTCAGGTGATGGCGTTTATTGCGATCGATATGGCCATCGCCGATTAATTCGAACTGGAGGCTGCTTTCATAGGGCGCATTATTACGAGCCCCAAAATAAATGAGGCTGGCCTGCAGGGGAAAGCGGTGATATGGATCGGTGCGTTGGGTAGCTTTGGGAAAGGCTTTCACCGAGGCTATTTCACGAATGGGTTCCTCCTGATAACTTACCCTCAGGTTGAGATCTGAACTGATGTATCCGGCGTGGCTGAGATTTTTGGGTACCACCTGCTCCACACTGATAAAGCGTCGCGAGTTAGGAGGGATTATTAGAGTTTGGGGGTTGAGAATCCCTTTTATGGAACTCACTGACACCTCTTCTTCACAATTGCCGAGATTGTGAATTTCAAAATCAACTTTGTAGCGCTGTCCGCTACTGATGTTTTTGGGTTTTTGTAAAGTGTTGACCTTGATCAGGTGCACATTTTCCACTTCGGTTAATATCATTTCCTGCAACTGTACCTGATACTGCTGGTCGGTAAATCGGAAAAGCACTTGCTTTTTACCGATTTCACAGGAGCGGTCAATTTCAAGCAGAAAAATCACCTGTTTGCTTTGTCCGGGCTCCAGTTCAATGATCTTTAGCGGGGAGAGAAAATGCCAACTGGAAGGTTTTTCTACTTCCACATCCAGCCTGAGAGGGTGGGCATAGTCATTTTTCAGCTCGAGAATAAAAGTCTCAAACTGCCCGGGAACCACCGATTTCGGGGCGCGCACGGCAGAAACCAGATCATCCCGGTCGGAATAAGGAGTGTTAGCAAAAAAATTGAACGGGAGTATGGTGGTTATTAAAAGCCATATGTAAATGACTTTATTCTTCATCCACTGCCAGGTTTATGGTCATGCCGAATAAATCAGACTCACCACAATCAGCCACCAGCACTGCCTGAAATTGTCCTGGCGGTAGGTCGTTTACCGGCACCTGAAAACGGCGGCATTGACCGGGATACAGTTTTTTTATGGCAGACTTCTCTTCAAAGATCAGATCTCCCTTGTCGTCATAGATCTCCAGTTTTAAGCGCGGTAAAACCAGTTTGATGGATTGATTGCTCAGCTTAACATCCAATACTTTTTCCTCCTCATTGCCATTGAAGGCTACATCGTCAAAGTTTATCTCCACCTCTTCATCTGAGCTGAAGTCAGTGATAATCTGGATCGCATAACGGATGTTGGAGCTAACTTTTACTCCTTTATCCAGCCGGTTAGTGTCAATGGGGCTTTGTACTTCCACCATCATAAGGCTCCAGTAGCTGCCGATGAATTTTTTGTCAGGAGAAGGGCTAATGTCATAACGCAGCGGAAACTCTTCGCCCGGTGCCAGCAGGCGCTCCCTTGCACCCAGTCTGATAAAGGAATAGTTGGAACGGGGCAAGGTACCGGGGGGGGCTATATTGAGGTCCTCGTTTTCACAGTCTACCAGCAGATCCTTGAGGTAAATGACGATGCGCTCGGGGGTTGTACCTACATTTTTGATCAGGATCTGGCCCTGCTCATTGGCGCTTCCTCGTAGTTCATGACGATGAGTAAGGCCGTTGGTAATGATTACGGAAGCTCTCAGGCTGCCAAAGGCCAATAACACGGCCACGGCGGTTAATAGGATTGGTTTCATCAGGTGGATTGGAGTAAATTAGGTTGAAAACAAAGAATCAGGAAAACGCCGAAGCGCTTTCCTGACAGCTTAGTGGTTAGGTTGGCTTAGGTTTCAAATGGCTGTCATGCACTTCCCTGGGAAGGCAATTTTTAGTTATCAGAGATGGTGAAAGTAACGGTAATGGTGGTTGAGCTAGCCGCATCCAGATCACCGTAATTAGCAGGAGTTGAATTCAACTCATAGGTAAGCTGGTGGCCATTGTTGTAACCATCACCGGTATAGGCACTACCAATACCACTAAACAGGGTCTGATCAGAGTTAGTAAGGGTGAGAGTGGAGCTGGCACCTACAGGTAGATCACCTCCGCCACTTCCGGAATGGGCAGCCGCGGTTAAATCGATGCTGGTACCGCCAGGCAGGGTTCCGGTGTATTTCACATAAATATCACGGGTGTTGTCAACGCCTGTTTCAATAATAGAAGAGTAGTTGAGCCACAGGGTATCATTGGAAATGCTGGTGAAATCGAGGGCTTCCCCCGCTTCGGTAATAGTGGCGGGCTCAAGGGTAATGGAGGAGGCTCCTTCTACGTCCACCAGGGCAATGGGTGGTACGGTAATGACAATATCATGATCGTGATCGATATCATCCTGGCTAAAGGCACTAGTGCTGCATAGAGCCAGTCCTAATAGGAGTAGAAATTTTGTTGTGCGTTTCATAACAGTTAAAATTGGTTAAATGGTATTTACTTTCGAGTGACTCAAACCTAAAACAAAACACTCATAGTCAGCAGGTTGTGAAAATCCACTTATCGAAGAAATCGTGCGTGTTGTCGAAACAAAGGCTGATGGACTGCCTGAAAGCAATGATTAATTGTTTCAGTAAGTAATTGATTACTAATTAATTAATTTAATACGTTGACGGAAATGTAAATTCCTCAAAAAAGAGTCAATTTGAAAATTGACCTAATTACGGCAGGGGCTTAAGTCAACTCACTGTTATATAAGTTGGTAGAGTAGTGATTATATGGTGTTGTAATCACAAAAAAAAAATATTTTTTATTGACACGGAGGCTGCCCGATACCGCTGACAAGGGATTTTATTGAATGAAATACCCTACAGTATCGTCCTTTTATTATCGCCATCAACCTCCAGCTGTTCAAAAACTTACCGCTTAGCGGCTGTTCGCTCGGCGGCAATTCGTCAAGTTGATTTTCCAGCCAAAAGCGCTCTTATGGTATAACTGCCTGGAATTATCAGAGCACCTCCAGCCAGGATCCACCTGACAAGGGCCGTTGCTCACCATTCTTGTTTAATTTTAGCCACCAATTTTCACTTATGCATTTTAATACCATCATGCCGGAAGCCTTACGGCCCTATTACCGGGCAGAATTAACAGCCTACACCAGCTTACTTGCTACTGGGAAGTTATACGAAGCCTGGTATCATCTTGAGCGCGCCCATATTATCGGCCAGGCATATCCGCTCGCTCATAGCTTTGTGCATTGGAAAATGCTTCTGTATGGCATCCGCATAAAGAGCACCCGGGAAGTTTTGGGGCAGATACCCCGCTTACTGGTCGGTGGGGTCAAGTCCTTTGTAGGAAAAATACCAGCCGGTAATACCGGGGGGGCCAATGTGCCGCCACTGCGACCGATGCCCATCCACCCTGATCTGATAGCAATTTTCGATAAGGCCGGCGTAGCTCCGCCCCGCTAAATAACGTAGGAACATAGGCCTGCAGTGATAGTATCTCCTGCCAGGATCAGCGTTAAAAGCCGGCCTTAACCCCAATGTCTCCCGAAGGCTGTAGTGGGGATCACCCCGTAAAACGGGGCAGGCTTGAATCGAATACTGACGATCCCCCAGCGATGTCAGCACCACCGCCAGACCGGCTAACTGCCGGACTCGTCCTGGCCAGCGTACTTTTGAATGAAGTTCCGGAGGCGCGATCGGGTCAGTTTTTTTAGCTTAGGTTCCAGGATGATGGCTTCACTGCGGTTACCTTTTTCGATTTTTAGGCAACCCCCCCCCGATGGAATAAAGGGGGCGGGGGATTTTCCCCAGCCATTATTGTGACCTTTAATGCGGTTTACGAAGTTGAGGGTTTGACCTAAATAGAATCTGTCCTGTTTAATGCTCTCAAGAATAAATGCGACATAGCTCATCCGGTTAAAATAGCTAAGGTCATCACAACATCAAATTTGCTTGTCGGGATGACTGGATTCGAACCAGCGACCCCCACGTCCCGAACGTGGTACGCTACCAACTGCGCTACATCCCGTTTAATTTCCAAAATAAACTGTCAGCCGGGCTTTGACCAGCTGGCTGAGATCAAATGGACGACCCCTACCTCGCTGGCTGTGTGGGCTAACTGACGCCCCCCTGTCACGGGGCGCTACATACCCTTGTCATCAAAGCTATTTAAGGTTGCGGACATCGGCAATTTTTACAAGCCAATTTTCAGGGCAGGCAGGTTATCTTTGCTGAATATTCTAAATGATTATGGGCGAATCGGCAATCCACGAGCAACTACAACACCTCTTTGAAGAGGATTTGATTGATGAGATTATTAAGCAGGGAAGTCAGCGTCATTTTGAACTGGGGGAAGAACTCATCGACGTGGGGCAGAGTATCACTCATTTTCCCATTGTGCTCAGCGGCTCCCTCAAAGTGATTACCGAGGATGAAAACGGTAATGAATTGCTGTTATACTACCTCGAAATGGGAGATACCTGTGCGATGACACTGCAGTGCTGCCTCAATCACTCTAAAAGTAAAATCAGGGTTATTGCCGAGGCCGAGTCCGAAGCCATCCTGGTACCCATAGAGCGCATGGAAGAATGGATTGTGCGCTTTCCCAGCTGGCGTCGTTTTATCTTCAACTCTTACCACGAACGCATGAATGAAATGCTGGAGGCCATAGATAACCTCGCCTTTAAGAATCTCGAAGGCCGCCTCTACACTTACCTTAAGGATAAGGCGATGATTACCGGCTCAGCTCGTTTAAAAACCACTCATCAGCAAATAGCCAGTGAGCTCAATACTTCCCGGGTGGTCATCAGCCGCCTGATGAAAAAACTGGAGCAGCAAAACAAAATCACCAGTGAGCGCAACTGTATACGGGTGTCTGAGTTTACCGACTGACTAATTTCTCCGTAACATTGGTTACGAGCATTCCCTTTTTCCTTTCTCACTTTTGCCGCCGCAAGAAAATAGCCTTGGGGGCAACAATTTCTTCCCGCTGCCGAAGCAGGATAATTTCGGTTTATTCCTAATAGGAGCGGTTGAAACAATCAGCGCCCGGGAACTCTGTTGCTGCCGGCCAAGGCTGCAATAAAGCACTGACGGAGAGCAGGCTGATTGTGCAGGTATTAAGAATTGAGAAAAAGGATGGTGGAGCAAATGTTGGAAGTTCTTAGTCAACCCTGGCCATGGTACCTTGCAGGACCAGCCATAGCCCTGGTGCTTTTATTGGTTTTGTGGTTCGGTGAATCCTTTGGGGTATCGTCAACCTTGCGGATTACCTGTGCCATAGGAGGTGCTGGCCGTTGTAGTTCATTTTTTGATTTTAACTGGCGCAGGCAGGGCTGGAATATGGTTTTTGTGCTGGGAACATTAATTGGTGGCATTATCGCCGCCAATTGGTTGGGCCATCACGAGCCCCTGAATATTGATGATGACACCCTTAGTGAACTCAAGGCCATGGGTATTGATGCACCCGGCCACAACCTGTTGCCCCCATCTATCTTCAGTTGGCAAGGACTCCTTACACCAGCCGGTTTTACCCTGATGGTGATCGGTGGGTTTTTGGTGGGCTTTGGTGCCCGCTACGCCGGCGGTTGCACCTCAGGACATGCCATTTCCGGGCTGAGTAACCTGCAGTTGCCTTCGCTGCTGGCGGTGATTGGGTTTTTTACAGGAGGGATTATCGCTAGCCATTGGGTATTACCGATGCTTTTAAATTAGGTTATCGAATGAAGTATTTGAAGTTTTTATTTGCCGGTATATTGTTTGGCATTATCATCACCCAGGCGCAGATCATTTCCTGGTTTCGCATTCAGGAGATGTTCCGCTTTGACAGCTTTCACATGTATGGCATCATCGGTTCGGCCATCCTGGTCGGGGCAATACTGCTGCAATTGTCAAAACGCTACCGTTTTCGTTCAATGAAAGGTGAACCCATGACCATGTCCGCCAAGGAAATGAGTTGGATACGATACTTGCTGGGAGGGAGCATCTTCGGCCTGGGTTGGGCCTTTACCGGTGCCTGTCCCGGACCAATCTATACTTTAATCGGCAATGGCTTCAGCGTATTTCTGGTCGTACTGGCCAGCGCCGTTTTAGGAACCTTTGTTTACGGTTTGATACGCCATAAGCTACCACATTGATTTTGAAGCTACTTAACTTAATTTAGCCTCCTGATATCGAAATGGATGGTATTTGAACCTTACTATTCATTAAAGAACTGTAGCCGTAACTATTGTTACGGCCTTTTTATCCGACATTTTCAACTTTTGCGGCATGGAAATAATAGGCTACGCGCTATCAGTAATAATGGGACTCACCTTAGGTCTTTTAGGCGGTGGAGGCTCCATTCTTACGGTGCCTATATTGGTGTACGTAATGGGCATTAATCCGGTGTTGGGTACGGCCTATTCACTTTTTGTAGTGGGGAGTGCGGCGGTAATTGGCGGATGGCGTAAGCATAAACAGGGGTTGGTAGATTGGAAAACCGGCCTTGTGTTTGCTGCCCCTTCTTTGGTGGCGGTATTTCTAACCCGCTACTATCTGGTTCCAGCCATTCCGGCGCACATATTCACCCTGGGCGATTTCACCTTTACCAAGGAAATAGCCATCATGGTGTTTTTTGGCGTGGTAATGCTCCTGGCGGCTTATTCCATGATCCGGGGTCGTGAGAATGGAGATAATGGTGAAGAGAAGCCCTTTTTTTGGCCCCTGATTATTCTGGAAGGCTTGGTGGTTGGCACCGTAACCGGCCTGGTTGGTGCTGGCGGAGGCTTCCTCATTGTTCCGGCCCTGGTGTTGCTGGTGGGTTTACCCATTAAGAAGGCAGTAGGCACCTCCCTGGTCATCATTGCAATAAAAAGCCTCATCGGCTTTTTAGGTGATGTGGGCTCCGGTCAGGCAATCGACTGGAGTTTCCTGCTCATTTTTACCGGTTTTTCTATCCTGGGAATGTTTGTGGGCATTTATCTTACCCGGCTCATTTCAGCTGCAAAACTTAAGGAGGGCTTTGGTTGGTTCGTACTGGCAATGGGTATATTTATTATCCTAAGTGAAATAATCTAAAGGCCCCGGGCGTAGCCGCTGTCATTGTAATATTCCTCTTCGTAGAAATTGGGATCGTAGCGGTGGTCGCCATGGCTGTTACCCGCATAGAAATCACGTACCGAGCGCTCATAGTCACGTAATACATATACCGGTTCCCTGCGATATACCGGGTAGTTGCTCAAACTCTCTACGTTGAGTTGCGGAATGATTACATTTTTGTCATCCTTGTTGAGAATACCCACGCCGATAGGTATGAGTATATGCATCTGGTCAGCCTTGTCGTCGATTAATTTTTTGTAGATATCTACATCCAGGTAACGTACCTTCATGGCCTTGGTGTCAATGATAAGTTCGTGCACGCTGCCGAATTTGGTACCGTCATTACCCAGTACATCCCAGCCGCGCACATCGGGGTGATCGTCGGCAATTTCAAAGTTCTTGGCTTGTGAAAGAGGGTATAGGTAACTGCGGTATACGTAAGTGTCGCTATCGAAAAATGCCATGGTTAAAAAATTTAAAAGTCGGGATCGGTTATCATATCGTCATTCATTCCGGTGTTGTCAATCCAGTTGGGAGTGGCAATTACTTCGGTGGCATCAAGTACTAAAAGCACTGCCAGCAGGAGGATCAGTATGATCAGTATTATCATGCCGGGATTGCTTCGTTTCTTTTCCTGAATTTTTATCTCAGCCATTGGGATGAATTTTTGAAAATAACCGCCAATAGAATTTAATGTTCTAAGGAGAGGAGAGAGCCTGTGAGCATAGCTTAAAATAGCTAGCTTTAGCTTGTGAAAATCCGTTTAAAGATTTGTTGCATTGCCAGTGTCGAAGAAGCAAAGCTGGCGGTAAAATACGGTGCCGATGCCCTGGGTTTGGTAGGCCCCATGCCCAGCGGGCCGGGGGTGATTCCGGATGAGCTTATTTACGATATCGCTGAGCGTCAGCCACCTGGGGTCGATACCTTTTTGCTAAGCAGCGAAACCGAGGCCCAGGCCATTATCCGGCACCATCAGCTTACTCAAACCAATACTATCCAGTTGGTTGACCGTCCGGCCCCGGCGGTATATGAACAACTGCGCCAAAGTTTGCCCGGCATCCGGTTGGTGCAGGTAATTCATGTGCGCAATAACTCGGCCGTGCAGGAAGCTCACCAGCTGGCACCACTGGTTGATGCCCTCTTACTCGATAGCGGTAATCCGGGCCTGGCCGTTCGCCAACTGGGTGGTACCGGTCGTACCCACGACTGGAACATTAGCCGCGAGATCTGTCAGAGCATTCATATACCGGTGTTTTTGGCCGGTGGCCTTACCCCTGAAAATCTACACCAGGCATTGGTGGAAGTAGAACCTTTCGGGGTGGATGTCTGCAGCGGAGTTCGTAGCAATGGCGCCCTCGATGAAAAGAAGCTTGCCAGTTTTGTGCAGGTTATCAGGGATCATAAGAAGAATGCATTGAATTCATAAGAGCTTGACTTACCAATACCGTTGCGGAAATGAGGAAGCAAGCACCGAGGCTATTATCTTAGCCATAACCCCTGTCAGCTTAGTCAGCTAACTTTAATTGCTATGTCACGCATCCATCTCTTTGAGTTTGAAGATCAATATTGGTTTCCAACCTTTTTAAGAAACTACGGCACTGATTTTCTGCGCTTTCTCAGCAATAAAACTAAAATGTACCGCCCGGTACTGCCTTTGCTCAGCCGGATGCTTGCTGCCAGCGGGAAGCATCAGATAATTGACTTGGCCTCTGGCGGGGGTGGCGGGTTGCTTTGGCTGAACCAGAAACTGCAGAAAGAGTATCCTGACCTCAGGATTTTACTTACTGATTACTATCCTAATGCGGAGGCTTTTGCCTACCTGGCACAGCAGGCCAGTAATATTGAATACCTTTTAGAACCGGTGGATGCCCGTGCGGTACCGTCAAACTTAAGCGGGCTGCGCAGCCAGTTTTTGTCTTTGCATCATTTTCGCCCCCATGACGCCCGTCAGATTTTGCAGAATGCAGTAAACAGCAATCAACCCATTGTTATTGTGGAAGGGCAGGAGCGAAGCGTGACCAGTTTTCTGGCCATGTTTTTTTCGCCCATTACGGTATTGCTTGCCACTCCTTTTATCCGTCCTTTTAAGTGGGGGCGCATGCTTTTTACTTACCTGATTCCGATAGTTCCCCTCTTTGTGTGGTGGGATGGGATGGTTTCCTGCTTGCGTACTTACTCGGTTCCGGAAATGGAGGCCTTGATAAGTGAGCTTAAGGGCCACGAAAAGTTCGAATGGAAAATCGGCCGTGAGAAGTCGGGTCCTGGCGTTAACCTCTACCTGGCCGGTCTTCCTAAAAAGCTTCCCCAATAAAAAAGTAAAAACCAGGCCCTTCCCTGGTAAAGGCTACATCAATCCGTCCCCAGATGTCTTTTTGCGGAAATAAGAGAAAACGGACTCCGGCACCGCCAGCCGGTAAAAATTCGCTAAAATCAAAAGCGTTACCGGAACCGTAAACCTGGCCTGCCCCCATAAAGGCGGCGGCACCAAAGCGCTTGCTGAGAGCTAAGGGCAACAGGCGGTACTCCAGCTGGCCGGCGATGAGGTTATTGTCGCGAAAGCGCCCGTAATAATAGCCGCGCATCAGACTTTCACCTCCCATCAAAGCCAGTTGATTAAAGGGTGCTTGTCCGTTTACCACAAACTGGCCAAAGAGCTGAGCCGCCAACACATCACGCTTATTCACCGGACGGTAAATGCGGTTGTCACTGATTATGGTGGTAAAGGAAAAATCACTGCCCCATTTATCGTCGTAGCGTAAAAAGGCCAGTTCAGAGAATAGCCCCCTGCGCACGTTCAAAACATTGTGACGATTGTCGTATACCAGCCCCAGACCTATACCGAGGTTACCCGAGCCCTCACCTCCCGGGGGAATATCAACCGGGTTTTCCGGATCGGCGTGCTGGAAGTGTACCTGTGACAATTGCTGATAGTCAAACTGAACCCCCAGGTAAAGAGAGTGATAGATTTCACGCAGTATTCGCTCCCTTATTAATAGGAAGTTGCCATCCACCTCAGCCAGCTGTTCGGCCGGTGCATCCGGGCCGACGCCGTAAAAAAGAAGCGGGAAGCTCTGGTAGCGCAATCGCCCCAAAAAGAACCAATGATCGTGATCGGAGTAAAGGGCATGGTCAAACCAGAAGCCATATTGCTTTTCTACAGTATAAAAAGTGAAGCCACTGATTTCACTAAGGCGATTGTTGGTATCGCGGTTGGCATAATAGATATAAAGTGACGACAGACCAAATTCCCAGCTGGTTTCCGGGGCGTAACCGATGGTAGGGTAGATCAGGAAACGAGGTGAAGCAGCATCGGTGGTATCGTAAAGAATGGAATTGATATAGCGCCGAAAAAAGCCTGGCTTGTTCTGCTGTTGCGCAAAAATTCCTGCAGGCAGCAATGAAAGTAATAAACTGATAGTAATAAGGCGGCAGGGCACAGTATCTGGCAAAGGTTCCCTGCAAAGATTGATAAATCTTTCCTTGTGTGCACCAGCGGCGGTTAAAATTGCTGGGGCCGGATTAATAGGCTACGGGGCTTGGGTAACCAGGGTTACCTTTTGTCTGCTCTCGGATGCCTACTTTAGTGCCATGCTAAAGTTTTTATACCAGCAGCGTTTTATCTTGATCGGGGCAATATTGGGAGCAGTTTCAGGCTATGTTTACTGGTATTTCTGGGGCTGCGCGGAAGCTTGTAGTATCCGCTCGGTATGGTGGCGGATGAGCGCCTGGGGAGCACTGATGGGAGGCCTCCTGTTTTCAGCCATCCATGACTTCAGGCAGCGAAAATCAGCTTCTGAATAAGGCCGGTATCCTGATTTACCCGCTCTTTTTAATTCTGCTTAGCGTTGCTTTTTGTGGTGTTAAAATTTGTGCTGCCGCAGGAATAACCCCTATTCGAATTTTTTACTGGGTCGGAGGGCCTCGCAGTAATGCTTATTTTTAAGGCAAAGCCAAACGATGACCCGGGCCCTCATTTTACTTTTATTCGCTCTTACAGCGGGCTTTTCAGGCTATGCACAGACTAACTGTATCGCTAAACTAAGGCATTGCCTCAGAGTGGGCTATGTGCATTGCGATGGCTGTACCCATGCCATGCTCGATAGCCTTGCGAAGCAGAATTATCTGACCGCTCTGGCAGATAGCGCCATTGTTGTTAGCGAGCTATATCTGGGTGCGGGTGAGTATCTCAAGGCGGTGGATTTTTTAAAGCGCGCCCGCCGCGCTGCTGCTATCCTCAATGATGCCGATAGGCTGGAGCAGGTATTCTCCCTGATGGGAAAAAGCTATCTCTACAAAAGTGAACTTGACAGTGCCCGCCATTACTATCAGAAAGCTTTGAAAGCCAGCGGGAAGTTAAGTGAAACCCGGCGCGCTTTTGTACAATTGCGCCTCGCCCAGGTGGAAAATGAAATGGGAAATACCGCTTTTGCACTGGCACAATTCCTTAAAGCACTTGCGGTTTTTAAATCGGCCCATTCGGTGGAAGGCTTGGCCGCGGCACATTACGCTCTGGGAAATTTTTATGGCTGGCACGGCGATGATTCCCTCTCGAGCCATCACTTTTATCGTAGCCTAAAATATTACCGGCAAACCGATGAAGAGATGTATTATGGCTATGCGCTCACCAATTATTCAAACGTATCCTTAAACCTTGGTCATAACGATACCGCTATAAAATACCTGCCAAGGGCGCTGGCCATATTTGAAAATCGCAATGACCGGGCTATGATGAATGCCCTGGCCCAGTTGGGTAAAGCCTATTTTTATGAGGATCAGCCCGAAGCAGGCCTCGAGCAGTTACGGCGTTCCAACCAGTTGGCTTACCGCTCGCAGGTAGCGGATCAGATGGCGTTCAACCACCAATTGATGGCGGTTATTTTTCGTTCGCTTAACCGCCTTGACAGTGCCGCCCGGCATGTGAACCTCTCCCTTGAGTACCAACATCAATATGGTATGAGCCTTGGCTATCTCCATACATTAGGGGGAGCCATGGAGTTTTATGCCGAGAGCGGTGATTATGAAAGGGCCTATGAGTTGAGTCAGCAGTTTATTGAGGTGCGCGACAGCCTTTTTTCACTTGAAAAGCAACAGCAGATTACCGAGTTGGAAGAGCGTTATGCGGCGGACTTGCGCGAGGAGCAAATTAAAGCCGGGGAAGCAGCCATTGCTCTGCTTCGGGAACAAAATACCGCCAAGTCGTTACGGAATTATGTTTTGTTTTTAATGCTGCTCCTGGTGGGCGGTTTCACCTTTGCCGTAATCGCCCGCCAACGTACCATGCTAAGGTTAAACAGTAGGCTGGCCGAAGAGAAGGAAAAAGCACATGAGGCCGAACTGCAAGCCCGCGCGGAAGAAGAAAAACGGCTTAGTGAAGCACTCGATCACAAAAGACGTGAGCTGGCGGGGCAGGCGCTGGTAATGGCCGAAAAGAATGAAATGTTGCGCTCATTCCGGGATCAGTTGCATGAAGTGTCAGAACGAATGGAAGAAAGTGCGGTGCTGAATCAACTGGTACACCAGATCGAACGGGCGGAGAACAAGGTTGAAGACTGGGATAAATTCATGTTAATCTTTGAGGAGGTTCACCCTGAGTTTTTGCAAGGGGTAAAGGAGCGCTTCAAAGGTTTAACCCATAATGACCTGCGTCTGGTAGCCTTGATGAAGATGAACTTCAGCAATAAGGAGATTGCCAATATTCTTCATATTTCTGACGCCGGCCTCAAGAAAGCCCGCTACCGCCTCCGCAAGAAAATGGACCTTGCCTCCGACGAGAATATGCATGAGTTTGTGAATAGTTTGTAGCTTCTTTTTAAGTCAACAGATTATAGTCCGCATTTTACCGTCCACCATACGGAGTGGTTAGTACGGCTCACCCGTAGCGATTCCTTAACCCACCGCAGGTTGGTATTTCACCTTAGTTTTAGGCAGGTATGCAATAGTTTGAGACGCCGGATCGGGATCCCGGGATTGCCTATCCTTTTAACGGTAGCATTTTCCAGGCTTGAGTCACACATTGAGCCCCGCCTGTCAGATGGCGCGGGCCATTCGGGCAGATCCATCCTACTGCTTGAAACTATTCTATGGGGCAGGCTTATGTCATTAAAACACTATCACTTTAAAACTTTAAATCCTAAATCATAAACTCTAAACACACTAACCTGCAACCTTAGCCCTTAAACTTTCAACCAAAGTGTCCACCCTTTGTCTACCCTGATATTTAGGAGGTTATGAAATGTGTGCGGATCTTTCACACTGTAAAAACCCCTTAAATGCCTAAACATGAAAAGAGCAGTATTCCTGTCAGCACTGGTGTTATTAGTCAGCCTGCAATGCAAAAAGGAAGTAAAGGAAGATCCCCCCGGGGCTAAGCCCAAAACCTTTGAATCGGTAATTGAGGATGGGGGCAGCTTTCCGCCCGTGGAAGAGTCAGTTCAGGCAGAGCCCGCACCACCGGTGGAGAAAACTGAAGACGGTCAGCGCTGGCGCTGTGTTACCACCACTTACAGCATTAAGGATGGCGCGGGTGGCGATGGCGGTTTCCCCATGTTTAACCCCAATGCCAATGTGATTTACCCAGGCAGCCTTATCCAGGGCGGCTCATTGCGCAAGGCCACTCCCGACGTTATTGCGGTAGACCGGGCCGGAGGAACCATTTCCTACGATATTATCGACGGAAATCAACAGTCATCCTTTACCGTTGAGGTGGTGAAAAAAAGCAGTATCACCGACGCCATGAACCAGATTATTGGTCAGTCCACCGGGGTGGTGCCGGCGAACTTCAACTTTCGCTACACCAATATTCAGAGCCGGCGGCAATTTGCCCTTGAGGTGAAGGCCGATTATGAAAATGCCTTTGGAGAACTGGAGGGCTATCTTAAACTCAACACCAATAGTACCTATACCTCCTATCTGGTGCAGCTCAACCAGAGCTATTACACCATGAGCTTTGATATCCCCACCAATAAGGATCAGCTCTTTGCCGAAAATGTCACCCCCGATGATCTGGCCAAATACGTGGGGATAGGCAATCCCGCCACTTATGTTAGTGATGTTACCTACGGCCGCACTTACTACATGCTCATTGAATCCACCGCTTCGGCCTTTGACATGGAGGCGGGCATAAAGGGATCTTTCAGCGCGATAGCTTCCAGTGGTGGCGGCAGTGTTGATGCCAGTTATCTCAGTACCCTCGAAAACCTGAAGATCCAGGTATTTGCCTACGGAGGTGAAGCTTCGGCTACCCTGCGCACGGTGGTGGACGCCAGCACTCTGGACAGTCTGGTGAATAAACTGGCTAGTGCCGGCGATATCCGCAGCGGCAAACCGGTAAGTTATGTGGTAAGAAGTGTGTATGACAACAAGGTGGTGGCTGTGCAATTGGCTACTGAATATGATGTAACCAACTGTGTACCATTGGGCAGTGGCAATACTCCTCCGGCCGCCACTTCACATTGGGCCGACCTGGTCGAAAATTTTGGCGCTATTGGTGCAGCGGTAAATATCAGTGGTTCCGGAGGTCAGAAGATCGCCCTTTTCAATAAAGCCGGCAACCGCTTTATGCTCAGCCAGGATAATACCCTCACCGGACCCTATAACCTGGCTGATATCGGCGATGGTGGCATCCTGATTAACGCTGTGAGTGCCGGTGGCTTTCATCGCTACAAGAGCGGTAGTACTATCACCACTACCGGCACCTACTTTTGGAATGAAAACGGGAATAAAGCCCATTTCCTGTCCAATACCGGTCAGTTTGAGAGCGTGACCCGTGATATCGGCTGGTATGGCTACGGTAATTGCCCCTTTAATGCCCAGGGCATTACCGGCTTTGCCTTTTGCAATTACAGCAACAATCCTTACACCATGCTCGTCATCAATAAAGAAGGCGATCAGTTTTCGCTCTACGATGTCTCCAAGACCAGTGGTGCCTGGAGCACTCCCCGGTTTTGCTACGATTTCGATGAGAATTCCACCTGCCCCTTTGAGCTTATCGGCGCGGTTTGCTATATGAAGATCGGGCAGACCGATTACAATGTCTTCTTCAACAAGCAGGGTACCCAATACTGCCTGTGGGATAGGACCAGTGGCTTTTCAGCAGTATATGACCTCTAATCCTAACGCCATGAAAAACTATATCTGTTTATCCATTTTGCTGCTTTTGCCCTTTTACGCTTTGCCACAGGATGGTGAGCTCGATCTTTCCTTTAACGGTGACGGAAAGTTCTCCTATTTGAATAAAAATGCCCAGGAACGCGTGCGGGATGTGGTACGTCAGAATGATGGCAAGTTGATCCTGGCTGGTAACAGTCACCAGAATGGCCAATACCAGGGTATGCTGATCCGCCTTGATGAAAGTGGTAATCCCGATTTGAAATTCGGGGACCAGGGATTGGTACTGGCCGAGGGACTGGGCTCCTCTATTGAAGGTGGCGTTGCCCTTGATGGCGATGCCCGTATTTTGATTTGTGGTACTACCAATATTGATGACGTTGACAATGTGGCGGTAAGGCGCTTCCTCGAGGATGGCCGGCCCGATCTCAGTTTTGGCGATAGTGGCATTGCTCATTTTCCCACGCCTATGAATGGAACCAGCTTCAATTTTATCGCGGTGCAAGCCGGCGGTAAAATTTTGGTGGGAGGAAACATTTACAACGGGGGGAGCAAGGCAGCCCTGGTACGGTTCAACGCCAACGGAACACCGGATTACAATTTTGGTGATTCGGCGTTGGCCCTGTTTGATTATCCCAATGGGGCGCCTGAGATAAACCGCTACCTGATGAAACCCGATGGAGGTATTATTGGCATCGGTCAGGTGTGGTACAACAGCCACAGCTACATTTTATTTCTCCAATGCACTGCCGCTGGGGAGCCTGACGTCAGCTTTGGCTCCAATGGTCAACTGAGGGTTATTATGAACGAACCTGCCAGTGGAGCCGGGCTTACCCGCCTCTCTGACGGGCGTATACTGGGGGTGGGCTATGTGGAAAAGAACGGCCTTAACAATTTTGCCATGGTGCGCTTGTTGGCCGATGGTACTCTCGACCAGACCTTCGGGGTTAATGGTATTGCCTCTGCACCCATTCTCAACGGAGACGCTACCGCCAAATCAGTGCATATCCTTGGCGACGGCAAAATACTGGTAGCCGGTGATGCCGATGGCATCTGGAATCGTGATTTGGCGGTGGCACGTTTTAACTCCGATGGTAGTCTCGATAACAGTTTTAGCTATGATGGTTTTGTTACCAAAAATATGGGTTCGGGCTACGATTATGTCACCGATGCGGTGCTTCAGCCCAACGGGCGCCTGGTAGTGGCGGGCTATAGTTATAATTCATACCCCGGCAGCAGCGTTTCAAGTTATGATTTTAGCGCCGCCCGGTTTTTGGGCGGACCGGGCACAATCGGTATGGCTGAACTGGCATCAATGCCTCCGCTGGAGGTGTATCCTAACCCCGCTGATGACCATTTGGAAATAGGCCTTAGTGAATTTCCCCTTAGTCTGACCCTGTACGACCAGCAGGGTAAGGAGGTAAAGCGACTGCATCGGGATCCCTGGTCAGGAGGAACAATGGAGACTGCCGCCCTGGCTGCGGGTAGCTACCTTCTTAAAATAGATAACCAAAGGCATCCGCCCCATTATGTGAAAGTGATGATCTGCCATTATTGAGAGGCTTGTTTCTCAGGCGGTAATTCCCAGGGCAAAGGCGTTTTTGCCACTGGCGGCCAAGACCTGCTAACAGGACTTGGTCGCCATTTTTTGTTTGGAGAAATCCTTAACTTTTTAACCTTAAACCCACTCAATCCTGTTATGAAAAGTATTTTATCGTTGCTGCTGTGCTGCCCTGGTTTTACTGCCGTTTCGCAGTGGCATCCGATTGATTTTTTTGTTACTAAAAATGAATCGCCTTACAATATCGATGGAGGAACTCTCGGCAATGAAGCTAGCCTGTTTCCACATCCTGTCAGCAACCAGCTGGAATTTTCGCAACCACTTTCAGCTACTGGGAGCGATATATATGGGAGGGAGGTTAAACGCTTTGAAAACTACCGCGAACCCGCTATCTCACTTTGTCGAAAGGGCTTATATCCGCTGTGCACCGGGGTAGGAGCGTTCCTGAAATTCTTTGAGTTATAAAGCCGAAACCTAGCTAACTACAACATATGAAGGATCAAAAACACCTTTTCCAACTACAGCAAGAGGTGCACTATATCAATTGTGCCTATATGTCGCCCTTGCTCAAATCCGCAGAGGCGGGCGGAATGGAAGGCATGCGCCGGCGTCGCAACCCCTACCTCTTTGAGCCGGATGACTTTTTCCGGCAAACCGATGAAGTGCGGCAAAAATTTGGCCGCATCATCAATGGCGAAGCCAACCGGGTAGCTATTATCCCTTCTGCCTCCTATGGACTTAAAGCCGCCATCAATAATTTAAAGGCAGCTCCGGGCCAGCATGCCCTTAGCATTAAAGACGAGTTCCCCAGTGGTTACTTCAGCTTGCAGCGTTGGTGCCAGGACAATGATGTTGAAATGAAGGTGGTGGCTCCTGAGCAGGAAAGTGGCGTTAAAGGACGCCGGTGGAATCAAAAAATCCTGGAGTCAATAGACAAGGATACTGCGGTGGTATTGATGTCAGCGGTGCACTGGGCCGATGGTACCCACTTTGACCTGAAAGCTATAGGCGAGCGCTGCCATGAGGTGGGAGCCCGCTTTATCGTGGATGGCACCCAGGCGGTAGGGGCAGTGCCAGTGGATATTGGCGACCTAAAAATTGACGCCCTGGTCTGTGCCGGTTACAAATGGCTTATGGGTCCCTATTCCTTTGGCCTGGCCTGGTATGGCGAGGTATTTGACGAAGGGGTGCCCCTGGAAGAGTCGTGGATGAACCGGGGTAATGCCCGTAACTTCAGTCAGCTTACTCAGTACGACACCAATTACACCGAGGCGGCAGGACGCTACAATGTCGGTGAAAACAGCAGCTTTATCCTAATTCCCATGTTCAGTGCTGCTCTCGACCAGCTGTTGGATTGGGGAATCGCTAATATTGAACAGTACTGCCGCAATCTGAGCCGGCCCTTGCTTGACTTTGCCCAGTCCAATGGTATTGAATTGGAAGAAGAGGAATATCGCAGTGCCCACATCTTCGGCTTAGGCCTGCCGCAAAGCACTTCGCCTCAGCAAATGATGGAGCAACTTCGGGCCAGAAATATAATCGTATCGCTGCGGGGGGAGTCAGTACGCCTGTCTCCCCATACTTACAACACCGCTGCGGATATGGAGGCAGTAACGGAGGTGATGACAAAAGTAATGAACTGATATGAGCAGTGAAATTGAAAAGCTTACTAATAGCCTAAGAAATGCTTTTGATGGCGATCCCTGGTACGGGCAGCCATTGCTTAAAGCCCTTCAAGCGATTGATTATAAGATCGCGAACAGCAGGCCAGCGGGCTTCGCCAGGTCACCGGCCATTATCCTGCGGCATATGCTGAGCTGGCGGTATTTTGTCATTGTAAAAATTAAAGGTAAGGCCGAATTCGACATCGATTTGAATAGTGAAATGGACTGGTCAAACGTGAGCCTTAATTCGGAGGCTGACTGGCAAGCGATGCTGGCTGAGTGGAGGGAAACTCAACTGCAGTTGCTCGACCTGCTTAGCATGGTCCCAGATGATTTTCTCGATCAGCCGGTGCCGGGCAGAAGCTACAACTACCAATACCTGATTGAGGGAATTATCCAACACGACATTTATCACCAGGGGCAGATCGCCCTTTTGACATCAGCCTTTAAGGCCCATCAATAATTAGCAATCATATGCGCTATGTCTAAAGAATTGGACTATATCAATATTAACCGCCAGTCGTGGAATAACCGGCTCGAGGCACACCTGCAATCAGACTTCTACGATCTGAAGGGATTTATGGCAGGAAAGTCATCCTTAAATGCCATCGAGCTGGATTTGCTGGGCGACATAAAGGGAAAGAGCATTTTACACCTGCAATGCCACTTCGGGCAGGATACCATTTCCCTGAGCCGCTTAGGAGCCAAGGCAACCGGCGTGGACTTATCCGATAAAGCCATTGCCAAGGCAAGAGAGTTGGCCCGCGAAGACGGTGCTGATACCCGTTTTGTCAATTGTAACATCTATGATCTGCCTGATCATCTCACTGAGCAGTTTGATATCGTGTACACCAGCTATGGTGTACTTGGCTGGCTACCCGATCTCGACCGCTGGGCAAAGCTGATAGCACGCTACCTGAAACCGGGAGGACGGTTTATTATCGTTGAATTCCATCCCCTGGTGTGGATGTTTGACGACGACTTTAAGGAAATAAAATACCGCTACTTCAACAGTGATCCTATCGCTGAAACCGAAAGTGGTACTTACGCCCAACCTGATGCGGAGATCAGCCAGGAATATGTATGCTGGAACCATGGCCTCGCTGAGGTGCTAAATAGTTTAGTGAGTGAAGGCTTGCATCTGGATACCATTAAAGAGTACGATTATTCGCCCTACAATTGCTTTGATCCTACCGAGGAGTTTGCCCCTGGAAAATTCAGGATCAAACATCTCGGCGATAAAATGCCGCTGGTGTATGCCCTGCAAATGAGTAAGGCAGGCTGAGTTGCATAGTCATTAAGTTAGACTTGTCAGACAAAGCGTAATTTTGAGGCAGTAGCTTTTCGAAAGCGGGCAATGGGTTGGCAATGGTCAAAAAAATAAAAAGGCCACCACCATAGCGAAGTGACCTTCAGCAGGCATTCTCAAAGCACTTAATCCATTCGCTGGGTCCTGGCTGGCTTGGCCCGCGCCTTTTTCCTTTGACTCCAGGATACATTTCCCACAAAATAATGCAGGTCCACCAAGGCCCCTTATACTTGAAATTCCGCCCCGGAGGCTCGGAGTTTTGTCTGGAGCTGCCGGATTGATATTATGCCACCCACCCCATTTGACGGGCGTGCTGCAAGGCATCCTTCGAATCTTCCATAAGCAGAAAGGGGATATCCAGCTCTTCTGCCATTTCTTTTAGCTCGCCAAGGCGTTTGTCACTTTGTAGGTGGCGGATGTAAATGGCCTTCACCCGCCCGGGGTTTTCCCGGTGAATATCGCGGTAAATCTCCGGATCCTGTTGGCCACTGTCGCCAATCAGGATAAAACTCAGGCGGTCATAAACCGACAGGATTCTTTCGATATGATCCTTTTTATAAGGAGCGGTGTCCTGCTTAAGCCATTGTTTGGCATTGAGGCCCAGATTGCGAAGCAGGAGAGGGGCCTTAGGAATATCGTTGTGCTCACAAAAGGCGGTGAGCATATCATAGAGGTTGTAGGAACTGCCCGATACAAACAGTAGGGGGTTACGCCCGTTGTTTACCAGCTCCTGATATAGCTCATTCACATTCTCGAAGGCCACCCGGGTGGTAGCATTATTTTTGAGCATGATGCTGAGCTTCTCAAAAGGGTTCATGGCGTTTGACTTGATGATGGTGTCGTCTACGTCGGAGATAACTCCAAAGTCGGTTTGCTGATCAGAGATTAAAACCTTGCCATTAGCTTCCTCCTCAAATTCCACATCAAAAGGCAGGTGCATAATGCGAAGTCTCAGCTGATGCCAGCCATTACTGAGGCGTTCCAGCGGTAAGTCCTTGAACTCAACACAGAAATAACCTTCGTTATCGGAGACGGTTTGGGCCTTAATCCCCGCCAGTTCAGCTTCTATTTCCACCCCGGGGATTTCATCGCTTTCATAGCGCTTAAAAACCCGTTTCAGGTTATACCATAGGCCCTCCTTCAACTCTTTTTTCCCGTGTATAGCCGCCTCCTTTTCCAGTATCCGGCCTTCGAGCACCACTTTTGATGGGGTGCCGAAACCGCGATAAGGGTAAATGATTACCGGGTCGAACAAAGCCAGCTGATCCTTGATTTTGAATTTTATCCGGTCAATTCCTTCCTCCGTGGTGTGAATGATCTTTTTAAGGCTGCACATGCCAGCACAACGGTAGAAAGACAGTAGGGTTTAAATCCGGATTAAGAACAGCAACTTTGTTTTAAATTAGACCACAGTGCAGGATTATTATAGCAATCTGATCATATTATCGCTCCTGGCGGGCGCGGCCATTCCGGCCGGAGGTCTGCTGGGAGCCTTCACTGCCATTTATCCCGGCTGGCTCAATGAGGAGTGGAAGCACGGCATTATGGCCTTTGGCGGTGGTGCCCTACTGTCGGCGGTAGCACTGGTGCTGGCACCTGATGGCTTGGTGTTTATGGATAGCTTTTGGGCTATTTTCCCTTTGCTGCTAGGGGGCTTTGTCTTTGGCCTCATCGACTTTTACCTTTCCCGGAAAGGAGGTTCAGCCTCGCAGTTATTGGCAATGATGCTCGATTTTGTGCCGGAAGCCATGGCCCTTGGAGCGGCTTTGATTTTACAAAGTGGTAGTGCCGGCTTGATTGCCTTTCTAATAGCCATTCAGAATTTACCGGAGGCCTTTAATGCCTTCCGGGAAATCAGAGTAAGAACCCCGGCCAGCAGGGCCAAATTGTTATGGAGCTTTGCTGCCATCGCGCTGGTGGGACCTTTGAGTGCATTGGTAGGTGCCGAGGTTTTGGCAGAAAAAACCTATTGGCTGGGATTCGTTATGCTATTCGGAAGCGGCGGGATTCTTTTTATCACTTTCAGGGATATCGCTCCGCAGGCCCGCCTCGACAAGCACTGGCTACCTTCAATGGGGGCAGTGATTGGATTTGCCCTGGGGGTGGTAGGCTACCTGATGGAATAAGGTGCCCGGCGCCACCGCTGGCTGGCTTCAATTATTTTCTGCCAAACGGGCCAATTCCCTTCTCAGTTTCTTATCGATCTGACTTCTCCTCCAACCCAGCTGTTCTGCAATACCACGATAATAGTCTGCCGCAGTACTTCCGGTATTAAGAAATTCCTTTACTCCCTGCCAGCCCTGTTTTTCATGGATGAGTAAAATAATGGTTCCGCCCAGTACATAGCGGTAATCGGTGTATTCATCCATCGTAAGCAGGTCAAGCATATTGCTGAGGTCTATCTCGGGATGCGCCGCGAGGTAGCGATGGCTGCGCTCAATATGCCAAAGCAGGCTTTTGCCTCGGCTACCGCCGAGATAGGTAGCCAGACCTTCACTGGCCCAATTGTGGCGGTTGGGGAAAAGGGGATCCACAAAGATGTGCATCAATTCATGGGGGTAATACTCGCCGGTGCCGGTGGTATACACACTCTTGTTAGCCCTTACGGCTTTACCGCCGGGCTTTTCGGTGCCGCTATGCCCTACCTTGAAGACAAAGCCCCTCATGGCGTTCATTTCCTGCTGGCGGGGCGCGAAATAATAGTCAACCGTGTCGGGCTGGACCCCGAAAATCCGGGGCAGGGTATCGCTGATAAAGTGATTTTGCATTTGCGCTTTAGACAGGTCAAACTGGTGGTAGCTGGGAAAGTGATAGCGGAGGTACCCCAGTTCTCGGCTTTGCCAATTCTCACGGAGGTGAATAGGCCCGGCGTTTTGCAGTTTGAAAGTGCCGCTTTTATCCTCCCGGGCGTAAACTTCAATAATACATAACGTCATAAGGGTGTCGCCATGTGGGTAGTAGAGCTGACTGCTTATTTTGTAAAGGCTATCGTGCCTGCTTATCTGCAGGATCTGCACCCGGTAGGCCTGTGCCATTTGGCGCAGGGGAGGGTTGTACTCGTTGTTAATTAGAAAGTAGTTTTCCTGACCGTAACGCTGCACTTCGTGCTGGTTCCAGTATTGACTGGCGGCGCTGTCACTTTTAGCACTCAAAAAATTGCGCCAAAGCGTGCCCAGTTCTTCAAAGTGGGGCCAATCCTGGTGAATGTCGAAATTGTAAATCACTTTTTGGCCCCATATGCTTACAGGCATGAGGAGGCTAAATAAAAATACAAGTAAGGGGCGTGACATTAAATGTGCTTTGCTCAAAATTATGAAAATGAAGGCTTTAGATTTAGCCGGGGGATCGGGTGTTGAGACGATTAGTCCCTAAACAAACGGGCGTCACCGTAAAGTTGAAAGCCTGTGGTGTCAGGATTGCCACGTAAAGCAATAAAAGAATCTCCCTCGGCGCTGCCGCTGAGGCTGTCCAGCGCCCAGATTTGTGCGCCCGTATTGCCTGCGATCTTGGCATGCACCTTTGCAATGGGGGTGGCATAGCCTTTAAAAGTAGCGGTGCCCAGGGTAAGGATTTCAGCCTCGCGTAGCAGTGCATAGGCCTCGTTGTTGATGCCGTGCAGGTTGAAGCCACCACCATTAATGCTGATGCTGTCAGATTTGATCACGGTCATATTTTCCACCACAAGGGTATTCTGATCCACCAAGTGGGCGGTATTATTGGCATAAAATGTTTGGTTAGGATAGCCCGGCAGGCGGCTCGAAATTTCGAGCAATGAACCGCCCTGCTGACGGGTGCGCAGGTGCTCAACCTTCAAGTTTTCAATTTCCAGTTGGCTGTTAGCCTGGGTAACGATCAGGATTTGCTCCTGCTCAAAATTGCCTTCCACCAGGCTTCGCTGGTTCGCTTCCAGTCTTAGCTCGGTTATGTGACCTGAAATTACCTGTACTACCACACCATCTTCCAGCTCAATCTGCTGCGACGCCCTTATCTTCAGAATGCCACTTTGATTGTCTACACTAAGCTCTGGTCGCTGTTCCTGATTGGCATGAATTAAGACCGTATTCTGATCTCCCTGGGGATCGCCAGCCTGCTTCTTTTTAAAGACAACCTTGATATCGCCATCTATACTCACAGCCGAAAATTCCCCTGGGTGAATGGGTTTATCACCGGGAGGAGGGCTGGGTTTACCTTTTTCGCAAGCAATGCAAATCAAAAGAAACCCAAGTAGTGCAATAAATTTCGCAGTTTTCATGACTTGATTAAAAAGCGATTACAGGTTTGGTCGTGACCTCCGGAGTAGGTTATTCAGCCCTCTGAACCCATCTTAAAATTTAATCCGTGTGGTCAAAGCTGGCATCACAACACTGGGCTAAACTACAAAAAAGTAGCTGGTCATTACTTGTTTTAGATGCTCAAGTATCATGTATTCAGTTTGTTATCACTTCAGCTTGTAGAAGTTTTACTCACTTTAACACTTGAAAAGGAATAGTATTTTTACAAAACGCCCCGATTTTATGGCAACTGAATTTTGGCGTATATTTTTTTCTCCGGACGCGTCACACCTGCTGATTTATGCAGGAGTTGTTCTGGCTAACAGACCTTTTTTACCCTAATACCTTGTTTGCAGCTATGCCAAAGAATTTTGCCGGCACCCTGGCCTTATGCATTTTGCTCT
>CAZUCA010000009.1:0-72287 GCA_964619125.1 uncultured Owenweeksia sp. | reverse complement strand
CAGCGGAACATGTACAGGTGAGCGCCTGGCCCATTTTCACTACCGCCACGCAAACCTTTAGCCTAAGTTTAAAGCAGTACCACTTTTCGGCGGATTATTCCGCTGAAATGCTGCAACTAATATTCCCAAAACCCAGCGACTCACTGGGGCAGTGGTCTATGGTTGTAGCCATAGAACATCATGGTAACAAAGACCTAAAAACCGACTCCCTCCTTTTTCACCCCACCGTAACCAATCAGAGCAATCCCAACTTCTATCAATTTACCTATGAACCCATGGATTCTGATCCTGACATTGAATACTATGTCACCCTGATGAAGCCAACCGATCCCGAGGTGGGGGAAAACCAGGCTGAGTTGGTGGTTTACGGGCAATACGACACCAGCTTCACTTATGCCAATTATCTATCTATAAAAATGATTACCTATATGCCGGCCACCGGCGACAGCATTGCCGAACCCACCATTTTTGACTATACTTCATGGGGCGGCAACTACTCTGGTCTGATCGACTTTCCCAAAGAAGGGCACTGGCGTGGCGATATGCTATTCCTGAACAGAGATCCGGAGTTCCAATATGCAAAACCCTTTCATTTTGAGGTAAAAAAGTAAACATCATATAATAATATTCCATCTACCCCTCCTCTTCCCCGCCATCACCGTCACCATGCCCTCCACCCATAAAAAAAGGGAGACCTTTTACAGCCTCCCCCTACTTAAACAACACGCCATTGGTGTTTAATCTTTAAGGTGCCGCCACATCACGCACCGCAATCACATACAGGCCATTGCCCTTGCTCACCGGCTCACTGCCGCCATCGGGCAGAACAGTGCGGTAAGCCATGCTGGCAATAGTTTCGGACGAACTCCAGTACTGGCCCGTGGGGTAATTGCCGGGATTGTCCTGATACACCGCATAGGCCAGGGCATCGAGGTCGCCAATGGAGGGCAGGTACCAGTCACTATAGCCGTTTACCACCAAACCGTCGCAAATGGCGGCGGCAATACCACTTTGGGAGCAGCCGTTCAAAATCAGGTCGGTATTGGCCTGGCCGCTGCCGCGGTCCTGGCTGGTGTTGATGCTGGTGCCGGAACAGCCCCACTGCACATTGCTCTCAATGGTTGATGCCGGTGCGGCCTCCAGGGCCGAGCCATCGGAAAACACGTGAAAAATAATGCCGCCCGCCGGGCCCTCATCGCCCACCTGGTGGCCGCTGGTAGTATTGTTAAAACTCAGGTCGACCTCCTTGGTTACGGAGCAGTTCTGCTCGTTGGTTACCGTAACGGTGTAAATGCCCGGCTCCACATTATACAGGGCAGGGCCGCTGTCGCCATTGCTCCACTTAAAACTCAGCGATGACATAGGGGCTCCCCAGGCATTGCCAATCTCCACCGAGGCACTCCCCGCTTCAATTTCGGCAGTGTAAGACAGGATGACATCAAAATCGGGATCATCGCACTGCGGCACCGGCTCCGCTTGTTCCTTGCTGCAAGCCAGCAAGAGGATAACACAGCTTAGCGCTGTAAAGAAAGCTTTAAGATTATTCATGAGTAAAAGTTTTTAGTTGATTAATTAGTTGCTGAAGGCTAGAGGTAAAAACGGCCCCCGACGGTCAGCATACGCAGCCGGGTCTTTTGATTGTCGCTATTGTACTTACCTTCAATATTAGTGAGGGCCAGATGGTACGATAAAAACAATTCCCCCTGATATCCAGCCAGCTGCAGACTCCAGCCACCCTCGCCGCTCAGTCCGGCATTCAGGCGATGCAGGCCGCCACCACTGAAAGTAGGCACCTTATTGCCGGAAGGCATGCGCTGGCGCCCCCACAAGCCATAATCCACAAAAACTCCTGCCGCACCATAGGCGCCATAGGCAAATGCCATCCGCCCCATCAACTCACTGCTGAGGTAGTTCATGCGGTAATGGTAATCCGCCTCCTTGGTTCTGATGCCGAAGTTCAGAAAGCCCATTGAAGCATGGGCGGAAACAGATTCACTCAACTGATACTGCACACTCATCGCCATCACCATCCCGATCTTGGGACCGTATTTGTTCAGGTCGTTGGAGGCATCATCGGAGGTGAACCTGGCATCGCCAAAAGTGAGGCCCCCGGTCACCTTGAAGCTTATCTTGTCCATGGCAGGAAAACTAAGGGCCTGAGCAGAGCCGCTGGCTGAGAGATCCGTTCCGGTTGTTCCCACTGATTCCTGAGCGGCCATATTGCCAACAGGAGCAGACTCATCGGGCGATGCAACTGCGGCGGGCTCATAAAGACTTTTTCGCAACCGGCCCTGCTCCTCCTTTAAGGCCTGGGCACTGGCATAATCTTCGGCGGCAACCGCCTTTTCGAGGTTTTTTTCGAGGGTGGCCAGCTGCTTTTGCAGGTCCCGCAAGCGCTGAATCTCGGTTTTGAGTGCTTCCGCTTCGTCAAAATCATCTTCTTGCACCGCCTTTGCCAGCTCCGCTTCCCTGGCCTTAAGCAGCTCTGTCACACTTTTGCGACTTTCAAGTTCCTTTTTAATGCGTTGAGCCAGCTCAAAATCCTGCTCCTCCACTGCCTGTGACTTGAGCTGCTCCAATTGAGATTTGCTCATGGCATCAAGTGCCCCTTCACTCTGGGCCAAGACATTTGTGCCCGTCAGTGCTGAAATAAATGCGAGTAGTAGTAATTTTTTCAAAACTTCAGTTTTTGCGTTTAAAAAAAGTACTCTGTCGGTACCGAAATGCTTAAGACTCCTGACCTAAAATCACAGGGAGCAACCGGTATCGGACCGCATTATCTGCTACCGACCCCGCAAGTGAATTATTAAACTCTGAGGAAGTAATGATGGTGTTTAAGAGCAGAGTAGAGCCCGACCCCGGCAAGCTTTCAGCCTTACCAAGGCAGAGTACTTACAAATAAAATATCTGCTGCACTATGGGTCAATACAACATTTGGGGTATTTATCGGCCAGCGGGGCAGGCGCCAACTGGCGGTGATAGCGTTTTAACTTCAGCCCTTTTTTAGTACCATGCCGGCCTCCCTGAGAATAAACCCGCCCAAAGTATTCTCAGCTCAGCGCAGACTCTTAATTTCGCGGCCACAAGTGCAAAACAGAAGCGATGAAAGACCCAAAGCTGTTCAATTACCTGAAGGAAGTAGTGGCCAAGGTTCCCACCGATTGGATAAAACTTACCACCCACCGCCTCGATATCTACAAGGAGGAGCTGGCTAAAACCGAGTTCAGCGACCGGCTGGAAGAGCTATATGCCGACGGCAAGAGCGACCGCGCCAGCCTTGAGGCCCTGCCTACCGCCTATGACTACATCCGCCTCGGTCACCCCCTCTCCACCCTGTTGGAATGGGCGCTGGCCAAACTGAGCGGCCTGCAACCGGAAGCGGTGATCAGCTTTTCCTCGCAAACCATGCCCATCCTGGCCGTGCTGCGCAAAAACCTGCTTGAGCAGAAGAACACACGCATTCTCTACCAGGGTGAATTACCGGCAGCCTTTGACCCCGAAACGCTGAAAAGTGTATACGGCTACCACTTTGAACTACAGCCCTGGCAGCCCGGTGAGGAAATTGCTGCCTTTAACGGCAGTAACCTGCTCATTTCAGCGCAGGAGGAAATAACCGCTCCGGGACGCATTGAGGGGATTGACTTCCAACTTAGCACCCACGCCGGATTGGGCAGTGTGATTTACGTGTATGGTCAGGAAAACCACAGCTACGTGCCCGCCATTCAGCACCTGCGCCGCCGTGAAAGCATCGCCATGACACCCGCCAACTGCTACACCGCCTTACAATCGCTGCTGGGGATGACCAGCCAAACTGAGACTAACACCTTTGAAAAAAATAAGGCTAAGGTGCTGGCGAGCCTCCGCGAAATTACCGCTACCCAGGTAGATGCCCTGTTGGGATCGTCGGGCCTGTCGGTGCAGTACGCCATTATGATGGGGCTGGTAGATGATGCCCTGGCAAAGCACCCCACTAAAGACATTAAAATAATTGTGCCCCCCAACTGCTACGGTGGCACCAACGACCAGGCGCGCCGCGTGGCCGCTGCCCATCCGCGTGTGGGCATTATGGACCTGCCGGTAGATGGTGACAATGATATGGTACAAAGCATCGACCAGGTGCTTGATCAGGTCGCCGAAACAGATGCGGTGCCCTACATCATTGCCGAAATCCCCACCAACCCGCGTGTAGAAGTTCCTGACCTTGAAAAACTGAGAGCGGCCCTGGGCGCAAAGCGCCAGACGCCGGCAGGCAAGCCTGCCGTGGATCCGGTATTCATCCTCGATCAGACCTTCTGCCCAAATGTGCAGTTTTTAAGTGAGCAGGGCATCCTCGCCGGTATCCGCACCCTCTCTTATGTGAGCGGCTCAAAGTTCCCCAGTGGCGGTAAAGCCACCGCCGGCTACGTGGTCGCCAACCAGCAGGCAGCGGATTTAATGCCCAAGCTCGCAAAGCATTTGCAGCTTTGCGACAATGAGGCTACCCCCCTGCAAACGCAGATCCTCGCCGAAAACCTGCCCTCCATGAACCAGCGCATTGCCGATGCTTACCGCAATACGCGTGAGTTTGTAAACTTTATCAAGGAAACTCTGCCCGCCGCTAAAATCAACTTTGTGTCGGAAGAGCTGACGCAGCAAGGCTTTACCCCCTCCGTATTTTCCCTCGACCTCCCCACTAAAGGTGACACCCCCCAGGAACGAGAAGCCCATAAGCGGGAGCTCAACCTGCGTCTGATCAATATGATGATCAGTGAGATCGCGGAAGAAAGCAAGTACTGCGTAAGCTATGGCCAGCTGAAGGGTTGCTACTGGACTATCCCCGCTACTTCCACCCAGGGCACCACCAAGGAGGAGGATAAAGATTATATCGCGCGGGTGTCGGTTTCACCTGAATTGGATCTGGAAAAACACAAGCAGGTTTTTGCCGATTTTGTGCAGCGTTATATTCAGAGCTAATGGGTAGTTTGTTTTCTTACTCACATTGAGCAACCGCAGCCTTCCCAGAGATAGCACAGGATGGAGCGGAATTACGGCCGAGTGAGCGAGGGCGACGCATGAAGCGCTACATTCTAGCGGTTCCGGCAAAGCCGGAAATCTCCTTGAAAGCTTCTTGCCATGCACCGTGCCACCTATTGCGTGGCGGGCCGTTTACGGCACACGGTGAGTTTTTGGTTCCCCGCCAGAACGACTCAGTCGGGCTGGGTTTTGGGCTTCGCCTTCGCGTAGCTTCGGCGGAGCAAGGTCAAGACAACAAGGAAGCAAACACCAGTACTTTAAGGCTAAGGCTAACCAATGGTTTTAGCAAAAGTAGCCGTCGAGTCAGTTCGTGACCCTTAGCCAGCTCCAGCCCTTTAAAATTTGTCAAGGCCAAAGGGGGTTACAAAAGTTGATGCTTTGCTTTTGGCTTGATCCAAAAGCAACAAAAGATCAAGGCCGCTTAAAATTACTTTGAAAACTACGGCTCCCTTAGCCTCCCAAAACCCAAGCCGTTTCGCAGTTTAGTTTCAAAATCTATACATCCACAGTCTAAGCTTCACTCGTGGGTTTCTCATATATCGGCTAGCGATCACCTTGTTTTCTGACAGAAATTCTAAAAGGACGAAGCTGGCCAACCGCAGATGCAACGGAACCTAAGCAAAGGTCTATGCCTGAGGGGTTAATTGTTATAATAAATGACGGTTTTAAACGAAGTTTTCGCAGAGATAGCGCAGGATGGAGCGGAATTGCGGCCCGAGCGAGCGAGGGCGGCACAGAAAATTGTCAATACTCAAACCGGGCACTGCCTCGCGGACTAAACCACTGGAAGTGATCTTCATCCCCCGCGCTTTCTGCCGGGGGTACTGGCGCTGATTTACTTTCAGAATCCACTGGGTGGGCAAGATCAAAATCCTGATGCATGAAGCCCCGGCCATTGCTGATGGTTACACTGTAGCGGCCGGGGGCCACCCCTCGCAGCTCAGGACCAGTAACGCCGTTGCTCCACTTAAAGCTGAGGCTAGCCATACTTTCGGCCCCCACGGCGGTGATTTTCACAAAACCCAATCCATCCTCGATGCCGGAAACCGAAGTAATAGCCTGCTCTTCCAGCGGAACCATGGTAGCGCTTTCAGACTCCCCCTGATCCTCTTTACAGGAAATCAGCAGCAGTCCGGCCAGCATCATAATTGACTTGAGCGCAGAGTGTATCATGAGCAAGGCAAATAGCCTGACAACAATATTAAAGTAGCAGAATTCAGGGTGGGAAAAATGCCTGGGTTTTACCAGAGGGTTAGTAACAGACCGACATATTTTCAGGGGTCAAAGCAATGAATACGGGCGCATCCCTGCAATACTCCAAATGCGGTATTTCTGTCTGCTCACAGGCGCGCGTACCAAATGAGGCTTTCTTAACTTAGCCCCCAAAGCACTATTTATGCGCCCTCTTATTTTCCTTGCTATCATCGCCGCCCGCTTGTCATGTGGCACCCAACCACAACTCCCCCACATGGACAAACTCAGTGAAGACTATGTACGCCTGGTACTGGAGATCGGACAGTACGACGACGATTTTGTCGATGCCTATTACGGTCCGGCAGAATGGCAACCCAAGGCTGAGCGCGCCGCTGAACTGCCCGCCGCTGCACTGATTGCCCGCACGGACTCCCTGCTGGAACTCAGCCTGCAGGTGAACACCGCTAATTACTCGCAGCTGGAAAAAGAGCGCCTGCTGATGTTTCGCAAGCAACTTACGGCGGTAAAGACTAAGCTGGAGATGATGAGTGGCAAAACTTACAGTTTTGATGAGGAAGCCAAACTTCTCTATGATGCCGTGCCGCCCCACTTCAACCGCGCCCACTTCGACAGCCTCCTCACTCAACTGGACCAGGCACTGCCGGGCGAAGGCGATATCCAAAGCCGTTATCACCGCTTTACGGAAGATTTCATTATCCCCAAAGACAGGCTTGATGCTGTTTTTCAGGCTGCCATTAAAGAGGCCCGTAAGCGCACAAACCACTATATAAATCTGCCGGAAAAGGAAAACTTTAAGTTGGAATACGTCACCGACAAGAGCTGGAGCGGCTACAACTACTACCAGGGCAATGCCCAAAGCCTGATTCAGATCAACACCGACTTTCCCATTTACATCCAGCGTGCCATCGACCTGGCGTCACACGAGGGCTACCCCGGACACCATGTGTTTAACGCCTTGCTCGAACAGCACTTGGTAGACAGCCTCGGCTGGAAGGAATTTTCGGTGTACCCCCTCTTCTCCCCGCAATCGCTCATTGCCGAGGGCAGCGCCAATTACGGCATCGAAGTGGCTTTTCCCGGACAGGAAAGAATAGCCTTTGAGAAGGAAGTGCTCTTCCCACTGGCCGGTCTCGATACCGCCAGGGCCGATCAGTACTATCAGGTGCTGGGCCTGGTGGATAAACTAAACTACGCCGGCAACGAAGCGGCGCGCAGGTTCCTCAATGGCGACTGGAGCCGGGAGGAGGCCGCTGCCTGGCTGGAGAAATACGCCCTGATGGCCCCCGACCGTGCCCTGCAACGCACCCGCTTTATGGAGCAGTATCGTAGCTACGTGATCAACTACAACCTGGGTAAGGACCTGGTTGCGCATTATGTGGAAAGCAAAGGTGGTACTGCCGATAATCCGGACAGAAGGTGGGCCGTGTTTAAGGAGCTGCTGAGCACACCCAATACGGCGGGGAGGCTTACCGCTGAGGAATCTGAGTAATAGGCCGAAGCTTTCACAGAAATAGCGCAGAATTGAGTGACATTGCGGCCCGAGCAAGGGAGGGCAACGCATGAAGCGATAAATTCCAGCGTTTCCGGCATTAGCCGGAAATTTCCTTGAAAGCTTCTTGACTTTTTGGTTCGTTTTGGGTCAAGCCAAAATGAACATACCAATCAACTCTTTGAAAAACCTAGTGAGATCCTATCAGATATTAACCCGAGCCAACAGCCAAAATTGGGATTGAGAGGCCCCCGTACAACCTTGAAACTTTAAAACCTTAAAACCTTAGAGCCTTAAAACAAAAACGCCCCGACGAAAGTCGGGGCGTTTTTCAGTGCCCAGGACCGGAGTCGAACCGGTACATCCGAAGATATTGGTGTTTGAGACCAACGCGTCTACCAATTCCGCCACCTGGGCGCGGTGGTTGAAAGTTGTAAGCCTGCCTGTCGGCAGACAGGGTTCAAGGTTTTAAAGTTAGCCCCCTTATAGGCGGCAACGCTTCAAACCTTTAACTTTGCTCCTTCAATTCGCGTTTGCGGGCGGCAAAATTAGTCATTGCCAGCGAACAAATCAAAATAAGTGTACAGCTTTTTCAAAAAGCCTTGTGGATAATTTTTATTTCTTCCCGAATAATTATTTACATTTGCAGCCCTTTTTTGAGGGCATTTAAACTAATCAATACCAAAGTATTAAGGAAGTGGTACCACAAGCAAAGATTTTTGCTGTACGCAGTTCGAGGAAATTAGCGGAGCGCATGGCGGAAGCCTATGGCCAGCCGTTGGGCAATATTGAGATTACCGCCTTCAGTGACGGTGAGTTTCAGCCTTCCTTTGAAGAGACTGTGCGCGGCGGTCGCGTGTTTTTGGTGGGCAGCACCCAGCCCCCTACCGAAAACCTGATGGAATTGCTGCTGATGATTGATGCTGCCAAGCGTGCCTCGGCCAAGCACATTACGGTGATTATGCCTTATTTCGGCTGGGCCCGCCAGGATCGCAAGGACAAGCCCCGGGTACCGATAGGCGCCAAGATGGTGGCTAACCTCCTTACTGCTGCCGGTGCTACCCGTATTATGACGATGGACCTGCACGCCGATCAGATTCAGGGCTTCTTTGAGGTACCGGTTGATCACGTGTTTGCCTCCTCGCTCTTTGTACCCCACATCAAGAATCTTGGTCTGGACAACCTGACCATTGCTTCACCGGATATGGGAGGTTCTAAAAGAGCCAACAACTACGCCAAGTGGCTCGAAAGCGAAGTGGTGATTTGCTACAAGCAGCGCAAAAAAGCCAATGTGATCGACAAGATGACCGTAATCGGTAATGTGGAAGGTCGCAATGTGGTATTGATTGATGATATGATAGACACGGCCGGCACCCTTACCAAGGCGGCCGATATGTTAATGGAGAAAGGAGCGCTAAGCGTAACCGCTTACTGTACCCATGGGGTGCTCTCTGGCAAAGCCATGGAGCGCGTACAGAAATCCAAGCTCAAGGAGCTGGTGATTACTGACACCATCCCCCATGACTCCTTACCGGATAAAGTAAAAGTGATTTCGGTGGCTGAGCTTTTTGCCAATGTAATGCAGAAAGTTCATCATCACGAATCCATAAGTTCACACTTTTTAGAGTAATAAAAACAAGTAAAGATGAAAACCATAGCCATCGAAGGTGCTGCCAGAACGGAACTGGGCTCTAAAGGCGCTAAGCAGCTCCGCAGGGAGAACAAGGTACCTTGCGTGATTTACGGAGGCGAAGAAACTATCCACTTCTCTACTGACGAAGTGAGTTTCAAAACCCTGTTGTTCACCCCGGAGGTATACAAGGTGGAAATTGCCGTTGACGGCAAAACCTATAACGCGGTAATCCGCGACGTGCAGTATCACCCCGTAACTGACGAGGTGGAGCACGTTGACTTCCTTGAGCTGGTACCCGGCAAAACCATCACCATCCAGGTGCCTGTTATCCTGATGGGTAACGCCCGTGGTGTGCGTAACGGTGGTCGCCTTAAGGTTAACCTGCGCAAGCTCAGAGTTAAGGCTACTGAAGAAAACCTTCCCGGTCACATCGAAATCAACATCGAAAACCTGCGTATCGGTCAGACTATCCGCGTTCAGGATATCAAAACCGACGGTTATGTGATCGACCACGAAGACACCCGTACCATCTGCCTTATTCAAACTGCCCGTAACGCCGTCCTTGATGAAGAGGATGAAGAAGAGGGTGAAGAAGGCGAAGAAGGTGCTGAAGCTTCAGCTGAAGGCGGCGAAGAGTCTAAAGAGGCTGCTGCCGAAGCCTAAATCATATTAGGGTGAAGAAGTACCTCATAGCCGGATTGGGAAATATCGGTGAGGAGTACGCTAATACCCGCCATAATATTGGTTTTAAGATACTGGATGCCCTGGCCGGGGCGTCCAGTATTTCTTTTAGTAGCCAGCGCTATGGCGACATAGCCCATCTCAAGCTCAAAAACAAAGAGCTGATCCTGCTCAAGCCCTCCACCTATATGAATCTCAGTGGCAAGGCGATCAACTACTGGCTGCAGCAGGAAAAAATACCCTTACAGAATTTACTGGTCCTGGTCGATGAAGTGGCCCTTCCCTTTGGTGCTATCCGCCTTAAGAAAAAGGGCAGCGATGGCGGCCACAACGGCCTTAAGAGTATCCAGCAGGTGCTGGGCCGGCAGGATTATGCCCGTCTGCGCTTTGGCATCGGCAATGACTACCCCCGTGGTGGCCAGATTGACTACGTTTTGGGTGAATGGTCAGCCGAACAGGAAAAGGATCTGCAACAGCGCATAGAGGAAGCCGCCGAGGCAATTAAAACCTATGCCCTCGCCGGTGCTGATATCGCCATGAACCAGCACAACAAAAAGTAGCCAATCCAACCTGGCTTGCATTCCCCCCTTAATGACAAAAAAAAAATCCCTCCCGATTGGGAAGGATTCTATATTGCTTTCAATAATCTTACTATTCTACCGTAACCGACTTGGCCAGGTTACGGGGCTGATCCACATTACAGCCACGCAGTACCGCAATATGGTAGCTCAGCAGCTGCAGCGGGATAGTGGTGACCAGCGGATTAAACACTTCCAGGGTATCTTCTGATTCAATCACGTGATCGGCCATTGCCGCGATTTCGGTATCACCGTGGTTTACCACTGCGATCACCTTACCATTGCGGGCTTTCACCTCCTGGATGTTACTTACGATCTTTTCGTATTGTCCATTTTTAGGAGCAATCACCACTATCGGCATATTCTCGTCGATCAGGGCAATCGGTCCGTGCTTCATTTCGGCCGCAGGATAACCTTCAGCGTGGATATAGCTGATCTCCTTAAGCTTAAGAGCCCCTTCCAGCGCTACCGGAAAGTTATAGCCTCTCCCCAGGTAAAGGAAGTTACTGGCATCCTTGTACAGGGATGAAATATATTTGGTCTGCGCGTCGGTCTCAAGCATGTGCTCAATCTTGCCGGGGATAGCATCGAGCTCGGTTAGCAACTGACGGAAGCGGGTTTGTCCTATCAGTGCCTTTTCCTTAGCCAGGTAAATGGCAATAAGTGACAATACCGCTACCTGGGCAGTAAAAGCCTTGGTAGAGGCCACCCCTATTTCAGGTCCGGCATGAGTATAAGCACCGGCGTGGGTTTCGCGGGCAATGGATGACCCCACCACATTACAAATACCAAAAATGGTAGCGCCCTTCTCCTTGGCCAGCTTTATCGCCGCCAGGGTGTCAGCGGTTTCACCTGACTGTGAAATGGCTATTACCACGTCCTTCTCACTGATTACCGGATTGCGGTAGCGGAATTCCGAAGCGTATTCCACCTCCACCGGAATGCGGGCGAGGTCCTCAAAAAGGTACTCGGCCACCAAACCGGCGTGCCATGAGGTACCACAGCCAATAATGATGATTCTATTGGCATTGATAAATTTTTCGCGGTATTCTTCAATACCGGCCATACGGATCACTCCTTCCTCGGCCAATAGACGACCGCGCAGGGTGTCGCGAATGGACTTGGGCTGCTCAAAAATTTCCTTGAGCATAAAATGCTCATAGCCCCCTTTTTCGATGGCTTCCAGATCCATCTGCAACTGATGGATATAAGGATCCACACTTTCGTTGTGGGTAATGCTGCGCACATCGATATTGCCGTTGCGCTCAATCAGCGCCATTTCATCGTCCTCGAGGTAAATCACCTTTTTAGTGTACTCGATAAAAGGGGTAGCATCGCTGGCAATAAAAGTTTCGTCATCACCGATACCCACTACCAAGGGACTACCTTTTTTGGCCACTACCACACTGTCGGTATCACGCTTGTCGAGCACCGCAATGGCATAGGCACCCACCACCTGGTTAAGGGCAATGCGGATGGCTTCAAAAAGTGAGCACTTTTCTTCCTTCTGAACGTCCTCAAAGAGGTTAACCAACACTTCGGTATCAGTGTCACTGGTGAAGCTATAGCCGCGTTTTTTAAGCGCTTCCTTAATAGCGGAGTAGTTTTCGATAATACCGTTGTGAATAATCACCAGGTTTCCCGAATTACTGTAATGCGGGTGGGCATTTACGTCATTAGGCACCCCGTGAGTAGCCCAGCGCGTGTGCCCGATACCCAGTCCGGCGGCGGCCAGGGAACCGTTAATGCGGTCTTCAAGATCTGCTACCTTGCCCTTGCACTTAACCAGCTGGAGTTCGTTTTTATCGTTTACCACTATACCGGCGCTATCGTAGCCACGGTATTCCAGGCGTTTCAGTCCATTTAGGATGATGGGCACGGCATTGCGCTCACCGATATAACCAACAATTCCACACATAGTCTAGTCTTCAGATTTGGTATAATATAAGGTTAATGTTACCGGATGGCTGTCACTTAAGCCACCCTCCAGAATTACTCGCCGTGCAGTGGTGGTACGTATCACGGGGATAACCGCCAGGCTTTTTGGCTCGGCACCATTTAGCACGTCAAACACATAGCGGGTCAGTTCAAAACGATAATTTCCCTGCCGCAGCTCCTCGGAGACATAGGCGCCATCGCCAAATATCGTTCCATTGGAGTTGGGCTGAAAATCGGGGATGTAAGCACTGGGCAGGCCATTTACGTATTCGCGCACCTCCAGCCTCGACGGCATGGGCAGACCGCTGGCCACACCGGTGCTCCGGTGAATTTTCAAATAGGCCTCATTAACCAGCATACCAGAGTTGGCGAGAGTATCGAGACCGGGAATTTCGAGGATACCGGCCGGTCCACCCATCGCCTGGATGTAAATTCGTTCTTCACCATTTATACTATCGGGATTGGCCGCGTCAAAAGCAGCGCCGCTGTAGTCATGCCCAAATACCGAAAACACCATCGGCACCTCGGTACGTTCCTGGTTGAAAGTATAGGAATAAACCAGGCTGTCCTGCTCCTCATTTTGGTAGTAGATCACCATCCTGGAGTTACTGTTGGCAGGATCGAGGTAGAGGATGGAGCCATCTTCACTAGTGGCACTCACGTAAAGCCCTTTGAAGTACTCCAGGAATTTAATGGTGCTGCTAAAGGCATCAAAAGTGCCGTCACCTTTATCCACCAGGGTATTCTTAATAAATGTAGTGTCAATGGGAATGCTTAGGGTAGGATTGGTGAGCAGTCCGTTTATGGTCACCAGGCTATTGGGCCTGGGGATAAAATTCTCCTTACCACCAATCTTGTCACCAAGGGCGGGGCGGAAGCTGCTGTAAAAAATGGTATCGCGGCTGAGCTGCTCGGCCAATTGATGTACGGCAATGCTCATAGGCTTGCTGGTATCGCCATAGGCACCCCGGTAGCGGAAGTACAGGCGTACCGAGTCCACCTTGGGGTTTTCGCCAAAGTTTACATCCAGGTCCTCAGGCACAATTTCACCAACAATCGCCGACTCGGCCTTACCGAAATAGGGATCGATATAAGAGCCTACCATCCTGATACCACTGTAGCGCACCTGGAGGGCAAACTGATCATTGTAGCTCAGCGCCACCACCTGGCTATCCACCGGAACCGTATAGGTGCGCACCGGAAACTCGAGCTTACCCACCTCGGCGGAACCGCCGATAACCTGTTCGAAGCCCAGGCCTTCGTTGGGCTTTTCGCAAGCCATAAAAATGAAAGGAGCCATTAAAACAATGGCTCGCTTCCAATTAAGTACATTAAGTATTCTCATAAAGATTTTTAAGCTACTTCTTCCTCTACGAAAAGGCTTTTGTAGAGCTCGTGTACCGCTTCCACATAATCATCGCCTTTGAAGTCGAGGAAATTATCAACGTTGCTTTTTACTTTTTCTTGCAAATCAGCAGGAACATTGTCGCTACCGATTACAGCGGCATCGCAATAGCCAGCACCGGCCGCATAAGTGGCCGCCAAATCCACATCTTCATATTTTTTAATATCCTCACCATTAATGCCGTCAAACTTAAGGTTTTCGGTGAGCGTATCAGGCATCATGGTATCGCCGGGCTCGTAAACCGAGAGTACCAGTTTGCTGTCAGCAAACAAAGGATCGTCGTAATGGAACTTCTTCAGGTAGAGCGGCAAAAAGCTCGCCATCCATCCGTGACAGTGAATAATATCCGGTGACCATCCCAGTTTCTTAACCGTTTCAATCACCCCGCGACAGAAAAATATGGCGCGCTGATCGTTATCACTGAAAAAATTACCATCTTCGTCAAAGAAGGTAGCTTTGCGCTTGAAGTATTCCTCATTGTCAATAAAGTATACCTGCATACGGGCCTGTGGCACAGAAGCCACCTTGATGATGAGCGGCTGGTCCATATCATTGACGATGATATTGATACCACTGAGGCGAATCACTTCGTGCAACTGGTGACGGCGCTCATTGATCAACCCGTATCTCGGCATAAAAACCCTTACCTGATGACCTTTTTCGTTCATCTTGCGAGGGAGCTGAAGAGAGGGCTTCGAGATTTCGTTTTCGGGAAGATAGGGGTGGATTTCCTGACTTACATAGAGTATTCTCTTACTGTCCATTAGGCTTTCGTTCTTTGATAATCAAACCGCGAAATTACCACTTTTTACGCTATTTTTCAACCAATAATAATAGCTTTGCGCTCCAATTTTTAATATCTCATGCAGGTATTTAAGTATTCTTCCGAGCTTCGCCCCCATTTACAGGAGCTGCGGGCGGCCGGTAAATCGCTGGGTTTTGTGCCTACGATGGGCTCATTACATCGCGGCCATATCTCATTGGTGCGCCACGCATTACGCGAAAACGACCTGGTGGTGGTCAGTATTTTTGTAAACCCCACCCAGTTCAACAACGCCGATGACCTGGAAAAATATCCCCGCACCCCTGATGCCGACCTTAAAATGCTGGAAGAGGCAGGGGTGGACATTGCCTACCTGCCCGAGGTGGACGACCTCTATCCTGAGGAAGTAAGCAGCCAGCACTATGACCTCGGGGGATTTGACGAAGGTATGGAGGGCAATCACCGCCCCGGCCACTTTGACGGCGTAGCCACCGTGGTAGCCCGCTTCTTTGAAATAGTAGAACCAGAGCGGGCTTATTTTGGTGAAAAAGATTATCAGCAACTGCTCATTATCCGTCACCTGGCCCGCCAGTGCAATTTTAACATCGAAATTGTATCACATCCCGTTGAACGCAGCCCGGGCGGACTGGCCCTTAGCAGCCGCAATCAACGTCTCAGTGAAGAAGAACAAAGGGATGCCCTGGCCATTTACGAAGCCCTGAGCTGGGCCAAAAACAATTACGACCAACTCTCACCTGCCGCCATTCAAACCCATGTGAGCGACCGCCTGGAAAAATCACCGGTAAAGCCCGAGTACGTAGCGGTGGTTGACAGCGACAATCTCAGGCTCATCAATGAGTGGACGGACGCAAAGCATGCGCGCATCTTTGTGGCGGGACACATTGGGGGAGTTAGACTTATCGATAACATCCAATTATTTTAAAGTACTTTTGCGGCCATGCAAATAGAGGTACTGAAATCAAAGATTCACAGGGTAAAAATCACCGGTGCTGACCTCAATTATATCGGTAGCATTACCGTTGATGAAGATTTAATGGACGCCGCCAGCATTATTGAAGGTGAGAAGGTATCCATTGTCAATATCAACAATGGTGAAAGACTGGAAACCTATGTGATCAAAGGGGAAAGGGGAAGTGGTGAGATTACCATGAATGGTCCGGCAGCCCGAAGGGTGCAGCCTGGCGATATCATTATTATTATCTCCTACGCGCTTTTGGAGGTTGAACAGGCAAAAAAGTTCAGGCCCACCGTCATTTTCCCCGAAGAAAATACAAATCGCTTACATTAAGATCTTGAACTCCGGAGTCCAGAGTGTAATTAAATACCTGCTGTTTATCAGCATCGGTGCGGTGCTCTTTTACCTCGCATTCCGCAATACCGAATTTGAAAAACTGATCGCTGACTTTAAAGGCGCCAAGTACGGCTATGTGCTGCTGTCCATTATTATGGGTTACCTGGCCTTTATCAGCCGTGGCATGCGGGCGGTATTGCTTTTAGAACCCCTGGGTAAAAAACCCCATACCTGGAATGCCATTCATTCAGTGAGTATTGGCTACCTCTCAAACATCCTGGTACCCCGCGCCGGTGAGCTGGCCCGCTGTACCGCCCTCAGCAAAAGTGACCAAATCCCGGTTGACCGCCTCTTTGGCACCGTTATCCTCGAGCGCGTTATTGACTTCCTGATGTTGCTGCTGCTGGTAGGGCTTACCTTTATACTAAAGTTTGAGGAGTTGATGGAATTTCTCAGCACTACCATGGCCTCCAACCAAAAAGCCGACGAAGGTATTTCCACCGCCATTAAACTTATAATTGCCGCCTGCGGCCTGGGGCTCTTTATTGCCGCCTACTTTTTGCGCCACCGCTTTGTGAACCTGCCCGGTTACCACAAAGTGCGCAACTTCTGGTACGGCATCAAAGAGGGTCTGCGCTCCATTCTGAGCCTGCGCTCCAAAGGACTCTTTATACTGCACACCTTGTTTATCTGGCTGATGTATTACCTGATGGTGTATGTCTGCATTTTTGCCCTGCCCGCTACCGAGCAGCTCACTGCCACCGATGGTTTATTTGTGATGATTGTTGCCGGCATGGGTATGGTGGTTCCCACTCCCGGCGGTATTGGCGCCTATCACTACCTGGTAATGGTGGGGCTGGGGATACTGGGTGTGGCCTCGGATGACGGTGTTAGTTTTGCCACCCTGGTACACACCGGACAGATGGTAATGACCGTGGTAGCCGGCTTGCTGGGCTTTGCAGCCCTCTACCGCCACCGCACAAAAAAGAAAGTTTATGAAGACATTCCTGGAACTACTGGAGAGTAAAGTTCAACCCGCCGATGACCTGCTGAGGCTCGCCAATGTTTGGCGCCTGGCCGGCAATAATGTGGGGGCGGCAACCATCACTGACAGCACCCCCAGCCTTAGCAATCTCAAAAAGCTCAGCGCCGCCCGCGAGCAATGCGAACGCCTTATTGCCCTGCTGCCTGAAAGTGCACGTGAGCACAGCCTGCTTTGGTGCCATTCCGAACTGATCGATGCCATCCACTTTTACCAGGATAACAGCGAGGATTTTCTCGCCTCCCTGCAGCCTGAGCTTGATCTAAAGGTATAAGCCATGGCCAAAAAGGCTAAATCCACCTTTTATTGCCAGAACTGCGGCGCCCAGCACAGCAAATGGATGGGGCAATGCAACCGCTGTGGCGAGTGGAATACCATTGTGGAGGAAGTGGTGGATCAAAGTGCCTCCTCTTCTGTAAACTGGCGCAGCAGTGGCAGTACGCACAGTGTAACCCCTTCAAAAGTGCGGGCGGTTAGCGACATCAGGGTGGAAGCCACACAGCGCATGAGCACGCACGACCAGGAGCTCGATCGCGTACTTGGGGGCGGACTGGTATCGGGTTCGGTTACCCTTATCGGTGGTGAGCCTGGCATTGGCAAAAGTACCCTCATGCTGCAAATGGCCCTGCAACAAAAGCTCAAATGCCTTTATGTTAGTGGGGAGGAGAGTGAGCAGCAAGTGCAGCTACGGGCACAGCGCATTGGTATAAAAAACAAAGAGTGTTATCTGCTTACCGCCACCAATACCCAGGAAATCTTTAAGCAAATAGAACTGTCAGAACCGGCTATGGTGATAATTGACAGTATTCAAACCCTGTCTTCACAGCTGATCGACTCCGCCCCTGGCAGCGTGTCTCAGATCAGACAGTGCGCAGCCGAGTTGATTCAGTTTGCCAAGGAAACCGACACCCCCATCTTCCTGATCGGCCATATTACCAAAGAAGGCCATATCGCCGGACCTAAGATTCTGGAGCATATGGTAGACACCGTCCTTCAGTTTGAAGGTGACCGGCACCATGTATACCGTTTGCTGCGGGCCTCCAAAAACCGCTTTGGCTCCACCGCCGAGTTGGGTATCTACGAAATGGTAGGGGAAGGCCTGCGCGAGGTAAGTAACCCCAGCGAAATTTTGCTGTCGCGCAAAGATGAGGATCTGAGTGGCAATGCGGTGGCCGCCACCCTGGAGGGCATCCGCCCCATGCTCATCGAAATACAGGCACTGGCCAGTACCGCTGTTTATGGCACTCCCCAGCGCAGTACCACCGGCTACGACGTGCGCCGCCTCAATATGTTGCTGGCGGTGCTCGAAAAGCGCTGTGGCTTTCGCCTGGCCAGTAAAGATGTGTTTTTGAATATTACCGGCGGTATCCGGGTAGACGACCCTGCCATTGACCTGGCGGTGGTGGCTGCCATCCTGTCGAGCAATGAGGACATAGCCTTGGCGCCTAGGCAATGCTTTGCTGCCGAGGTAGGTCTCAGTGGCGAAATACGCCCGGTGAGCCGTATCGATCAGCGCATTAATGAAGCTCAGAAGCTGGGCTTTGAGGAGATTTTCATCTCCTCTCACAGCAAACTCGGCAAACAGGATTACGCTATTAAGGTGGTGCAATGCGGTAAGATTGAGGAAGTTTTCCAGCACCTCTTTGGCTGATGTCCCTGCCCATCACTTCTTTAGTGCCTCCATCTTTCCATTTTGGGAAACCACCCCGTGCCAAAACGAAGTGAATTTTGCATTTATTACCTGCTCGCTGCTTCAGGTCCTAATTTTTTTACCGGATTTTTCCTACACCTCATTTTTCTGACACTCTGCAAGTTAGGCTAAGCCTCCCGCACGCACTTTCGATTTTTCTCAATAAAAACCCAACGCTTTGGCCGGTTTGTTTCGTTAGCCCTGATAACACAATAATGCTAACCTAAAATCACAACTATGAAAATTAACGTGAGAAAAATCCTACCAATGCTGGTGATGAGTGGAGCTATTGTTTCTACCGCTTGTCAAAAAGAAGGGGACGACAACAAGCAAAACCCGAACAACAACAAATCAACCGTAAAACAAACTCTTGAGGCCGAAGCGCGCTTTAGCATGATGAATGAGGCGGTGGTTGAGTCGGAGCAATCTGAATTCTTCAGTAATACCGATGCCAACATCACCTTATTTGCTGCCAACAACGCTGCTTTTAATGCGCTTTTTCAGGAATCCAACGTAAGCTCCATGAGTGAACTGGAGGCCAAAATGGGTGAAGAGGCCTTTGCTGACATGGTGATGTACCACGCCCTTAACGGTCGTTTTAACTATGACAGCTTCAGCAACGGCAATGCTGAAACTTATGCAGCCGGAGAAAGCGATGCCAAACTTACCATCCTGGTCGAAAAAGAGGGCAGCAGCAGTCTTCGCCTTAATGGCGCCGATGAAAACGGTGCCAGCACTGTAGGTGAGGTAATTGAAGCGAGCAATGGCGCCGTTATTGAAATTAACGGAACTCTTAGCGCCCAGACTAACCTGGACCAGGTGGAAGATACTGAGTCAGAAGCTAACAGTGAGCTTTTTGTAAGCATCGTGAACGAGGCCGAGGCTTCAATCGCCGATCGCCTGGCCAGTGAAGCTGAGCAAACCACGGTATTGCTGGCTAACAATGCCTCTATGGAAGCTGCCCTGAACGTATATCTGAAGAACGCTCTGGATATCGATGACCTCGAAAACCTCCTGAGTGACTCGGAGGAAGCCGCCCTGCTCGCTGCCTTGCAGGTAAGCACCACCGTAGAAGCCCTGGCTGTGGTAACCATGAATGACTTGCTCAGCATTAGCAGCGCTACCATGACCGACATCATGGCCGAGCTGGAAGCTGACGACAAATCTGAGATTGCCAATCACTTCATCTTTGCCGGCAATGCCGACCTGATGTCAATGGCTAACGGTGGAAACATCACCTCAGAAGCCGGAGTAGCCTACAATATCAACACTAACGCTGAAGGGCAGGCTGTACTGACCGATGCCGATGGCAACAGCTTTGTGCTCGCCAGTGATGCCGCCCAAAATATGAACGGATCTGTGTACACTATCGCTGCTGTACAATAAATTCTACTCTGTTCAATTAACACCTGATAAAAGGAAAACCCCGGCCTGGACCGGGGTTTTTTATTTTCGGGCTTCTGCCTTTAATTAAGGGTTTGCCTCACCCAGTACCTGCATCAGTTCGTCGAGGTTGGGGGTGATAATAATTTCGGTGCGGCGGTTTTTGGCCTTGCCTTCCCTGGTTTCGTTGCTGGCAATGGGCAGGTATTCGCTGCGCCCGGCCGCCGTGATACGCTGGGGGTCAACCCCGGGGTTGTCAGTAAGAATTTTGACGATAGAGGTGGCACGCATCACACTGAGGTCCCAGTTGTCCTTAATGGCGGTGCTGCCGTTAAAGGCATCGCTATCGGTATGGCCTTCTACCAGTACATTGAGATCTTTATTAGATGCAAGCACTTTGGCCAGTTCATCAAGGGCTTCCTTGCCACGTGACTGCACATTCCAGCTGCCACTGGGAAACAGCAGGCTGTTTTCGAGTGACACATATACCTTTCCGTTGCGCTGCTCTACACTCAGGCCTTTGCCCTCGAAATTAAAGAGGGCATCCTTCAGCTTTTTACGCACTTCATTCACCTTGCTTTCCTGCTGGGCGATAAGCGACTCAAGTTCATAAACCCGTGCTTCGCGCTTCTGTAATTCAGTGCTGAGATAATCGAGTTTATCCTGCTCTGAAGCCAGCGAATCCTCTTTGGCCTGCAACTCAAGCTGCAGGGTATTGAGCTTCTTAATAAGCTTTTGATTTTCAGCCTGGTTACTGGCCATCAAGGCATTGTTATTCTCCAGCAGGAACTCATAGTTTTTATTGAGTTCGCGGTATTTGTTTTGCAGCGAGCGATACTTGCGCCCCATGGTGGTGGTATCCTCAGCAGCGCGGGCCAAATCCTTTTCGAGGCGGTTGAGGCGATCCTGAGCCTGACCAAGATCTGATTTCAGCTCGTCATTCTCCTTACGAAGAGCCACATTTTGCTCGTCCAGCTCGCGGTATTTAGCTTGCAGTTCCTGGTGTATTTTACTGCTTACGCAGGAGGAAAGCGTGGCCACAGCCAGCATTCCCATTATGAGTTTCTTCATTTTAAAACATAATAAATGTAGAGACTAAGGTAGGCGGCAACACCGCAGCTGCGCAGTGCTGTCAAAAAAATTATCCAGTCCCTACTGTTGATTTAACTTAGGTTGTGAGCTCCACCAATACCGGACAGTGGTCAGAATGATGGGCCTCAGGCAGGATAGCGGCACGGCTTAGCTGCTGTTCAAGGGCCTCTGAAACCATGTTGTAATCGAGCCGCCAGCCTTTGTTGCGGGCGCGGGCATTGGCGCGATAGCTCCACCAGCTATAATTGCCGGGTTCCTGGTTGAAATAGCGAAAAGAGTCAATAAAGCCGGTGTCGAGAAATTCGCTTACCCACTCCCGCTCCATGGGCAGAAAACCACTCACCTTGCTCAGTTTTACCGGGTCGTGGATATCGATCGGCTTGTGACAAATGTTGAAATCCCCGCCGATAACCAGCTTGGGGCGTTCCAGCAGAAGCGCCGCCATTTTCTGACGGAATTCGCTGAGAAAGTCCATCTTAAAATCAAGGCGGGGACTGCCTACCTCACCTTTGGGCACATAAATGCTCATTACCGAAATGTCACCGAAATCAGCCCGCAGCACCCGGCCTTCCACATCGGCATAGTCAATGCCACTGCCCACCACTACCTGGTCAGGCTCCACCTTGCTAAAGATGGCCACACCGCTGTAGCCTTTGCGTTCGGCGCTGTTGAAATAGGCCTTATAGCCGGCCTGCTCAATCAACTCGTGATCCACCTGCTCAGGCATGGCCTTGGTTTCCTGGAGAAGGAGCACATCCGGGTCTGCCGCTTTAAGCCAATCAAACAAACCCTTGCGGGTAGCGGCCCGAATCCCGTTTACGTTATAGGATATTATCTTCATACTTATAAATCTGTTAGTTCCGGCCGAAAAAGCCCGTGATCTTGGCGCTCAATTATGTGTAAACCGGCATTTTTGGCGTTTCTAAGCCAGCACAAATGTTGAAATTAGCAGTGAATTTTGAAAAAGTATTGTGGGATTGAGGGGCATATTCTTGTTCATCCTGGGTATTGCCCTGCCGTTCAGCAGCTTTAGTCAAAGCGATAGTTTGCTATGGGAGCTCCGGCGCGAGCGCCTGGTACTGCCCCGGCATGATTCCATCTTTGCCGATAGCCTGGCCGTATATCCACCCTCGCTAAGCTTCCGTAACCTTGCCGGCGACACGGTTTACCCGGGCTACATTTTTCACCGCCGTCCGGTAAGCTGGCTGGAACTCAGTGAGCGTCACTCTGACACCCTTATTCTCAGCTACCGGGTGTTGGAATTCCCCTTACACCAGCGCTTTCAGCACAAAGATACCAGCCTGCTCCTCCCCGACGAGCAGGCCTTTAGCGCCCCCAATTATCAGGCGGCAGACAACAATGAGTTTAAGCCCTTTCGCGGCCTCACCTCCGCCGGCAGCATCAGCCGTGGCATCAGTGTAGGCAACAACCAGGATGCCGTGCTCAACAGTGACCTCAACCTGCAGCTCAGTGGCAATATCTCCCCCTCTACCACCCTGCGTGCCAGTATTACCGACAACAATATTCCGGTCCAGAGCGATGGTTACACCCAGCAACTGCGTGAATTTGATCGCGTGTACATGGAGCTCGAAAATCCCGACTTTGGCCTGCTGCGCGCCGGTGATTACAGCATGAGCAATGCCGGCCACCGCTTTCTGCAATTCGATAAACGCATCAGTGGAGCGGGAATTTTCACCAATTTTCCCGCCGGTGACAACCTTATGCCCCTGCAACTCCAGGGGGGTATCGCCCGGGGTCGCTTTGCCCGCAACCGCTTTATGGCCGGGGAGGGCAATCAGGGGCCCTACAAACTGAGAGGTAATAACAATGAACAGTACATCATTATTATCTCAGGCTCAGAACGGGTTTATGTAGACGGCATCCTCATGAAACGGGGCCAGCAGTACGATTATACCATTGATTACAATGCCGGTGAAATCACTTTTACCGCCCTGCAACCCATGACACGTGAAAGGAGGGTGGTGGTGGAATTTCAATACACCGAACAGAATTATCTGCGCTCGGTATTTTTTGGCAGTGGCGGCCTCGTTAGCGATAACATTAATACCAGTGTACAATATTACAGCGAGCAGGACAGTAAAAATCAACCGCTGCTTCAGGATCTTAGCAATGACGACAAACAGGTGTTGTCCGCGGCCGGAGACCGGCTGAATCAGGCAGTGGTAAGTACCATCTCCCCGAGCGCCTTCGCTGATGACCGGGTGCTTTATGAGTTAAGGGATAGTCTCGGTTATGATTCAGTATTGGTTTATTCGGTAGACTCCAGCCGGCAGCTCTACCAGGCTTCCTTTGCCCCGGTAGGCAACAACAGGGGCAATTACCGGCTCGACCGCAACGATGCCAACGGCCGGGTATTTCGCTGGATAGCGCCGATAAACGGGGTTCCGCAGGGAAATTACAGCCCCGTGCGCCAGCTGGTAGCCCCTAACCGCTTGCAGATTTTGTCCTTGCAAAGCCAGGCCAGTATCGGCGAAAAGCACCAGCTCAGGCTGGAGTTGGCGGCCAGCAAAAACGACCTTAATCTCTTTTCTGATCTTGACGAAGCAGATGATGAGGGGGGGGCCGGTAGCCTGTCCTATGCTTTTAGCGACAGCCTCGCGCAGGGCCTCTTATCGGCCGGGGTCAATTATGAATTCAACCAAAACAATTTCACTACCATCGAAAGGATAAGGCGGGTGGAATTTGCCCGTGACTGGAACCTGCCCTTGAATTACAATGAAGGTTTGCAGCTGGCTGGCGTAAACCTTGGTTTTAGCCAACACAACTGGCAGCTGGGCACTACCACGGACTGGCTGCAGGCTAATGACTTCAGTGGTTTTAAAAACGCCCTTAACTTTAAACTGAAAAATAACAAGCAGCTGCTGCGGCTGGGCCTGAGCCTGCTAAATGCTTCCGACAGTGCCAGCCGGAGTCGCTTTGCGCGCGAGCAGGGTGAATACCGGCTGATGCTCACTGAAAAATGGTGGACTGGCTTGCGAAGCCAGGGGGAATGGAATCAGCAACGGGCGGCAGCGGGAGACACACTCCTGGCCCGCAGCTACAATTTTATAGAATACGAGGTCTTTAGCGGAGTGGGCGACAGTGCCGGCAATTTTAGCGAGATCAGCTATATGGAACGCTATGACGATACTGCCCGCCTGGGTGAGATGCAGCAGTTTGCCCGCGCCAGAGCTTATCGATTGCGAACATCGCTGAAGACCAGCTTTAACAGCCAGCTGCAAGCTGCTGTCAATCTGCGGCAATTAAAAAGATTGCAAGCTGAGGAACAGCCGCTGGAGAAGACCACTACGCTACGACTCAATTACCTGCAGCGCTTCTTCAAAAACGCTATCACCAGCAGCAGCTTTTACGAAACCGGCAGCGGCACCGAGGCCCGTCGCAGCTTTAGCTATGTAGAGGTTCCGCCCGGCACCGGCACTTACACCCACACCGATTACAATGGCAACGGCATCAAAGAGCTCAGTGAATTTGAGGTGGCCCCTACCCCTGACCTGGCGCGCTACATTCGCATTTTTGCCCCCACCAATGAATATGTCAGAACCAGCATTCAGAAATTCAGTGAAACCCTTAGCATTAACGCTCCCAACAGCTGGGCAAGCCAGGACAACTGGAAGGCGGTAAGCCGCCGTTTTTCACTACTCCTAAATTATCAGCTCGATCGCAAAACCCTGCTGCAGGGGTATGCCAACACCATAAACCCCTTTAAAGAGGTGGCCGACGATTCATTAATTGTAGCCCTCAATAACAACTTCAGAAGCAGCCTCTTTTTCAACCGCAGCAGTACCCACTTTGGCGGGCATTACACCTATCGCAAAACCGACAATCGCAACCTCCTCAGTTTTGGGGTTGAACAGAGACAAGTGGAAGAGCATGAGCTGAGCGGGCGCTACCAGATAGCAGAGCCACTGCTGGCCCAGGCCGAGGCCTCCTGGCAGGACAAACGCAATATTTCCGGCAACTTTGAAAGCCGCAATTTTAGCATCGACCAGCTTAGCAACCGCTATTCCCTTAGCTACCAAACCAGCCTAAGCTTTATTTTAAGCGCAAGCTATGCTTGGGATCAGCAATTGAGCAGTGGAGAGATCAGCAACCAGTTATTCAGCCAAAAAGCCGGCCTGGAGCTGAAATACAACAATGCCGAAAAAATATCGGCTCAGCTCAACCTCAACTACATTAAAAATGATTTTGAAGGTGAGCGCAACAGCCCGGCCGGATTTGAGATGCTGCGTGAGCTGCGCCCGGGTGACAATGGCACCTGGGGGCTGATATTGCAGCGTAGTATCCGCAAGAATATTTTATTGAGCTTGAACTACAGCGGCAGGGTAAGCCCGGGAGTACGGCCTATCCACAATGGCAACCTGGAGGTAAAGGCCTTTTTCTAACGCTCCCCTTTCGGGATAAGCTCCACCAGGGTGCTGCTATCTTCAACAGTAGAAGTTGCCACTTTTTTTTGCTGCACTAAACTGTCGAGGTGCTTCTGCAGCCTTTGCCTTGCCAATACTTCTTCGGCTAATTGCTCAATCAGCACCTTTTTCTGTGAGCGCAGCTCCCGCAGCTTGCTATGGTTCTTAACTAACATAAAACTGGTGACTACCAGCCCGATAAAACAGATGACAATGAGAGTAGCGAGGGCCTTGACCGTCTTTTTGGTTGGGGTTGCCATTGAAAATGCCGTATTTTTAAATAAAGCTTAACCGTGATTTTCAAAAGTAGTTTTTTACACGATTTGGTGGATGTGTTTTATCCCGAAGCCTGTGCAGGCTGTCAGCAACCGCTGGTAAAAAACGAAAACCTCCTCTGCACCCCCTGCCTGGCTGAGCTTCCCCGCACCGGCTACCAGCGGGTAGCTGACAATCCGGTACTGCAACTCTTTTATGGTCGCTGTAAATTAGAAAAGGCCATGGCCTTTCTCAACTTTGAAAAAGGGGGTCAGGTACAGCGCATTATGCATAGCTTTAAATACCGCAACCGACCTGAAATAGGCCTGCGGCTGGCCACACTGCTTAGCCTCGAAGTTCTCCCTTGCGGTTTTTTCGATAACATCGATCTCTTAATTCCTATTCCCTTACACCCCAAAAAGTTAAAAAGCCGGGGCTATAACCAAAGTGAAGTAATCGCCCGGGGCGTGAGTGAAGTGAGCGGCATTCCCCTATCAGGCGAGCACCTGCTGCGGCAAACACACAGCCAAAGCCAAACCCGTAAATCGCGCTTTGCCCGCTGGCGCAATGTAGAGAGCATCTTCAGGCTAAACCGGCCGGACGAGCTGAGACAGCGCCATCTGCTGCTTATTGATGACGTTATCACCACCGGCTCCACTGTGGAAGCTTCCGCCGATAAGCTTTTGCAGGTTCCCGGCTGCCGCGTTTCCCTCCTTACCCTGGCTATTGCCCGTTGACTTGCAGATATCTCCACCCGATAAGGTATATCCTGAAAGTTCAGCCTATTTTTGGCACATATTTTCCTGAGCTTACACCTTTAAACTGCCTTTTTGCCAATGCGCCAATCATTACTTGCTGTCTTTCTTTTGCTTTTCGGATACCTGCTGACAGCTGAACTCCTCCTCAGCTCATGCGCCACCCGCTCCTCCCCCGGAGGGGGGCCACGCGATACCATCGCGCCGGTGCTGGACACATCCTATCCCGCTAATCTCACCACCAACTTCAGCGGCAACCGGGTAAGACTGCTCTTTGATGAATACATAAACCTGAAAGGGGGAAACAAGCAAATCAACTTCAGCCCACCCCTCGAGGAACCGCCGACCATTAATGCCCGTGGCCGGGAGATTATCATCAGCTGGAAAGACAGCCTGCGCAAACAAACTACCTACACCATTTCCTTTGGCAGCTCCATTACCGATATCAGGGAAAACAATGAGAATACTGACTTTAAGTACATTTTCAGTACCGGCGATTTTATCGACAGCCTCCAGATTGCGGGGCATGTCATCAATGCCTTAAACAGCCAACCGGAGGAAAAGCTGCTGGTGGCTCTTTATGAAACTGCCGACACCCTCAGCAACGACTCCCTGCCCTTTAAAAAGCTACCGACCTATTACGCATATACCGATGAAGAGGGGCATTTTGATATCAACTACATGAAGTATGGTGAATTTCTGCTGATAGCCTTTAAAGATGCCCGCGGTAATTTCAAGCTCAGCAATGGCAATGAAAAAATTGCTTTTCACTCCGAAATCATCAAAACCAAACCGGAAATGGAGGAGCTCCTGCTACAGGCGTCGGAGCCACTGCCCAGCCGACGCTTTAAAGGGGCCAGGATGCTGAATCCCGGTCACATTCAGTTAACGTTCAGCAGGCCGGTAGAGGAGTTCAGCCTGAACCCCCTCGCCCCGCAACGCTTAAGCCGGTACTTCAGTAACTTCAACAATAAGAGGGATACTATCAACTTCTGGTTCCAACCCTTCCTTACCGACAGCCTGCGCTTAATTTACAGCGAAGCCAGCCTCGGTAGTGATACCGTGGTGGTAAACCTGCGCGAAATGAACACTCCGGAATTGAAGCTGAAAGCGATGCGCCATGAAATTCGCATTTTCGACCCCATTGTACTCAAAAGCAATTTCCCTCTCGATTCACTGGCCGCAGATGCCATTGCCGTTTACAGCAGTAAAGACACCCTATCCGTAAGTCTGGAGGAAGATACCACCGCCGGACCCCTTATACTGAAACTACGGCCCTCTCAGCCGGCCAAAAAATACCGGCTGATGATTCCGCCTTCAGCGGTATCGTCTCCCTTTGCCAAACTGGAGGACACCATAGCCATGGAGGTAAAAACCCTGAGCCGTGAGGATCTGGGCAATGTGGATTTTAAGGTAAAGGCCGCCTCACCGCACGCACTGGTGCTGGTGATCAGGGGAAACAAAGGACGTGAGATAATACGGCGTGAATTCAGGGACAGCGTTAAGGTGCAGATGAAAAGCCAGCAACCGGGAGCTTATACTGCCGAACTTATTGTTGACCGAAATGGCGATGGCGAATGGTCACCTGGAAATTTCATGGAGCGCCGTCAGCCTGAACGGATCTTCAGCTATCAGGAGACTATTGAGGTTCGCGCGAACTGGGACCTGGAATTGGAATGGATTGCCAAGCTCGATGCTCCCCTGAAAAGGCCGGAACCTAAAGACAGTAAGGAGGACGCTAAGGAAAAAAACCTCAAGCCACAGGAAACGGGTCAGGGCCGTAAAAAAGTGAAGTGATCACGGTCATCGAGAAAGCGAAAACGCTCGCGGCTTTTGCGCAGCTTTTCCTGATCCAGTACCACCGTGGCACACTCTTCCACAGAGGGGCTAAGTTCTAAGAGTGGCTCACCCAATTCATCAAAAACCATTGAGTCGCCCGAGTGCTCTACCTCATTGGCATCGGCACCGACGCGGTTGAGCCCCGCCACCACGCACATATTTTCGATGGCGCGGGCCTTCAGCAGGGATTTCCAGGCCGTGGCCCGTCGCTCGGGCCAATTGGCCACATAAAACTGCAGGTCTACTGCAGCGGTATTTCGGCACCAAACCGGAAAGCGCAGGTCATAACAAATCAGGGGCATGAGCTTCCAGCCCCGGTGCTCCACCAGCAAATGCTGCTCGCCGGCATTGTATACCTTTTCCTCACCCGCATAGCTAAAGAGATGCCTTTTGTCATAGTGCCTATACCGCCCTTCCGGCCAAACAAAATACAGGCGGTTGTAATAGTTTTCACCTTCTTTCACAATCACACTGCCACTGACCGCAGCATTGTGCTCTGCAGCCAGCTCCTGCATATATCGCAGCGCCGGACCATGGTCCTCTTCAAAATTCTGGGCGGGGTTCATACTGAAGCCAGTGGGAAACATCTCAGGCAGGAGAATCAGATCCGTCTTTGGCTTATCAGCCAGCAGGGCGGAAATCTTTTTAAAATTGGCATCAGGATTCTCCCAAACCAGGTTGGGCTGAACCAGGGTAAGTCGGAAATCGGCCATAAGCAATACTTTAAGCAGAAAAGGCTCCCACCGGAGCCTTCTCAAGATTACTAACCAAATAACACCTAATTAAAACTTCGAAATGCAACGGGGCTTAGGTAGTGCCCCAATGCTATGGTCAAAGATAAGCCCGGAGGTCTGAGCAAACAAGTTTGGGACCTCCATATTAAACTATCATGAGACCCCTGATGATAGAGCCAGACTATCATGTTCTCGCTTTTTGGCAAAGCTCTTTCTTTTGTATTATCTTTACGACTGGAAGAGCGTACAAGTTTTTTCATTTTTATGTTTTAGTTTTCGTAAAAGCGCCCCGAGGTATCGGGGCGCTTTTTTGTTGGCCGTAATTTGGACGTTAAATTTTTTTAACTAATTTAGAAGGACTTAACAGGGTTCTTCATTTATAGGGAAATAGGGTTAGTAATCTACAAAGACCAACCTTTGTTAAGAAAAGCAAGCGCCCCGGAGCATTCCGGGGCGCTCTTTTTTTACCCCCTATCCATTCGTTTCACGGATTTCGGAACTACCTCAGCAACCTGACAGTCGCTGTCAATACAAGCGCTCAAAACCGGCAACATCGTCACACTTCAGTCAGTAATTCGATAGGCTTAGCACCCACATCCTGCAATTGCCGGGTCAGCCCTTCAAGATCAGTGCTGAAAGAGCTTGAATTGATGGTAGGAGCCAGTTCCCGATAGTATTGAATGCCTTTCTCCAGGTTTAACCTGAAGGATTGCAGATAGGCCTCTTTCTTTTCTTGTATCTCCCGGCCAAACTCAGACCACTGGTCGTGCAGGTAATCGATATACAACTTCAGCTCATTAATAAAAACATGCGGTCGAGTGGCGGGGGTAAGGGCTGGGGCCTCCCCGTAGATATTGGCGATCATTTCCCGCAGCGAGTACTGGCCTGAAAAAAAGGCCAGGTTTGGCCCGGGACAAATAGAAGAAGCGGGTTTCAACTTTGGCTTTATGTCATAATCCACATAGGCAGTAGCCGCTAAATCTTCACACAGGCACGACTTTAGCACCACTTCATCCGCTGCCGTCCGAAATTCATCTTCCGATAAAGCCTCTTCGCGTAGCTGCTTTAACTTGAGATGTTGATACTGTCGTGAAGCCGTACAAATGGGCTCCGTGGTAAACTCGGTATTGGATACCAGATACTTTTTAAGACAGGGACTGCCGGGACGGTTTTTCACCATCCGTGCTTCACGCTGTCGCTCGCTATCTGAACCGCGCAGGTTATTGAAGGGCACCCCAAGCGGAGAGGATTTGCTCAGGTACAAGTCCTTCGCCGTTGCGGCCATTAACTTTTCTAAGGTACTGCTGTCAACCGTGGTTGCCTCGGGTACCAATAAGAAAGGCGTACCCCAACCGGTGGCATCCACCCCGTAGTGATCCATCAAAAACCGATGTTCCTCACCGGTGCCAATGCCCCCCTGCACGGTTAAGCGCAGCTCAGGCCGTTCAAAGGATTGGCCGGGATTCCTTTTATCCCACACCGGCTTACAGAGGGCAAAAAGTTCTTCCTGCAGTCGCATGCGATTATTCTGAAACTCACGAAGGATAGGTCCCATCAGTATGCCATCAGTAGCAAAGGCGTGTCCACCACAGTTTAATCCTGATTCCACCCTGAACTCTGACACCCAGATCCCTTTCTTAGCCAAAAACTTCCCCTGGATGATTGCCGAGCGGTAATCGCTCACTTTCAGGATCACCTTTTTCCTGATAAAGCCCCTGGCATCGGGATAGAAATCATCAAACTGCTCCAGGTAGGAATACAGTCTGGCATTAAATCCGGCCGAAAAAATAATAGCACTTGTCAGTTCACTGCGGGCATACCCCCTTAGGGCGGCCAGGGCATCGGCATACTCACCGGGCAGCTTATTCCCTTTGCTGTCAAAGCCAGGCTTATTGAGCTTCGTCATGATATTCACGTCAACAGAGCCAGGCTCAATAGCATTTCTGATTCCTTGTTCGATAGCCGGTCTTTCACTCTCCCCGGCGCTGCGAAGACTGAAGTAGAGGGCTTTCAGCGGATGGGCCTTGGGCAGCATATCGAGATACCTGGTCAGGTCGCTATCAGCTTGCAGCGACGATCTCCTTAGTTCCTCAAACTTTTGTTTTACCAGCCCAGAAAGCATATTGAGGTAAGCAGTGATCCGGCGGGCACGGTAATCCTCCTCCTTGGTGGAAATAGGGTTGTATTGGAGCTTAAATTTGTTGGAATAATAAGCCCGCATGTCCTCCAATAGCGCATCGCTACCCAGGGATACGGCTGAGGCTATTCCAAAAGCTGCCACCTTGAGGGGACTATCTACCGTAAAGGACAATCCCATTACCGGAATATAAAATTGGTGCATATAAGTCTGTTGTGCGTAGAGCCCGCAAGGTGACCAATGCAATTGTCCTAACACATGATTAAGATCATAATGGGCAATTTTATGCGCTGATAAAAGCTAAGCCTTCGCTCTCATAACGGTTGCGGGGGTGCAGGCATAAAAAAGCCCCGATGCACTGCACCGGGGCTCCCCCAAATTTAAATTATGTTTTTCGCTTAGCGCGACACTTTCGCAGAAAGGTACTCGCGGTTCATGCGGGCAATATTTTCCAGGGAAATCTCCTTGGGACATTCTTCCGCACAGGCACCCACGTTAGAACAGTTGCCAAAGCCTTCGATATCCATTTGCTTCACCATATTCTGCACGCGGTCCTTGGCCTCTACCCGGCCCTGAGGCAGCAGGGCATATTTTGACACCTGAGCACCTACAAACAGCATGGCCGAAGCGTTAGGACAGGCCGCTACGCAGGCACCACAGCTGATGCAGGTGGCCGCATTAAATGATTTATCGGCATTGTCCTTAGGTACAGGAATAGCATTTGCATCAAGGGTGTTGCCCGAGGTATTTACTGAAATATAACCGCCGGCTTCTACAATGCGGTCGAAAGCGGAGCGGTCTACCACCAGATCCTTCACCACCGGGAAAGCACGAGCTCTCCAGGGTTCCACGTAAATAGTATCGCCATCCTTAAACTTGCGCATATGCAGCTGGCAGGCGGTAGTGGCCTTTTCAGGCCCGTGAGCACGGCCATTGATCATCATGTCGCAGCTCCCGCAGATCCCTTCGCGGCAGTCGTGGTCAAATGCTACCGGCTCCTCACCTTTAGCTACCAATTGCTCATTGAGAACGTCCATCATCTCGAGGAAGGACATATGTGAGCTTACGTCGTCAAGCTGGTAAGTTTCCAGATTTCCTTTTGCTTGTGCATTAGGCTGACGCCAAACCTTCAGTGTTAATTTCATACTTGGGGTTGTTTATCTTAATACCAGTTTCATCCCGGGCCTCAGCCCTGAATTACTTATAACTTCTGGTTTTTAATTCAACGTTTTCGAACTTCAGTTCCTCCTTGTGCAGGGTAGCTTCGCCGGGGTCGCCCTGGTATTCCCAGGCAGCCACGTAGGCAAACTCCTCATCGCGACGCAGGGCCTCACCTTCCTCAGTCTGGTACTCCTCCCGGAAGTGGCCACCAGCTGACTCACCGCGCTCCAGTGCGTCTTTACACATCAGCTCACCCAGCTCCATAAAGTCGGCCACCCGACCGGCCTTATCCAGCTCAGGGTTCATTTCGTTCATACCACCGGGGATCTTCACGTTTTGCCAGAACTCCTCGCGCAGGGCGCGGATCTCCTGTATGGCTTCTTTCAGCCCTTCGGCGTTACGGCTCATACCGCACTTCTCCCACATGATCTTACCAAGCTTCTTGTGGTAGTGGTCCACCGAATGCTTTTTGCCTTCTGAATTCATCAGGCGGTTGAGGGTATCTTTCACTTCAGCCTCCACCTTGGCAAATTCGGCATGATCAGTATCGATAGGACCGGTACGGATCTCGTCGGCCAGATAATCACCTACAGTGTAAGGTATCACAAAGTAACCGTCGGCCAGTCCCTGCATCAGGGCCGAAGCACCGAGGCGGTTGGCACCGTGATCAGAGAAGTTAGCCTCACCCAGGGCATAAAGTCCGGGTACAGTGGTCATCAGGTTATAGTCTACCCAGATGCCGCCCATGGTGTAGTGCACCGCCGGGTAGATCATCATAGGGGTTTCGTAGGGATTGTCGTCGGTAATTTTTTCGTACATCTCAAAGAGGTTACCGTACTTGGCGGCCACCACTCCTTTACCGAGTTCTTCAATCTTTTCCTCGCTGGGATTATCAATACCCTGTACCGTGGCTTCGGTTTTACCGTAACGGGTAATAGCTGAGGCAAAGTCGAGGTATACCGCCTGGCCGGTGGAGTTCACACCAAAGCCGGCATCGCAGCGTTCCTTGGCAGCCCTTGAAGCCACGTCACGCGGCACCAGGTTACCAAAGCTGGGGTATCTTCTTTCGAGGTAGTAGTCTCTTTGCTCCTCACTCAGGTCGGTAGGCTTCAGTTCACCTTTGCGGATTTTCTCCGCATCTTCCTTAGTCTTGGGTACCCAGATGCGGCCGTCGTTTCGCAGTGACTCACTCATAAGGGTAAGCTTGCTTTGGTAGTCACCTGACACAGGGATACAGGTTGGGTGAATCTGTGTGTAGCAAGGATTGGCAAAGGCCGCTCCGCGCTTATGAGCCTTCCAGGCCGCCGAGCCATTAGAGCCCATGGCGTTGGTGGAAAGGTAGAATACGTTGCCATAACCACCCGAGCACAGCAGTACCGCGTGGGCACCGTGTCTTTCAATTTCACCGGTTACCAGGTTACGGGCAATGATGCCGCGCGCCTTACCATCGATGGTTACGATATCCATCATCTCGTGACGGTTGTACATCTTCACTTTGCCTTTGGAGATCTGGCGACTTAGTGCCGAATAGGCTCCCAGCAGCAGTTGCTGACCGGTTTGCCCCTTGGCGTAGAAGGTACGGCTTACCTGCACCCCGCCAAAAGAGCGGTTGTCAAGCTGACCGCCGTAGTCGCGGGCAAAAGGCACCCCCTGAGCCACGGCCTGGTCGATGATATTGGCGGAAACCTCCGCAAGGCGGTAAACGTTCGACTCGCGTGAGCGGTAGTCGCCCCCTTTAATAGTATCGTAGAAAAGACGGTAAACCGAGTCACCGTCGTTCTGGTAGTTCTTAGCGGCATTGATACCTCCCTGGGCGGCAATAGAGTGCGCGCGGCGGGGGGAATCCTGGAAACAAAATGCCTTTACATTGTAACCCATTTCGGCCAGTGAAGCAGCAGCGGAGCTTCCCGCCAAACCGGTACCAATTACGATTACGTCAATATTTCTTTTGTTGGCCGGGTTTACCAGTCTAATGTTGCTCTTGTGAGTGCGCCATTTGTTTTCCAGTGAACCTTCAGGAACTTTCGCGTCAAATTTGTTACTCATAACTTCTTAAGCATTTAGATAAATGTAAACCGGGATAATGGCGAATAGCAGGGGTACAATCACCGAAAAAGCGCGACCGATTACCTGCCAGGCCTTTACCTTTTTAGAGCTGATACCCAGTGACTGGAAAACACTCTCAAAGCCATGCCAGAGGTGGAAGGCAATGGCGATTTGCGCAATTACATAGAGAATGGTGAACAGCAGTCCCACCTCCCCATCGGTAAAGGTGGCAATCACTACAGTAGACATATCCTTTACCTGCTCACCGTCGATAGTGGTCATGGCGATATCACCCCATTTGTACTGGTACCAGAACTGGCCCATGTGGAGAATAATAAAAGCCAGGATTACGGTACCGAGCAAGCCCATATTGCGTGAAGACCACATGCTGGTTTCACCGGCACGATAGCTTTTGTAGCGCTTGGGGCGAGCCTTGCGATTCTGGGCGGTAAGCCACAGCCCCTCAATGGCATGAAAGAGAATGGAAAAATAAAGCACGTAAGACACCACTTTAATCACCGGGAAGGTGGTCATAAACACGGTGTACTCGTTGAAAGCATCACGCCCCTCCTGCGAGAGGTCGAGAAGCTGTAGGTTACCGGCCACATGCACCAACAGGAAGGTGATGAGGAAGAACCCGGTAAGCGCCATCCAGTATTTCTTGGCGATAGATGATCCTAAGATCCCTGACTGATCTGCCATATCGTCTTTTTTCAGTTTTGAATTTTGCAAAAGTAAGGGCTGAAGCCTTATTCTTTAAGCTTTCGCTTTATTTAGAACGATTATAGAAAGGCTACCCTAATCCTTGGCGGGGCCCATTAACTTTCTAATTTTGCCTGACAATAATACAGAGACCGATGAGATACGAAAAAATAGACCGCAAGCTTTTTATCCGCAATCGTCAAAACTTTGCCCGCGAGATGAAGCCAAGGTCACTGGCGGTATTCAACGCCAATGATATTATGCCTACCAACGCAGATGGCACCATGAAATTTGTGCAAAACAAGGACCTCTTCTACCTCAGCGGGGTAGACCAGGAGGAAGCTATCCTGGTTATTTTTCCTGACGCCTATATGGAGAAGCATCGTGAAATGCTCTTCCTTACCGAAACCAATGATGAAATTGCCCGCTGGGAAGGCGCCAAGCTCAGTAAGGAGGAGGCCACCGACGTTACCGGCGTGGAAAACATCTACTGGCTGAAAGATTTCGACAAGGTTTTTGCCGATGTGATGAGCCAGGCCCAACACGTGTACCTCAACACCAATGAGCACCTGCGCAAGGGCCACCAGGTGGAAACGCGCGATGACCGCTTCCGCAAAGAGTGCATGGCCAAATACCCCCTGCACGAATACGAGCGCGCCCAGCCTATTATGCACAAATTGCGGGCAGTAAAATCTGAGGTCGAGATCGACCTGCTGCAAAAATCCAGCGCCATCAACACCAATGCCTTCAACCGCATCTTAAAGGTTTTGAAGCCGGGCATTATGGAATATGAGCTTGAAGCCGAATTTGTACACGAATACGTGCGCAGCGGCGCCTCCGGCTTTTCGTACGAACCCATTATCGCCTCCGGGGTAAACGCTACCGTATTGCACTACCTCGAAAATAAGGATGAGTGTAAGGACGGCGAGCTGGTACTGTTTGACTGCGGTTGTTTTTATGCCAATTATGCCTCCGATGTTACCCGCTGCTTCCCGGTAAACGGCCGTTTTACTGATCGCCAGAAGCAAGTGTACAACGCGGTGTTGCGGGTACAAAAAGCCTCGCTTGATATGCTGCGCCCCGGCAACCAGCTGCACGAGTATCATAAGGAAGTGGGTAACCTCATGACTGATGAGCTGCTGCAGCTAGGGCTGTTGGACAAAACCGATGTGAAGAACCAGGATCCCGATTGGCCTGCTTACAAAAAGTACTTTATGCACGGCACCTCTCACTATATTGGCCTCGACGTGCACGATGCCGGTTTGTGGACCGAAAAGATGGAAGTGGGCAATGCCTTTACCTGCGAGCCCGGCATTTACCTTCCTGAGGAAGGCATCGGCATTCGCATTGAGGATGATATTGTGATTGGCGAAAAAGACAATATCAATATGACCGCCCGCATTCCCAAGGAAGTGGAGGAAATTGAAGAAGCGATGAACGCCTAAATTTTTTAAGGCAGGGGAGCGCGCTGAAGCGCTCCCCTCTTTTCAACATGCAATTCTTTCGACATAAGGAGGTAGATTTTGCCTTTAGCGATAACGGCCAGGGGCCTGCCATTATTTTTCTGCACGGCTTCCTCGAAAACCAGCAGATGTGGGATGGTATTGCCACCGCTATCCCTAAGTCATTTCGCAAAATCTGCCTGGACCTGCCAGGACATGGCCATAGTGGCAACCTTGGCTACATCCATACTATGGAAGAAATGGCGGAGGTTGTAAAGGCCCTCTTTGATCATTTAAAGCTGAAAAAAGCCTTCCTGATGGGTCACTCCATGGGGGGCTATGTAGCGCTGGCCTTCGCCGAACAGCATCCCGAAATGGTAAGGGGGCTTATCATGATGAACAGCAGCAGCCGCGCTGATTCCCCGCAAAAGAAAAATGACCGCGATCGCGCCATTGCCCTGGTTAAGGAAAATCACAAGAGCTTTATCCGCAACGCCATTCCCCACCTTTTCCGGCCTAAAAACCGGCGCCTGATGCGCGAGCAGGTAAATGAAGTAAAACAGGAAGCTTTAAAGACCAGTAAACAGGGGGTTATTGCCGCCCTGGAGGGTATGAAGATCCGTCCCGATCGCGAAGTACTACTGCACTTCGCCCCTTATAAGGTATTGTTGATCGCCGCACAGCATGATCCCGTTTTCAGCTTTGCTACCTTAGAGGAACAATTTAAAGCGGGCCAGGTAGAAGGCCTGGTAACCGAAAACGGTCACATGGCCCACCTGGAAGATTTTGAAACTATTATGCCGGCAATTCGCAAGTTTATTCGCGAAGCAGGAGTTTAAGCTGAAACGCACAGCCCCAATCCGAATTGAAAGAAACTTCGGGTGTTGTAGCCATACTCAGGAATCCTGCTAAAATCCATCCCCGGCCGTAACTCCGAATAAATATGCATCCGCTTCAGTAAGTCGCTTTTCTCCCCCATGCGAAAATCAACTCCGAAAGGCAGGTAAACCGATCCGCTGAAGCTACTCTTGTTTCTAAAAATTTCTTCTTCCTGATAGAAGTCCGGGTCATCGGGGTAATAGCCGAAATACTCACTACCTGTCTCATCCACCAGGGCAGTGCGATTAATCATGGTGTAATGAATGTGGGTGAAGCTGTTGTAAGACAAACCGCCACTTACCCCCAGGCCTCCGAAAATACTCCAGCGTAGCGCAGGATTACTGCGAAAAACAAGGGCCGCCTGTAAACTCAGCTTATCGGAGCCATTTTGTGCATCGACATAATGGGAAGTAATCGAATCAACGTAGAGCCGATTTGCGGTTTGCTGGGAAAGCAGGGTGTCATAGGGCTTGCGTATTTCGCGCCAGCGGACCTGGCTCAGGTTCAGCGCCGAGGTATGCGACATTCCTATCTGTAGCTGCATATTCTGTCGATACTCTGACTTATCACTATTGCGCAGAGCGAGCCCCATCGAAATCTGGAAATTGGAATTAGCATAGAGGTTATAGTCGCTGCTGACATAATCCGAATAGTTCCTCGACAGGATTGCCGAGCCTGGGGCCAGTTTATCAAAGGCCATTAAATCTGCGGGGCCGGTGCTCGCAAATTGCAGCGAAGGCAGGAAGTAAAAATCCTGAATCTTAAGGGGGGTCAATGTCCCCTTTTCGCCCTGACCCCATAGAGAGGTCAAACACCCGGAAAACAGGGCCAGCAGAAAAATGCGTGTTATCATCTTTTAGCAATTGGTTAGAAACCAAATAACTCAAGAGTGATCTTCAATATTACAAGCGACTGAAACTTTAACACTTAGCAATCCCAGCTACCAAAACTAACCCTGCTCTTTGGCCAGCAGCGCATCCCAGCCCTGGGCAGTCAGGGGCATCAGCTTATCATCGCGGGTAAGCAGGTTCATGCCCTCCTGTTCTTCGGTCATATAGCCAATTACACTGAGGTTAGGATTGGCCTTAATCTTTTCGTGGTCTTTCACATCCATGGTAAAGAGCAATTCATAATCCTCTCCTCCATTAAGTGCCACAGTGGTGGTAGTGAGGTTGAACTCCTCACAAAGCTTATATACGGTCGGATCGATGGGAATTTTTTCTTCCAGCAAGCGGGCACCGGTTTTGCTGCCTTTGCAGAGATGGATAATTTCCGAACTCAAGCCATCGGAAATGTCGATCATAGCGGTAGGCTTTACTTCCAGCTCCGCCAGTAATTCAACAATATCGCGCCGTGCTTCCGGCTTCAGCTGGCGACCCAATACATACTCGTTGCCCTGCAACTGGGGCTGCATATCAGGGTTGGCTTTAAAAACCTCCTTTTCACGCTCCAGCAATTGCAAGCCCATATAGGCACCACCAAGGTCACCCGATACCACAATAAGGTCTGTGGCCTTGGCTCCGTTCCGGTAAACGATCTCCTTTTCTTCCGCTTCTCCAATGGCGGTAATACTGATCATCAGGCCCGAGTAGGAGGAAGTGGTATCACCACCCACCAGGTCCACATCATACATATCACAAGCGGTACGTATGCCGGCATAAAGCTCATCGAGAAATTCAAGTCCAAAGCGGTTTGAGACGGCGATATTGACCAGGATCTGTTTGGGTACTGCATTCATGGCGTACACGTCAGACAGGTTTACGATAGCGGCCTTATAACCCAGGTGACGAGGCGGCATATAGGTTAGGTCAAAATGCACCCCTTCCACCAGCATATCAGAGGTCACCACGCTGTGCTTGTCGAGGTACTCCAGCACCGCACAATCATCACCAATACCTTTTATGGATGAAGCATTGCGAAGGGGAAAGTTTTCAGTAAGATGCCGGATAAGTCCAAACTCACCCAGTTTATCGATGGAAGTAAATTGTTCCTGCTTTTGATCTGCCATGTGGCAAAATTACAAAACCTGCCAGCGCCTACAGCGACACTTTTAAAGCAGGCCTGCTACTAACGGACCAGGGTGACCGTTCCCCTTTGCTCATTTTCACGAGGCACCCCCTTTACCAACCACTGATATTGCACGCGGTAATTATACACCCCCACCGCCGCCGGCCTTTTTCCTATCATGCCGTCCCAGCCATCGTCGTAATCGCTCCCTTCATAAAGCAGCTTGCCCCAGCGATCAAAAATCTGGATGCTATAGCTTGCGAAGCGGCAATCGTAACCGATGCGGAACTTATCATTGAGGCCATCACCATCAGGAGTAAAAGCATTGGGGATATGCACCGGGCACTCACAATTGCCCTGCGTCAAAAATATCTGACGGTTAAAAACACCACAGGGATTGCTTATGCTGAGGCTGTAAATTCCCTCCTCCTTAAAGCTCCGTGCCGGCGCCGTATTACCATCAAACCAAAGCACCGAAACGCCCGGTCCGTGGAAATCAAAATAGGTCTCCTCGCCCTTGCAGGCCAGGGTGTCGAAAATTCCCTCAGGAATGGGGTCAGTAAAGACCACCTCAATGGTATCGAAGTCGCTGCCACAGGAGTTGCTCGCCGCCACCCAGTATAGACCACTTTGGCTCACCTCCCTTTGCGGGGCAATTTTACCATCCTGCCAGCGCATGGGGTAAGAGTAATTACCAGGATTGAGCAGCAATGGTTTACCATTACACACCACGGTGTCGGCACCCAGATCAAGGGCAATGGGGTCTTCACCTATTACCGTAAGGGTGTCGGCAAATTGAAAACACTCATTGGACACCACCAGCCAGAAGTCGCCCGGATCCTCCACCGTGATTTTTCGACCCTGCTGCCCGGTACTCCAGTGGTAACTTTTCATGCCCGGCGGACCTTCAATGGTGAGTTTGCCATCGATATTACAGAGATAGCCGGTCCCTCCCAGGTCAAACACCGGCATGCCCTGAACCTTAACAAAGATGGAATCGTACCATTCGCCACAGGTGTTTTTCACCCTCACCCAATATAAGCCGGTGGTATCTACCGTGATTTTCTCAGTTTTAGCCCCGGTATTCCACAAATAATCCACGCCGCTATACTGGGTTTCAAGGGTGAGAAATATTCCCTGGCATATCAGGGTGTCAGGGCCCAGGTCAAGATTGAGCAAGGGAAAGTCAACCTCCACATCTACCGTGTCGGTAAGTCGCCCGCAGGGATTTTCCATGGTTACCCAATAGCGGCCCGAGGTGCTGATGGGGATGCTCTGAGTGGTATCACCGGTATTCCACAAATAACTGCTGCCGGGATTTTGGGCATTAAGATAAAGGGTGCTGCCACCACAAAATTTAATGGTAGTACCCAGTACCAGCTTAGGCGGCCCGGTGATGAGGATATAAATGCTATCACTCACGGTATTGCAGACGTTGCTTACAGTTACCTTATAGCCTCCGCTTTTGGTCACCAATAACTTTTGGCTGGTGGAACCATTCTGCCAGCGGTAATTGGCATGGGCCACATAACCCGGATCGAGCAACAATGTGCCCTGGCAAAAGATAGTGTCGTTACCCAAATTAATGGGCTGCAAAGGTTGATCAACCCTTAGATAGCAGGAGTCTTTTACGGTGCCACAGCCATTGGACATCGACACTACGTACCAACCATCCTGGCTCGCCACAATGCTGGCACCGGTGGCGCCGGTGTTCCACTGGTACGACTGCACATTGGGTTGGCCCGCATCAAGGGTTACACTACTGCCAGCGCAAATCACCTTACTTTTTAGTTTGGGCTTGGGCAAGGGGTTTACGGTGATGTTAACCGTATCGCTAAAGGCACCACAAGCATTGTAAAGAGTAACCCAATAGGTGCCACTTTTCGATACCGGCAGACCGCCATTGCGTGAACCGGTGCTCCAGCGGGTGGAGTCGGCCCCCTTATTGCTCATGTCGAGGTAATAGATATAAGGTTCACAAAAACTGGTGTCAGGGCCCAGGTCCACATTAATGGCGTTGGCCATTGTAACCTGCACCGTATCAAACAGGGTGTCGCAGGTATTATAGCTCATGAGGTAGTAAAACCCACTTTGTTTAACCGTGATTTCGTGGGTGGTATCACCGGTACTCCAGAGGTAATGGGTGAAGTCAACATAGGGAGCGGAAATGATAAGGCTGTCTCCCTGGCATAAACTGAGATTAGGGTTGGGAATAATGCCCGGCGCTCTTTGAATAATTATCTCAATAGTGTCGTAAAGGGTGCCGCATGGCCCGCTGGCCTCCAGCCAATAGCTGCCCGAGGCGGTGACCTTAATGTTGTTTTTGTCGGAACCGTTGCTCCACAAGAAGTCAAATACATTGGCAGGAAGGCCGGCCTTTAACTGCAACTCGGTAGCGCAAACCACCGTGTCATTACCCAGATCCAGCGAGTAGTTATTGGCAACTCCTTTGGTATAAAAGTTTTTGACCACTGTGTCACAGTCATTGGCCACCCGCACCCAATGACTGCCATCGCTACTGAAATTGCGGCGCCGCGAAGTGGAACCATTGCTCCAAAGGTAGCTGCTCTGCGGGCCCCAGTCACCTGCATCCACCTGCACACTCTGGCCCAGGCAGTAGTATACCGTGTCGTCAATATCGGGATCGGGAAAAGGCTTGAGACTAATCTCAATAGTATCATAGTCCCAGCCACAGCCATTATTTACTCCCAGCCACACAAAGCCACTGTCGCTAACGGTGATAAATGGCCCGCTACTGCCATTGCTCCACTGGTAGGAACTGCCCGGATTGCCGGCCTGTAAGATCAGGCCCCGGTTGTTACAAATCTGGCGGTCAGGGCCCAGGTCGGCCACAGCGGCAGGCGCCACCACCACCTCTACCGAATCGTAATAGACGCCGCATGAGTCCGTATATTTTAACCAGTAGGTGCCGGTTTGGCCTACCGAAATACTGGCGGTACTGGCACCCGTGCTCCATTGATAACTACCCCCACTAATATTACTATGGAGGGTGGCAAAACCGTTTATGCACTTATAGGCTGTATCACCGATGTCAAGAAGATTTCCTTGCTGGTAGCTTATTTGCACGGTATCGCGATCGCTGCCGCAGTTGTTGCTGGCCTGAACCCAATAGATGCCGGGGCTGCTTACCGTAATGGCAGTGGCATTAGAACCGTTGCTCCAGCTTACATTACCCGCCAGGGCCGGGTTTACACTTAGTGTTTTAGCGAAGGGACTACAGTAATTAACATCAGGGCCTAAATCAACTGCCGGTGTGGGAAGGTAGCTGATATTTACTGTATCCCTGAAAGTGCCACATGAATTAGTAACCGCAACGTGGTATTGCCCTGAAGCAGTCACCGGGCAGGTATTGTTTGTACTCCCGTCCTGCCACAGGTAGCTGGTTTCAATCAGGCTGGCTACGCTAAGAATAGGGTTGCTGCCACTGCAAAGCACCCGGTCATTCCCCAGGTTGGGAAAGAGGGGCTGCTGTACGTGCACATACACGGTATCACGGGTATTGCCACAGTTATTGGTTACCGACACCCAATAAGTACCGGAGGTGGTAATGGTGATGCTGGCGGTGGAGGCGCCCGTATTCCAGAGATAGTTGCAATTGGGATTATAGGCCGAAAGAGTAAGGGCATTACCCTGGCAGAAGGCAATGGTATCGCTCCAGTTTACCTGGGGCTTACAGGGCTGGGCGCTGAGGCCCCAACCGGCCAGCAGCAGTACAGCTAAAAAAATTTGAGCGCCAATCGCCTTCAAAATTATAGGTTATGGGGTTGGTCTAGCCAAAAATATAACTATTCCCCGAGCCGTTGTACCCGTAGTTTTTTAAGGGGAAGACAGCGAACTTATAAAGGGCTGCTATAGGTATATCAGGATATTTTTCTCCGGATTTTCAGGATGCTCTTTCTTTCATACCTTTGCATTAATTTAAATTAATTCCAAATAAGATGATAAAGGTTTCTGAATCAGCGCGAAAGAAACTGGAGGCCCTGCTGCAAGAGGAAGGCCATCAGCTCGCTGAGTCGTACATCCGTGTAGGCGTGACCAGCGGAGGCTGTAGCGGCTTGTCGTACAATCTCGACGTGGATACCAATATGAAGGAGACCGATAAGATGTTTGAGGATAGCGGTGTACGCATTTTAGTGGATAAGCGCAGCTTTCTGTATCTGGTAGGGACCACCCTCGAATACCAGGGAGGCCTCAATGGCAAAGGATTTAGTTTTAATAACCCCAATGCTTCCCGCACCTGTGGCTGTGGTGAGAGCTTTGCGGTATAATTCCCTAATACGACTTTATGAAGAGCGAAGAGCAGTTACTGGAAGAAGTAACCGGATCGGAATATAAATATGGCTTCTACACCAATATTGAAGCAGACAAAGCCCCTCCCGGGCTAAATGAGGAGACCATCCGTTTTATCTCGGCCAAGAAGAATGAACCGGAGTGGCTCACTGAATGGCGACTGGAGGCCTTTCGACAGTTTCAGAAAATGACCGAGCCCAAGTGGCCTAATGTCACCTACCCCGAGCCCGATCTGCAGGCCATCTCCTATTACTCCGCTCCCAAGCAAAAGAAACAGCTCGACAGCCTCGATGAGGTGGATCCCGAGCTGCTGGACACTTTCAAAAAACTTGGAATTTCGGTGGAAGAGCAAAAGCGACTTACCGGCGTGGCTATGGACGTGGTGGTAGACTCGGTTTCAGTGAAAACCACTTTTAAGAAGGCCCTGGCCGAGAAAGGCATTATTTTCTGCTCTATCTCAGAAGCCATTCAGGAACACCCGGAGCTGGTGCGCAAGTACCTGGGTACAGTGGTTCCCAAAACTGATAATTACTACGCGGCCCTCAACTCGGCGGTATTTACCGATGGTTCTTTTTGCTACATCCCAAAAGGGGTACGCTGCCCGATGGAGCTCAGCACCTATTTCCGTATTAACGAAGCCGGAACCGGCCAGTTTGAGCGCACCCTGGTGGTGGCCGATGAGGGCAGCTACGTAAGCTACCTGGAAGGTTGTACCGCCCCTACCCGCGACGAAAATCAACTGCACGCTGCCGTGGTGGAGCTGGTAGCCCTCGACGATGCCGAAATCAAGTATTCAACCGTACAAAACTGGTATCCCGGTGATAAAAACGGCAAGGGCGGGGTTTTCAACTTCGTAACCAAGCGCGGTATTTGCGAGCGCAATGCCAAGATCAGCTGGACCCAGGTGGAAACCGGCTCCGCGGTAACCTGGAAATACCCCAGCTGCATTCTGAAAGGTGAAAACTCCATCGGTGAGTTTTATTCGGTGGCTGTAACCAACAATTACCAGCAGGCCGACACCGGTACTAAAATGATTCACCTGGGCAAGAACACCAAGAGTACCATTATTAGTAAGGGTATCTGCGCCGGTAAGAGTAACGGTAGCTACCGTGGCCTGGTAAGGATTGGTCCCCGCGCCGAAAATGCGCGCAACTTCTCGCAGTGCGACTCCCTGCTGATGGGCAGCAGCTGCGGCTCCCACACCTTTCCCTACATCGAAACCAAAAACAAATCAGCCATGGTGGAGCACGAAGCCACCACCAGCAAAATTGGCGAAGACCAGATTTTTTACTGCAATCAACGCGGTATCGGCGAGGAGGAAGCCATTGCCCTGATCGTAAACGGATACTGCAAGGACGTTCTTAACCAGCTGCCAATGGAATTTGCGGTGGAAGCCCAAAAGCTATTGGCCATCAGTTTAGAGGGATCGGTAGGATAGAGTAAGTGGTTCAAGGTTTAAAGTTCAAAGCTCAAGGTATGGCATCAGTAGAACGATTTGAGGATCTCAGAATCTGGCAACAGGCCAGGGAGATTTGCAGATGGTTTCAAACTGTTGTACTAGCCACCGAGCTGAAATTTGACTTTAAGCTGAAGAACCAGGCAGATGCATCAAGCGGCTCTGCCATGGACAATATTGCTGAGGGCTTTGAGCGCAACGGTAATAAGGAGTTCATTCAATTTCTTTCGGTCGCCAAGGCCTCGGCCGGAGAGTTTCGCTCCCAGTTGTACCGGATGTACGACAGGGGATATATTAATGAAGAAGAACTAAATAGCCAGCGTACCGCCTGCGAAAATCTAGGCAGGGGAATTAGCACGCTGATGAACTATCTGAGTCAATCTGATCAGAAGGGATGGAAATTTATGGAGCCTTCTGCCGATTACAGCAATGATAGTTCACTTTAAACATTGAACATTAAACATTGAACCAAAGAATGTTAAAAATCTCAAACCTGCATGCCGGGATCGACGGTAACGAAATTTTGAAAGGAATTGACCTGGAGATCAAGCCGGGTGAAGTGCACGCTATAATGGGGCCCAATGGATCGGGTAAGAGTACCCTGTCATCTGTAATTGCCGGGCGCGAAGACTATGACATCACCCAGGGCCATATGGATTTTGAAGGTGAGGACCTGTCCGACCTCGAGCCGGATGAGCGTGCTCATAAGGGTATTTTCCTTTCCTTCCAGTACCCGGTGGAGATTCCCGGGGTTACGGTGACCAACTTCCTGAAAACCGCCATTAACGAAACCCGTAAGGCGCAAGGGATGGAGCCCATGAAGGCCAATGAGATGCTGAAGAAGATGCGCGAGAAGATGAGCCTGTTGGAAATGGACAAGTCTTTTCTTAGCCGCTCGCTGAATGAAGGATTTTCAGGAGGCGAGAAAAAGCGCAACGAAATCTTCCAGATGGCGATGCTGGAACCCAAACTGGCCATTCTTGACGAAACCGACTCCGGTCTCGACATCGACGCCCTGCGCATTGTAGCCAATGGGGTGAATAAGCTCAAAACCAAGAACAATGCGGTATTGCTTATTACCCACTACCAGCGCCTGCTCAACTATATTACCCCTGATTATGTGCACGTGCTGCAAAATGGCAGGATTGTGAAGTCAGGCGATAAGAGCCTGGCCCTGGAACTGGAAGAAAAAGGTTACGACTGGCTGAAGGAAGACGCCAGCGCCCTTTAAATCACTTAAAATTTTAAGCTGAAGTGGATCAACTTAAAGATAAATTAGAATCATCCTTTATCGTTTTTGAGAACGAGCTTAACGGCCAGGCCAAAACGCCGGTACACCGGGTGCGGCAGGAAGCTTTTAAGACCTTCGAAAAAATGGGCTTCCCCAGCAAGCGGGACGAGGAGTGGAAATACACCAATCTCAAGCCTATTCTCAAGCACGATTACCGCATTTTTCACCACGGTGAGCACGGCATCGACTACAAGGATGTAAAGCGCTATTTTCTCAATGATGTAGACACCTATAAGCTGGTGTTCGTAGATGGTGCCTTCAGCTCCTGGCTGAGCGAAACCACCCACGAGAAATTTGACATCTGCACCTTCAGCGCCATGCTGAACCGCTTTCCGGACGTGGCCGAAAAGTACTTCAACAAGGCTTTGCCGCAAAATGAATCCCTGGCCGCTATCAATACCGCCTTTGCACGCGAGGGCGCTTTTATCCGCATTCGCAAAAATCAGGTGGTGGAAAAGCCGGTGGAAATTATCTTCTTTACCACTGAACAGGAGCACGAAGCCATGTTTCAGCCCCGCAACCTGGTGGTAGTGGAAGAAAATGCCGAGGTAACCCTGGTGGAGCGCCATCAGTCACTCAGTGCCATGCCGGTACTTACCAACAGCGCCACCGAGGTATTTGCCGAGCGCAACGCCCGCCTGAATTACTACAAAATTCAGAATGACAACCATGAGGCTTCGCTGATTGACAACACTTCGGTGCAGCAATTTGGCGGTAGCTATGTATCGGTAGGCACCTTTTCCTTTGGCAACAAGTTCATCCGCAATAACCTCAACTTCTTTTTAAAGGAAGAGCATACCGAAACCTTTATGGATGGCATCACCATAATTGGTGATGGTCAAACGGTGGATCACCACACCCTGGCCGACCACAAGCCGGCCAACTGCTATAGTAATGAGCTTTATAAAACCATTCTCGATGGCAATGCTCACGGTGTGTTCAACGGCAAAGTGATGGTGCACCCCCACGCTCAGAAGACCAATGCCTTTCAGCAAAACAACAACGTATTGCTCACCGACAAGGCTTCGGTAGATACCAAGCCGCAGCTGGAGATTTATGCCGACGATGTGCAATGCTCACACGGCTGTACCATAGGTCAGTTGGAAGAGGATGCCATGTTTTATATGCAGGCACGTGGCATTCCCAAAAAGGAAGCCCAGGCCCTTTTGTTGTATGCCTTTGCCAATGACGGCCTGCGCAATGTGAAAATCGCCGAGCTGCGCAAAAAGCTCAACCGGCAGATTGCCCAGAAACTGAATGTAAACCTGGATTTTGAACTTTAGGAGGTTCGCCTATCATGAAAGATTTGCAAGCGATCAATGATGCCCTGGAGGTGCCGGGTGAAAACAGCACCACCCCGGTAAAGCCTGAGGAGGCCAAAACCATATTCGACTTTATCCGTGAAAAAGGCCTAAAAAGCACTCTCGAAATAGGCTTTGCCTACGGTCGTTCCGCCTCGCATATAATGGCTGCCACCGGAGGGCCACATGTGGCTATTGATCCCTTTCAGGAACATTACGACAACCTGGGGGTGCATAATATTGATAAGCTGGGATACGGGAACAAGCTTACCCTTATCCGCGACTTTTCGCATAACGTGCTGCCACAGATGGTAAAGGATAAAAGACAGTTTGACTTTATCTTTATCGATGGTGATCACAAGTTTGACGGCATTTTTGTAGACTTTTATTACGCCGATTTTCTGGTTGCGGAGGAAGGATACCTGCTCTTTCACGACACCTGGATGCGCAGTACTGAACTGGTGTTGCAGTTTATCCGCAAAAACCGCAAAGATTATCGCCAGGTGAGTATAGCTAACCGCAATATGGCCATGTTTCAAAAGGTGGGGCATGACGATCGCGACGGCATGCACTTCCGCGAGTTTTACAACACCCGCAGCATGCTGCGCCACCACACCACCATGCACATGTACGAAAACCCCAATGGCTTGTTTCGCAAGCTATGGCTTGGTACCAAAAAACTGATTGGAAAATAAGTGAAATGATGACGGAAGTGAAGCAGGCAGTATGGGATATTGAAGCTATTCGGAAGGACTTCCCTATCCTTCATCAGCAGCTAAATGGTCAACCCCTGGTGTATTTTGATAATGCCGCCACTGCCCAAAAGCCGCAGGTGGTTATTAACGCCCTCAGTAAGTATTACGGAAGCTACAACAGCAATATCCATCGCGGCGTACACACCCTCAGCCAGCAGGCCACCGATGCCTACGAAAAAAGCCGTGAAATAGTACGGAAACATATTAATGCGGAGTATATCCATGAGGTGCTCTTCACCAAAGGCACCACCGATGGCATCAACACCGTAACCGCCGGCCTGGCCCAGGGAATGGTAAAAGCCGGTGATGAAGTGATTATTTCAGCCCTGGAACATCACAGCAATATTGTGCCCTGGCAGATGCTCTGCGAAAGGACGGGCGCCAGCTTGCGCATAATTCCCATCAATGACGCCGGCGAACTGGTACAAGAGGAGTATAGCAAGCTCCTGAATGAAAAAACCAAAGTGGTGGCCTTTAACCACGTTTCTAATGCCTTGGGAACTATAAACCCCGTAAAGGAAATGGTAGCCCAAGCCCATGCGGTGGGAGCGCTAGTGCTTATTGATGGCGCCCAGGCCATTCCCCATATGAAAGTGGATGTACAGGATCTCAATGCCGATTTTTATGTGTTCAGCGGACACAAGGCCTTTGGACCTACCGGTACGGGCATCCTCTATGGCAAGGAAAAACTGCTGGAGGAGCTGCCTCCCTATCAGGGTGGTGGTGAAATGATCAAAACGGTGACTTTTGAAAAGACTACCTACGCCGATCTGCCCCATAAATTTGAAGCCGGCACCCCAAATATTGCCGGGGGTATAGTACTGGGTACAGCTATCGAATACCTCAACCAGCTGGGTCTGGATAATATTGCCGCCTATGAGCACGAGCTGCTGAAGTATGGCACTGAGCGCTTGCTGGAATTTGATAATATGCGCATCGTGGGTACCGCCGCCGATAAGGCCAGCGTGATCAGCTTTTTGCTGGGCGATATTCACCCCTACGATGCCGGAATGATTTTGGATAAACTGGGTATAGCCGTGCGCACCGGTCACCACTGTACCCAACCTATTATGGAACGCTTTGGCATACCCGGTACCGTGCGGGCCAGCTTTGCTTTTTACAATAGCAGGGAAGAAATTGACCGCCTGGTTGACGGCTTAAAAAAAGTAGAACAAATGCTGGGGTAATGCTGATGCCAGGGCTCAGCAAGGCAATTTAACCACCGCCAGCAATATTCGAATTGAATAGCATGAAGATAGCAGAGATTCAGCAAGACATCGTAGACGAGTTTAGCATGTTTGACGACTGGATGCAGAAGTATGAATACCTGATAGAGCTGGGTAAGGATTTGCCCCTTATTGACGAACAGTACAAAAAGGAGGAAAACCTGATTAAAGGTTGCCAGAGCCAGGTGTGGCTGCACGCCGAGAATGACGGTGAAAAAGTACTGTATACCGCTGATAGTGATGCCATTCTTACCAAGGGTCTGATCGCCCTGATGATAAGAGTACTGAGCGGCCAGAAACCTAAAGACATCGTTGCAGCTGACATGAGCTTTATCGATCAGATAGGTTTGAAAGAACACCTTAGCCCTACCCGGGCCAACGGCCTGGCCAGCATGGTAAAACAAATGAAATACTACGCCCTGGCCATGCAGGCCAGGTAATATGGATGATAAAGTTAACAGGCCTGGCGGAAGTTGTATGCCAAAGCTTGAACCTTGAACTTTGAACTAAAGAAATGACAGACGCAGAATTACAAGCCCTGGGGGAACAGGTGGTAGATGTTCTCCGCAGTATATATGACCCCGAAATCCCGGTAAATATTTATGAGCTGGGATTGATTTACGATGTGCAGGTAAGCACCGATCTCGACGTGAAAATCCTGATGACACTTACATCGCCCAACTGCCCGGTAGCGGAATCACTGCCCGAGGAAGTGCGTGAGCGCGCGCTCAGCGTAAAAGATGTAAAGGATGTAGATGTAGAACTCACCTTTGATCCCCCCTGGGACAAGGAGATGATGAGCGAAGAAGCAAAACTCGAGCTGGGCTTCCTGTAAATCCCGACCCTATATTTTGCACTGAAACCTGAAATCGCAATGAGTAATATTCCCCCTATCGATAACGGCGAAGAGCTGATCCCCAATAAGGTGGCCAACAGCGGCCTTATTACCCTGTCGCTGGAAGATTACTACCCCCGGGGTGAGCGGCGCCACCTCGACATTGCCCCCTGGCTCTTTGAAGGAGTAATACTGCGCGAAAAGGATTTTCGCGCCAGTGTAAAGCAGCACGACTGGAGCCAGTACCAGGATTGTTTCGTGTCGCTGGACTGCTCGGAAGACGCCATCATTCCTCAGTGGGCCTATATGCTGCTGGCGGTGGAACTACAACCCTTTGCTAAAAAGGTGGTGTATGGCAGCCCGGAGAGACTGGAAAGCCTGCTGATTGACGAAGCCATTGCCAGGGTCGACCTCAGCCAATACGAGGGCCAAAGATTAATCATAAAGGGATGTGGAAGCCTGCCGATACCACCCCAGGCCTATGTGAGTTTGGTAGGCAAGCTGCGGCCGCTGGCTAAAAGTATCATGTTTGGGGAGGCTTGTTCTACCGTTCCTATTTATAAACAGCGCAAGGGCTGAGCATCAACCCCGCCCTTGGCACTGCAATGCTGCTTAGCTGGCGTTTTTAGTGCTGGTGCCCCTCGTGGCCTTCTGTGGCTGTTTCCTCAGCCTCAGCATTTTCCATTTTTACCAGTTCCTGCCCATCTTCAATCGCCTTCTTCAGATTTTGATCCACCGCCTGAATGGCACGGCGTTCCTCCTGCAGGTAAGCCTCCAGCTCTTCGTCCTTTACATCATCGCCCTCCGGTAATTCAAAGTTGCGCATCCACTCCATCATATCGTCATTGGCCTGTCGTAAGTTGCGATAGGCCTGCTGATAGGGCATAGAGTCAACTTCAGTCTGCCAGGCTTCCTTAAGTTCGGCCATCAGGCGTTTAGAGGTAGTCATTCTTAGCATTGCGGTATCGTGAATGCTCATAATCTCCTCCTTCATCGCTTTCAGGGCACTGCTCTCCTCTTTTTCCTCGATGGTGTCGGTGGCTGGTTGATTGTTGCAAGCCATGGTAATTCCAACCAAGGCTAATAACATTACTATTTTCTTCATAAATGATTCTTTATTGCAAAACTATGAAATGGAGGGCGCTAATGTGGCCGCTATTTTTTTCTATTAAACTTCCCTTACCGAACTTTGTCTGCTATGAAAATCACCGCAAGCGATTGGCTGAAAATTAGTGGCCTGGCCATAATCTTTGTAGGAGGCCTGGTTATAAGCTATTTTATACTCAAGCCAAAACCGGCACTTCCCATTTACAATCCCAGCGACCTCGACAAGCGCCTGGTAGATGAAAGTATGCAGCGCCAGGGACGTGATCACCATATCCTCCCTTTTGAGTTGATCAATCAAAATGGCGACACTATTCGCGAAGAGGATCTGGCTGGAAAAATATTTGTGGCCGACTTTTTCTTTACCAGCTGCCCTGGTATCTGTAAGGATATGGCTGGCCAGAAGCGCCGCCTGCAGGAGGAGTTTAAAGACGACAGCGATTTTGTGCTCCTGTCACACAGCGTAACCCCGGTAGCAGACTCGGTGCCGGTACTGCATGAATATGCCGAATTGCAGGGCGCCATTGATGGTAAATGGCAGCTTCTTACCGGTCCGAAAAAAGAAATCTACAAGCTGGCCCGCCAGTCATATTTCGCCGTACTGGATGAGGGCGGTAAAGGCGATGAAACCGACTTTATCCACACTGAAAACTTTGTGTTGGTTGATCCCAACAAACGTATTCGCGGCTATTACGACGGCACTTCAAAAGAGGATGTAGATCGCCTCATCAGGGATATCGGGGTGCTAAAGGAAGAGTACGAACGCTAAGTTAATTATTGCCGCTGATAGCATAACTCAGCCCCAGCGAAAAAGCCCAGTAACGATAGTCGCTCAGTCCCAGTTCCAGTCCGTCCCCACTTTCCCCCAGTTTATCAAAGGTCTGTTGATATAAAAAGGCCAGGTCGAGAGTAAGCTCCTCATCTACTTCGTACTGTAGCCCGAGCCGTGGACTGATGTTAAAATAGCTTTGCTTTACCGAAATAGCATGGGAAAAACCATAGCGCACAAACAGAATACCGCCTCCTAAACCGGCATAGGGATAAAAATTATCGGCCAGCGGCAGCCGCAGGTGGCCGTAGAGCTGAAAGGGAAGGAGAGTACTGGCAAAATCCAGGCGGGAAGTATCGAGGGCAAAGCCCATATAATGAAAATCCAGACCGATGGTGAAATAAGGCTTGATACGATAATCGAAGTTAGCACCAGCCATCAGGCTACTGCCGGTATATTCAGCCAGATCGCCCATAGCGGTTGCGGCACCCAGTTTTATTCCCATTTTCAAATCCTGGCTCAAGCCCACAAGGCTGCTAAGGCATAGTAAGAAGGCAAGTAGAGTATGTCTTTTCATTCTGATTTTCGATAATCAAAACTAGATAATTCCCTGTCTTACACAATCGGCGATAAGCTGAGTAATATTGCTGTAGCCTGATTTGCGGAGTAAGTTTTTGCGATGGGTGTCAACTGTGTTACGCGAAACCGACAGCTGCTCTGCAATCATTGGGTTGGTGGCACCGGCCGCAATGGCTTCCAGAACCTCAATTTCACGGCGGGTAAATATTCCCGCGCTGTCGCCGGCAGCTTCAAAATCAGGATTAAAGGGATCGATATTGTAATAGGAACGCTGGCCATTGGTACTGATAAAGGAAACCCGGTTACACTCCGGTAACTTCCAGTGGGAAATATCCATATCTATATTTAAAGTGTAGCGAAAACGCCCTACCGTGTTTTTGTGAATAGGCATACTTTGATGAAGAATGTTGATAAGCCTGCCATCTTTTCTGCGTATGCGAAAGGTGTACACAATCTTGTATTTGTTCATCAACTCCGGGGCAATAAATTCAGTGAAAAAAAGGCGGCCGGTGGCTTCCTTGGCGTGCATTTTTTCCAGGTCCCGGGGTTCCATCCTATCCAGGTAAGTGGTGATGTCAAATTGTGCCGGTTCATAGCCAAGCACATTTTCCACCCGCCCACTGACCGACTTCACACAGGATTCGGCTAAATCAAAAATAAAATAGTAGTAATCTTCAGGACTGATAAAACGGGCCATGGTTTCGAGACTCTTCATACAGGGAATCTCAACCGGAATTTTTGATTCCGCCCCCTCAGTCCAGTATTTCTTCATTTGCTCATAGGCCTTGGCGCCATTAATCTTTTTTGGGCCTTGTTTCATGATTGGAGAGAGAAATTGGTTTTTTCAAATAAGACCTTTGCGCACCCAGGTTGCCACCAGCTGGTTCAGGGTACGGCACCCACTTTTACGCAAAGCATTTTTACGGTGGGTGGCTACCGTATTGGGAGAAATAGATAGTTCATCGGCAATCTCCTCACGGGTATGACCACGGGCGATCATGGCAATAATTTCCAGCTCACGCTCGCTGAAAGGATGATTCTGAGCACTTTTAAACTCAGGCTTATCCGGATCAATATGGTAGTAGGAAGGCCGCCCGTCTGATCCTACAAAGTTCACATAATCACTGGATGGTATATTGAGGTGCTGAACGTCAACATGGATAATCAGAGCCCGTTGGATGGCGCCGCCGTCACTGATGGCCAGGGGTATGGACTGATGCAGGTAGCGCACATAATTACCGTCACTGTTACCAAGACGCAACTGGTAGACGGCCTTGTAGTGGGCAACATCTTCAGGACTGACCACCTCACTAAAAAAATGGGCGGTCAACTCCTCCTTTTTTTGTAAGCTTTCTTCCTCCTCGCTCGCTATACATTTCCACACTGCTTCAAGACTTGCATCAGCCGGCTTTATCCCCAGTTTATTTTCAATACTGGGGCTAACATACTCCACTGACAAATTGGTAAAATCTATTACCATGAAGTAGTGTTCACCGGGGCTAACAAGCTCGGCAATCTGATCGAGTAATTGGATTCCAGGTGACTGTAAACTCGTGTAATCTTCCGATTCAGTGAGCCACAGATTTTTAAGGGCTGTTATTTTATCAGGCTTCAATAATTGGTTGGTTTCGTATAAAAGTAACTTAAATAAATAACTTTTTAGGGGGGCAAAAATTGTATTTCTTCCCAAACCCTACAATATACTAAACGGGTTAAGTACAATAAGTAATTAACATTGGCTGGCTTAGTGCTATCTATCAGGCGTTAACACCGCAATATTATCTACTAGAATCACTTCTAAATGCGATTATTGCCCTAAAACACCTTCCTCTTAGCGGGCCCTGTCATTAGACCTGCCTTGCTTAAGGCCGAAAAGCAACAGCCGGCTAAGACTGTTCCAACCGCCTTCTTAGGCAAAAAAAAAGGCGCTGCCTACAGACACCGCCTTAATACTCTAAACTTAAAAATCAACTTATTCGAAGATAGTGTACAACAAGCCCACTTTCAGGCCCAGCCAATTTAAGTCGTCACTTTCGATAAAGACATGGTTATAAGCCAGGCTTACGTCGAGGAAGAGTAAATCCGACAAATCCATGGCCATGCCGATGCGTGGAGACACACCACCAAAGGTCTCATCCACAGATGATTCAGCGCCCTCCGAATCAAAAAATGGTCTGCTGATCATATAAGCACCACCCCCGAGTTCACCATAAAGGTCAATATTATCGCTGATGTCGGTGTGCAGGCCGGCGGTAAGTAGCAGGGGCATAATGCTCATTTCCAGTTCATCAAAAGGTTCAGAATAACCAAAGCGACGATAGCCAAGTTCCACACCAAGGTCAAAGCGATCGTTGAAATAGTAATCGAAGGTAAGATCCCCTCCGGGGCCAAAATCGCTCATATTATCAAGATTTCCGAGGGGCAGTGCTCCGGCCAGGTTGAGGCCGATATTGGCTTTTTGAGCAAGGGTGGAGTGGGGGATTGCAAGGGCCAAAACACAGCCCAGGGTTAGCAGTATACGTTTCATGTTTGTGTAATGGTTAGTTGTGCCTACTCTGATTAAAGCTTTTCGGCTTCCGCTTTTTTTACAAAAAAAATAGCCGCTTTTTGTTCACAAAATGATCGTTCAGGCCTTACTGCAAGCCCCACCAGACGGGTAGAATAGTTCTTAAAATAGCTGGTTAAACAGTAGAAAATTAGGGCGTTATCGCCTTTAGAAAATCTTCAATAATTGCCTAATCAAATTCCAGCTTCATTTTTGCCACCCGGTCTTCTAAACTCTCAGAGGTGAGTCGTTCCCGCAGCCGGTCTACCATAATAGGGAAGCAAAAGGGGGAGGGTTTTTGGGGGTAGGTAATCACAATTTCCTGCTGATTTATGCGCTCCAGGGCCAGGCGCAAGCGACTTTCCTCCAGCTGGAACTCCAAGGCCTCTTCATAAGCCTGCTGAAGCAGCAGGTTGTCTGGTTCGTAATCGTGAAAGACTTCAAAAATAAGCTGAGTAGAACTCTGCAGGTGACGGTCTTTTATGGGCTGACCGGGGTAGCCTCTGAAGACCAGCCCGGCAATGGTGGCGATATCGCGAAAGCGCCGCCGGGCCATTTCCACCGAGTTTACACTCTGTGCGATATCTGCCCGCAGATCGCGGGTGGTGAAAACATCCGAATCTACCGCCTCTTCAATGGGAATATCCTCACTGGCCAGCAGCTCAAAGCCGTAGTCGTTCATCGCTATCGAAAAGCTGATTGGTTTGAAGAGAGAAATGCGGTAAGCCAGCAGCGCCGCCATTCCCTCATGTACGAATCGGCCTTCAAAGGGGTAAAAGAAAGCGTGATAACCTTCGCGACTCTTTATTTTTTCAATCAGAAACTGGTGGGCCATGGGAATGCGGGACCGATCCTGCTGGGTTTGCCAAAGCGGTTCAATTAACTTTAACTCCGGATCCTTAACCGCCGGTTCAAAACTCTCCTGCAATTTCAGCCGCAGCATCTGCCCCATTTGTGCCGATAAAGGCAGCCTGCCCCCCTGCCAGCTGGGCACCACTCCTTTGGTGGTATTGGCCTTACGCACCTGGGCATCCATGCCTTTCACCCTGATCAGCTCCAGGTTGCGACCGGCAAACCAAAACACATCACCGGGCTTTAAGCGGGAAATAAAGTACTCCTCAATGGTGCCCAGGAAAGCGCCCCCCTGAAATTTCACCCGCATCAGGGCATCACTCACAATGGTGCCGATGCCCATGCGATGACGCTGGGCGGTGCGCCGGCTGCTTACCTTATACAAACCATCCTCCTGAATCTCCACCTTATGAAACTCGTCGTAGCCCTGCAGGGATTTACCGCCACTGCTAATAAAATCAAGACACCATTGCCACTCTTCATCACTTACTGACTGGTAACTAAAAGTCTTACGGATTTCCGCAAGTATCTCCGCCGGATAAAATCCATCCGATACGGCGAGGGTAACCAGGTATTGCAGAAGCACATCGAAAGAACGCAGGTAGGGAATCCGTTCCTCAATAATATTTTGCTGAATGGCCTCGCGCAAGGCCGCTGCCTCTACCAACTCCAGGGTATGGGTAGGCACAAAATAAATGCGACTGGTGGCTCCGGGTTGGTGTCCACTGCGTCCTGCACGTTGCATAAAGCGCGCTACTCCCTTGGGAGATCCTACCTGCACGATAGTTTCCACCGGCCGGAAATCCACCCCTAAGTCCAGGCTGGAAGTGCAGACCACGGCCTGAAGTTGTCCGGTGTATAAGGCGTCTTCCACCCAAAAGCGCAAATCGCGACTGATGCTGCCATGATGCATGGCAATGGCACCGGCCAGTTCCGGAGCCACTTCCAGAATACGGCGATACCAGATTTCGGCCTGAGAACGGGTATTGGTAAAAATGAGACAACTCTCACTCTGCTTGATAATCGGAATTACCTTTTCCAGCATTCTAATGCCCAGGTGACCCGCCCAGGGCAGGGTTTCCACCTTATCCGGCAAAATGCTCGCCACCTCTATCTGCTTGTTGATATCGGCCCGGATCAGTTTTACTTTTTCAGGGGGGAAAGTGGGGCCCAATAATACTTCCTGAGCTTCTTCCATATTGCCGATGGTAGCGGAAATACCCCAGGTCCTCAACCCGGGCAGCAAGCCCCGCAAGCGGTTAAGGGCCAGCTCCATTTGCACCGCCCGTTTGCTACCCATCAGCTCGTGCCACTCATCCACCACCACACATTGGAGCTGGCGAAAAGTGCGGGGATAATCTTTAGTTGCCAGCAAAAGGTGCAGACTCTCCGGAGTGGTAATAAGCAGGTTGGGCATTTGCTTTTTTTGCTGAGCCCGCTGCGCGGTAGTGGTATCACCGGTGCGCACGCCCACCGTCCAATCCAGTTCCATCCCGGCAATGGCCCGCTCGGCCGCTTGCAGGATTTCCTTAGCCAGGGCCCGGATAGGCGTAATCCACAGGACCCGCAAGCCCTTGACGGTGGCCTTGGCTTTTGGCTCCGCTTCTGCCAGTAGCAATGGAATCATTAGCGAATAGGTTTTGCCGCTCCCCGTAGGGGCATTTACAATGCCCGAGCAGCCAGCTGCATAAGCCTGCCAGGCCTCCCATTGAAAGGCCGCCGGTTGCCACTGCATGGACTTAAACCACTGCTTAGCTTTAGAAAATTCCGCTTCAGACTTCACCCGGGGGCCTTGTTCTTTTCATACTGATGGAAAACCTAAAGTAAGGCCTAAGGTTGAGAGAGGAAAACCTCAGTTCCCATATTTGTTGTTTAAACATTGAAATTTATATCTTTGTGCTATGAATACAGCTATGCGTCCTGTTAAAAAAATTCACCAGGCAGTAAGGGCCGACCTGGGTGAGCTAATTACCTACCGGGCATTGCCCACCGCCAGCATTGATCACCTCGATCCCTTTCTCTTTCTCAACCACCACGGCCCGCAGGACTTCCCGCCCCATAATGATGGCCTCCCCTTCGGACCCCACCCCCACCGCGGCTTTGAAACCCTCACCTTTGTAATTGACGGCGATGTGGTGCATAAAGACTCTTCCGGGGGCAGCGACAAAATATCTGCGGGCGGCGTGCAATGGATGACGGCTGGCAGCGGGCTTATTCACAGCGAAGTTTCCTCGGAGGAGTTTATGGAAAAAGGAGGCCGCGAGGATCTGCTGCAGCTGTGGATGAATTTGCCTGCCAAACACAAAATGACCGCACCGCAGTACCAGGGCTATAGCTATGACGACCTTAGTCACTTTGAACTGGACGAAGGACAGGTTAAGGTGAACCTCATCAGTGGTAGTTGGGGCGAACATCAGGGCCCTCATAATTCGATCACCGGCCTCATGATGAGCAGCCTTGAGTTAAGCCAAGGAGGCAAGCTGGAGCTGATTGTGCCCACGGAACGTACTATCTTCTTTTATGTAGTAAGCGGCAGGCTGTCGGTTAATGGTGAGAGCGCAGAGCGTTACCAGCTGGTGGAATTTGACAATGACGGCGATACCCTGACCTTAAGCGCCGAAGAAGACAGCATTATACTTTTTGGCCATGGTGAGCCATTTAATGAGCCGATAGTGGCGCAGGGACCCTTTGTGATGAATTCCAGCGAGGAAATCGCCCAGGCCTACCGGGATTTCCGCAATGGCAAAATGGGCAGTTGGAAAAACTAGTGCCCTTTAGAAAGGCGGCATTTGCGGTTTGTTGCCGAGAATCTCCTCTATGCGCTCCATTACTTCTGGCGTAAGCTGATCCTTTATTGCTGGTGCCTTAAGGTTTTCCTCCAATTGATGGGTTTTAGAGGCGCCAAGGATAACCGTACTGACATCATCATTCTTAAGGCACCAGGCCAGGGCCAGTAAGGGCATGCTGGTATTGAGTTCATTGGCCAGATCGCTAAGCTTCCGCACCTTGGCCAGGTTTTCCTCCACCAGACTGCGGTCTTTGAGCCAACTCAATTCGTCCATATTCAACCGTGTATCCTCGGGCATGCCATCGTTATATTTACCAGTGAGAATACCGCTGGCCAGGGGTGACCAGATGGTAGTGCCGAGGCCCACCGTTTTATAAAGCTGACTGAACTCCTTTTCCACCTTTTCGCGCACAAACATATTGTACTGTGGCTGCTCCATGGTGGGACCAATCAAATGATGCTCCCTGGCCACCATATGCGCTTCCATTATTTCCTGGGCACTCCACTCGCTGGTTCCCCAATAAAGCACCTTACCCTGCATTATCAGCTTATGCATGGCCCAAACCGTTTCGCTGATTGGGGTCTCCTTGTCCGGACGATGGCAGAAGAACAAATCGAGGTAATCGGTCTGCAAGCGCTCCAGGGCCTGGTGACAGGCCTCTGTGAGGTGCTTCATATTATTACCGGTTTGGGTAGGCTTGCTCTCTTTAAGGCCCCAAATGCCAAAAAACGCCTTGGAACTAAGGATGTAGGAATCGCGGCGCCAGCCGAAACCCTGCAGCAACTTACCCATCACCTCCTCACTTTTGCCAGCCGCATAGGCTTCAGCATTGTCAAAGAAGTTAATGCCCCCCTCATAGGCAGTTTGTAACAGCTCTTTGGAGGTATTGTCGTCAATCTGTTGGCCAAAAGTGATCCAGGAGCCAAAACTCAACTCACTGACCTTTAGCCCTGACTTACCAAGCTTATTGTACTTCATTTGATGAATATAATTATTAAACACTGCGGCGGAAGCAATGCAACCCATTGGCCCTTAACGATGTTTATTTTTATGCTGGTTTAAGCCTATTTCAAAAGACAAAGCTTTACTACCTTCGTGCAAAAGCCTCAGAAATGTCTATTAGCAAACCCTTCAACCTTCATAAGTGGATCGAAGAAAACCGTGACCTCTTAAAGCCACCGGTAGGTAACAAAAACCTTTACCCTGCCGGCAATGATTACATCGTAATGATTGTAGGGGGGCCCAATGCCCGTAAAGACTATCACTACAATGAAACCGAGGAGCTGTTTTATCAGCTGGAAGGGAATATCACGGTGAAAATCCAGGAAGACGGACAGGCGAAGGAAATGCAGCTTGGCCCGGGCGACATGTATCTTCACCCGGCCAAAGTTCCCCACTCACCTGCCCGCTCTGAAGGCTCCATAGGACTGGTGGTGGAGCGCGTGCGCAAACCCGAGCACCAGGATGGCCTGATGTGGTTTTGCGACAATTGCAATCACAAGCTTCACGACACTTACTTCCATCTCGACAATATCGAGAAGGACTTTTTACCACGCTTTCGTGAATTTTACGCCAGCGAAGAGCTGCGTACCTGCGATAATTGCGGCCACGTGATGGAAGTTGATGAGCGCTTTGTAGGCTAAAAGCCTTAGCTCCCCTCTTATTTTTAGTGGCTTACACCCCACCATTTTGGGGGCGGCTCTGCTATTGCGTGATTTAGGGAGGCTCGTAACTTTGTCCCTCTCAACTCTTTCGACATGAAACAATTAGCTATTCTATTGCTGAGCCTGTTCAGCCTCGGTGGTCACGCTCAAATCCAGGACGAGGAAGTTTTTGGCCGTCTCAGCCAGGGCAATCAAAACTATGATCTGCGCTTTTTTGCCAGCTGGGACAGCGGTGAGCTTTTTAGCCTCAGCTATGCTCCCCTCGGCTTTAAACCTGTTTTTGTAGATGGCCTGCGCCAGGATAGCAGTGGCTACCTTTTCCGCTTTCAGCCCGCAGCCAAGCCCATGTCATTCAGGCTCAACTGTGAAGAAGCGCCGGCTGGCCGGGTTTACCATTTGACCAGCGTTGACGACAGTCTGCTGAGCATTACCCTGAAGCCGCCTGGCTCTGACCGCTACACCCGTTTTGGGGCCGAAAACCGGCCCTCCGTAGAGGATCTGCGCATCCTCGACCGGGCCGAACAACTAATGGCAGGCGGTCGCAGTTGGTGTAAGGAATGCGATCAATACTGCAACAGTATTTCATACCCCTTTCGCTGGAGCCTGTTTTGTGCCCTGCACCAGGCCAGCATGGAAATGCAGAATGAATACCTGAACCAGCGCCCGGTAATGCAGGCCATTCGCCTGGCCATTGCTCAGCAACACCCCGGCAAGGAGTGGGATGATGCCCTCAACGAATTCAACCTGATAGCGAGCGATTACAGCGCCGTAAAGGCGATAATAGCGGAGGCCCGTGAAATGTTGATGCTGCGCATTGCTTCCGCGGCCCGCAATTTCAATGACTTTGATGGTCCTCCCGCCGGCTACAACCAATATGAGGAGATAGTGGAATTTGCAGAGGACCCTGAAGGCAGCTAGTGCTTTTATCGCCCCTCTGAAATTATCCCATTATCTTTGAAGAATCTTAAACTTCAAAAAGACCTTTTTACGCCCATGCTGAAGATTGACATGCATACCCATATCCTGCCCGAACGGCTGCCTAATTTTGCCGAGAAGTTTGGTTATGGCGATTTCATCCACCTGATTCACAACAATGACAACACTGCCAACATGATGCAGGGCGATCGTTTTTTCAGGCGGATTGAATCCAATTGCTGGGATCCGGAGCTGCGTATTAAGGACTATGAGAAATTTGAGACCCAGGTACAGGTAGTTTGTACTATACCGGTGATGTTTTCATATTGGGCCAAGCCGCGTGATTGCGCAGAGTTGTCCCGTTTTCTGAACGATCACATCGCCCAGCTCTGCAAAGATTATCCTCAGCATTATCTGGGGCTGGGTACTGTTCCCATGCAGGATACCGAAGAGGCCATAAAGGAATTGCAGCGCTGTAAGGAAATCGGCCTGCTGGGTATCCAGATCGGTAGCAACATTAACGATAAAAACCTCAGCGAACCTGAGTTCTTCCCCATTTTTGAAGCAGCCCAGGAGCTCGATATGGCCATCATGGTGCACCCCTGGAATATGATGGGCATGGACAGTATGCGCAAGTACTGGCTGCCCTGGCTGGTAGGGATGCCAGCCGAGACTTCACGTGCCGCCTGCTCCATGATTTTCGGTGGGGTGTTTGAGCGTCTCCCCCAGCTACGGGTGTGCTTTTCACATGCCGGGGGCTCCTTTTTACCCACCATCGGGCGCATCGAGCATGGCTTTAACTGCCGTCCTGACCTGGTGGCCATTCACAACAATCACAATCCACGCACTTACATCGGTGATTTTTGGGTTGACTGCATTACGCATGATCCCAAGATGCTGCAGTATATTCTCGATATGCAGGGCAGCAAACGCGTAACCCTGGGCAGTGATTACCCCTTCCCCCTGGGCGACCTGGAAATAGGCCAGTTTATCAATGAAATGAATCTCGACCAAAAGGTGGTGGAAGATATCTTCTGCAACTCCACCCTGGAGTGGTTGAACATTGACAAAAGCCGCTTTGAACTGGCCGGCGGCAGCCAAAACCCCCGTGAAGCAACCAGCAATGTTTAAATCCCTAAACTGATTAGAAGCAGCATGAATGCTTACCTGGATGGCCCTGCTCTCACCGCCACGGAACTGAACTTACTCAACCAGCGCTACCGTTCCCTGAGTATTTCCCAGCGCCTGCACGCCTTATACCAGGACTTTGCCCCAACGGATATTATGGTGACCAGTTCCTTTGCCGCTACCTCTGCCATTTTGTTGCGCGAAGTGGCACAGGCCCAGCCCCGGCAGAAAATATATTTTATCGATACCGGCAATCATTTTCCCGAAACACTAAGCTATAAGCGCTTACTTACCGGGCGTTTCGCTTTGCAGGTAGAATCTCTGCGGGCCTCTAAAAAAGAGCAGGAAACCACTCAGCGCGAGCAAACCTGGCGTAGCGACCCCGACCTTTGCTGCGCTATCAATAAGGTGGCTCCCCTCAACAAGGTGAAATCCCGCTACGGTGTATGGGTTTCGGGGCTGATGGCCTGGCAAAACCCCAAGCGGGCCCAGCTCAACTTTTTTGAACGGAAAGATGGCCTGCTAAAATTTCACCCCCTGCTCGATATGAGCGCGGCAGAGCAAGGGCACTATATGGCGCAACATAATTTGCCTTACCACCCCTTGGTACGGCATGGCTACGACTCCATCGGCTGCACCCACTGTACCCGTCCCGGCAAAAACCGTAGCGGTCGCTGGGGTAACTCCGACAAAACCGAGTGTGGCCTGCATTGGTAAAAGACCCGATGCTGACTGAAGGGACAAGCAGCCCTTCCAGGCAAATAAGCAGTTAAGCAAGATCTATTATCCCTCTACAGAAAAGGCGTAAATTTGCGCGCTCATTAGAGAAGGGAATCGCGTTTATGAGTGATGCAATCAAACACGAGTGCGGCATTGCACTGGTAAGGCTCAAAAAGCCACTGGAGTACTATCTGGAAAAGTACGGCACCGCCCTCTACGGGGTAAATAAGATGTACCTGCTGATGGAGAAGCAGCATAACCGGGGGCAGGATGGGGCCGGACTGGCCAACATCAAACTCGATATGCCTCCCGGTAGCCGTTACATCAGCCGTTATCGCTCTAATGACAAAACCCCTATCCAGGACCTCTTTCAGCGGGTGAACGGACGCATTAACGACGGCATTGGCAATGAGCGTGAGCGCCTGCAGGATCCGGCCTGGCTAAAGGAGAATTTGCCTTTCGTAGGTGAGCTTTACCTCGGGCATCTGCGCTACGGTACCTACGGCGGCAACTCGGTGGAGCAATGTCACCCCTTCCTGCGCCAGAACAACTGGGTAACCCGCAACCTCATTCTGGCCGGTAACTTTAATATGACCAACGTTGACGAGCTCTTTACGGCGCTGGTTGACCTGGGCCAACACCCCAAGGAAAAGGCAGATACCGTTACCATCCTCGAAAAAATTGGCCACTTCCTCGACGAGCAGAACGAAAAGCTCTACCGCAAGTACAAAAAGGAAGGACTGCCCAAAAAAGACATTTCCCCCAAAATTGCCGAGGAAATCAATATTCGCAAGATCCTTCGCAAGAGCGCCAAAAACTGGGACGGCGGCTATGCCATGGCCGGCCTTTTTGGCCACGGTGACGCCTTTGTGTTGCGTGACCCCAGTGGTATTCGTCCTGCTTATTACTACGACGACGATGAAATTGCGGTGGTAGCCTCAGAGCGCCCGGTGATTCAGACCGCCTTTAACGTGCCCTTTAGCGAGATTAAAGAAATCACCCCGGGCCATGCCTTTATTATTAAAAAGAATGGCCAGGCCCGCCTGGAGGAAATCCGCAAGCCACTGGAGCGCAAGGCCTGCTCCTTTGAGCGCATTTACTTTTCGCGGGGCAACGATGCCGACATCTACCGCGAGCGTATTGAGCTGGGCCGCAAGGTTTGTCCCGCCATCCTCGAGGAGGTGGATAGTGACCTTAAAAACACCGTATTTTCATTTATCCCCAATACCGCCGAGATTGCCTTTTACGGTATGATCAAGGGTATGGAGGACTACCTCAACGAGGTAAAGCGCAATAAGATTCTCAAGTTTGAGGGCAAGCTCGACGCCGAAAAACTCGATCAGCTGCTTTCCTACCGCCCCCGCATCGAAAAATCGATCTGGAAAGACGTGAAGATGCGCACCTTTATTACCGAAGACAGCAGCCGCGACGACCTGGTATCACACGTTTACGACGTTACCTACGAAACGGTGAAGAAAGACGACACCCTGGTGGTAATTGACGACAGCATTGTACGAGGCACCACCTTGCGCCAGAGCATCCTCAAAATGCTCGACCGCCTCAGCCCTGCCCGCATCGTGGTGGTTTCTTCCGCCCCGCAAATCCGCTACCCCGACTGTTACGGTATCGACATGGCCAAGCTCGGAGATTTTGTAGCCTTCCGTGCCGCCATTGCCTTGCTCAGGGAAAGCGGGCGCGAGAGTATTATTGACGAGGTTTACGAGAAATGCTCCGCCCAGCAGCACCTGCCTGACTCGGAGATTGAAAATTTCGTGCAGGAAATATATGCCCCCTTCACCCCCCAGGAAGTATCGGATAAAATTGCCGAGCTGCTTACCCCGGAAGATATTCAGGCCGAGGTTAAGGTAATTTACCAAACCGTGGAAGACCTGCACCGGGCTTGCCCCAATAACCTGGGCGATTGGTATTTTACCGGCAACTTCCCCACCCCTGGTGGTATGCGGGTCGTAAACCGCGCTTTCCTCAATTTTTATGAGGGCAAAAATGTAAGGGCCTACTAAGGCGCCAAGGTTTAAAGCAAGTTTAAAGGCCCTGTTTTGGGGCCTTTTTTTTGGCCCAATCAAAACATCCTTGCGAATCAGCGAGCACTTTTCTGACTAAACCCAAGCTAATTAACTCGCATTCAGATAGATTTAAAGGCAGAACCCTGGGCGCATTATTTGTCAGTCCCAGCTTTTATGTTAACTTTGTGTTAACTAAAGGTTAATTTAAACATTCAAGTCATGGCCAAAAAGATTTATAAAGAGAAGCAGAACTTCCTATCACTCAACCTTAAACTGGCCCTTGGCGGCCTCAGTTTGATGGCCATTGGAACAGTGGTAAAACAGTATTTAAACCCCAATTATAGCCTCCACACCGTGGACCTGATCTCGGGTATAGCCGTAGGGGTGTTATTGGTGGCCTTTGTATGGTTTGTATTAAAGCTAAGCATCAAAACCGCAATCACCCCCAAGGGAATCGAATTCAAAATGGCGCCCTTTCACCATCGTAAGCGGGTGCTCCACTGGAGTGAAATCAAGTCAATCCACATGGTGTCGATTCCGCGCTTCAGCAGCTGGCAAACTTCCTACAACAATTATATGCTGCAGAAGAAATTCACTTTCTCCGGCCGCAATGGTATCAGTATTGAAACCTGCGATGGCGAACAGTATTTTATCGGCTCCTCTAATGTGAAGAAGCTTCATAAAGCCATTAAAAAGGCACGTGACAAGTACGACTTCTTTGTATGTGAAGACTAGCTTTAAGCCATACTCTCTTTAAGGCCCTCCCTAACCGGTGGGCCTTTTTTTGTGCCCGGCCTTACCATATTGACCTAGCCCGGGACAGTTCTGTTACAGGGTCAAAAAATGAACTATGGCAGACCAGCTCCCACAAAAAAAGTTTTCCATACCGCTATCCGAAGCCCACTAAGATTTTACCCCCCTTACCAACATAGAGCTGTGAATTACATCTGCTTTAGTTTCTCTTAAAACAGCATCTGGTTGACTATCTTCAAATCTCGTTTTGTAATAGGATTTACTCTACCATCTAATTCACGCTACTATGAAAACCGAAGTTGCCGCCGATCTCACTGACCGCATTGCCTACCCCTACGAAGAAGCCATGAAGGCCGCTGTTGAATATTTCAAAGGCGATGAGCTTGCCGCCGGGGTATGGCTCAATAAATATGCCCTCAAGGATTCGCACGGAAATATTTATGAACGCACTCCCGCTGATATGCATAACCGCATGGCCAGTGAGATTGCCCGGGTAGAACAACGCTATGCCAACCCAATGAGTCAGGAGGAAATTTTTGCGGTGCTCGACGGCTTTAAATATATCGTGCCGCAGGGTGGCCCCATGACCGGCATTGGCAACCAGTTTCAGGTAGCTTCACTTTCCAACTGTTTTGTGATCGGCAATGACCATCACAGTAGCGACTCTTACGGGGCCATCATGAAAACGGACGAGGAGCAGGTGCAGCTGATGAAACGCCGGGGTGGGGTAGGACATGACCTTTCCCATATCCGTCCTAAGGGATCACCGGTTAAAAATTCGGCCCTCACCTCAACCGGGGTGGTACCCTTTATGGAGCGTTACAGCAATTCTACCCGTGAGGTGGCCCAGGATGGCCGTCGCGGGGCATTGATGCTGAGCATCTCGATTGACCACCCTGATTCGGAAGCTTTTATCGACGCCAAGCTCGATGGCACCAAGGTAACCGGCGCCAATGTATCGGTAAAAATCACCGATGCCTTTATGAAGGCGGCCATGGCTGGCGAAACCTATACCCAGCGCTTTCCTATTGATGCCGAAGAGCCGCTTTATACCAAGGAGATAGATGCCCGTGCACTGTGGAATAAAATTGTACACAACGCCTGGGCTTCGGCTGAGCCCGGTATCCTTTTCTGGGATACCATCACGCGCGAGTCCGTACCCGATAGTTACCGCGACTTTGGCTTCAGCACCGTATCCACCAACCCTTGCGGGGAGATTCCATTGTGTCCCTACGACTCTTGTCGTTTACTGGCCATCAACCTCTTCAGCTATGTGGAAAATCCCTTTAGCGAAAGTGCCTCATTCAACTTTGTAAAGTTCAAGGAACACGCCCGCATCGCCCAGCGTATTGCCGATGACATTATCGACCTGGAACTGGAGAAAATCGAAGCCATTCTGGCGAAAATCGAATCAGATCCTGAAAACCAGGAAGTAAAAGCCACGGAACAACGCCTCTGGGAAAAAATCCGGGAAAAATGCCTGCAGGGACGTCGCACCGGCATCGGCATTACCGGTGAAGGCGATATGCTCGCTGCCCTTGGTATGCGCTATGGCTCTGAAGATTCACTTGACTTTTCGGAGCAGGTACACAAAACTCTCGCATTGGCCACTTACCGCGCTTCCATGGAGCTGGCCAAAGACCGTGGCAGCTTTGACATTTTTGACTGGGAACTCGAAAAGAACAACCCCTTTTTACAGCGACTCGCAGAAGCTGACCCCGCGCTCTTAAAGGATATCAAGGAGCACGGACGTCGCAATATTGCCCTGCTTACCATTGCCCCTACCGGCACCACCAGTCTGATGACCCAAACCACCTCTGGAATTGAACCGGTATTTATGGTGTCATATAAGCGCCGTAAAAAGATCAATCCCAACGATAAAAACACCCGCTCCGATTTTGTGGATGACCTTGGTGACCACTGGCAGGAATTTTTTGTGTTCCACCACCAGTTTGCCAACTGGCTTGAGCTCAATGGCTATGACCTCAAGGAAGTGGAGAAGATGGAAGAGGATGAACTCAACGCCATTATAGACAAATCGCCCTACGCCGGCTCTACTGCCCGCGATGTGGATTGGGTAAGCAAAGTGCGCCTGCAGGGCAAAGTGCAACAGTGGGTTGACCACTCGATCAGTGTTACCGTAAACGTACCCGAAGACATTGATGAACAGAAAGTGGGCGAGATTTATCGCACCGGATGGGAAAGTGGCTGCAAGGGTATCACCGTATACCGCGAAGGCAGCCGCAGCGGGGTGCTGGTATCTGACGATAAGAATAAAAAGAAACAAAAGCAGGAATTCATCGCCGAGCGCAAAGCCCCGGCCCGTCCCCAAACCCTGGAGGCCGATGTAGTGCGCTTTAACAACAACGAGGAGCGCTGGATTGCTGTAATCGGTTTGCTCAACGACCGGCCCTACGAGATTTTCACCGGACGGGCCGAAGACTCCTTCCACCTCCCCTATTGGTGTAAGAAGGGTTACGTGATCAAAAACAAAGACGCTGACGGGAATAGCCGCTATGACTTTCAGTACAAAGACAAGGACGACTACCGGATCACGATCGAAGGGCTTTCGCGCTCTTTTAACCCTGAGTTCTGGAACTACGCTAAATTGATCAGCGGCGTACTGCGTCATGGTATGCCACTGCTCGACGTGGTTCATGTGATTGACAATCTCCACCTCAGCGATGACTCTCTCAACACCTGGAAGGCTGGGGTGATTCGTGCCCTTAAAAGTTATATTGCCAACGGTACCAAAGCCCTCGACAGCATTTGTAATGAGTGCGGCGAGGATGCGGTGGTGTACGAAGAGGGCTGCCTGATCTGCAAGAGCTGTGGCACCAGTAAATGTGGATAACTTAAGACTATTAGTGCGGAATAAAGGCCACAAAACCTGCCATAGGGGCTGTGGCCTTTTCATTTTTAAACAAATCTTCTGACGCCGGGCTTGTAAAAGCATGAAGCACTTTACTGAGCTTTTTCTGCGCCTCGATCAAACCAATAAAACCAACGCTAAAGTGCAGGCGCTGGTAGATTATTTTGAGGTGGCTGATGAGCCCGATAAGCTCTGGTGCATCGCCCTGCTTGGTGGCAAACGACCTAAGCGCAGCGTGCGCAGCAACGATTTACGGCAGTGGACGGCCGAAATAAGTAAACTGCCTGAATGGCTCTTCGAAGAAAGCTATCACATTGTAGGTGACCTGGCCGAAACCATTGCCAGGGTTTTACCGCCGCCGCTGGAAGAGTCTGATCACAGCCTCAGCTACTGGATGGAATACATCCTGGCCATGGCGGAGCAAAGTCTGGAAGAGCGCAAAGCATCAGTAACACAGGCCTGGAATAGCCTCAACGAGTGGGAGCGTTTTGTCTTCAACAAAATGATGATGGGCGGCTATCGCATGGGGGTATCACAAAAACTGATGATACGGGCGCTGTCTAAACATACCGGCAAGGAAGAAGCTGAACTGGCCCATCGCCTGATGGGAAACTGGCAGCCCCGATCCGAAAGCTTTGAATCGCTAATTCTCGAAAAGAAAAAGGCCGATGACCTCAGCAAGCCCTACCCCTTTTACCTCGCTTATCAACTCGACGACGGCCCAACTGATATCGGTTCACCGGCAGAGTGGCTGGCCGAGCGCAAATGGGACGGTATCCGGGGACAACTGATAGTAAGAGGCGGCCGACATTTCCTTTGGTCGCGCGGGGAGGAACTGATCACTGACAAGTTCCCTGAATTTGAACTGGCCCCGGGGCTACTGCCGGATGGTACGGTAATGGACGGAGAAATACTCCCCTTTAAAGATGGCAGGGTACTACCTTTCCAGGATCTTCAAACCCGCATTGGCCGCAAGAATGTCACTAAAAAAATACTGGAAAAAGCACCGGTAGTAATGCGGGCCTACGACCTGCTGGAGTGGCAGGGTGAGGACCTACGCCACCATCCTCAGGTCAGGCGCCGGGAAATTTTGGAAAAGCTGTTTCAGGAACTCCCCGGCAATCCATTGTTTCAACTCAGTAAATTAATCAATTACAGCAGCTGGGAGGAACTGGCCTCCATTCGGGAAAAATCGCGCGAGCACAGCAGCGAGGGTATTATGCTGAAGCACAAAGAGGGGCATTACCAGGTAGGCCGCAAAAAGGGCGACTGGTGGAAGTGGAAGGTTGATCCCTTAACGGTGGATGCGGTGATGATTTACGCCATGCGTGGCCATGGCCGCCGTGCCAACCTTTACACCGACTATACCTTCGCGGTGTGGAAGGGTGATGAACTGGTGCCATTTACCAAGGCCTATTCGGGACTTACCGACGAAGAGTTCCGCCGGGTCGACAATTTTGTGAAACGCAATACCCTGGAACGCTTTGGCCCCGTGCGCAGTGTAAAACCCGAGCTGGTGTTTGAACTGGCCTTTGAAGGCATCCAGAAATCATCACGGCATAAATCGGGGGTGGCCCTGCGCTTTCCACGCATGAAACGCTGGCGCCACGACAAACCCACGGAGGAGGCCAATACCCTGGAAGACCTGCATCTGATGCTGGAGAAATATGGTAGCTAGCCACGGAATACGCCGCTGTTCACCTGAGATATTTCCTAACTTCCATAAAAAAAATGAAATTCCCCCACATTGTGCAGGAGCTTAACCGCAATGCTGCCGTTTTTGAGAGCCTGCTCCGAGAACTGCCCGAAGGGCTTTACCAGTGGCGGCCCGAGCCCGGCAAATGGTGCCTGCTCGAAATTATCTCCCACCTCTGCGACGAGGAGCGGGAGGACTTCCGCGCCCGGTTAAGTAGTGTGCTTAGCGACCCTTCGCAAAAGCTGTCTCCTATTGATCCGGAAGGCTGGGTGAGCAGCCGCAGTTATATGGAAAACGATTTTCCGGAAAAAGTGGAGGAGTTTTTGGCGGAGCGCCAGGAATCGCTGCACTGGCTAAAATCACTGGAAAAACCCGCCTGGGACAATACCTACCAGCACCCTCAATTAGGCGAAATGAGTGCCCGCCTCTTTCTGGTAAACTGGCTTGCCCACGACTACCTCCACATCCGCCAGATCCTGCGCCTTAAAATGGCCTTCCTGCAGGAAATCACTTCTGAAAGACTGAACTATGCCGGCAACTGGTAAGTGGCGAATTGTAGAGGGAATTCCCCCGCTTGAAGCATACCAGCACCTCCGCCGCTCCGCGGGCTGGTATTGCACTGACGATGAGGCCACTGCAACCGGCTTGGAAAACTCCTTGTATTCACTGGTCGCTGAAATCGACAGTAAAATTATCGGCTGTGCCCGGCTGGTGGGCGATGGCCAGCTTTACTTTTACCTGCAGGACGTGATAGTATTGCCGCCTTACCAGGGCCGGGGTATTGCTAAGGCCCTTACGGCGCGGCTAATGCAATACCTTGAAGAGAAGGCTCCACCTAACTCTTTTATAGGACTGATGGCCGCAAAGGGAGTAGCCGGATTTTATGAGAAGTTTGGCTTTAGTAAGAGGGATGAAGAGGCCCCAGGGATGTACCGGGTACATAAAATTGAGCGCAAGTAACATCCAGCTACCCTCCCCGGCAATTTGCATTAAAATAAAACTTCCCAGATTTTCTATTTTGCCTTGCTAACCAAAACCTGACTCATGCCGCTGCAAAAGGGATTCCTGTGTAAAAGGTTCCACTTCT
>CAZUCA010000008.1:0-72988 GCA_964619125.1 uncultured Owenweeksia sp. | reverse complement strand
TGGTACCTGAAGATAAAATGGATGCAGTGCAGGAAGCCCTGAGCGCTCGTTTGGCCAAAACCACCATTGGTAACCCGCGCAGCAAGGAGGTACGCATGGGTTCACTGGCCTCGAAGCTGCAGGTAGAGCGCCTGATGGAAAATGTGGAGCGCCTTAAGAAAAGCCAGGAGGTGGTGTATGGCGATATCCGCGATTATGAAGTGATTGATGCTGATCGCGAGAAAGGGGCTTTCGTATCGCCCATCCTCTTCCGCAATGACGACCCTTTCAACAAAACGGATGTTCATGAAGTGGAGTGCTTTGGGCCGGTTTCAAGCCTGATGCCATATAAGGATTTGGCCCAGGCGGCAGAGATTGCCAATATGGGTAAGGGCTCACTGGTTTCAACCATCGTAACAGCTGATGATAAAATAGGGCGAGAGTTTGTGGTGGAAGCGGCTCATATGCATGGTCGTATCCTGGTGCTCAACGCCAAATCGGCTAAGGAAAGTACCGGTCACGGGTCGCCTATGCCGCTGCTTACCCACGGCGGTCCCGGACGCGCCGGCGGTGGCGAGGAAATGGGAGGCAAGCGCGGAATTCTGCACTACCTGCAGCGCACCGCCATCCAGGGTCACCCTGATTCAATCACCGAAATTACCCAGGTGTACCAACCCGGAGCCAGCCGCCCTGAGGTGGAGAAGCACGTATTCCGTCAGCATTTTGAGGAGCTGAAGGTAGGTGATACCGTTTACACCCATCGCCATACCGTAACCGATGCTGATATTGCCAGCTTTGCCCAGGTGAGTGGCGACAACTTCTACGCGCACGTAGATGCCACTTCGCTGGAAGGAACCATCTTCGAAGGGAAGGTAGCGCACGGTTACTACGTTCTCAGCAAGGCGGCCGGCATGTTCGTGGATCCCCGCAAAGGGCCGGTGCTACTCAACTACGGTATTGACGAATGTCGTTTTACCAAGCCGGTTTATCCGGGGATGACCATCGGGGTAAAGTTTACTGTGAAGGAAAAGATCAACCAGGAGAAGCGCAGCGAGGACGACATCGCCAAGGGTATCGTGAAGTTCAACGTGGATGTTTACGACGAAGAAGGCGAAACGGTTGCCCTGGCTACCATTCTTACCATGGTAAAAAAGCTGGATCAGAGTTAGCATTTAAACATCATTTAGATAATGACTTTAAAGGGAGGGCGGAACGCTCTCCCTTTTTTTGTAGGGTTTTTTGTAAATTAAGCAAGTGCCCGGAACGAAGCTCTTCTTTAGAGGGGGCCACCGATTTCACGGATTGGCACAGATTAATTTTTCTTTACAGCATGCCAAACCCCAGCCCGGATCAACTATTTCTGAAGCAGGAAACCCATCAGATCATAGGTGTATGTATGGAGGTGCACCGTAATTTAGGGCATGGGTTTTTAGAAATAGTGTATAAAGATGCCTTGCAATATGAGTTCTCGAAAAGAGATATTCCTTTTGAGCGGGAGAAGGAATATATAATTGACTACAAGGGCATAAAACTTCCCCATCGGTTCTATGCCGATTTTGTGGCATTTGATCAGGTGATTCTCGAGGTGAAGGCGGTGGAGGGTATTGCCGATGAATTTATAGCCCAGTGTATAAACTACCTAAGGGTGTCAGGAAAGAAGGTTGGGCTTATTGTGAATTTTGGCCGCAAGTCATTAGTGTGGAAGCGCTTGGTGTATTGAAGCCTGAGCCCAGGTAAAGAGAGGCGATTTATTACTAAGTATTCGGCTTTCTAATCCGTGTCAATCGGTGTTATCCGTGGCTACATTTATTAGATCTTTGCGCACATTCTTCACCTGCTAATTTATAGAAATGCTTACCACCTGGAAGAACGACAGCCCGCCCGAAGCACCTTATTTTGCCGTGATTTTTATCTCCCGTAAAGGGCCACAGCTCGATGGCTACCAGGAGACGGACGAGCGCATGATGGCCGAAGCTCAGAAGCAGCCCGGCTATTTGGGCTACAGTTCCGTTTCAGGCAGCGATGGCGGTATTTTTATCAGTTACTGGCAGAACCAGGAAAGCATCGACAATTGGCGTCGGCATAGCGGTCACCGGGAGGCAAAAGGCAATGCCCGGAGCTGGTACGATTACTATCACAGCATGATCTGTGAGGTAAAGTCGAGTAAGATCTTCGAAAAGCAGTGGTCTGCCAGGCCCCAGGATGCGAAAAAGCACTGATTCCCCCGGGAGCAGCTTTTGCAGCGGCAAACATTTGGGCTACTTTCGATGCTATAACTTGAAGCAAAAACCTTAGATGGCATTATTGATTTTTTACCTCCTGCTGGCACTGGTAGTTTCTTTTTTCTGTTCAGTGCTGGAAGCGGTGTTGTTAAGTGTTACGCCCTCCTACATTCACGCCAAAATGAATGAGAACAAAGAGTGGGCGAAACAGCTCCTGGGTTATAAAAAGGATGTAGACCGCCCCCTGGCCTCCATTCTCTCCCTAAACACCATTGCCCATACCGTAGGCGCAGCCGGAGTGGGAGCCCAGGCCGGGCTGGTATTTGAAAGTGTAGCGGTCTGGATCATTTCCACTATTCTCACCCTGCTTATCCTGGTTTTTTCAGAATTAATTCCCAAAACCATTGGTGCCCAATACTGGAAGTCACTGGCTTTTTTCACCACCAAAAGCCTGCAATTTTTGAACATCATTATGTACCCCCTGGTACTGCTCTCCCAGATTATTACCCGCATCTTTAAAAAGGGCGAGGCCCCATCGGTTGATCGCAACGAAGTGGTTGCCCTGGCTGAGATAGGAATGAAAGAAGGTGTTTTTGCCCCGGAAGAAGCCCGTATCCTGAAAAACCTGATTGGTTTGCGCTCCCTGTCAGTGCGCGATATTATGACCCCACGAACCGTAATGACCGCTGCCCGGGAGGACCTTAGCGTGCAGGAGTTTTTTGAGGCGGATGATTTCTATCGTTTCAGTCGCATTCCGGTTTATGGTAAAAACAAGGACGATATCACCGGCTTTGTGCATAAGCATGATGTGATGAAACTGCTGGGTGAGAAAAAGACTGAGGTAAAACTAACTGAGATTAAGCGCGACCTGGCTATGGTGCCCGATCATCAAAGTCTGTATAAGCTCTACAATTTCCTTACCAGTGAAAACACCCACATTGCCCTGGTAGTGGAGGAGTTTGGCGGAACCGCTGGCCTGGTAACCATGGAGGATGTGCTGGAGACTCTATTGGGCATGGAAATAATGGATGAGTTTGACCACCGTGAGGACCTGCAGGAATATGCCCGCCATCGCTGGCGTGAGAGGGCCAAGCGCCTGGGGATGGTTTTTGAGGAAGACCTGCCGGCCTCCGAGAGGTTCAGCCACGACAAGGAACGGGACTAGCCTAAAACCTTACTTTTGACCGCTAAAATTTAGAATATGTCTGAAGCAATTCATCAGGGACACGTACAAACTGAAGTAAAAGATGGCCTGGCCATCATCGAATTCTATCATCCTTTAAGTAATTCTTTACCGGGCCGGTTGCTGGCCGAGTTGGCGCAAAGCATTAGCCGGGCGGGCGAAGAGGATGAGGTGGTATTGATTCTCCTTAAATCACATGGCGATCGTGCCTTTGGCGCCGGAGCCTCGTTTGACGAGCTGGTGGCTATCGAGGATTTTGAAACCGGGCGTCAGTTCTTTAGCGGCTTTGCCAATGTAATTAATGCTATGCGTCAGTGCCCCAAACTGATTATTGGTCGTGTACAGGGTAAGGCGGTAGGCGGTGCAGTAGGGCTTGCCTCTTCGGTGGATTATTGTTTTGCCACCACCCATGCGGCGGTAAAACTGTCGGAGCTGGCAGTGGGCATCGGTCCATTCGTGGTGGGACCGGCTGTGGAGCGCAAGATTGGTTTGAGCGGTATGAGTGAACTGGCCATTAATGCCACCGAATGGCGCAGTGCCGAATGGGCACACCAGCGGGGCTTGTACAATCACCTTTTTGATTCAGCGGCTGAGATGGACGAGGCAATCGATCAGCTGGTAAATAAACTCAAGGCATCGAACCCTGAGGCGATGCGGTTGTTGAAGGAAGTGTTTTGGAAAGGCACAGAAGACTGGAATGAGTTGCTGGCTAAACGCGCCGAGATGAGCGGTAAGCTGGTGCTCTCGGATTTCAGTAAGAATGCTATCCGGGCATTTAAGAACAAAAAATAGTAAACCGTTTCAACTAATCAACCATGAGAAGAATAGGGATTAGTCTGCTGTTGTCATTAGGCATTTTTTATGCCGGCGCCCAAGATAACCCCAGTGATACCGCCTGGAAATCAGGTGGTCTTTTTGGCCTTCAATTTACCCAGGCCTCTTACAGTAATTGGCAAGCCGGTGGTGTGAATTCACTGGCGGGCAATGGCCTAGCCAGTCTTTTTGCCGCCTATGATGACGGTGGGGATTGGACCTGGATGAACACACTTGATGTGGCCTTTGGTCTCAACAAACAGGACAGCCTGCTGATAAAAACTGACGACCGGCTGGAGCTCAAGTCAAGGCTCGATCGCAGCATTAGTGACCACTGGAGTATAAGTGGCTTGCTGAATTTCAGAACCCAGTTTGCTGATGGCTACTCCGAACCGGGGCAGCGTGAAGACAGCATGCGCATCTCTACATTTATGGCACCGGGCTACCTGATTACCGGGCTGGGCTTTACCTACAAGCCCAATAAAAAGTTTAGCGCTTTTCTGTCGCCCCTTACCTCTAAAATGACCTTTGTGCAGGATGAGAAGCTTTCGAACCAGGGGGCGTTTGGGGTAGATACCGGCAGCACCTTCCGCTATGAGATTGGGGGTTATATTGATATGATCTACAAGACCCCGCTTATGAAGAATGTAGACCTGCAAACCAGCCTCAATCTTTATTCAAATTACCTGGATGGCAACTACAAGTACATTGATGTGGCCGGCGAGATGTTGCTGTTTATGAAAGTAAACAGTGCCATTAGTGCCAATCTTTCCCTTAATGTTCTTTATGACCACGACATCAATATTGATACGGATAACGACGGTGAGGGCGATGGCCCCCGCACCCAGTTTAAGGAAGTGCTGGGGGTAGGTATTACCTACCAGATTGGCGATAGTCGTAAAAAAACAGAGGGCTAGTGCTGGCAATGATTTAAGAGTATCAACCACTACGAGGGGTCGCAATTTTTTTGCGGCCCTTTTTTTTAGCGACTGAGGGTTAAAAAGCCTTTATATTGAAAGCGGCTGTCGTTGTAGTTGGTGCTGATGGTGAAAAAGTAAACACCCTGCGCTACCGGTTCGCCATTATACCTGCCATCCCAGCCCTGCGTATCGTTAAGGCTATTGTGGTATACCTCAGTGCCCCAGCGATTGTAAATGCGTATTTCGAGCTCTTCTGTGCAAGGGTAAACCCGCTCTTCTTTCAGGCGGAAGCGGTCGTTAATGTTATCGCCGTTGGGCGTAAAAACATTGGGAACCAATTCATCGAGCTGGTCGGGCAGGGGTTCAATATCGATAATGAAATTACCTCGCACAGTATCAATCTCACTGCAGCCGATAGAAACTAGATTGAGGTTTATTTTCACCCGTTGCTGGCTAAAGGTTTCGGCGCAACTGGGGATGTAGCAGACCTTTGCCGAGGCCGTTCCGGTGTCAGTTCTGAAAGCAAGTTCAATATTTTGTACCCCGGCTGCTGATGCAATCAGCTCCTGATAATTGGAAGTGAGTATTAAGGTGTCGGCCGGGTTGGGGTCTTTGGCGCCCACTGTAATGCAAATTTCCTCACCTACCACTGAGGTTATCACGCTGTCCTGGGGTTCAGTAAAGGCGGGCAATTGATTAATAATACAGTTCAATACCTCCACCTGCAGGTCGCGTCGGGTGGAGCCGATAAATTCACCATTGCGATATTCAGACACTTTATAGGCAAACACGTACAAGCCAAGCTGAGTAGGCCTCACCCGTAATTCGCCCGTTTGGGGATCAAGTGAAACCGGAGGGCTGGCCGGAATGGGGTTAAAGCGGCCGAAGCCACTCGCCCAGTTTACCGGGCTATATGGGGGAGGTGGTATGGCCGGAATGGGGTCGGTTTGAGTACCGCTGGAGGTGTAAGGGTTTACCAACTCATAGTAGAGGGAGTCCCCATCGATATCGGTAGCGGACAGATCCAGGGAGCGCAGGTTATTTACACAAAAGAAACCGTTTTGAGGAAAGGGCCCCAGCTGGGGGCTGTCATTGCCCAAAGGCAATGCCGGGTCAGGGATTTCAGTGGTAATTGTCATCCCCGTATTGCTGGGACTTAAGATATTCTGAACGATGGAGTTGCGACAGCAAATATGGGCTACCACTATATAGCCGTTTGGATTGTCGGGCAGGTTAACAGTGCCTTGCAGGTGGTATTCTTCCACACAGAGGTTGGGGGGCTCAAAACACTTATCGCCCAGTTTTGGCTTAATAGTGTCTACCTGGGGGAGGAAAAGGACATAGTAATCGGAGGTGTCGGCACGGTTAAAAACCCTTACCTCCAGAGGATCAACCAGGGTGGCCGTGGCGGGGCGGCAATCGCGGAAAATACTTACATCAATAAAAAACTGGTTTCGCCCTGTTTGCTCCACGCTAATGTTACCTCCCACAATATGGGAGGCCTGGAGTGGCAAATACCAGCTCAAGAGCAAAAACAGAGCAACTATACGCATCAATCTATACTGCTTCCTTCAAAAATTCCTGCATCGGAAAACCAGCTTTGAAGTGATCCACTGCGGTAGGCAATAATTCACTACTGGTGATTAATTCGGGTTCTAAATAGTGCATATAATACAATTGCTTTTTAAAAAGCAAGGGTTGCTTAGTGGCCGCTTCGCTAAAGTTGGCCGGCAGACGTTTATTTTCTTCGCCCAGAAGCTTAGGGAAATAGCGCTTAAAGGCATCATCCTTGAGAATTTTTTCAAAGCGGGTGTTTTCCTCAACTATTTTAGCCCTGAGTCTTTGCAGCTGGTTGGGGTCCAGTACATAGGCGCCGCCACCGAGGGTAAGTTTTTCCGGCCCCAGCCCAACATACATGCCCGGTACCGATTTATCCTTGCGGCCGGCCTCACTTATTACAGCGGTGCGGTCTAGTTTGTAGGGTGCCTTATCTTTTGAAAAGCGGATATCACGGTTGATTCTGAAAATGGCATCCTTGGGGGCTATTTGCACGCTGGAGTCGATCTTTTGTACCTCGCTGATTAAATCCTGAATGAAGACTTCAAAGGGTTTTTTGACTGTTTGCTCGTAGCGTTTGCGATTGCTGTCAAACCACTCCTTGTTATTATTAGCAGCGAGTTCCTTGAAAAAATCGAGAAAATCTTCATCAAAATAGTTTCGGGCTGTAGCTTTCATGCTTTTCAGTTAAGGATTCGAGATGGTCTTTCTTACAGAGTTACGATATTTGCCACAGCAAAAAAATGTCAATCATTATGCAGAACGGGAGTCCGGCAGCCGCTATTTTAATTTCCAAAGATATCTTAAAAAAAGCCTTTTTCCATATGTCTAGCGCTAAGGCAATGGCAGAATTATATGAGGCAAATAAGGAGATTACTGCTAAATATGTGCACGCCACCTCCCGTGGACATGAAGCTATCCAATTGGCCTGTGGTATGCAGTTACAGCCACAGGACTATGTAGCACCCTATTACCGTGATGATTCCATGCTGCTTGGCATTGGCATGAAGCCCTATGATTGCATGCTGCAGTTGCTGGCCAAGCGCGATGATCCCTTCTCGGGCGGACGCACCTATTACTCCCACCCCAGCCTGCGCGACGACGATAAGCCTAAAATTCCTCATCAGTCTTCCGCCACGGGCATGCAGGCTATTCCTACCGCCGGGGTGGCTATGGGTCTGCGTTATCTCGATGTGCATAAACTGCCGGGTCACGAAAAAAAGGGAGTGGCGGTATGTTCTATCGGTGATGCCGCCCTTACCGAGGGAGAAGTTTCGGAAGCACTGCATATGGCAGCTCTCAAGAGCTTGCCCATAATTTTCCTGGTTCAGGACAATGAGTGGGATATTTCCGCCAATGCCAAAGAAATTAGGGTACAGGATGCCACTCAATACGCACAGGGCTTTGCAAAAATTGAAACCCGCACTATTGACGGTACTGACTTTGCTGAATCGTATCAAACTTTTGCAGAAGTACTGGAACTGGCCAGGGAAGAGCGACGCCCCTTCCTGGTACATGCCAAAGTACCCCTTCTCAATCATCACACCTCAGGAGTACGGAAGGAGTTTTACCGCGATGATCTCGATGAGCATCAAAAGCGCGACCCCTATCCCCGCATGCGCGAATTCTGCCTTGCTAATGGCTTTAGTGAAAACGAACTGGCAAGTATTGCTGAAGAGGCCACCAAGCTGGTGACCAGTGACTACGAGCGGGCCCTGCAGCAGGAGGATCCGCGCCCGGAAGATCTTTTTACCCATGACTTTGCCGAAACCACTGTGACCGAAGAAAAGGGTGAGCGTGAACCGGCCGGAAAGGAAAAAACGGTGATGGTGGATGCGGCCCTTTTTGCCATCCGTGAGCTTATGGAAGAGCATCCCGAGGCGCTGCTTTATGGTCAGGATGTAGGTGGAAGATTGGGCGGTGTGTTTCGTGAGGCTGCCACCCTGGCCAAAACCTATGGCGATGAGCGCGTTTTCAACACGCCCATTCAGGAGGCCTTTATTATTGGCAGTACAGTTGGTATGAGTGCGGTAGGACTGAAGCCGATCGTGGAAGTGCAGTTCGCAGATTACATCTGGCCCGGCCTCAACCAGTTGTTTACCGAGGTTAGCCGTTCCTGCTACCTGTCTAACGGTAAGTGGCCGGTGAGCGCCATTATCAGGGTTCCTATCGGGGCATATGGCAGCGGAGGTCCTTACCACAGCAGTAGTGTGGAAAGCGTTCTGAGCAATATTCGCGGCATTAAGATCGCCTACCCCAGTACCGGCGCTGATCTTAAGGGCCTGATGAAAGCGGCTTACTATGACCCCAACCCGGTGGTAATGCTGGAGCATAAAGGCTTGTATTGGAGTAAAATTAAAGGTACCGGTGATGCCAAGACGGTTGAGCCCTCCAAAGATTATATTATTCCTTTTGGTAAGGGGAGAATCGCTTACCCGGCCGACGAAGACAGGATAAAAGCAGGCGAAAGCTGTGTGATTATTACTTATGGAATGGGAGTTTACTGGAGCAAAAAAGCGGGCTCCACCTTTAAGGGCCAGGTGGAGGTGGTGGACCTCCGCACCATTCACCCCCTGGATGAGGAATTGATTGTGGCGCGCGTAAAAGAGCACGGCCGTTGCCTGGTGGTTACCGAAGAGCCGGTGAAAAATTCCTTCGCCCAGGGCCTTTGTGGGTTTATTCAAAATGAATGCTTTGCCCAGCTCGATGCACCGGTGCGCGTAATTGGGGCCGAAGATATGCCAGCCATACCTCTGAACAGCACCCTTGAGGAAACCATGATCCCCAATGCCGATAAAGTTGCCACGGCTATTGCCGCCTTGCTAGATTACTAAATTGCCTTTTTAAAGCGGTAGTTAAACTGTTTAAACACTTCGGGGCGATTGGGAGTGATGTTGCATTCCGGGCGGGCCGGGTTGTTAATGCAGTCGAGAGTAGAAGTGATCTTACCACCGCCATGCATAGGCTCTGCAGCAATCTGCTCGAGTAGAGAGACGAAGAAATGCATGGGTTCGTAGTGTTAAATGTTTCGCTAACGAATATAAAAAGCTTTTGTTACAAAACAAATTTTAAGGGACTACAAATCAATCACTTACTGGCCGCGTCGGACAGTTATCCACAAAAGCTGTTGAAAAAGTGTTATTGACAATGCCGATGGGCACCACAACTAGCTGCCCATGACCATGGTTTTCCGACGCCTTTAAATCCCATTGAAGTTATTAAGCCGATACTGGCATCGTACAGTCGGTGAGAGCGGTATTTGGGGTTGGAGTTAATATCCACATGTACAGTAATCTTACAAAGATCCTTGAGCGGTTCGGCGGCATCCACTGCCCTGGTTACCTCGTTCCAAAGCCGCGTATAATCATCGGCCGGAGCGGTTTCCACCTCATTGTGGTAAAGTTCACTCACGCCCTTCCCCACATTCCAGAGACAGATCACGGTAGAATATTTGACCCTTTTGCCGCGGCGCTTGGAGTCGCAGCCAATATGAATTTCACCCTGGGGGTGATTGTGTAACCACTCCTGCACAAATTGGCGGTAATTGCCTACATCGCGTCCGTGAGTAATTTTATATGCGGGTGAACCATTGCCGTTCATGGCTAAATTTTTCAGCCTAAGAAAAGTAAGTAATAATTCTGAGAGTTGCGGGGGAGACAAAAAAAGAGGGAGGCCGGAGCCTCCCTCTTCAAACTAAATCAAAACAATTAACCAAACCTTAACCAGTCTTATTAACTTAGAAAGATTCTAATTGGTTCACAGTAAGTGAAAAAAATTGTCCATTTTTTAAGCTATTTATACCCGATCCGGCTGTATCACGCTGCCAGTGACTATTCCGGGCCGGTAGAGGTACGACTTGAATATGGTAAAAAGGTACTCAACACCCTGAATTCCAATTACTCCTTTGGCAGTTTGGCTCGGGTATTTCAACTCGCTCTGCGCCAAATGCCGCCGCCTCCACCATTGTTAACCCAGAGTGAGGTCCTGATGTTGGGCTTTGGTGCCGGCACCTTAGTGCAGCTGTTACGGGGCTGCTATCATTTTAAAGGCAAGATTACCGGGGTAGATCACGACCGCGCACTGCTAAACTTCGCCCGCAGGCATTTTCCGGACAGTTTCGAAGGCAGTGAGCTGGTAATAGAGGATGCGCGGACATTTTTAACTCACAACCGCAATAGCTTCGACCTCATTTTTATAGATCTCTTCATAGATAATGAGGTGGCGGACTTTGCCACCAGCAGTAGCTTTCTGCGGGCTGTAAAAGCCCACTTGCGGCCTGGCGGGCAATTGTATCACAACCTGATGATTTGGAACCGCGGTAAATTCAGGGCGCTGATGGACAGCTATCGCAAAGTGTTTGGCCCGGTAAAGGTTTTAGAGTTGCTGGGGTCTAACCAGGTGATTGTAGCCTCCAGCTAGCGGCTTACCACATCGTACTTGTCGAGAAGGTAGATAAGGGCGGCCATGGCCGCTGATCCCATTTCCAGTTCGCGGGGGTTTACCGCACTCAAGACGTCATTTTTGGTGTGATGTATTTCAAAATAGCGATGGTTGTCAGGTGAGAGGCCTACCATAACCAGGTCAGGTGAGGATATTTGAGAAATATCGGCACCAGCCCCACTACGACTAAAGCGGTGAATGCCATAAGGCTCCAGCAGACTTCTGAAAGCCTTGACCTTGTCTACAATTGAATCTGCTGCCTGCAGGTTATAACCACGCGGTGAAAACCCGCCTGCATCCGACTCCATTGCAATAACATGCTTGATACCCGCCTGCCGGGAATGGCGGGCATAACTGCGGGCTCCGCTTAAGCCAAATTCCTCATTCATATAAAAAACCACTCGCAGGCTGCGTCCCGGTAGCAGGTCAAGTTTCTGTAATAACCAGGCGGCCTCAAGGGCATGTACGCAGCCGGCACCATCATCGTGGGCCCCATCCCCCAGGTCCCAGGAATCGAGGTGACCGCTGATCAGGATGTACTCCTCCGGTGCTTCTTTGCCGGGAAGATCTGCCACCAGGTTATGGGTTAGTACGCTGTCCTTCCACTCACAATTCAGCTTCATATAATAGTTCAGGCCAGGGTCCTGCTTAAGCCGGCAACTCAGGTTTTCGGCATCGTAAGTACTGATGGAGATAGCCGGTATTTTTTTGCTGGCACCCTGATAGGTCATACTGCCGGTATGGGGAATCTTATTGATGGTGCTGCTCAGGGAGCGGGTGATTACGGCCACCGCTCCTTTTTTTGAGGCCTCGAGCGCTCCGGCCCAGCGTTGCTTTACCGCCCGGCTGTAAGCAAAAAAGGTGTTTATATAAGCAGGGTCCATGGGAATGTTGTAAAAGGCAATTTTTCCCTCCAGCCCGTTCTCCGGGATCTGACTCAGCGCTTCAAAACTGCTGATCTCCACCACCTCGGCCTCCAGGCCTTCTTCAGGGGTGGGCACGGAGCCGCCCAGGGCACAATAGTTAACCTCGTATTCACGACCGCCGCTGCTATAGTAGCTGCGGGGTTCTTCGCCGCGCACCCAGTGGGGCACTTTTACCGGCTGCAACTCGGTTTTGAAGCCTAATGAATCGGCGATAGCTTTGAAATAACTGACGGCTTCATCCGCTTGTGCTGACCCGGCCAGCCTTCCTCCTATTTCAGTGAGGCCACTGAGCCATTGGTAACCTTGGTTGTTGCTTAAGGCGGTGGTGTAGATGCTTTTTATAACCGCAGTCTCAAGGCTGTCCTGGCCCTGGGCCGGGCGGAGAAGTACCGCTAACAGAAGTAATAGAAAGTGCTTTTTCATAGGCTTTGTTTTAAGGTGCCACCCCCTGCATTAGCCATCCGCAGATTAGGGCGCCATAGGTGCCGAGGGCATAACCCAATACCGCCAGCAGCACGCCAACCGGCGCCAGTGAGGGGTGAAAGGCTGCCGCTACCACCGGCGCTGAGGCTGCACCACCAATGTTGGCCTTACTGCCCACGGCCAGAAAGAAGAAGGGAGCCCGGATTAATTTCCCCACGATAAGCAGCAACAGCACGTGTATCGCCATCCAGCAAAGTCCTACTAAAAATAACATAGGATTGTCAAAAATGGCGGTTACGTTCATTTTCATGCCGATAGTGGCCACCAGGATGTAGATAAACACACTGCCGATTTTGGAAGCTCCGGCACCCTCATAATTACGGGCTTTGGTAAAGGAAAGGATAATGCCGAAGGTGGTGGCCAGAACTATTAGCCAGAAAAAGCCACTGCCCAGGCTGAAGCTATCGTGCAATTTAGGGGCATTTTCTCTGATCCAGGGGGCAATGCGGTCGGCTAACAGGTGGGAAAGCCCGGTAAGTCCGAGACCAATCCCCAACACTACCATCAGGTCATTGAAGCTTGGGATACGGGCAATTTTCTGACTGAACTCATGCATATGGTTTTTGAGTTCGGTTACGGCGGTGGCGTCGGCTTTAAAAAATTTGTCGAGGCTATTACTACGGCCCACACCCAACAACAGAAAGGCCATCCATATTTCAGCCACAATAATGTCAACCGTGATCATTATGGAGTAGAGTTTACCTGAGATCAGGTTTTTACCTTCAGAGAAGATCTCGTACATGGCAGCCTGGTTGGCACCTCCGCCGATCCAGCTACCGGCAATGGTGGTCATGCCACGCCACACTTCATTGGGGGCCACACCGCCTACCGCGTCAGGGGCAAAAGAGCTGAACAGCAGGATAGCGAGCGGCCCGCCGATAACTACCCCCACCGTGCCGGTAAAAAACATAATTAAGGCTTTCGGCCCCAGCTTAAATACTTCCCTCAGGTTAATACTAAGAGTTAATAGTATAAGGCTGGCAGGAAGCAGGTAACGTGAGGCCACAAAATAGAGGTGTGACTTTCCGATAAAGGCTTCAAGTGAATCTACCGGAATTTCGTTGTCGGCTACAAATGCCTTGAACTCCTTAAGCTTGTTTACCCCACTGAGGTCGTAGCCCTGGCTGCTGAGAAAATCCTTGGCGGCAGTAAGGTCAATCCAGGCCGGGGCAATTACTCCCAGTGAACTGAAAACCGAGGGCAGGAAGTAGCAAAGCAGCAGCGCCGGTATTACCTTGTAAAACTTCTGAAAGGCAGGTTTTTCGCTGGTCTTGAAAATGAGCAACAAGAGCGCCATTAAGAGGCCAAAAACAGCGGCGTCGTTGGTAATCAGGGGAACATCCGAAACTATCTCTTCCATATGGGCTTAAGGATTTCGGCCAAAAATAGAGTTTTAGTTTTTACTCTTGCCCTTTGCCGGCTTCGAAGGCTCCTTCTGTGGCTCCTTAGCAGCTTTTCCCTCTTTCGGATTAAAGTTCTTCTTGCGTCTCTTCTTTTTAGGGATGCTGTTGAGCCGGGCATTAGCCCGGATAAAGCGGTCGCGATCCACCCAGGTGGTAATATTGTTGCCGAGGGTGATGAGGTATTTGTCCTTTTTAATTTCACTAATTACCCCTTCTATGCCATTGTCCAGCAGCTTAACCTTGTCGCCTTCGCTGAGCTCTTCCGCTTTTAGGGCCAGCAATTGCTTGTCGCGCCTGGACTGGCTGCTGCTGATCTCCTTTTTTTCTTCCTGTTCTACTTCACTGCTGCGCTGGTTGAGCATGCCTATAAAACGGGCCACAACCTGCTTTTTGTCCTTCTGACTCTGCTGGTCCATCCAGCTTTCTACCAGTTTCTGAAAGCGCTGACCCCAATGTATCAGCCGGTCGCTCTCTTCATTGAGCCGCGATTGCTTGCTGAGTTTCTCCTCGAGGCGGGCGATGGTGTTTTCCCGCTCCTGCTCCAGCTTTTTCAGCTGTGAGAGATCCTTGTTCAGGCGACGGTGTTTTTTTTCCAACTGCAGCTTATCGTCTTGCAGTTGTACCAGGAGCTGATCCATTTTTATCACCGCCTCCGCTGTTTTCTCCCGCGCTTCCTTTATGATATGGGGAGCAATGCCACTGTTTCCGGCAACTTCAAAAGTATAAGAGCTACCTGGATTACCAATTTGCAGGAGGTACTCAGGCTGCAGGCTGCGCTTGTCAAAGAGCATGGCGGCGTTACTCACCCCGTCGAGGCGCGCCGCCAGTGCCTTAATGGCCGAATAATGGGTGGTGAAGATGCCATAGATACCATAGCTGTTTAACTTCTCCATAAACACCTGGGCCAGGGCACTACCCAGGTCAGGGTCGGAGCCCGACCCGAATTCGTCGATCAGTAAAAGGGTGTTTTGGTCTGCTTCAGCCAAAAAGTGTTTCATTTTCTGCAGCTTGGAGCTATAGGTGGAGAGCTCATTTTCAATTGACTGATTATCGCCGATATCGGCAAAGAGCTGATTGAAAAAGCACATTTTACTGCCGGGATCAACCGGAACCAACAGCCCACACTGCAGCATCAGGTTCAGCAGTCCCAGGGTTTTAAGGGCAATGGATTTACCTCCGGCATTGGGCCCGCTGATAACCAGCAGTCGCTGCTCACTGTGAAGCTGGAGCTGGAGAGGAATGGTATCTTTTTCTTTGCCGCGGTTGAGGATACGCAGTACCGGGTTGTAGGCATTTACCAGCTCCAGTTGCCGTGGCGAGTTAGCGATCAAGGGCAAACAGCAGTCTTCGTGGCGGGCAAAGAGAGCCTTTGCTTTAATAAAGTCAAGCTCGGCCAGTAGTTTTTCCACCGCAATGAGATATGAGGCAGATGGCCTCAGTTCTTCACTTAATTCCCTTAAAATGCGGCGTATTTCCTGGCGCTCGTCATCCTGTAGTTGTGCCAGCTCATTGTTTATTTCCACCGTTTCGCCGGGCTCTATATACACAATGCTGTTTTTGCTGCTGCTGCCGTGAAAGATGCCTTGCACCAGGCCTTTATAGGACGATTGAATGGCAAGCACGCGCCGGTTCTCAGAGATACTTTCATCGAAATCGGCCAGGTAGCCTTTGTCGCGGTATTTTTTCACCATGCGGTCAAAAATGCGCGCCGCTGAAGCGCGGCTGCTTACCAGCTTGGCACGGATCTGGCCAAGAGCCTTGCTGGCATTACTGCGTACTTCTCCACGTTCATCAATGCGTTTGTCGATGGCATTTACCAGTTGCGGTAGCGGCTCCACCTCCTGCACCAACTGATATACTGCCGGCATTAATTCCCGCTGCTTTTTGAGATAGACAAACAGGTGGGTGTAGGTGATCAGGGTGGAGCGTATAAGGGCAAAGTTTTCTTCCTCCAGCATGCTGCCCTTGGTTTTTAAGCGCTGGGCAAAGAGCTCAATTTCTTCAAATTGGGTGGAGGGAAAGCTCTCCCCGGCCTGATAGCGTTGCAAAACTTCATCGGTGGTTTGCAGCTTTTGCCGCAGTAGCTTGTCATCGGCAGAGGGGCGAAGGGCAAAAACCTTCTGCCTGGCCAGCGCCGTGGAACAGTGCTCCGCCAGCGTTTTCTTCAGGAAATCAAAATCCAGTGACTTATCTATATCAGGCGGGTACAATTTCATAACACAAAAGTAGAATTACCGTCAAAAAGGAGGGGCCGCAGTACCCAATAAGATGAAGCAGTACCCGGCCAAAGAGAACTGAGTGCTAAACGCCGGCTTGTCACAATTCCCAAGGGCAGGTTTGATAAGGGGGAAAGCACTGGTGGTTTTATTTTGAGATTGTTGATCGGGAGACCGCTAATGGCCGCCGGTTCACCGCTGCCTTTGAAAAGGTCAAACAGCACCAGCGTAACGTCTAATCATCAAAGCAGTTTAAAAAAAAGAGGCTCCCGATAAGGAGCCCCTGTTATGATTTATGACCAAAGGGTTAAGCCAGCCAGCCTTCCACTTCATCAAGTTGAAGGGCGGGGATGTCGAGTTTATTCTTTTTGCGGTAGCCGTTCATCTTTTGGTGAACCTGAGTGGCCTTGGCTTCCTTCAGCTTTTTAACCGAACCATATACCTCCAGCACATGCTCGCTCCAGGCTGTGGGTACCCCCGCTTTTTCAAAAGACTCTTTGGTGGGAACCTCGGCTTTCTTTTCGGGGCGCATCTGAGGGAAGAACAGTACCTCCTGAATAGAGCGCTGGTTGGTAAGCAGCATAGTAAGACGGTCAATACCGATACCCATCCCGCTGGTGGGAGGCATGCCGAATTCGAGGGCGCGCAGAAAATCCTGGTCAATAAACATGGCCTCGTCGTCGCCTTTTTTTGACAGCTCCAGCTGCTCCTCAAAGCGGGCACGTTGATCGATAGGGTCATTGAGCTCAGAGTAGGCGTTGGCAATTTCCTTACCGTTGATCATCAGCTCGAAGCGCTCGGTGAGCTCCGGATTTTCGCGGTGTTTTTTACAAAGCGGCGACATTTCTACCGGGTAGTCAGTAATAAAGGTGGGCTGAATGTAATTACCCTCACACTTCTCGCCGAAGATTTCATCAATGAGTTTGCCTTTGCCCATGGTGTCATCCACCTCCACATTGAGCTTTTTGCACACTTCCCGCAGCTCCTTTTCAGCCATGCCGGAGATGTCGATACCGGTGTGCTCTTCGATGGCCCCAATCATGCTAACCCGCTTAAAGGGAGCCTTAAAGTCGATCTCAGTATCGCCAACCTGCATTTTGGTTGCCCCATTATTGACGGCTTTTACCACGGTTTCGATCATTTGCTCGGTAAACTCCATCATCCAGAAATAGTCCTTATAGGCCACGTAGATTTCCATTACCGTAAACTCGGGGTTATGGGTGCGGTCCATACCTTCGTTACGGAAGTCTTTGGCAAATTCGTACACGCCTTCAAAACCACCTACAATGAGTCGCTTCAGATAGAGCTCATTGGCAATGCGCAGGTAAAGTGGAATATTGAGTGCGTTGTGGTGGGTGATAAAGGGACGGGCAGCAGCTCCACCCGGAATGGCCTGGAGAATGGGGGTTTCCACCTCCATATAATTGCGCTCATTGAAGAAGTTGCGCATGGCATTCATGATTTTGGTGCGGGTTACAAAGGTCTCCTTCACCTCATCATTTACAATCAGGTCGAGGTAACGCATGCGGTAGCGCTGTTCAGGATCGGTGAAAGCATCGTAAACTTTGCCATCCTCGTCCTTGCGCACCACCGGCAGGGGGCGCAGGGATTTGCTCAGCACTTTTAGTTCTTCTACCTCCAGGGTGATTTCGCCCATACGGGTTTTAAAGACTTTACCCTTTACGCCGATAAAATCACCGATGTCAATATGCTTTTTAAATACATCATTATAAAGGCTCTTGTCTTCGCCAGGGCATAGCACATCACGGTTGAGATATACCTGAATGCGGCCACTATGATCCTTAATTTCGGCAAAGGAAGCCTTACCCATGATGCGTTTGATCATTATCCTTCCGGCCAGGGCCACTTCCGCAAACTCCTGGTTTTCGGGGTCTTGCTCATAGCGCTCCAGAATATCGGCAGCACTGTGGCTCCATTTATATTCTTCGGCCGGGTAAGGATCAATACCGGCATCACGTAATTTTTGCAGTGACTCTCTTCTTTGTTGCTCTTGTTCTGAAAGTTGTAAGCTCATTTGCCTCAAAAAAATTTTTGCAAAGGTAACATTCGCAGGCTTTGATTAGGCTCAGGTGTAAACTCTCTTGAGATTGCTATCGTTATCTTCATCTTATCAAAAAACAGCACATGAAAAAGTTTAGCCTAATTGCCATTCTGTTGATGGGTATCACCAGTGCCACTTTAGCTCAGCGGCAGTACATCCCCAAGGAGCAGGATTGGTTTTTTTACGATCTCACCTACCTGAAGTATCAAAATGCGCCTGAGGATGTTAATATGAAGGGATGGCCCAATGGACATAGCCTGAGCTTTATGCGCGATCAGCTTTTTGGCAGCAGCAACTTCAGCCTTGGCTATGGTTTGGCCTATACCAGTAACAATTACCAAAGTAATTTGCGGATTGAGATTGACGAGGCCACCGGGCACTCCCGTTTCACCGCAATTGACGAGAGTATTGATTACGAAGAAAATAAACTGACTATCCAGTATTTTGAAATTCCGGTGGAGCTTCGCTTTCGCAGCCGGCCCAATGAAGAGGGGAATTTTTTCCGCTGGTATGTAGGGGCCCGCGGCGGTATCCGTTTCAACGCCTACCACAAGCTGGAAAATGATAATATCACCCGTCGGCACTATCATCCCGATGAGCTCAATCGCTGGCGTGCCGGGGTTTACACCCGCATCGGTTATGGCCTGGTAAGCCTATATGGCTATTATGGTTTGCTTGATATTTTCGATTACGATCACGACGATGCGGTAAACGGGCTTGATGTGAACGGCATCAACTCGCTGGCAGTGGGCCTCTCGCTGGGTTTCTAGAAAAAATAGAGAATCAGAAAGACCAGGCCCAGGCCACTGAAAAAGCCAAACACCACTTCGAAGTTGTTATGGGCTTTTAAGAAAAGCCTGGCTGAAGCGAGCAGGCCGGCTAAAATAATAGCCAGGGCTAAGAGGGGAATAAGGTTGAGGCGGTAATGTAACGCCAGGGCAAAGAGCAAACCCAGGAAGCCGCCGATACCAGCCATATGAGCACTCGGCTTGAAGCGCCGCAACAACAACAGGTGTAACAGAATAACCGCCGTGCTGGCCAGGAGGAACAAATGGGTTTCGCGCGGAATATTGAGCCCTTTTATCACTTCCGACACAAAATAATAGGACAAGGCACCCACCAGGTAGGGAAAGCGGCGATCGCGGGCCTGCTTCATTTCAATACTGCTGATCATTTTGAGGCGATACATCAGCAGGGTGACCAGTACCGGGATAATATAGGTGCCGATAAATACCAGCAGCAAGGTCCAAAGCATTAGCCGAAAGGGCACGTAGTAGGGCGTAAACTGCAGGATGAGTATCGTACCGAGTATAGGGTATACGGCAGGATGAAGCAGGTAGGATAGGGTTTGGGCAATACTGCGGTTCACCGTCTTAGAGTTGTTTGCGCAGGCGCGCTACGGGGATATTAAGTTGTTCGCGGTATTTAGCTACCGTACGACGGGCAATAGGGTAACCTTTTTCCTTGAGCAGCTTTGCCAGCCTTTCGTCGGTCAGCGGCTTGCGCTTGTCCTCCTCGCCAATTGAGTCTTCCAGTATCTTTTTGATTTCCTTGGTGGAAACATCTTCACCGGCTGCATTTTGCATGCTTTCACTAAAGAATTCCTTAATAAGGAAAGTGCCATAGGGAGTTTGCACGTATTTATTGCTGGCCACCCGTGACACAGTGGAAATGTCCATTCCTATTTCATCGGCAATATCCTTGAGGATCATTGGCCGTAATTTGCGCTGGTCGCCACTCAGAAAGTACTCCTTCTGAAAATTCATGATCGATGACATGGTAAGCATCAGCGTTTGCTGGCGCTGCCTGATGGCGTCGATAAACCACTTGGCGCCATCGAGCTTTTGCTTTACGAACATCACCGCTTCTTTCTGGCTCTTATTTTTTTCCTGGCTGTTTTTGTAGGTCTCCAGCATGTCCTTGTATTCGCGGCTAACGTTCAGCTCGGGCGCATTGCGAGAGTTGAGGGTAAGCTCCAGTTCTCCTTCCACAATACTGATATTGAAATCGGGAATCACCGTTTGTAAGGACTTCTGACTGTTGCTGGTGCTGTTGCCGGGCTTTGGGTTGAGGCGGCTAATCTGAGCTATCGCGGACTTGAGGTAGTCTTCATCAATCTCCAGCCGGTCCATCAGTTTGCTGTAGTGCTTTTTAGTAAACTCGTCGAAAAAGTTATTGAGTATTTCGAGGGCCAGGCGCACAGCGGCAGTGTTTTCCTTCCGTTCAAGCTGCAGCACCAAACACTCCCGCAAGTCGCGGGCTCCTACTCCGGGGGGGTCCAGCTGTTGGATAAAGCGAAGTACTTTTTCGAGTTCTTCAATTTCCACAAAAATATTCTGGGTAAAGGCCAGGTCATCCACAATGGCGGAAAGATCGCGGCGGATATAGCCATCATCGTCGATGTTGCCTACCAGGTATTCGGCGATAAGGCTTCGCTCCTCATTGAGCTGCCCCACGCGCACCTGCTCCATCAGATATTCGTGAAAGGTGGTGCCGCCGGTAATGGGCACCTGGGTATCATCGTCGTCAGCCGAGTAGTTGTTGGCCCGTAAGCGATAATCAGGTACTTCGTCGTCGCTGAGGTATTCATCCACGTTGATGTCTTCCGCCTCAATTTCATTGCGGTCGTCTTCCTCGAAGTCCTCTTTATAGTCCTCTTCTTCGTAGTCCTCTTCACTCACCGATTCTTCCAGCGCCGGATTGGCCTCCAATTCTTCCTTAATCTTCTGCTCCAGGGCCAGGGTGGGCAACTGGATCAGTTTCATCAGCTGAATCTGCTGAGGAGAAAGTTTTTGAAGGAGCTTTTGGTTAAGCTGCTGTTTCAGCATGAGGATAAGTTGGAAAAGGGTTTATAAATTACAGTCTCCAAACTTAACGAAAATGCGGGCCTCTATCAAAAATTTTGCCGAAAATTTACACCTCGGTGTAGTACGCTGATTTCGAGTGGGGAAGCTGCTTTAAAATTCGGCGTTACCGGGTGTGCGGGGGAAGGGGATTACATCTCTGATATTACCCATTCCGGTTACAAATTGTACCAGGCGCTCAAAACCCAAACCGAAGCCACTGTGTACACAAGTGCCAAATTTCCGGGTTTCAAGGTACCACCAAATTTCCTTCTCATCAATACCAAAATCGGCTACCTTTTGTTTAAGCACTTCGTAGCGTTCCTCCCTTTGAGAACCACCCACTATTTCACCAATACCGGGGAAGAGAATATCCATGGCGCGCACGGTTTTGCCGTCATCATTCTGACGCATATAAAAGGCCTTAATGTCAGCCGGGTAATCGAAGAGGATGACCGGACTGCCAAAGTGTTTTACCAGGAATTTTTCATGCTCCGACTGCAGGTCAGCACCCCACTCTTCAATGATGTAGTCAAACTTCTTTTTCTTATTGGGCTTGGAGTTGCGCAAAATATCGATGGCCTCGGTGTAGCTTACGCGGCGGAAATTGTTATCGGCTACAAAGCTCAGTTTTTCACGCAGGGTCATATCGCTGCGCTGGTTTTGGGGTTTGGACTTTTCCTCGTCCAAGAGGCGCTTCTCTAAAAATTCCAGGTCGTCGGCACAACGTGTTAAAACGTAGTGCATCACTTTTTGCAGAAAATCTTCCGCCAGATCCATATTGTCGTTCAGATCAGCAAAGGCCACTTCGGGCTCAATCATCCAGAATTCAGCCAGGTGACGGGTGGTATTACTGTTTTCGGCCCTGAAAGTAGGCCCGAAAGTATATACTTTACTCAGGGCCAGGGCTCCGAGCTCAGCCTCTAATTGTCCTGATACCGTGAGGTTCGATTGCTTGCCGAAGAAATCCCGGCTGTAGTCTACCTCACCCTCTTCGGTGAGGGGAATATTCTTTTTGTCGAGGGTAGACACATTAAACATCTCTCCCGCACCCTCGGCGTCGCTGCCTGTAATTACCGGGGTGTGCATATAAAAGAAGCCGCGGTCATTAAAATATTGGTGGATGGCAAAGCTGAGGGCGTGACGGATGCGCAGGATGGCGCCAAAGGTGTTGGTGCGGGGACGCAGGTGCGCCTTTTCCCGCAAAAATTCAAGGCTGTGCTTTTTGGGCTGGAGGGGGTACTCTTCGGCCGGACTGGCCCCCAGCACCACTACATCGGTGGCCTGCATTTCAAGTTCCTGCCCCTGCCCCATTGATTTTACTATATCGCCGGTGGCCTGAATGGCCGCGCCGGTGGTGATCTTCTTCAATACTTCGGGATCGAGATCTTCAAAGTTTACCACCACCTGCAGGGTTTTGATAGTGCTGCCATCACTAAGGGCAATAAAGCGGTTGCTGCGAAATGTACGTACCCAGCCTTTTACGATAGCGGCGCTACCAATGGGGGCGTTTGCAAAGAGTTCCTTGATCGAAGTATGGTTCATAGTCACATTAACAATAGAGCCTGCAAAGGTTGCCAAATTTTAAAATAATGCGAAAGCCTGAAGGGGCGGTAAGTGTATTCTTTGCAGGAAACTTTCAACACTTTTAAAGTTTCCTGTTGATTTCTCTCTTATATTTGCGCGGATTTTATGGAAAAACTGGAACACGAAATAATTTACTGTGCCTTGTCGCTCTTCAATAAGTACGGCATCCGCAGTGTGACGATGGACGATGTAGCGAGGGAGCTCGGGATTTCCAAAAAGACCATTTACAAGTACTTCGAAAACAAGGCTGACCTGGTGCATAAAAGTGTGCGCACCATTTATGACAGCCTGCAAAAGCACTTGCTGGAAATTAACAAAACCACCAAAAATGCTATTGATGAACTGATGATGATTGACCAGGTGGTGGGTGAAGTGCTGGAAAATCATAACCCCAGCCTGCGCTTTCAGCTACAGAAATATTACCCGCACACCTATAACTCGCTCTACGAAGGCCGGCACAACCTGATAGAAGAAGTTATCAGTAGTAATGTAGAAAAAGGTAAGAAGGCCGGCCTGTACAGAAATGAGGCCAGCACTGATATTATGACCTATCTCTACTGCTCTAAAATGCACACCTTGCCCGAAGAGGAGCTTGAGCTACTTGAAAAGCACTCGATTAAAGCGATGATGAGCCAGGCGATGGAGTACCACATCCGGGGAATGGCCACTGAAAAGGGACTGGAATATTTAGAATCAAAATTAAAAGACAAGAAAAAAGCATGAGGATTATAGTTTCACTGCTGCTAACACTTGCGGTGGGAGCCCTTGGCGCCCAACCGGAAACCACCCAAAATACCACGCTCAGCTTCAGCGTGGAGGAGGCTAAGAGCTATGCCCTGGAAAATGGTTACAGTGTACGCGATAAGCAGCTGGAAGTGGAAAAGGCCAGGGCTTCTATCAAAAAGGCCCTCGCCCTTAGTTTGCCGAAGATCAACGCTAATTATAACACCATTTGGAATGCCCAGATTCAGCCCCAGGCCATCGGTAAGGGTACCGGCTTTATTCCCGATGAGCAATTTGCCCCCGGTGAGGACTTCAAGTATTTCGCCTTTGGCGCCGACTATCAAACCCAGTGGGATGTGAGTGCCAGCATCAACCTTAGTTACTCCAATTTTCTGGCCCGGAGGGCCTCTCAGGTATTGAGGGAGACTAAAGATCTCGATCTGGAAAATGCGCGCATTAACCTGGTCAATGAAGTGGAGAAATCCTACTACGGGGTAATGATTGCCCGTGAAAATGTGAGCTTGTTGGATGAGAACCTGCAGTCACTGAGCAAGAATTACAGCGAAACGCAAAAGCTTTATGAAAATGGCTTTGTGGATGAGCAATCGGTGGATCAACTGGAACTGCTGGTAGCCAACATTTCAAACAATGTCGCCAACGCCCGCCGCCAGGAAGAAATTGCTATGTTGCTTCTGAAGTATCACATGGGGATAGCGGCAGAGCAGGAAATTGTTTTAACCGGCGATCTCGATGACTTTGTAGTGACCCAGGATGAGGGTGAGGTTATAGCGTCAGGGCAGTTTGTGCCTAATCAACACGTAAATTACCGGCAGATTGCCGCCCAAAATGAGGCCGCTGGCCTCAGTGTGCGAAATGAACGCTCACAGTGGTACCCTTACTTTACTGCCGGGGTTACCCATACCGAAGCTTACTTCAGCAACGATTTTGATCCTATAAATTGGGATACCTATTGGGCTCCGGGTACCCGGGTAACGGGTGGCCTGAGCTGGAATCTGGATGTGCTGGGCCGTACTGCCAGCGTTCAGGAGGCTAAGGTGGACTTCCTGCGCACTGAAGTGGCAAAAGAACAGGTGTTGAATCAGGTTACCCTGCAGTATCAACGCGCTCTCAGCAACTACCAGTTTGCGCTTGAGAATCACAACATTCAGCGCCGTAACCTTGAAATAAGTAAGAAAATCCGCGATAAAGAGCGGATCAAGTTTAGTGAGGGTATCAGCGGCAGCCTTGATTTTACCCAAACCGAAAATCAATATCTCGAAACCCAACGGGAATACATTCAATCTTTACAAAACCTCCTTTATGCTCGCGAAGACCTCGAAAAAGCGATCGGAAAAAAATAACAATCTCAATCCCCACAACCTCATGAAAAAACTGGTAACCCTGGCGTTTGGCTTTCTCATAGTAGCTTGTCAGGCCACAACTGAAGATAGCCTCGAGGGCAAACAAAAAGCACTGGCAGAAAAGCAGGAAGAGCTGCAAAAGCTGGAAGCTGATATTGAAAAGCTAAAAGCCGACATTGCGGCCCTCGATACTACTGAAGTGGAGGAAAGGGTTGTGCCGGTACGGGTTCAGGAGCTTGCCAATGCGAACTTCAACCACTATGTGGATTTTACCGGTACCGTGAGCTCACGTGAAAATATTATGATCAGCTCAGAGGCCAATGGCCGCGTTTTGTCGGTTCCGGCCAGGGAAGGTCAGGAAGTAAGCCGTGGGCAGGTGCTGGTAAGGCTGGATAATGAGGCGGTAAGCCGCCAGCTGGAAGAGGCCGAGGCTATGTTTAAGCTGGCGGAAACCACTTACCAAAAGCGCAAGAATCTCTGGGATCAGAATATAGGCTCGGAGATCGAATACCTGCAGGCCGAAAACAACTATAAAACCGCCAAGAGTCGCCTGGCCCAGGTAAGAACCCAGTATAACAATACCATCGTGCGTTCACCCATAAGCGGTACCGTTGACCAGGTGGTGGTTAATGAAGGTGAATTCATCAGCTTTGGCGCACCCATCGTGAGGGTAGTAGACCTCGATAATGTAGAAGTAGAGACCGAGCTTTCTGAAAGTTACCTGCCAGCGGTACACCGTGGCGATACCGTGGAGGTGAGTATTCCTGCCCTGGGTGTGGAAACCAAGGCCGTGGTGAACTTCGTAAGCCAGGTGATTAACCCCGAGAACCGCAGCTTCAAGGTTAAGGTAAACCTGCCCAATAAGGAGGGCAGGATTAAGCCCAATGTACTGGCCAATCTCAAAATTCGCGACTACGCCAGTGGCGCCGCCATTGTGGTGCCGTCAAAGGCCATCAGCAAAGACCTTAAAGGCGACTTCGTATATACCGTAAGCAATGAAGGAGGCGCCGTAGTGGCTCGTAAAAAGTATATCAAAAGAGGGCGCTCTTCTGATGTTACCACCGAAATTTTAGAAGGTCTTACAGCAGGTGACCGGGTGATCGTAAGCGGCTATGACCAGGTGAACGAAGGAACACTTGTGGAGGTGAAATCAGGTCAAGCATAAAAATTAGCGAACTCAGAAATGGCCAACAAAACTGAAAGAAATTTTAAGCTCAGCACACTTTCGCTCAACAACAGCATAAGTGTGTTTATCCTCTCGGCACTGCTGATACTCTTTGGACTTTACAGCTATCGCACTATGCCCAAGGAGTCCTTTCCCGAAATCGTGTTTCCCCTCATTTATGTGCAAACACCTTATCCGGGCAACACCCCGGTTGATATTGAGAACCTGATTACCCGTCCCCTTGAAAAGGAGATCAAGAGTGTAAGCGGCATCAAGGATCTCAATTCGGAGTCGGTGCAGGACGTCTCTATTATCAACGTGGAATTTAACATCGATGTGGATACCGAAAAGGCGCTGCAGGATGTAAAGGATGCGGTAGACCGTGCCAAGAGCGAGCTGCCCACCGACCTGGATCAGGATCCGGTGGTGCTTGACATTGACCTTTCCCGCATTCCTATCCTCAACATCAACCTTTCTGGTGATTATTCTATTGATCAGCTGGTGGATTTCGCCGAATACCTCCAGGATGAAGTGGAGGAGCTGAGCGAGATTTCGGAAGCTACTATTACCGGCGATAAGGAAAAAGAGGTACAAATAAATGTAGACCTGCCCCGCTTAAAGGCCAACCAGCTGAGCTTTGGGGATATTGAGGCTGCCATTGCCGGTGAAAATGTGAATATCGGTGCCGGGGATATCCTGTTGGGTGAAACCCGTCGCAGTATCCGTACTGACGCTGAATTTGAAAGTATTGACGAGATCCGGAATATCATTGTCAAGCATGAAAATGCCAATATCGTTTACCTGAAGGATGTGGCTGATGTCACCTTTACCTATAAGGAACTCGAGAGCCTGGCCCGTCTTGACGGTGAGTCGGTAGTGTCACTGAACGTAATTAAGAAGAGTGGTAAGAACCTGCTGGAAGCAACAGACAAGATCCGTGAAATTTTGCAGGAAGCACAACGCAGCCATTTTCCCAGCGGCTTAAAGGTTACCATTACCAACGATCAGAGCAAGCAAACCCGTAACCAGATCAGCAACCTCGAAAACTCTATTATCAGTGGTGTGATCCTGGTGGTATTGGTACTGTTGTTTTTCCTGGGTCTGCGCAATGCTGTTTTTGTGGGGCTTTCCATCCCCTTCAGCATGTTTATCTCCTTCCTGATCCTAAGTGCTATCGGGCTAACCCTCAACTTTATCGTGCTCTTTTCGCTGATACTGGCCCTGGGTATGCTGGTGGATAATGCCATTGTAACCATTGAGAATATTTATCGTCTTTACGACGAGGAGGGGCTTTCGCGCTATGAAGCCGCCCGGCAGGGGGTAGGTGAAATTGCGGTGCCCATTATCAGTAGTACGGCCACTACCCTGGCGGCATTCTTCCCCCTGATTTTCTGGGATAGCATTATTGGGGAGTTTATGGGTTACCTGCCCAAGACTTTGATCATAGTGCTGGGATCATCGCTTTTTGTGGCGCTGGTGATCAACCCGGTTATTACCTCGGTGTTTATCAAAAAACACGACTCCAGGAAGAAGCACAATCACCGCCGGGGCTTTATTACCGCGGCAGTTTTTGGGGTACTGGGCTTTTTGCTGGTGCTGGCCGATCAACGCACCTTTGGTAACCTGATGATCATCTTTGGACTGCTGGTGCTTTTTTATGGCTTCCTGCTTTATCCGCTGGCAGTGTGGTTTCAAAATAAGTTTTTGGTGCGGCTGGAGCGCTGGTATGCGGCCACCCTCGAGTGGGCTCTGGCAGGTTATAAACCCATTATGATCCTGGCGGGTACTCTGTTGTTGATGATCCTTTCCATCGGTTTTTATTTTGGTAGCAACCCCAAAGTGATCACCTTCCCGGTAAATGAGCCAAACTATATCAATGTATTTGTGGAGATGCCCCTGGGCACCGATGTTACCGCAACCGATAGTGTAGCCCGCAGGGTGGAACAGGACCTGGATGAAGTATTGGCTCCCTATGATGAAGTGGTAGAGTCAGTGGTGACTAATGTGGGAGCCGAAACTGCCAGTCAGAATGACTTTGGTGGTGGTGGCCAGTCCACTCCTAATAAAGCCAGAATCACCATTTCCTTTGTGGAGTATGAGTTCAGGACTGGTATCCAAACCACTCAGGTACAGCGGGAGGTTACCCAGCAACTGGTGAATCGCTATCCCGGCGTAACCATAGCGGTTGAGAAGGAACAGAACGGACCGCCGGTAGGGCGGCCCATCAACATTGAGATTACCGGCGACAACCTCGAGTCGCTCATTGCCATTGCCAACGATGTAAAAGCCAGGGTTGACCGGGCCAATATCGCTGGCATAGAAGGACTGCAGATCGACCTCGAAACCAATAAGCCGGAGATGCTTATTCACATTGATCGTGACCGGGCACGCCGCCTGGGGGTAAGTACCCAGCAGGTGGCATTGGCCCTTCGTACCGCCCTCTATGGCCGCGAAGCCAGTAAATACAAGGAGGGTGAGGATGAGTACCCCATTGAGATCCGCCTTAAGGAGGAGTATCGCTACAGTGTATCCAGCCTTATGAATCAGTTGGTGACCTTCCGCTCACAGGCTACCGGCAAGATTGTGCAGGTACCGATTTCGGCGGTGGCAAATTATGAGTTCGACAATTCCTACAACTCCATTAAGCGCCTCGACTCGGAAAGGCTGGTGACAGTATATTCCAATATCATTGAAGGTTACAACCCCAATGAGGTTAATAATAAGATCCGCAATGTGCTGAAGGATTACGAGATGGAGGAGGGCTATAGCCTCGACTTTACCGGTGAGCAAAAGGAGCAGCAGGAGTCCTTTGCCTTCCTTACCACCGCTCTTTTCATTGCGGTAGCCCTGATTGCGATAATCCTGGTTTCACAGTTTAACTCAGCCTACAAGCCTTTCATAATCATTATGACGGTACTTTTTAGTACCATCGGCGTGTTCCTGGGTCTGGGTATCTTCCGGATGGACTTTGTGGTAATCATGACCGGGATCGGCATTGTATCCCTGGCCGGTATTGTAGTAAATAATGGTATTGTACTGATTGATTTTATTGAGCTTAGCCGTGCCCGCATCCGAGAGCAAAAGGGCCTGACCGGTGATCAGGAGCTCGATGACCGCGACCTGCGTGATGCCATCGAACTGGGCGGTAAAGTACGTTTACGGCCGGTACTACTTACCGCTATTACCACTGTGCTGGGGCTCCTTCCGCTGGCCATCGGTCTCAATATTGATTTTATCGGCTTGTTGCAGCGTTACGATCCCAATATTTATTTTGGGGGTGATAATGCCATCTTCTGGAGCCCTATGGCCTGGACGGTAATCTACGGACTGCTCTTTGCCACCTTCCTTACTTTGGTGGTTGTTCCGGTGATGTATTTAATTTTTGAGCGATTTGCTAGGAAAAGTAGAAAAGTATTTAGTAAATTCGCAGCTTAATTAGGTTAAGGTTTGGTTAATTGGTTGACCAGAGGGTCTCTGACATAGTCAGGGGCCCTTTTTCTTTTTATGGGAATTAGCCTTCGTACTTTTGTCTAAACCGCAACAGCAGCTCGTGATCCTCGACAATATCATAGAACCCCGTGATCTGAAGGGATTAAGTTCCGGGGAGAGAGTGCAGCTTTGCGCCGAATTAAGGGAGTTTATTCAGGGCAGGTCAAAAGCCAAGGCCGGACATATAAAGTCGAGCCTCGGCGTTACCGAATTGACGGTGGCCCTTCACAGTGTACTAAATACCCCTGACGACATTCTGATTTGGGATGTAGGCCACCAGGCTTACGTACACAAAGTATTGACTAATCGTCGTGAGCAGTTTAACAGCAACCGTCAAAAAGGTGGCCTATCGGGCTTTACCAGGCGGGCTGAAAGTGAATACGACCCCTTTGGTGCCGGACACAGCAGTACCTCGGTATCGGCCCTGCTGGGATTTGCAGAAGCGGATCTGTTACGCGCTAAGCAGCGGCAGCGAGTTGCAGTGATTGGTGACGGGGCCTTTACTGGCGGGATGAACTTTGAGGCCCTCAACTACCTCGGTGAACGCCAGCTCGATGTACTGATTGTACTCAATGACAACCACAGTTCGATCGATGAAAATGTAGGCGCCCTTCATCGCCATCAGCGATACCGACAATTCTGTGAGAGTCTCGCTATTCAGTATTTCAAAGGTCCTGACGGCCATGATGTGAATGGCCTTATTGTAGAGCTGGATCGTCTCAGCCATATATCCGGCCCCAAATTACTGCATATTGAAACCGAGAAGGGCCGGGGTTTTCAGCCAGCCGGGAGCTCCTCGCCGGAGCCTGTAGAAAGTTTTCAGAGTGCATTTGGAGCCGAAATTGTAAGACTGGGCCATGAGATTCCGGAGCTGGTAGTGATATCGCCTGCGATGATTTCCGGGGGAGCCATGCAGGATTTTAAGGAGCAGTTTCCCAGCCGCATCTTTGATGTGGGTATTGCCGAGCAGCATGCCGTTACCATGGCGGCGGGTATGGCCGCAGCAGGCCTGCGACCCCTGGTTCACCTTTACTCCACTTTTAGCCAGAGGGCAATTGACCAGATTATTCACGATGTGGCCCTGCAAAAACTACCGGTAACCCTGGTACTCGATCGCGCGGGTCTGGTAGGAGAAGACGGCGCCACCCACCATGGTGTTTTTGATATTTCTCTTTTTAATGCCATACCAGAAATGGAACTGGGCGCGGCCTATGATGGCAATAGCCTCTGCTCACTATTAAGACGAGCACTGACAGGGTCCGGGCCATTTACCCTCCGTTATCCGAAGGCCGCCATTGCCCGTAATTTCAATAAAGATGAAATTGCGCAGATGTCTGATGGGAAAGAGAAAGCCATCCTTAGCTTTGGTGCCATTGCCTGGCAAAGTTGGCAGGCGCTGCAGGGTTTACCCTATGCTCATTTCCTCTTTGATCAGCTCAAGCCCCTCGATGAGGAGCGAATCAAAGCAATTGCGGTCAGCTTTGATGAGATTATTACGGTAGAGGAAAACAGTCTGAGCGGTGGCTTTGGTGCCAGCGTAAGCCAAGTATTGAGACGAAATCAGCTTTCCAACAAACTTCAGTGCCTGGGCCTGGCTGACCAATTTATCCAGCATGGCAGCAGGGAGGAACTGCTAAAAGATTCCGGGCTTGACGCTTCGGCATTACGCACTGCCTTTCTGAGAACGCAGGGCTAGTATTCGTGCTACGTATTTTCCGATTATATCAAACTCCAGGTTTACCCGGTCGCCTGCTTTCAGGTGCTTAAAAGTGGTATGCTCGTAAGTATAGGGGATAATAGCTACCGAAAAGCGATCCTCTGCGGCATCAACCACCGTAAGGCTAACGCCATTAATGGTAATGGAACCCTTGGGAACCGTAAGCTCACTTTCGCCCGGTTGATAACTGAAGTGAAATTTCCACGATCCATCCAGTTCTTCAACCTTCAGGCAGGTACCACACTGGTCTACATGGCCTTGAACAATATGGCCATCGAGACGGGAACCGGCTATCATGCAGCGCTCAAGATTTATGGGTGAGCCCACGCCCAAAGTACCGAGGTTGGTCCGGTCAAGGGTTTCCTGGATGGCAGTAACCGTATAGCGGTCATCGGCCAGCTTAACCACGGTAAGACAAGCACCGTGGTGAGCAATACTTTGGTCGATGGTAAGCTCCGGGGTAAAGGAGGCTTTTACCTCAATGTGAATATTTTCCTCCTCGCGGGTAATGCTGGTTACCGTACCAACTTCTTCAACTATACCGGTAAACATCTTCTATTTATTTGAGCGCAGCAAATGTACAAATCCCGAGGCCTCCTGCTGGGTGGCTACACTGAGGCTGAGCGGTGAGTAAATACAAACATAGTAGTATACACCATCTGCGCATTTTTCACCGGTATTCATGTCGGTGCCATCCCAGCCATTTGAGAAAAAGTCCTCGGGGCTTAACGATTCATACACTTTTACTCCCCAGCGATTGAAAATCTCCATGCGGAGTTCGGCAATATTGCGGGCGCCTTCAGAGGTGAAAAAGTCATTAATGCCGTCGGAGTTGGGGGTAAACACATTGGGAAAGTCAATCTGCGGACAAGGTTCTACACAGAAGTCTAAGCTGAAGGCACTTTCATTGGGTGAACCGTTGGGGTCACTACCGGCATCGTCAACTGCCGTTACGGCATAGCAGCCCACTACGGTTTCATTTTGAATCTCAAAACTATTGCCATTGGTTACTGTGGCCAGGGGCTCGGTGTACTCTCCATCAATGGTAGATTTATAGTAGATGTTGTAAGCTACAATCACATCTGCGCAACCTGAGTCGGCTGGTTGCTCCCAGCTAATGCGCAGGTAGTCACCCTCGCAGTTGTAATCACCACTAACCAGAGGTGAACAAGGGGCGGTGGTATCGAGGGGCGCGGCGCAATTGATTTGTGAGTGGTTAATCAGAGGTGCCGGCAGTGAGTCACTAGCGGTATACGCCCCGATGGCACGGATGTAATAGCAGTAGTTTTCACCATTAACCAGACCGGTATCTACGTAAACAGCCGTAAAGGAGGTGTCGAGGATTTCAAAATTGTTGCTGCCGGTAGGCTCTTCGCGAAATACAATAAAGCTGCTATTGCGCCAGGGAGTGTTGTGGCTGGCTCGGAGAACATTGGCCTTGTCTACCGGGCTGATATTGAGAAACACACTACTGGCAGGATCTGAAGGCGCCAGCAGTTTACTGTCGGGCCCATAATACAGCTCTACCTTGTAGCGCCAGCCGACATCTTCGGTATTGAGGTTTTGATCGCTGTAAAAAGTGTCATTAAGGCCGCCGTTTAAGGTGGCAATTTCACTGTATTCAGTACCGCCAATGCCCTGGCTTCGGAAAAGTTTATAGGAGTAAGGGCCGGGAAACTGAACTGAATCGAGTACCGGCGGGGCGATCCACTTGACTTCAATTTCGCCCGTACTGGGGTCAGTGCTGATAACGTCCACGTTGGTCATCATGGGTGCATTCAGCTCCAAAGCGGCACAAAATTCTTCGGAGGCATAACTTTCGGCGCCATCTGAAAAGGTGACCACCACCATATAACAATACTCCACGCCGCGCAGCAGTTGGCTGGTGTCGGTGTAATTGGTGGTATTGAGGTCAGGGGTGCTGCCAATATAGCGATAGCCAGTGTATTCGGGCACACCGGTTTCACATTGATCGGGCACAAAGCCATAGGATGACTCCCGGCGATAGATATCATAGCCTACCACATCATCAGTACAAATGCTGGGGTCCCAGCTGAGGTTAATCACATCGCCATTGGGGACGGCCAGTGGGTTTTCAGGCCCCGGTGCCACCACCGTTATTTCCACCGAAAAGAGATCGACCAGGGGCGTGAAGGTGGCGTTGCGGGCACTGGGATCATCCTTGGCGGAGAAGGTGGCATAGTAAGGTTGCTTGCGCACATTTTCGCAGTTGGTAACCCATTCAAACTGGCTGCTCACAGTGCCTACCCCAGTCACCTCGGGGAATGTGGCCGGGTTGCTCACCACGAAGGGGCCACCAAAGGCGGTCAGGGTAATGGGGTCGGCAACCTTGGCCTCTACGGTGTCAATAATTTCACCACTGCTGTTTCGTACGTAGGTGCTGGTAAACTGTGAATCGACGGCCGTAACGGTAAATGAAATAGTTTCGCCTGCTTTCACACAAAATGGGCCCAGTGAGTCCAGTTCCGGCGGCTCGTTGATCATCAGCACGTCGTTTTGCTTTTCCTCACAGTTGTTGATGGTTACCTGCATATCACGCACTACATAACCAATCTTCACAAATTGACCGGCACTATTTTTTCGCCACTCGCTGATTTCAAAGGCAAAGTTGTACTCCCCTATTTCACGGGGGCTGTCCCAAACCAACAAGCCGGAGTAAGGGTCGATCTTTACTGAGTCCTTTACAAAATTGGGGTCGTAGGTAGTGGTAATAGACATACCGCCGCTGGTACGGCAGTCTACCAGGCGATAGCTGAGACTATCTTTGTCATTGTTATAGGCTCCGGCACTGTGCTCGAAACGCTGGCCCACACAGCCATCATCGATGGGTTCGTTTGTGAGTACCGGGCTGTTGTTGGGCCCGAAGCCGGCGCTTATCACCAGCTCACTTTGCACATAAAAGGGTACCGTAACGGACTGTAAAATATTGCGTACTCCGGCGTTGCGGTTAGGGTCTTCAAAATAGAGAATATAGCTGCCATCGGCCAGGTAGGTGTGGGTGCCCTCGTAAATGTTCCTCTTAATATCAGGGGCAATAATTTCACCGCGGCCACCATTATCACAACCGGGGGGGCCGTTAACTCGGTTCAGTGAAGTGCTGGTGCCATCGCCCCAAAACAATTCAAGCTCGCACCTGTCTGCTTGCACAGTACTGCGGGTATAGGTGGTAATGGTAACGTCGTAGGTGCGCCCGCTTTTCCATCGATAGGTTATTTCACCTGCCCGGTTATGGGTAGCGCGCAAGCCGAAGGCCAGAAGAAGAAAAAGTATAGTGGTAAGAAAATGTTTCATTAGCTAATGTTCAAAATCCGCTCATTCAAGCTTTTACGCTTTTCTATAACTTCATTTTGAGGGTGCTTATTTTACCGAGTGCCCAACGGCAGTGAAGTTGCCCCGATTAATAATACTTTTGTTATCAAATTTAAGAATATCTACCATGCAAATAAACGCTGCCAAAGGTTTTAAACCAGATGAAAGCATTGTTTATCTATACGAGAATAGTGAAGATTTAGACTTTTTACAATTGTCAGAAAGTGAACGGGCTTACCTTGAGTCGGTTGACCAGGAAGAAAAGTTTCGCATTGCCCGCATAAATCGCTTCCCTCGCTTTCTGTATTTCGTAAAGATTAGCCAGGCTGATCTGAGTACATCTGTTTTTCAGGAAAAATTGCGCCTCAATGGCAATAAGTTGCTGCGCATGCTTAAGGCTACTAATCCGGAAGAGGTAAATATATCCCCATTGCGTGATCCGGAGGATGGCTATTATTTTGCGGAAGGAATGGCCCTTGGAGCCTATCAGTTTTTGAAATATTACAGTGACCGGGATAAGCGGCGTTTAAAGCTGAGCCAGATAAATATTGACAAATTAGCTGATCGCCGGGTGGCGGAGCTCAATGCTGTTGTCAAAGGAGTATATCTCTCCCGTGACCTTATAAATGAACCCCTCAGTTTCCTTACCGCCACCCAATTGGCCAATGAAGCCGTTAAAGCCGGGCAAAGTAGTGGTTTTGAAGTGGAAGTGCTCAATAAAAAGCGCATTCAAACCCTTAAAATGGGGGGCTTGCTGGCAGTAAACAGGGGTAGCCAGGATCCACCCACCTTCAGTATTCTCAAATATAGCCCATCTAATGCTGTCAACAGCCAGCCTGTGGTTCTGGTAGGTAAGGGGGTAGTATATGACACCGGTGGTATGAGCCTAAAGCCCACTGCCAACTCTATGGATTCAATGAAGAGTGATATGAGTGGTTCGGCAGCGGTAATAGGCGCCATGGTGGCGATCGCCGAAAACAAGTTACCAGTGGAAGTTATTGGCCTGATCCCGGCTACCGATAACCGCCCGGGCGAAAATGCCTATGTGCCTGGTGATGTTATTACCATGTACGATGGTTCTACCGTAGAGGTGCTGAATACCGATGCCGAGGGCCGGATGATTCTGGCTGACGCTCTCGCCTATGCCGGAAAATTAAAACCTGAATTAGTTATCGATTTGGCAACCCTCACCGGTGCCGCGGCCATGGCAGTAGGTAAGTATGGAGTGGTGGCCATGGGAACTGCCGGTGAAAAAGAGCTGAGCCAGTTAAAGCGAAGCGGGGAAGAAGTTTACGAAAGAGTGGCTGAGTTGCCTTTTTGGGATGAGTATGATGATTTGCTCAAGTCCAGTGTGGCCGATCAGAAAAATATCGGCGGTCGCGAGGGCGGCGCCATTACTGCTGGTCGCTTCCTGAAAAGATTTACCAGTTACCCATGGATTCACCTCGATATCGCCGGTCCGGCTTTTCTCGATGCCGATGATCATTATCGTCTGCGAGGGGGTACCGGCGTTGGGGTTCGTCTTATTTATGACTATGTGAAATCGATGACCCGATGACGGCTACCGCTAAACCAGTAATTGGTATTTCATGTGGCGATCTCAACGGCATTGGCATGGAGATCATCATGAAAACCTTTGCCAACGAAGAGATGCTCGAACTGTGCACCCCGGTGGTCTTTGCCAGCTCCAAGGTGGCAAGCTACCACCGCAAGGCACTGGATATGGGCGATTTCAGCTTTCATATTATCAATGATCTGGACAAGTTGCATGAGCAGAAGTGTAATCTGCTCAACTGTTGGAAGGAAGAGGTGAACCTCGAGCTGGGCAAGGAAGATAAACAGGTAGGAGAATATGCCCTCCGGTCACTGCAGAAGGCCTGTGATGCGCTTGATGCCGGTAAAATTCAGGCCCTGGTTACCGCCCCTATTCACAAGCACAGTATTCAGAGTGGCGAGTTTAAGCACACCGGCCACACCGATTTTCTGGAAAACCGCTATCAGGCAGAGGCTATTATGATGCTTGCCAGTGAGGAGATGAAGATGACCCTGGCTACGGTGCACATACCCCTTGCCGCCGTCAGCAGCGCCCTGTCACAAAAGCTCATCAGCAACAAGCTCCGCTTGATTGACAAGAGTCTCAGAAACGACTTCCATATTAAAAAGGCCAAAATTGCGGTGCTGGCCCTTAATCCACATGCCGGTGATGGCGGGGTGATCGGTACTGAAGACGACGACCTGGTTAAACCGGCGGTACAGCACGCCTTTGAAAAGGGAATCATGGCATTTGGCCCCTTTCCGGCCGACAGTTTTTTTGGTGCCCAAAAGCATAAGCAATACGACGCCGTATTGGCGATGTACCATGATCAGGGCCTGGTGGCCTTTAAATCATTGAGCTTTGGTCAGGGAGTAAACTACTCAGCCGGACTCCCTATTATCCGCACCAGTCCCGATCACGGTACCGGATTTGACATTGCCGGTAAAGGAATTGCCGATGAATCTTCCTTTCGGCATGCAGTTTATATGGCAAGCGAGCTGGTTCGGAACCGTAAGGTAACCAGTGAGATAACGGCCAACCCCCTTAGCTGAAAGATATTTTAGGGGCTAATATTTTGGATTAAAAGATTTTATATCTTTGCCGGCTCTAACTTCGAGAGGGAATTTACGATGAAGGATTTAAAGGCTTTTGATATTAAGTTCTTGGGTCTGAAGTTAGGAGAGCATTCATTTGACTTTCAATTGAATGATGAGTTCTTCGACCTTTTTGGCTACGACGAGTTTGAGAATGCTCGCATCACTGCCCGGGTAGGCTTGGTGAAGAAGGAAAACAGCCTGGAATTTACGCTGATTACAGAAGGCCAGGTTATTATTCCCTGTGATATTACCAATGAGCCTTTTGATTTGCCGGTGGCAAATGAAATTAGATTGGTGGTGAAGTTTGGGGATGAGTATGACGATTCCAATGAGGATCTGCTCATTATTCCACATGGCGAGCACACGGTAAACATTGGCCAGTACCTCTATGAGGCGGTGGTCTTGTCGATACCGCTCAAACGCATCAGCCCCGCGGTGGAAAACGGCGAGAAAGGTCAGGAAATATTAGCACAATTGGAGCGATATGAAGAGCAGCGAACTTCAGATCGTATTGATGAAGATGATCAGGTGGATCCCCGCTGGGAACAACTGAAAAAACTTTTGGAATAAGAATTTTTTAAAGACGTAGATAAAAATGGCACATCCTAAGCGCAGACAGTCTAAAACAAGAAGAGACAAGCGTAGAACTCATTACAAAGCTACTGCCCCTACCATCGCAGTATGCCCTAATACCGGAGAGCCTCACTTGTATCACCGTGCTTACTGGCACGAGGGCAAGATGTACTACAAAGGAAAGGTAGTACTGGAAAAAGAAGAGGCAGCATAGCGTATACTTAGAAAAGGTAGTGAGTAACTACCTTTTGTTATATGGTAGATATTGCAGTTGATATATTAGGGGGGGACTTTGCCCCCCAAGCTGTTTTTGATGGGGTCGAAAAAGTTCTCCCTCAGCTACAGCCTGATACACAACTCCACCTGGTAGGACCGCAGCAAAGAGTGTCGGACTTTATTGCTCAGGTACATAATTCATCACAGCTTCACCTGCTGGCTGCCGAGGAGGCAGTGAGCATGGATGAGCACCCGGTGAAGGCCCTGCAACAAAAAAGGAACGCCACCATTAACGTAGCCTATCAGGCCATGGCGGCCAAAAAGCTTGACGCCTTTGCCAGTGCCGGAAATAGCGGTGCCGTTATGGTGGGGGCGATGAACTATCTGAAAACGATAGCAGGCATTAGCCGTCCTTGTGTGCTGAGCTCCTTTCCCCGTACTGATGGCAATTTCAACACCCTGCTCGATGTTGGTATCAATGTAGATGCGCGACCGGAGTTGTTGGTGGAATTTGCCCGCTTGGGTGATATTTATGCCCGCGAAATTCTGGGGGTAGCCCAACCCCGGGTGGCCTTGCTCAATACCGGCAGCGAAGCCGGCAAAGGTAGCCTGCTCTACCAAAAGGCTTATGAGCTCTTGCTGTCCAATCCAGAAATTAATTTTGTTGGCAATCTTGAAGCACGGGACTTCTACCATCAGCAGGTAGACGTTACCGTATGTGATGGTTTTACCGGAAATGTTTTCCTCAAGCAGGCCGAAGGCTTTTATCACATGATAAAAGAGCGCGGTGTGCAGGATGAATTCCTCGATAAGTTTAATTACGAGAATTATGGAGGAAGTCCGGTACTGGGTATCAACGGTAACGTTATTCTCGGACATGGCGTGTCAGGCGCGTCAGCCATTTACAATATGATACTTACTACCGAGAAGGTAGCTCGCGCCAGCCTGGCTGAAAAAATTAAAAAGGCAATCTCAAACGAATGAATCCAACAGCCGCAATTACCGCCGTAGGCGGATATATTCCCGATTATCGCCTTACCAACCAGGTGCTCGAAACCATGGTGGATACCACTGATGAGTGGATCACCACCCGTACGGGCATCAAAGAGCGACGCATCCTTAAAGGTGAAGGTCTCGGAACTTCTTTTATGGGCATCAAAGCCGCCAAGGAAGTGATCGAAAAATCCGGTATTAATCCAGAGGAAATCGACCTGGTGATTTGCAGCACCGCCACTGCCGATATGCCGGTGGCCAGCACGGCCGTATATATCGCTACCCAAATTGGTGCTACCAATGCCTTTGGCTTTGACCTGCAGGCGGCCTGCTCAGGCTTCCTTTATGGCCTCGCTACCGGATCTCAGTTTATTGAGTCAGGTCGCTATAAAAAAGTGCTGGTAATCGGGGCCGATAAGATGTCTTCGATAATTGACTATACCGATCGCACTACCTGTGTGATTTTTGGCGATGGTGCCGGTGCGGTACTGCTCGAACCCAACAGCGAAGGCCTGGGTTTACAGGATGCTAACCTGCGCAGCGATGGTAAAGGACGGGAATTCCTCTACATCAAAGCCGGCGGTTCCATGTACCCGGCAACCCCTGAAAGACTGGCCCGCCATGAGCATTTTGTGCACCAGGAGGGTCAACAGGTGTTTAAGTTTGCCGTTACCAATATGGCCGATGCCTGTGAGGAAATAATGAAGCGCAACGATTTGGTGGCGGATGATGTTGCTTACCTGGTCCCTCACCAGGCTAATAAGCGAATTATCAGCGCTACGGCTAATCGTATGGGCATTAGTGAGGATAAGGTAATGCTCAACATTGACCGTTATGGCAATACTACCAATGGTACTTTGCCCTTGTGCCTTTGGGATTATGAGAAAAAATTAAAGAAAGGTGACAATCTGATTTTCGCCTCATTCGGCGGCGGATTCACCTGGGGATCGCTATACCTTAAGTGGGCTTATGATCCTAATTAAGGCCCTTGCCTTTATTTTATAGCTTTGTTTAACCACAAGAAAACCACCCCATGGATTTAAAAGAAATTCAATCACTGATCAAATTTGTAGCCCGCTCTGGTGCGGCGGAAGTAAACCTGGAAACAGAAGAGTTTAAAATCAATATTAAAACCGATGCTGCCTTTAAAGATGAGGCTTCGGTTCCCCAGGTGATTTCAATGCCACAGATGGCCCATCAGGCTCCGGCTCAAGCAGCACCTGCCCCGGCGGCAGCACCTGCTGCAGAAAGTGCCGCTTCGGCCAAGGACAATGCTTCTATGGAGGACGATTCCAAGTACGTTACGATTAAGTCGCCCATGATCGGAACTTTCTATCGCCGCCCTTCACCCGACAAAGACCTCTTTGTAAACGTGGGTGATGACATTTCGGCCGGATCAGTAGTGTGCATTATTGAAGCCATGAAGCTTTTTAATGAAATTGAAAGTGAGGTAAGCGGTAAAATCGTAAAAGTACTGGTAGAAGACCAAAGCCCGGTAGAGTACGATCAGCCTCTCTTCCTTGTAGACCCATCCTAAGCGGTTAATCACTAAAATCTTGCTAGCATGTTTAAAAAGATATTAATCGCCAACAGGGGAGAGATCGCGCTTAGAGTGATCCGAACCTGCAAGGAAATGGGCATAAAGACGGTGGCCGTTTACAGTACCGCCGATAAGGAAAGCCTCCACGTGCGTTTTGCCGATGAAGCAGTTTGCATTGGACCACCAGCGGGCAGTGAGTCTTACCTCAATATCCCTAATATTATTGCCGCCGCGGAAATTACCAATGCCGACGCTGTGCATCCCGGCTATGGCTTCCTGTCTGAGAATTCAAAGTTCTCGCGCATTTGCGGCGAAAATGGCATCAAGTTTATTGGTCCTACGCCCGAAATGATCGATCAGATGGGTGATAAGGCCACGGCTAAAGCCACCATGAAGGCAGCCGGGGTACCATGTGTACCTGGCTCTGAAGGATTGCTCGAGTCATTTGAACAGGCTGAGAAACTGGCTAAGGAAGTTGGCTACCCGGTAATGCTTAAGGCTACTGCCGGTGGTGGTGGAAAAGGTATGCGTGCTGTGTGGAAGGAACAAGACCTCCGCAAGGCCTGGGACAGCGCCCGGCAGGAAGCCGGCGCCGCTTTTGGCAACGACGGTATGTATATGGAAAAGCTCATTGAGGAGCCCCGACATATTGAGATCCAGATTGTGGGCGATGCCAATGGTAAAGCCTGTCACCTTTCCGAAAGAGACTGCTCCATTCAGCGCCGCCACCAGAAACTGGTAGAAGAAACTCCTTCTCCCTTTATGACCCGCGAGCTGCGCAATAAAATGGGTGAAGCGGCCATTCGCGCTGCCGAGTATATTAAGTACGAAGGTGCCGGTACTATTGAGTTTTTGGTGGATAAGCACCGCAACTTCTACTTTATGGAGATGAACACCCGTATTCAGGTGGAGCATCCCATCACCGAGCAGGTTATCGACTATGACCTGATCCGTGAGCAGATTAAAGTAGCGGCTGGCGTGCCTATTTCCGGTAAAAACTATTTCCCCCAGCTTCACTCCATTGAGTGCCGTATCAACGCTGAAGATCCCTTTAACGGTTTCAGGCCCTCACCAGGAAAGATCAGCAGCTTTCATGCTCCCGGTGGGCATGGTATCCGCCTCGACACCCATGTGTACGCTGATTACACCATCCCACCCTACTACGATTCTATGATAGCCAAACTTATTACTACCGCCCAAACCAGGGAGGAGGCTATCGATAAGATGAGAAGGGCGCTGGATGAGTTCGTAATTGAGGGGGTTAAAACCACTATTCCCTTCCACCGTCAGCTTATGGATAACCCTGATTTTATGGCTGGTAACTATACCACTAAATTCATGGAAGACTTTGAGTTGAAGAAGAGCTAAACTCTGACTGTACCGCTGGTTTCAACACCAGTGCCCAATAATATAATAGCCCCGCCAATCAGCGGGGCTCTTTTTTTGATACTATATTTCTGCCGTTATTTAGTGCCGACGCTCAAAAGGTGTAATTGACCTTTGTGATCTTCGCTGTAACCGGTGGCGGCATCACGCATTTTTACAATGTAGTAATAAACGCCGTCAGCCAGCTTCTGGCCACTGTTCATGTCTTCGCCGTTCCAGCCGTCCGTTTCGTTGTTATAGGGCCCGTACTGACCCTCTTCATACACCAGTTTTCCCCAGCGGTTATACACACTTACACTAAACTCATCATCGGGCTGGGTATATGGTTCCGCATTTTGCACCATGAATACGTCGTTGACCATGTCATTGTTAGGGGTGAAAATATTAGGGAATATCACCGCTTCAGGAATCACCGGCGGTTCGGGTTCATCTTCACCGATTAGTTCGAGGTAAACCCAGTTCGACTCGGACTGGTAGGGGTTATTGGGCAGGCTGCTGGCCGGCGAAGCCACTACCTTAAATACATATACTCCCAGGGTGTCAGCATTGGCTTTTTTCTCTTCTACGGTGGGCAGTTGCCAGCTGCTCTCGAAGATATCTGTAAAGGGGCCGTCAAAATTCTTCCACACAATAGGTGGAACCCGGGTGGTATCTACCTTGCTGTAAAATACTTCGTACTCGGTACTGTCCGAAGGGTATAATACGGTTTCGTAGCCATCGTAGCGGGTCCAGTAGAACTCATAGCGGCTTTGGTTATTGGTGAGGGTGTCGCTAAACAGTACATCGGTGATAATGCGGGTGGGAGGCCGGGCACTGAAATTCTGGATCATTTGCACCGCGTAGCGATAATTAAAGGCATCCAGTTCCGCCATGGTTACGGCGGTATCGAGGTAACTGCGGGCATTGGGATCCTGGATTTTGGCAATGGGGTAAAAGCTGGGATCCTGGGCGTGGGAGCGCAGTATCAGCCATTCATTAAAGAGTTTGTAAGTACTGGTATCGGCATACCAGTTGATATTTACCGCCGCATCGTTTACCACCGTCACATTTTCGAAGCCATAGTCGAGCTCCGGGCAGTCGGTTACTTCCAGGATAATGAGGAAATAGCGGTCTATCTCAAACCCACAGAAGTTCTCCAGGGTATTGCCATCATTACCCGTTTTAGTGTAGAGATAGTAAAGCCCGTTAACGTCGAGCGGTTTATGAAGCAGCAAGTCTATCTCTGAGGTCCAGATTTTATTGACCGGGCATTTTTTGTCGACCCCCACCACCGGTCGCAGCGAGCCATCCGGTCCCTTGATGCGAAAATCGCTACCGTCATCAGCAATGGAATTGCACATCACTTCAGTATCGGGATCAAACTCCACCGTTACCCTGGTGCTGTAACAACTGTAGTCGATTACCGGCACCTGAATTTCCCAGAAACCACCATTTTTGACACTGTCGCCATTGGAGATAGGGATATTAAGAAATTTGGAGAGGGCATTTATGCTGTCGCGCCTTACTCCCATAATCTGGTTTCCAGTGCTGGCACTCATATTGATCTGGGGGCCGGCCTGGCTACTTTGATTACAAGTACTAAGTATGGGAACCTGAACGTCGCGGGTCGATGAGCCAATAAACACCCACTGCGTCAGTACTGAATCAAATCGAAGTTCCTTTATAACAGTTTTCATCACCACAACCCCTGGTTGGTCAGGTAAAAAAGTGAAAGTGCCATTTCTAGGATCTAGGGTGATCCCGTTATAGGTACTCATTGGGTTGTTTTTGGTAAAGGGGCTTACAAAGGGGATATCGGTAAAATTAGGAGGGCACCCGGAACCGGTTTGTGGGTGTCCCCATTCATACATTACGCTATCGCCATCGTTTTCGAGTGAGAACTGTGGAAATACAAAAGGCTGTTGGCCGGGTACGCCCACACAGAAGTTTTTGGCGGCGGGGGTAATAAAGCGGGGACTGTCGTTATGCCCCAGCAGGTTGTTGAGTTTGGCTTCGAGGGTGATATTGGTGCTGCCGGGATTAACCAGATTAGTAATAGCGGCGTTGCGCGCGTTGAGTGAATACGAAAAGCGCCAGTCGGCACAGAGCCCACCCAGCACCACGGTTGCTTTGTAATAATTGAACACCATGGGTACATAATTGGGGTCAGACTGGTCATCGGCACAGGGATCGAGGCCGGGTACAGGCTGGTTGGCCGCGCCAATCATGGGGAGAGTAAGGGTAGTGTTGCTAAAGCAACTGGAACTTACACAAACTCCCAGCGAGGTCGGTAGGGTTATGCCGCTGGCATCGCGATATAGTTTAATCGATACCAGGTATTGGTTAGGAACCCCGGTGCTATCACCGATGTAGTCATACCATATTTCACCGCCTGCGGCGTGTGAAGCCTTAGCCTGTTGAGAAAATAGGAGCCCGACAATAAAAACAAGGCCTATCAGATAGCTTGCCCTTTTCATGTTGTGTTGATTTATTAGGATTGTAAAATTGCTGAGCATCAGCTGTCCTAATAAATGTAGCACTAATTATGGGTTACCGGAAGAGAGAATGTGTAATTGTCCCTTATGATCTTCTGTATGGCCTGTATCTGCGTCGCGAAGCTTAACAATGTAATAGTAAACGCCATCGGCAAGTCTGCTACCACTGTTCATGTCTTCGCCGTTCCAGCCGTCCGCTTCGTTGTTATAGGGCCCGTACTGACCCTCTTCATACACCAGTTTTCCCCAGCGGTTATACACACTTACACTAAACTCATCATCGGGCTGGGTATATGGTTCCGCATTTTGCACCATGAATACGTCGTTGACCATGTCATTGTTAGGGGTGAAAATATTAGGGAATATCACCGCTTCAGGAATCACCGGCGGTTCGGGTTCATCTTCACCGATTAGTTCGAGGTAAACCCAGTTCGACTCGGACTGGTAGGGGTTATTGGGCAGGCTGCTGGCCGGCGAAGCCACTACCTTAAATACATATACTCCCAGGGTGTCAGCATTGGCTTTTTTCTCTTCTACGGTGGGCAGTTGCCAGCTGCTCTCGAAGATATCTGTAAAGGGGCCGTCAAAATTCTTCCACACAATAGGTGGAACCCGGGTGGTATCTACCTTGCTGTAAAATACTTCGTACTCGGTACTGTCCGAAGGGTATAATACGGTTTCGTAGCCATCGTAGCGGGTCCAGTAGAACTCATAGCGGCTTTGGTTATTGGTGAGGGTGTCGCTAAACAGTACATCGGTGATAATGCGGGTGGGAGGCCGGGCACTGAAATTCTGGATCATTTGCACCGCGTAGCGATAATTAAAGGCATCCAGTTCCGCCATGGTTACGGCGGTATCGAGGTAACTGCGGGCATTGGGATCCTGGATTTTGGCAATGGGGTAAAAGCTGGGATCCTGGGCGTGGGAGCGCAGTATCAGCCATTCATTAAAGAGTTTGTAAGTACTGGTATCGGCATACCAGTTGATATTTACCGCCGCATCGTTTACCACCGTCACATTTTCGAAGCCATAGTCGAGCTCCGGGCAGTCGGTTACTTCCAGGATAATGAGGAAATAGCGGTCTATCTCAAACCCACAGAAGTTCTCCAGGGTGTTGCCATCGTTACCCGTTTTAGTGTAGAGATAGTAAAGCCCGTTAACGTCCAGGGGCTTGTGCAGGAACAGGTCTATTTCATCGGTCCAGATTTTATTGGCCGGGCATTTTTTGTCGACCCCCACCACCGGTCGTAGCGAGCCATCCGGTCCCTTGATACGAAAATCGCTACCGTCATCGGCAATGGAATTACACATTACCTCTGTTTCCGGATCAAACTCCACTGTCACCTTGGTGCTGTAACAACTGTAGTCGATTACCGGAATTTGTATCTCCCATATCGACCCGTTGAGGGCACTGTCGCCATTGGAAATGGGAATATTGAGAAACTGTGAAAGGGCATTAAGGCTATCGCGCCGGATCCCTACAATCTGGTTGCCGGTGCTGGGGCTCATATTTACCTGCGGACCAGCCTGAGTACTCTGGTTACAGGTGCTTAATACCGGCACCTGTACATCGCGCGTCGATTGTCCTATAAACACCCATTGGGTTAAGGTTGAGTCAAAGCGATACTCCTTTATGGCTGTTTTCATAACCACCACCCCTGCCTGATTAGGCAGAAAGGTGTAGGTGCCATTTTTAGGATCGAGGGTAATACCGTTATAGGTGGGCATGGGTTGGCTTACGGTAAGGGGCGATACAAAACTGAGGTTGGTTCCGGTAGCAGGGCAGCCACCTCCGGTTTGTGGGTAGTCCCATTGGTAGATCACACTGTCGCCGTCATTTTCTATCGAAAACTGGGGAAACACGAAGGGTTGTTGGCCGGGTATCCCTACACAGTAGTTCTTAGCGGCGGGGGTTATAAAGCGGGGGCTGTCATTATCGCCCAGGGTGGAGTTATTGAGCTTTGCTTCAACCAAAAACCCCGCACTACCAGGGTTTACCAGATTGGTAATAGCAAAATTGCGGCAGCAGGAATTCCATGAAAAGGACCAGTCAGCACATTTGCCACCCAGGGTAATGCAGCCTTTATATTCGTTGTACACCAGGGGTACGTAGTTGGGGTCGCTTTGATCATCGGCACAGGGATCAAGGCCGGGAACAGCTTGATATTGCGAACCTACCAGCGGCAGGGAAATGGTGCTGCTCGAGTAGCAGGAGGATGCCACACACAGCAAAGCGGTGGTTCCCAGGCCGGCGGTGCCGGGGCTGTTGTCTTTATAAATGCGGAGGGTTATGCAGTACTGGTAAGGAACGCCGGTGCTGTCACCGATATAGTCATACCAAATTTCACCGCCAGCGAGGTGCGTGGCTCGTAGTTGCGCTGTGTTCCCCAGATATAATAATACTAAAAATGCGAATACTACCCTTTTCATAATGCATAGATTGATTATAAACTATGGGTAAAGTGTTCAATGTTTCGTATCGAGGAGGATCGATGTAGTGCAAACGCAATATCAAATGCCTTGGGCAAATGATTATTGGTGGGCCTTGGCAGGCAGATCAGGTGCTTAAAGATAGTAAACCAACGGTTGTTTTGCACCGGCGCAGAATAAATATCAACCCGCTTAGCCTAATTTTTGCCGGCAGGCCCCCAAAAAAAACTCCCGGCGGAGGCCAGGAGTTTTAATCAGATTTTGAAATATTTGACTAGTTAGTACCGATAGACATCAGGTGAAGTTGCCCTTTGTGATCTTCGGTTTTACCGGTGGTGGCATCACGCATTTTTACCATATAGTAATACACACCATCGGCCAGTTTATTGCCGGTATTCATGTCGGTGCCTTTCCAGCCGTCGGCTTCATTATTGAGGGGGCCGTAGTTTGACTCCTCGTATACCAACTTACCCCAGCGGTTATACACACTAATGCTGAACTCGTCATCGCTTTGGGTGTAGGCATCGGCATACTTCACTACAAAGGCATCGTTGCGCGTATCGTTATTGGGGGTAAAGATGTTGGGGAACACCACTGTTTCAGGCTCCTCTATTTCCGGTTTATCCTCACCGATCAACTGCACATAAATCCAGTTTGATTCGGAGGTATAAGGATTGTTGGGCAGGCTGGTGTCAGGAGAGGCGATCACCTTAAACACGTAAACTGCCAGGGTATCTTTATTGGCCTCTTTTTCATCCTCATTGGGCAGGTTCCATGAGGAAGCAAAGGTGTTGACAAAGGGCCCGTCAAAATTCTTCCAGCTGATGGGTGGGTTCTGGGTGGTGTCTACCTTGCTGTAGAATACCTCATACACCGTACTGTCTGATGGTTCGAAGTTGTTTTCGAAGCCGTCATAGGCAGTCCAGAAGAAGTCGTAGCGATCCTGGTTAGCAGTCAGCGAGTCTGTAAAAAGCACATCGGTGAGGATGTCTGTTGGTTGACGGGCGCTGAAGTTCTGGATCATCTGAATCGCATAGCGATAATTAAAGGCATCAAGCTCAGCCATAGTTACGGCAGTGTCGAGATAGCTGCGCGCATTGGGATCCTGAACTTTGGCTATCGGGTAAAAAGAAGGATCATTGTTATGCGATCGCAGAATTAACCATTCGTTAAAGAGCTTATAGGTGGAGGTGTCGGCATACCAGTCCACCTTAACTGCGGCGTCGTTTACAACTGTTACATTTTCAATGCCATAGTCCAGTTCAGGGCAGTCGTTTACTTCGAGGATAATCAGGAAGTAACGCGCAATTTCAAAACCACAGAAGTTTTCGAGGGTATTGCCGTCGTTACCGGTTTTGGTGTAGAGGTAATAACGACCATTCAAATCCAGCGGTTTGTGCAGGAACAGGTCGATTTCATCGGTCCAGATTTTATTGGTAGGGCATTTTTTGTCAACTCCCACCACCGGACGCAGCGCCGAGTCAGGCCCCATAATTCTGAAGTCGGAGCCATCATTGGCAATTGATGCGCACATTACCTCTGTATTGGGGTCAAATTCTATGGTAACCTTGTTGCTGTAGCAGGAATAGTCAATTACCGGCACCTGGAATTGCCAGAAGCCTCCTACCTGGGAGCTGTCATTAGCCAGGGGGATATTCAAAAAGTTGGACAGGGCATTAATACTATCCCTGCTGAGGTTAGCAATCACGTTACCGGTGGAGGGACTCAGGTCCACCTTGGGTCCGGCTTGCGACTCCTGATTACAGCTTGCCAGTACCGGCACCTGCACGTCGCGGGTCGACTGCCCGATAAATACCCATTGAGTAAGGGTGGAGTCAAAGCGGTATTCTTTAATCACCGTTTTCATCACCACTACCCCGGCCTGGTCGGGCAAGAAAGTATAGGTGCCGTTTTTAGGGTCGAGTTGAATGCCAGTGTAAGTGCTCATAGGCTGGCTAATGGTACGGCCTGATATAAAAGGAATGCTGTTGGCAGTATAAGGTCCACAGGCACCGGAAGCATCCTCGGGCTGACCCCAGGCATAAATAATGCTGTCGCCATCGTTTTCAATTGAAAACTGGGGGAATACAAAGGGTTGCTGCCCGGGAACACCCACGCAGTAATTTTTGGCCGCACCCGTAATAAACCGAGGGCTGTCATTTTCACCCAGGGTGTTGTTATTGAGTTTGGCTTCCACTAAAAAGCCCTGGCTGCTGGGCGACTGCAGGTTGGTAATTTTACCATTACGACAGCATGACTGCCAGGCGAAGGACCAGTCGGAACACTTGCCAGGGAGAGTAACACAGGCCTTATATTCACGGTATACCAAGGGTACAAAGTTGGGGTCGGATTGATCATTTGCACATGGTTCCAGACCAGGTACGCTATTGTATGCGGGGTTAGGATAGCCGGCCGGGGGGTTTACCATCGGCATATTCAGGTTAATGCTGTTGTAGCAGGAAGAAGAAATACAGAGGTTAGCCGTAGTCCCAAGACCGGCGGTTGCCGGTCCATTATCCTTATAAATCCTCAGGGTAATACAATACTGGTAAGGAGTACCGGTGCTGTCTCCCACATAGTCATACCAAATCTCTCCACCGGCCAGGTGGGTGGCACCGGCTTCCTGGGGAGCGATTAGGCCTAATATGGTAAAGAAGGCCAGGGCTGATAGTATTCTTTTCATTCTGCGTGGTTTATGTAAAATAAAAATGTTTCTAAAACTAAGGCAATGTTAACAACTGACAAACCTGAGCAAGTCAAAACCCATACTTGATTGAGTTTCGGTGGCTTTTAGAGAGTTTGCGAATCTAACTAAAGTGAAAAACTCTTTCAACTTAAAAATCTGATCGCAAGCAATAAAGCCCTCAATACCCTTATCAATGAGATTAACACTAAGGCCTGCTGGTTTCTGAGTTGCCAGTTAGTTAGCATCAGGCTGTGTCCAAAGATGTGAGGATTAACAGTACTAGCCAAGGCGGTATGAGCTTAAGCCCTAAGGTGTTTATCTATAGCAACTTCTTTCTTTTAATAATTGCAGTCGCTACTGTGGGCAATTTCTTTCTCCGTAATTTCGCGCTCACTAAGCGAGATTGACTTTTAGCTGTATGAAGAACATTCGGAACTTTTGCATCATCGCCCATATCGACCACGGTAAGAGTACCCTGGCCGATCGCCTGCTGGATTTTACCGCAACCGTTACTGAGCGGGAAAAGAAAGACCAGCTGCTCGATGATATGGACCTGGAGCGTGAGCGCGGCATTACCATTAAAAGCCACGCCATTCAAATGAACTTTATTAAGGATGGCCAGGAATATGTTTTTAACCTGATTGATACTCCCGGACACGTGGATTTCTCTTATGAGGTATCAAGGGCCATTGCGGCCTGTGAAGGGGCATTGTTGGTGGTGGATGCTGCCCAGGGAATCCAGGCGCAAACCATCTCCAACCTCTATCTCGCTTTGGAGCACGACCTGGAAATTATTCCGGTGCTCAATAAAATTGACCTGCCCAGTGCTAACCCCGATGAGGTGAAGGATCAGATCATCGACCTTATCGGCTGCGATGAAGATGAAATTCTGCTGGCTTCGGCCAAAAGCGGACTGGGTATTGAAGACATCCTCAATGCCATTGTAGAGCGGGTACCGCATCCTCAGGGTGATGAGGAGGGACCTTTGCAGGCGTTGATCTTCGACTCGGTTTTTAACCCTTACCGTGGTATCGAGGTGTTTTTTAAGGTGGTGAACGGCAGTATCAAATCCGGAGAGCGGGTAAAATTCATGAATGCCGGTACCACTTACGATGCCGATGAAATAGGGGTGCTTAAGCTAAAGCAGGAGCCCCGCAAGGAAATTAAGGCCGGTAATGTGGGCTATATTATTTCCGGAATTAAAGAGGCCAAAGGGGTGAAGGTGGGTGATACCATCACTGCCGTTGAGCGTATGGCCGATAAGGCTATTGCTGGTTTTGAGGATGTGAAACCAATGGTTTTTGCTGGTATTTACCCGGTGGATACCGATGAGTTTGAGGAGCTGCGCACTTCGCTGGAAAAATTGCAGCTCAACGATGCCTCACTCACCTTTGAACCCGAATCTTCCGCCGCCCTCGGTTTTGGCTTCCGTTGCGGATTTCTGGGTATGCTGCACATGGAGATTATCCAGGAACGCCTGGAGCGCGAGTTCAATATGACCGTAATCACCACCGTGCCCAACGTAAGCTATTACGCTTACATGAAGAAGGAGCCCGAGAAGCGGATAATTGTTACCAACCCTTCTGAATTTCCCGATCCTACCAAGTTGGAGCGGATGGAGGAACCTTTTATCAAGGCGCAAATCATCACCAAGGGCGATTACGTGGGAGCAGTGATGAACCTCTGCATTGAAAAAAGAGGGGAGCTGCAAAATCAGGTATACCTTACCTCCGAGCGGGTTGAACTTAGCTTTAAATTACCCCTGGCCGAAATTGTATTTGACTTTTACGACCGCCTAAAGTCTATCTCACGCGGCTATGCCTCTTTTGACTATCACCCCATCGGCTACCAGGATTCAGAGCTGGTGAAGGTTGATATTATGCTCAACGGTGATCCCGTGGATGCTCTTTCGGCGCTGGTGCACCGCAGCAATGCCTACGAGTTGGGTAAGAAGATTTGTGAAAAGCTCAAGGAATTAATTCCCCGCCAGCAGTTTATGATTGCCATTCAGGCAGCCATTGGTGCCAAGATTATTGCCCGCGAAACCCTCAGTGCTCTGCGTAAGGATGTTACCGCCAAGTGTTACGGGGGTGATATCTCGCGTAAGCGCAAGCTGCTCGAAAAGCAGAAAGCCGGTAAGAAGCGCATGCGCCAGGTGGGTAATGTGGAAATCCCCCAGGAAGCCTTCTTGGCGGTGTTGAAGCTGAACGATTAAAAAAAGATGCAGAACGATGAGTTAAGGATGCTTACTTCCGATCCTTAACCCATCTTCTGAATTTTTAAAGGCTTAAAAGCCCAGCTTGGATTTTACCCGCTTCAGCACTTCATCGCTGATCAGCTTCGCCTTTTCAGCCCCTTTTTTTAGTTCCTTCTCTATTTTGTCGGGATCATGGATAAGCTCGTCAAAAATGCGGCGCGGCTCCTGGTAGCGCTCCAAAATCAGGTTGAGTAATTCTTTTTTGGCATGACCATAACCATAGCCCCCGGCCAGGTAATTGGCGCGCATGGTTTCCACGCTGCTGTCGTCGGCCAGTAATTCGTAGAGGGCAAATACATTACAGCTGTCCGGATCTTTAGGGTCTTCCAGGGGAGTGCTATCGGTTTCGATGCTCATCACCTGTTTCTTGAGCTGCTTCTGCGGCAGAAAAATATCGATGGTATTGCCGTAGCTTTTGCTCATCTTTTGACCGTCGGTACCCGGCACGGTCATCACCTTTTCACCTATCATGGCCTCCGGAAGCTTGAGCACCTCTTCCTTTACCTGGTGGTTGAGACTACCGGCAATATCGCGGGTCATCTCGAGGTGCTGGCGCTGGTCTTTGCCCACCGGCACAAAGTCGGCATCGTACAACAGGATGTCGGCCGCCATCAGAACCGGGTAGTCAAAAAGGCCGGCGTTTACATCGCTGAGACGATCGCTCTTATCCTTAAAGGAGTGGGCGTTGGCGAGCATCGGGTAAGGGGTGAAGCAATTGAGATACCAGGTAAGCTCGGTTACCGCTGGTAAATCACTCTGGCGGAAGAGAATATTTTTTTCGGTATCAAAACCAAAGGCCAGCCAGGCGGCAGCCACTGCTTGCACATTCAGCCGGCGCTGCTCCGCATCCTTGATGGTGGTGAGGGAGTGTAGGTCAGCAATAAAAAATATCGATTCGTTGTCTGCCTTTCTGGAAAGTTCAATCGCCGGAAGCATTGCTCCCAGTACATTGCCGAGGTGGGGACGTCCGCTGCTTTGAATTCCGGTAAGTATTCGCGCCATAAGTCTGTATTGATAGGCGCCAAAAATAATTAATCGTGCGCGCAAAAGACTATTTTTGCAGCTCTTTTGATGATGCCGAAGTTTTTGACATATATCTGGCGGGCTTGGTTTTACGTGGCAGTTTTTATTGCCATCGTATTGCTGTTTCCCTTTATCTATATCACCTCACAGCGTAAAAGCTGGTACCCGCTCTTCTTTGGTTTCGCCCGGGTATGGGCATGGATGGTGCTGTTGCTCAGTGGCCTTATCCCCAGGGTAACACGCCATGAGCGCCCCAAAAGGCATCAGCTCTATATTATTTGCCCCAACCACACCAGCATGGTCGACATAATGATGACCCTGGCTATTTTTCCCAATTGCTTCCTTTTTATTGGCAAGCAGGAGCTGGCCAAGCTGCCGCTCTTTGGCTATTTTTACAAAAAGACCAACCTGCTGGTAGACCGGCAGAGCATGCGCAGCCGCCAGGAAGTATTTATGCGCGGGGCCGAAAAGCTTGATGAGGGCATCGGTTTATGCATTTACCCTGAGGGTGGGGTGCCCAAGGAGGAGATAGAGCTGGCTCCATTTAAGAAGGGCGCTTTCCGTTTGGCAGTAGAGAAGAATTTGCCTATTATTCCTGTGTCGTATCCTGATAATAAACGACATTTGCCTTTCGATTTCAGCAAAGGTGCCCCGGGAATTCTAAGGGCCGAAATACATCCCTTTTTATATCCCCGCAGTAACGATCCCAAAGAAGTGGATCGGCTGATGAAAGAATGTTACCAAACCGTATTAAGCGGTTTGCAACCTGAACAAAATATTGCTTACTCATGAAGTTGGATAAAGCGACTGTAGAAAAACTGGCCCACCTGGCCCGGCTCGAGTTTTCGGAAAATGAAAAGGAAGAGATGCTCAGTGACCTCAATAAAATGATGGCTTTTGTGGAGAAGATCAATGAGCTCGACCTCGATGGCGTGGAGCCGCTCATTTACCTCACTGACGAGGAAAATGTGATGCGGGTGGACGAGGTGAAGGAGCAGGTGAGCAAGGATGAGGCCCTCAAAAATGCTCCCGATAAGGATACGGACTACTTCCGGGTACCTAAAGTGCTCAAGCGCGAGGATTAGGATTGCCCGTACCAACAAAACATAAAAAAAACCCGCTTCTGATAAGGAAGCGGGTTTTTAGTTTATATCTAAAGTAGTTTACACTACTCCCTGATCGATCATGGCGTCGGCTACTTTTACAAAGCCGGCGATGTTGGCTCCACGTACATAGTCCACGTAGTCACCTTCCTGGCCATGCATACGGCATGACTCATGGATGTCTTTCATGATGTTTTGCAGGCGCTGATCCACTTCTTCGCGGGTCCAGCTCAGGCGCAGGCTGTTTTGTGACATTTCCAGTCCGCTGGTGGCTACCCCACCGGCGTTAGAAGCTTTACCGGGGGCAAAGAGGATCCTGGCCTTCTTAAACTCCTCTACCGCTGCTGCTGTACAGGGCATGTTGGCCCCTTCCACCACGGCTATTACGCCATTGGCGAGCATGGTCTTGGCTTCCTGTGCGTCAATTTCATTCTGAGTAGCACATGGGAAGGCTACATCACACTTGATGTTCCAGGGCTCACCTCCATCGGTATATTCAACACCGCTAAACTTATCAGCATATTCCTTAATGCGGCCACGCTTTACGTTTTTGAGCTCCTTGATAAACTCAAGTTTCTCAGTGTCGATGCCGTCCTTGTCGTAAATCACCCCTGAAGAGTCAGAACAGGCTACTACCTTGGCACCAAGCTCAATACACTTTTCGATGGCAAACTGGGCCACGTTTCCAGATCCTGATACCACCACGGTTTTGCCGTCGAGTGAATCATTTTTACGGCCCAGCATTTCACAGGCAAAATATACCGCACCGTAGCCGGTAGCTTCAGGACGGATCAGTGATCCTCCCCAGCTGATGCCTTTGCCGGTAAGAACGCCGGTAAATTCGTTGCGCAGGCGCTTGTACTGACCGAACATGTAACCGATTTCACGACCACCTACCCCGATATCGCCGGCAGGCACGTCAGTGTCAGGGCCAATGTGGCGCTGCAGCTCGGTCATAAAGCTCTGGCAGAAGCGCATCACCTCATTATCACTCTTACCCTTAGGGTCAAAGTCAGAACCACCTTTACCACCGCCCATAGGCAGGGTAGTCAGTGAGTTTTTAAATACCTGCTCAAAGCCAAGAAACTTGAGGATTGAGAGGTTTACGGTGGGGTGAAAGCGCAAGCCACCTTTGTACGGCCCGATGGCCGAATTGAATTCTACTCTGAAACCACGGTTCACCTGGGTATTGCCCTGGTCGTCGATCCACGGCACGCGAAACATAATTACGCGCTCTGGCTCTACCATGCGTTCCAGCAAATTCGCTTTTTTATATTTTGGATTTTCCTCGATAAAAGGAATAATCGTTTCTACCACTTCCTCAACAGCCTGCAGAAACTCAGGCTCATGGGAATTCTTTGCTTTAACTCCTTCCATAAAGGAGTCGATCTGAGATTGAAACTTATTGGACATAGTATTTCAATGGGTTGAATGTGTGCGCAAATGTATACTATTTAGGCTTTTTCAGGCATGAAAAAAGCCTCTCTTTCATTGCCGTACAAATCAACCAAGGGATTGTTTGAGATGCTTGTCATAATATAGCTCCAGGTAGGCGATATCCTGCAGTTGCTGGTTGGGAATTGCCGCCATTATTTTATGGCTAAATCGCCTTAGCGCTGTTTCGAGTTCCGCCGAGTTGGCATCACACTCCAATAGTACCCGGCAACTTTGCAGCAGTGACAACAGGATAAATTTATCACCCTGGCTGTAGTTGCGTATCTCATCAAAGCACAGCTCAAAGAGCTGTTGCAAACTCACCGGCTTCAGCCACAGGCGCACCTGACCACTACCGTTTTGGACCGAGGCAAACCAGGGATTGCGAACATACTGGGCGATGAGGTCGGTAAGATAGTCGATGGCGATGCGGGTAGTGCCAATATCATTTATGCCGGGGCTCATTGCTTTTACGGCCACTTCGCTTAGCTGTCGGTAGGCGTAGTAAGGGTTGCGGTCAATATCTTCGAGATTGTAAAAAAGGAAGTGCCGGTTGATGGTTGACTCAAGTTCCTCCTCAATCTGTTTCCGGCCTTTTATTGCCACCAGTGGCATTCCTTCCAGCAGGTAGTCACCGATATTGTGGAGTATATGGAGCTGAATATCTTCTTCTTCACAAAAGTCATAAAGTTTCTGCAACTCAATATCCTGAAAATAGCCGCTGCGCAAGGTGTTCACCTTAAGCCAATTACCGCTGTCAGGGGGCTGCTGATGCCCGAGCCGGGCATTGCGTTTAAGCTTAAGCTCAGTATAGGGGCGGTGCGAGGCCTGTTTAAAAATGCGACGGCAGATCTCACCCGGCTTAATACTCTGCGACACGAAGTGAATGAAACTGATAAAAACAAACATATTGGCAATGGCCAGGCTAATGGCCACCACCACCGCCGTAGTGGAAATGCTTTTTTGATGGCTGGATAGCAACAAGTGAGGCAGGCAATAGACCACCGTGCCAATATACAGGCCCATTATCCGCTGGGGGCGCTTATCCTTGATTAGTCCATCCAGTATTTTAGGGGAATAAACGCTGGCTGCCTGGCTTAGCACCAGCATTACCATGGAGAAGCTGAACACCGTTATGGATATGGAGCCGGCGGTAACCACACTCAGCAGCTCGCGAGCCGCAGAGCCTTCAAGCTCGCCCAGGGCAGGAATAAGGTCTTCCAAAAATTTGTCGACCGGCGTATTGCTGGCGGTAATCAGTACCAGGCTCAGCAATCCCAGGGCAAGGGCAATCAGCACCGGGTAGTAAGCAAGGGAGTTTATCACCCTGGTGTAGGTAGTATGCAAGGCCCGGCCAAAAAACTTAAACATGCCCTCTCTAACCAAATTTTAAGGCCTTGGTTGTTTGACCCCCGTCAAAATCAATGAAAGCATAACTTTGCCGCTTTATAAAAAACACCTTCATCATGAATATTTTGCTTTTGGGAAGTGGCGGTCGTGAACATGCCCTGGCCTGGAAAATGGCACAAAGTCCGCAAACCGAAAAACTTTACATCGCTCCCGGTAATGGTGGTACTGGTGCCGTGGGTGAGAATGTAAAGCTAAACCCAAAGGACTTTAATGAAATAGGTCGCTTTTGTATAAGCCATCAAATCGGCATGCTGGTGGTGGGTCCTGAAGAGCCACTGGTGTTGGGTATTAAGGATCACTTTAAAAGCTCACCCGAGCTGAAGCAGGTATTGGTGGTGGGGCCTGATGCCCAGGCAGCCCAACTGGAAGGCAGTAAGGAGTTCTGTAAGCAGTTTATGAAGAAGCACCAGATTCCCACGGCCGCCTATCAGAGTTTTACCATTAGTGAACTGGAAGCGGCCAAGCGTTTTTTAGAAACCCTTAAGCCTCCCTATGTGCTCAAGGCCGATGGCCTGGCGGCCGGAAAAGGGGTGCTGATTATCGACGATCTGAATGAGGCTAAAACCGAGCTGCAAAATATGCTGGCAGGAAAATTCGGAGCCGCCAGTGAAAAGGTGGTGATTGAGGAGTTTCTCGATGGCATTGAGTTTTCCGTATTTGTAATTACCGACGGCAAAGATTACGTGCTACTGCCTGAGGCCAAAGATTACAAGCGCATCGGTGAAGGTGATAGCGGGCTTAACACCGGTGGTATGGGAGCAGTGTCGCCCGTACCCTTTGTAGATGAGAAGCTGATGAAAAAGGTGGAAGATAAAATTGTGAAGCCAACCATCAGTGGGCTGGCCGCCGAAAAAATGGATTACAGCGGTTTTGTTTTCTTTGGCCTGATCAAGGTTGATGATGAGCCAATGGTGATAGAGTACAACGTGCGTATGGGTGATCCGGAAACGGAAGTGGTGATACCACGCCTGAAGTCGGACCTGGTTGAACTGTTGGCCGCTTCCGCTGAAGCTAAACTGGCGGGCATGCATGCTGAATTCGATGAGCGCAGTGCCTGTACGGTAATGGTGGTTTCAGAAGGCTACCCGGGCAGCTATGCCAAGGGGAAGAAAATAACAGGCCTGGCCAATGTAGAGGAAAGCATGGTTTTCCATGCCGGTACCAGCAGTGAAGGCGACGACTTGCTTACCAGTGGGGGGCGGGTTATGGCTTTCACCTCCTATGGTGCCAATAAAAAAGAGGCATTAGCAAAAAGCTATGCCTCTATTAATAAGGTGTGTTACGATGGGATTGTGTATCGTAAGGATATCGGCTTCGACTTATGAGCCTATCGCTCACCGGCGCGCTTGTGCTTCACCATCAGGCTCATCCAGTACAGGAAGAAGATACTTCCGATAATGAAAAAGAGGATGTTGGGTATGTTACCCAGAAAAGTAAGCAGGCCAAAAGTCCACTCCAGGAAATCACCGATTGCGTACCAAACGTCTTTTAGTTGCATGCGAATAGAATTAGTGGCCACAAAATTATAGAAAAGCCCTATGCTGGCAAATCTTTTTAAGGATATAAGTATCGCCTCCCTGGGCAGGGCAGTGGGTTTTACCATCCTGAGCCTTTTGGTAGCTATCTTTTTTCTCCGCCCTTTATCGCCCACCATGAGTTTTTTGCAGCTGCAATGGCAGGTGGCACCGGCCTTGTACTTCAGCTTAATGGTACTGGTGGTAGTGGGCAGCGGTTGGTGGCTCAACCAAAGTATAAATGCTATCAGCTTTCTCAAAAATGACTTTCAGCTGTTACCGATTTTCGGGTTGGTATTTACGGCGGTGGTCACCCAGGATCCCCGGGTGGAATATTTGCTGTTACTGCCGGTAGGGGTGTTTTTGCTGCTGCGCCTGCTAAGCTTAACCCGGGGCGCGCCACATACCTATGTGCTTTTTGATGCCGGCGTTATTACCGGTTTGATGGCACTTTTTGTACCCGAATCACTGGTGTTTGTGGTTATTGCCTGGCTGGCCATTCTCAATTTTGGGGCCGTCTATTTCAGGGCATTTCTAATGCCGGTAATGGGGGTATGTGCAGTGTGGTTTATGCTCTTCAGCTACTTTTACCTGGCTCATGGCTATGGTTTGGCCTATCAGTGGGAAGTAGTTTTCGGGGAGCTCGAAATGCAGCTCGACCTCAATGAATGGGGAGAGCAGAGCTGGCGCTACCTGCCTTTGCTGGCCTTGATGCTGCCCGCCTTTTATCAAACCCTGCAGGTATACAGCAAGGCTAATGTACTCAAAAAACAGGCTTTTAGTTTTATGCTGCTGATGCTGCTGATACTCTTCGCCGCCGGACTGCTGATTGAAGACAATCTTCGTCTTTACCTATGGCTTACCATACCGGTATCCGTACTGCTTTCCAATCTTATCCACTACTCCCGCAAGTGGTGGCAAAAAGACCTGGTGTACCTGGGGCTGATCCTATTTCTTATCTTCCGTTTCCTCTGATTTTTCATCGTCGCTCATAAAGAGCGCCTTGAGCTCGGTCGCTTCTGAAGGATCCATTTTACCACCCAGGATAAGGGCTAGTTGTTTGCGGCGTAGTGCACCGTCATAGCGGATCTTCTCAATTTTAGTTTCGGGGGTTACCTGGGGCACCTGAATGGGGTTGCCGAGCTGGTCTACCGCTACAAAGGTGTAGATGGCTTCGTTGGCCCGGCTGCGTTTACCCGAGATGGTTTGATCTTCGATAAACACATCCACAAAAACTTCGATGCTGGAAGTGAAGGCGCGTGATACGGTAGCTTCCAGGGTTACGATGGCCCCCTGCGGAATGGGTTGATTAAAGGAAACATTGTTTACCGAGGCGGTCACCACAATGCGACGGCAGTGGCGATGAGCAGCAATCGCCGCGGCACGGTCCATCCAGCTAAGGAGCTGGCCACCAAAGAGATTCTTTAGATTATTGGTGTCGTTCGGGAGAACGATTTCAGTAAATACAGTAAGTGATTCCTTTGGTGTTTTGGCTTTCATCCCGCAATATCAAAATTTGCGGGCAAAGGTAATTCAATTCGCATATATCCAAGCGCCGCTGTTCACTTCCCGGCGAATACGGGTAATCGCCTGCATGGCCTCATTGCGATGGCTGTAGTTTCCTACCGCCACCCTGGTAAAACCGTTGCGATGCCCGGTGGAATAGGCGTCAAAACCTTGCGCCTTAAGCTGGCCGATATACTGCTGTGCGTTGTCCTGCTCTTTAAAAGCCCCAACCACAATATGAAAACCAGCTTTGCTCACAGTGCTGGCATCGGCCGTTTCAGCCACTGGCTTTTTCACTTCAGCCGCTTTTTCTTCTACCGTCTCCACTCTAGCTTCGGCTGGTTCTTCCGGGGTTGTTATACCTGGCGCAGCATCAGTTACCGCTTCTTCATGGCTTATGCTGCGGCTGTTCTGGAAAATATTGAAGCTGGCCATATCCTGCAGCTGTTCATTTTGCAGGGCGTAATAAGAGGCACCCAGGATACTGGCGAATACCAGAGGTCCCAGCACGGCAGCCCAGGGCAGGCGACGGCTTTTACGGCTACTGCTCTCAACAGGGGCGGCAATATGTTTTTCTATTGACTTCTGGATAGTCTTGCGGATCTGCGCTTCGCGCTGAATAGCCGGCGAGCGGAAGATGGCCAGACCATAAGCTTCGGGCAGATAGTTGTTCTCGAGACTGGGGCTAAACTGAAGGGTTTTGGAGCCTTCATCAATGTAGAGCCGGCCAATTCCGGGCAGCTGCAACTTTTGTCCGCTCACCAACTTATCCTCCCAAATCGATTTTTCCTTTTCGATCCGTGCTAAAGCCAGCTCGTAGGAAATATGCTCAGTAAGGCTCACGGCCTTGGCCAGCAGGCCGTCATTATCCTTTATGCTGCGGTTGAAATAAACTCGCTTTCCCGGCGGACGCAGCATATGCGTGGCGGGGTTTACTTCGGCCGAATAGTAGCGGGTGAGAAAGGCCCCGAAACCGGGTACTACTACACACTCATGGTCGAACAGAAGTTGGCTGATATGGTCGGAAATCTGCAGTTGCATAAAAGCAAAAATAGAAAATTCCTTGTTAAAACTGATAGCTCAGCCCACTGTACAAAAGGAATTGGTGGAAATAAGTGTTGACGGCATTGTTATTACTTACCGGCGTAAGGCCATAGCGCAAGGTGGGTAAAAGGTTGATCTGGAGTTTTCTGTTGAGTTTATAGCCCACCCCGGAGCCGGTTTCCAGCTGTAGGCTGAAGTCATTGGGACGGAGGGCATCCATCTGCTGTGAGCTGCCGTCGGCCCGCCGCAACTGTACATCAGATTGATTGAGAAAACGAGAGCTTACCCCCGCCATCAGCTTCCAGCTCCACTTGTCGTTATCGAGCAGGAAATAGCCCAGGCTGAGGGGAACCTCTATAAAGCGATAACTCTGCTCCACATCAGATAAGAGCACATAGGAATTGCCGCTTCCGTCAACCAGGGCAGTTTGGTTACTGCTGCTGCGCTGGCTGTCAAAGGCGAGGGTGCCGTTGCTGGTGTTGGCCATTAAAAATTCCATACCGGTTGCTGCCCCTGCATTGTCGCTCTGAAGCATAACGGCCGAATTGGCTTGCTCCCACTGATTGAGATAGAGGCCGCTTTGAATTTCCCAGCGCTCACCGGCACGATAGGCTAAGGCCAAGCCGCCGGAATAGGTGTTCTGGAGATCTTCATTGTTCACGTTTTGGGAGGTAAAACCCTGGTTATCGTTTACCTGCACATTGCGAAAAGATATGGCTGGCCCGGCCATCAGCGCCAACTCCAGCGAGCCCTTCTGCAAATGCTTCTCCTTATTCTGCAGTTGGTCGTTGGTTTTCAGGGCCAGGCTGCGGATATCAGTGGTTTCCGCCTCCGTTTCCATTTTTCGCACTTTCACCCCATCGCGGTATTCTGTAGGCTGGCTATTAGGCTTTGCTACCTCCGGTGCGCTGTTCTGCAGCTTCTCACTGGTCAGGTATTCATCGCTGTTGACAGGGAGGGCAGTCTCACTACCGGCATCATTGGCAAGCTCCGAATTCGTGATTTGTGCATCAGCAAGGGGGGTGGCGGGGTCTCCGCTTTGGGAGGACTCATTTGAGACCTGGTACTGCCTTGAAGGTTGGGTAGTTTGCTCCCAATCCTGCTTAAGGATTTTAATAGGACCTTCGGCAGGAGCCGGCGACACTTTTGAATCAGGATTTGTTTTCTGACCGGAACGGGAAGGTTTTTTGCTTTTTTCTGAGCGGGGGGGTTCAGTAACCGAAGCATCCGACTCCGGGGAGGAAGCCTGCTCTGCTGGTTCTTCCTCAACCTGCTTTAGTGACTCTTCCTGAGGGTTGGTGGCTGGCAAGCCCTGCAGGTATTCAGGTATTTCCTGCTCCTGGCTCAACTGAAAGTAATAGCCTGAGTAGAAAGCCAACACCAGGGCAGCAGCAAGGCTGGCCCAGCGCCAGTAGGCGATGCGCTTTTTGCGCTTTTTGGCTTCGAGCCGCTCCGATAGGCGCGGCCAGATGTCATGCGGTGTTTCAGGCTCAAATTCCTCAAGCCCGGCTCTGAATAGTTCGTCTGTCCTGTCCTTCTTATCCATTGCTCCTGATTTGATAGCTATCGGGATAGCGTTCCTTAACCTTGGCCTGTAAAAAGCTGCGTGCCCGCGAGAGGTTGCTCTTGCTGGTGCCCTCCGAGATGTCAAGTTTTTCGGCAATCTCGCGGTGACTATAGCCCTCAATTGCGTAGAGGTTAAACACCAGCCGGTATTGCGGGCTGAGCTCCTTTATCATCTCCAGCAGGTCAGCGGCCGTTATTTCCTGTTCAATATGTTCATAGCCCTCTTCCTGGTAGCTACTGTCTTCGTAGCCCACCGTGTAAAGAGGCTTTTTCTTTCTGAACTTCTGCAGAATGAGGTTCACAAAGAGCCGGCGCATCCAGCCTTCAAAAGACCCTTTAAAAGAGTAGCTCTCAATTTTTGCAAAAAGATGCCAAAAGCCATCCTGCAGGTGATCCATGGCCTCCGCTTCATTGCCTGCATAGTAGAGGCATACCCCGTACATCTTGCGATAGTACTGGCGGTACAATTTTTCCTGGGCCTTTTTATCGCCCTTCTGGCATGCTTCAATTAGCGGATCGAGATCCAAATTCTGCTGAGTTTTGATGTTAAGATGCAAAGAGCAGCTACAGGGTTGCGTCAAACTTGTAGTAAATTTAAAGCAACCATTTGGCTGGGGCAGTCATCAATTATAAAAAGCACTCCCATGAAATACCTATACCTTATTTGCAGCAGTATAATCTGGGTATCGCTCACTGCCCAGGTACCGGCAGCAGCGGTGCTGAGCGAGGTAAATGCCCTTTGGCAAAACTACCCCCGCATAATGGCTGAGCAACCGCCGGTGTCAGAAAGCCTTAGCGAACGCGAAAAGATAAGTTATCACCTACAGGTGGTTTATGACTGGCTGAGCAAAAAACCACTCGATGCTTTGAATGACCGCCAAAAGGCCAATCGCCTGGCTGCCCTCGCGGAGTTGCAAAGCTATACCCGGCGTGGCCTTTACCCTCAAAACATTAGTCATCCTGGCCGGCAGCCGGTGTTTATAGATCATCGTGGCGTACACTGTGCCGTAGGTTACCTGATTGCGCGCAGCGGTCAGCCTGACTTGAGCAAACACATCAGCCAAAAATTTAACTATGCCTATCTCGCAGATATGGATGATCCGGCCTTGACAGAATGGGTTGATCATAGTGGCTTCACTGCGGCTGAATTAGCCCTTATTCAACCGGGCTATCCCAAGGTGGTTACTTTCGATACCATGAAGGGCGGTGTGAACCGTCCGGTATACAGTATTATCGACGACCAGCAGGGGGGGCTTCTGGTTGGCGGTTTGTTCGACTCAGCCGGTACCATCTCAGCGCCTTTTTTCACTCACTATATCAATGGCATTGCCGGTTACGATTGGATTAGCGCCCCCGGTGCGGCACCTGACGGAGCGGTAATGGATGCCCTTTGGCATAATGGTGATCTCTACATTGCCGGGCACTTTTATTCCATTGATACCGTATATACCGGTTCCGGGGTAGCCAGGTGGGACGGCAGCCGCTGGCATGGTCTGGGCGACTTTTACCATGGGGCCCTCCCCGACCAGGTGTACAGCCTGGCCATATTTCGTGATACACTTTACGCCGGGGGGTGGATACGCAGTAAACCTGGTGCTCCCCAACCATTCCATGGCCTGGCGAAGTGGGACGGCAGTGAATGGCGTCCGGCGATCAGAGATACGGCAGTAAGTTTTTTTGGCCCGGTATACGACCTTCTGGCCACAGATTCCACTCTTTTTGTAGGGGGTGATTTCGGATTGACTCATCCGTTAAGAGCCCGTAATTTCTTTGGCATTAGCGATAGTGGCGCCTTTATTTTAGAGGATAGTATTACGGTGCCGGTAAATGCCCTGGAGTGGCATAATGGTGAACTCTATGCGGGAACCCATCACCATACTACCAGTCCCGGTGATACCGGCGGGCTCATGGTATACCGCAATCAACAATGGCAGCGTCTGGCCGGCCTGGCTCCTTACGGGCAAAACCCCATGCGGATAAACTGCCTCGAATCCACCCCCTGGGGGTTGGCCATAGGCGGCAGCTTTAGCTTTTCCCCCATGATCGGAGAGTTTGGCCATAACTATGGTCTTTATCGGAACGGTTACTTCCGTTCCCTGGGTTCCCTGGATTCCGCCGTTTTGGACCTCTATTACCGTAACGATAATTTATATGTCGGGGGCTTTTTTCAGGGAAGTCCCGTGCAGCCTGATCAGCTGGGTTTCATCACTGCCGTAAATCTGCGGCAATTGGTTTCCTTACCTGAGCATCAGAACCCATTGCTGGAGTTGTATCCTAATCCTGCCTCGGCCAAGCTGAAGCTTAACAGTAAAGTGGGCCAGGCAGCATTGTACCTGAAGCTTTATAATATCAACGGTGCTTTATGCCGCGATTTTGGTCAGTGGCATCAGGGTGATGGGGCCCTGGATTTGAGCGGCCTGGAGTCGGGAAGCTATATCCTGGAAATTCAGGGAGAGCAAGCGCGCGATCACCAGCGGGTGCTGATTGTGCATTGAGGGCAGGATTGTGTAAATTGATGGTAGTAAACGCCAACCATCAAACCTAGCAGCTTACATCCTGAGTTAGTCTATCGGATTGCAATTACCCTGCTCCCCGGCATCGGGCCGGTGCTGGCCAAAAACCTTATTGCCCATTGTGGCAGTGCCGAGGGTGTATTGAATGAAAAGAAGCGCTTGCTGGCCAAAGTGCCGGGAATAGGCAAGGGCATCATCAAAAATTTCAGTAGTGCTGAGGCTCTGAAGCGTGCAGAAAAGGAATTGCGCTTTATTGAAGACCAGGCTGTAAGGCCCCTGTATTTTCTTGATGATGATTATCCGCGCCGCCTCAGGCATTGTGAAGATGGCCCGGTTATGCTCTATTATCGTGGTAATGCCGGGCTTAATTTGCGGCAGGTAATTGCCGTGGTGGGCACCCGACGCGCTACCGATTACGGCCGTGGTTTCTGCCAGAATTTTATCGCAGAGCTGGCTCCTTTTAACCCGCTGGTGGTAAGTGGCCTGGCCTATGGTATTGATGCCGCTTCCCATAAGGCCGCTCTTCAGTACGGCCTGCCCACCGTAGCAGTGCTCGGTCATGGCCTTGACCGGATCTATCCCTCGCAACACTGGTCTCTGGCCCAAAAAATGGAAGCCCGGGGGGGACTCCTTACTGAGTTTTTGAGCAACACTAAGCCTGATCGTGAAAACTTCCCGAAGCGTAACCGCATTGTGGCGGGTGTTGCGGATGCCGTGGTGGTGGTGGAGGCCGCCCGCAGCGGGGGGGCGCTTATCACTGCCCGGTTGGCCAACAGCTATAATCGCGATGTTTTTGCGGTGCCCGGTCGGCTTTCTGATCCTTTTTCCGAAGGCTGTAATTTCCTCATCCGCACCAATCAGGCCGCGCTGATTAACTCAGTGGAGGACCTGAAGTATCTGCTGGGATGGGAAGCAGAGTCATCAGTGAAATCACCCCAGCAAAGTTTGCTTCTTGATGAACTTTCAGATGTTGAAAAGTTCTTTGTGAAGACCTTAAAAGAGAGTGAAGGACGGCTTGAATTGGACCAACTTTGCAGCCTTACCAGCCACTCTTCCAGTCGGGCTCTGCAGGTGTTGATGTCGCTCGAATTAAAGGGAGTGGTGCGTAGTTTACCGGGGCGGGTTTACTCTTTATAAGTTGCAATCCCTTGAATAGCGCAGGTTTTGCGCATAGCGTTTTGATTATGAGTACATTTAGCGGGTCATATTCTTGCGGGTCTGCCACTTTTAATTTAATTTCACAAGCCTTATACTGCTGCTGACCGAACAATAGAAGTGACAACAAAATTTTGGGGTCGATTTTTTTTTCAACCGTGATTTTTTAACAGGTGTTAATATCAGCAGAAGTGTAGGAACAAAACCCAACCATTAAACCTTAACCATGAAGCAACACCCTACTGAAAGAACAAATACTGCTGTGACCGATCAAGAGATTACTTCCAATATAACTGGTGAAGAGCCCCGCATATTAATGGCGGAGGATAACCTGATTAACCAAAAGCTGGCAAGTATGCTTTTTTCTAAGCTTGGCCAGGATCTCAAAATAGTATCAAACGGCGAAGAAGCACTTGAGGAAGTGCGCAACAATTCCTACGATATTGTTTTTATGGATGTGCAAATGCCGGTAATGGATGGCATCACCGCCACCGCAATGATCAAAAATGAGCTGGCTGAAAAGGCCCCCTTTATTGTAGCCCTTACTGCCAATGCCATGCCTGGCGATGAAGAGCGCTTTTTAGAGGCGGGCATGGATCATTATCTCACCAAGCCCATTGAAATGGCTAAACTGAATGAAGTCATCGACCGGATGGTAACTTCCTAGGCCTCTCAGCCTGCTCAACACCTTCTCAGTCTTACTGTTGTGAATCGGGGCTTTCCCATCAGGCCTGATGATATCCATATGGCCATAGTCCTCAAAATTGACTGAAAATGCCCTTGACCAGAACCCGATGACCGGGCAAAACGTAGTATTAACTACATAAAATTTTGGGAGATGGCCGATAGCTCTGGAGAACTTCTAATGATCTTTATTAATAATCCCCGCCGGGGTAAGGTGAAATCGCGCCTGGCCAGGGAAGTGGGGGTTGAACAAGCCCTTAAGGTGTATCAGCGCATGCTGGAAGTATTGAGAGAGGCGGCTTTGGCCGGGGGTTGGCCACGCTGGCTTTGGTATAAGGCTTCAATAGAGGAAAATGACGGCTGGGACACCAGCGAATTTGAAAAAAAATCGCAGGGGGAAGGCGATTTGGGTAAGCGCATGGAACACGCCTTCCGGGAAGCTTTTAAGCATGGTTTTAAAAAGGTGGTAATTATCGGGGCTGAGTGTCCCGAACTCAATGCAGAAATATTGCAGGAAGCCTTTTCCGCTCTCAATAAGAAGGAAGCAGTAATCGGGCCCTCTACCGATGGTGGCTTTTATTTGCTGGGATTAACGGAATTTAAGGATATTTTTGAAGAGATCAGGTGGAGCACGGAGAGTGTCTATAGCCAGATGATGGCCGAACTACGCAAAAAAAATATAAGCTTTGCGGAGCTCAGAGAACTCAGTGTCCTCAATACCAAGGAGGATCTTCAAAAATTCAACATTCTATGACCCGAGAAATTGATGAAGCTACAGCATATTTAAAGCGGAAAGGTTACGATGGGGCCGATGTAGGCGTAGTGCTTGGCACGGGGCTGGCGCGCTTTCTCGATAAAATTGAGGTGGAGGCAAAAATCAATTACGCCCAGATTCCACACTTTCCGGTGGCCACCATGGAGTATCATGCCGGCCATCTTATCTTAGGTCGTTGTGGCGGTAAAAAAGTGGTGGCCATGCAGGGTCGTTTTCATTACTACGAGGGCTATTCAATGAAGGAAATTACTTTTCCGGTAAGGGTTTTACAGCAGCTGGGGATAAAGCACCTGCTGATAAGTAATGCGGCCGGGGGGGTTAATCTCGATCTTAAAAAGGGAGATTTGGTACTGATCGAAGACCACATCAACCTACAGCCTGAAAATCCATTGCGGGGAGCTAATGAAGAAGCTTTGGGGCCTCGTTTTCCGGATATGAGCCAGCCTTACAGTCCTGCTTTGAGCCGCATGATAAGCGAAATTGCAAGCGGTAATGGCACTACCTTAAAATCGGGAGTGTATGCTTCGGTAAGTGGGCCAAATCTCGAAACCAGGGCCGAATACCGCTACCTGAAAATTATTGGCGCTGATCTGGTGGGTATGAGTACGGTACCAGAGGTGATTGTAGCCAATCATATGGGACTGCCCGTAATGGCCGTTTCCGTTATTACCGACGAGTGTGACCCCGATAACCTGAAACCGGTAAACATTGAGGAAATTATTGAGGTGGCAGGTTCGGCGGATGGGGTGCTAAGCGACCTCTTTGTGCAACTGATTGAAAAGTTTTAACCTAGCCCTGCATCAGGGGGTAATATTGCTTCCCGTTCTTGGCTGGCACCCTTGTCGACAAGAATCGCACTGGGGGATCCAAGTTCGCTGCCCTTTTCAGCTAGCTGGCACTAGCTGCCGCCGGGGCTGCTTTGAAATTTTTCACACCAGCCTAAACGATCCATCCTATCCGGTTTAGGTAGCAGCCTACTGAAAAAGTAAAACAAAAGGGCCCTGGCTTTAGCCGGGGCCCTGAACCAATTATCTGTTACTGAAATTAAACTTTTACGCGCTTGATCGAGCATCCTATTTGCCGCGTGGTAGCCGGATCGATGGCCTTGCCATTGGCCAGGGCCTCCAATGCTTTTATCAGGTAAAACTGGGAAGGCTCTTCGCCGCGCTTTTCGTATTTGTCGTTGATGGAACCCCGGTACACCAACTTTAAATCTTTGTCGTAGAGAAACACATGGGGCGTGGTGGCTGCCCCCATAGCATCCGCAAGTTTGTGGTCCTTGTCAATTACATATGGGCTTTGGTAACCCGCTTCCTGGTGGTGTGCCTTCATGGCGGCGGGCGAATCGTCGCCCTTGCGCTTGGCTTCATTACTGTTTACCAGCACCATCCCAACATTAAGGCTGGTGGCCAGGCGTTGTAACTCCGGGTATTGATCTTCCCAGCCCAATACAAAAGGACAGGTATTACAGGAAAAAATAACCAGTAGGCCCTGTTCCTGCTTAAGCTCATTTAAGCTGAGTGATTTGCCACTTACCACATCTGTCATTTTATAGTCCACCAGGGGAGCTTTATCACCCACGGCAAGCATATCACCCCCTTTGAAGGAGAGGCCCAGCCCGGCCAAAACAAGTAGAAAAGGAAGAAAGAGCTTTTTCATCTTAACGGAATTGAGTTGCTCTAAAATAACGAAAGAAAGGATTAAGTTATTGGGAGCCAATGTCAATAGAATGTTAAAGTTTGAAGCGCTAGCCAATGCGACTGCCATTGGGTGCTTGTTGCTCCGGCGCCAGCAGGATGATGCCGGCCTCGGTTTCGGCGCCCAGCACCAGGCACTCACTCATGAGCGGCCCTATTTGCTTGGCCGGGAAATTCACTACCGCTACTACCTGACGGCCCAGTAAATCCTGAGGTTTGTAATAGTCAGTTATTTGAGCGGACGATTTTTTGCAGCCATAGTCCCCGAAGTCAATCAGTAATTTCAGGGCCGGTTTGTGCGCCTCTTTAAATAAGGCTGCCTCCAGCACCGTACCAACACGCATTTCTATTTTCTGAAAATCCTGCCAGCGTATGAGTGTACTCATTTTAAGATGTGTTTTAAAATGGAAAAGCAGCTGCCTCAGGCGAAACAGCTGCTTAAGTTAAAAATGTAAATAAGAAAGGTTTCCTAAGGAATACGTTTAATATTCTTGAAATCGGGTTTGCGCTTTTCCAAAAAGGCATTGCGGCCTTCCTTGGCCTCATCGGTCATATAGGCCAGTCGGGTGGCTTCGCCGGCAAACACCTGCTGCCCTACCATACCGTCGTCGGTAAGGTTAAAGGCAAATTTCAGCATTTTAATAGAGGTGGGTGATTTCTGCAGAATTTCCTGGGCCCACTGGTAGGCGGTATCCTCCAAATCATCATGCGGGATTACGGCATTTACCATTCCCATTTCATAGGCCTCCTGGGCGGAGTAATTGCGACCGAGGAAGAAAATTTCCCGTGCCCGCTTCTGGCCCACCATTTTGGCCAGGTAAGCAGAGCCATAGCCGCCGTCAAAACTGGTAACGTCGGCATCGGTTTGCTTAAAAATAGCGTGCTCCTTACTGGCCAGGGTAAGGTCACAGACCACGTGCAAGCTGTGACCACCGCCAACGGCCCAGCCGGGCACTACACAGATAACCGGTTTGCTCATAAAGCGGATAATACGCTGCACTTCAAGAATGTTGAGGCGGGGAACCCCTTCGTCGTCAACATAGCCCTGGTGGCCACGGGCGCGCTGATCACCGCCACTGCAAAAGGCCCAGCCACCGTCTTTGGCCGAGGGACCTTCGCCGCTAAAGAGCACCACCCCAATGTCCAGATCTTCACGCGCATCAATAAAAGCATCAAAGAGTTCGGCCACGGTCTTTGGTCGGAAGGCGTTGCGCACCTCCGGACGATTAAAGGCAATGCGGGCCACGCCATTAGCTTTTTTATAGGTAATGTCTTCGTATTCCTTTACGGTTTTCCAGTTTATGCTGCTCATTTCTTAGTCTGCTTTGGTAAAAAGAGCGGCTAAGTTAGGGAGAGATTTTCATTAGGCGGAAGAAGTCATGATTGAAGCCAGCTTGGGATGAGCAAAGCATTTGCAGCTCGGAAAGTGGGCTCAAAAGCTTAAAACCCGCTACAGACGACGGATCCGTCAAAAATTTATCTGCAGGGGCCTGGGCAGTGTCAATGGAGAGCGGGCTAATTATAGCTCTTTACGCGGTCACGGGCCTCCAGGTACATCAGCCGATGCCGGGCCAGGGTTTCCTCCATTTTATTGATTTTGGGCTCCAGAGAGGCGATGATGCCTTCCTGCTCTCCCCGTGGTTGCTGCTGGCTGCGGAGCTCAGCTTTGTATTCCCTGATTTCCTCCTTGAGCTCATTGGTTTTTTCCAGCAGTTTGGACTTTTGCTCCTGATCTTCGGCATCGTTGAGGTCGGCCTGAGTGCGGTCCAGCCTCACTTCACGGTAAGCAATTTTACGCTCCAGTTTGGTGGCCCTTCTTTCACTTTTCCTGATCTCTTTGCGGGCTGATTTTAACTCCTTCTTCAGGCCCTTTATCTGTTTCTCCTCCTTGTCAATAAAATCGTCAAGGTAATCGTAGTAATAATGACTGAGAAAATAGGTAGTGAAATCGCGGAGATTTTTGGCTTCTTCCGGAAACTTACGGGAATTAATATATACATCGTAACCCAGTTTAAAGGCGAGGTTAAAAGTTACCTTGTCTTCTACCGGGTAGAGATAGAGAATGAGATCACCTCTTTTGTCGGTAATCTGGTTGACCACCACTTTGTTGGCGGTAAGTTTGTCGCCTTTGCGGCTGACTTTAACATCAATTTCCTTTTTGCAAAAATTGCGGTAGATATCCTTGAAGTCATCCACATTGCCAATTACGGTGGCAGTTTGCACTGCCGTTTTCACACCGTCGATCAGAATTTCATCTTCTTTAACCTCCAGATTCAACTTCTGAGCAGCGAGGCTGCCATACAAGAGCAAAATTAAAAGGGTAAGAAAGCGCATCTTAAAGCTGGTTTTGATTGGCTAACTAAAGCTACGGTTTTAACAGCACTAAAGAAAGCCGTGATATACTAATACCTTTATAGGGAAGCTTGTTTATGTGACGATACTAGACTTAACCCCGGTGACTTATCTGCTGGAGAGGCATCTCTGGTTGCTTGGGTGCTTTTGCGGACTTTCTTTAGTCATAGCGGTCATTGCCCTCCTGTGGGGAGGGCGGTGTGGGTGCTGGTATGCCCTGATGACCAGCAGCTGGGTTTTGGTCGATATCATCATATTGTGGTGGCTACGGTGGCATATTAAAGGCCAAATTCCTGGAAGCTACGAGCAACACCTGCATCATGTTTGCTCAATGCTGTGCGCAAATGTATTACTGGATATGGGCTATGGTCTGGTGGGGCTACTGTTGTTCAGGCAAAGAGTCAGGGGTCATTCTCTGATGTGGGAGGGTTTTGCCTTCGCAGTGTGGTGGCAGGCACTGGGGCTACTCACCCTTGACGTATGGAGCTTAAGCACACTTATATTTCAATAGGCATTGCTGACCAAACATATTCAGTAAAAAGCCGCTCTGCCTACAGTAAAACAGGGAGGTAGCTGTTAGTTTGCGCTGATTTCAAAACGATAAAACCAAAAACCGGGAATTCTGTGGAGTTCCCCAATATAGGTATGACTACCTATCCTTATGTATTCCTCCGGATCAAAATAGCTTCCATTTTTGGTTTCCTCCTGTAGAGTGTCATCTATAAAAGCGGAATATTTAACCTTACCATTGATCTGATTAACCCTGGCTTCTAATAAAGTGGGTGTTCTGTATAAATTTAAGTCATCAAATGTCAATTCCCCTGACGATAACTCGTTAATTTTATTTGGAGGAAAATTATATAGTAATACCAACTCCTTACCCACTTTCTGGGCAATGTACCCCCGGAGATTCCCATAAGGCGTGCTATTGTCATTGCTACCGTAGGTTTTTTTATTAAGTACGATACTTGAAATGGGCTTACCCATTGAATCAACGGTGAAGGAGTGAATTTCCCAGGCTTCGGCTTCTATCGGGCCGTGTTTGGACCTGCCATGAAAATAATAATGTTCTGCCAGAATAGTGTATATGCCATTTCCCCAATGGTAAAGTTCGCCAAACTTGAGCCGGTGATAACCTCTGCCCCATGTGACAAAATTATTAATGACATCCCGTGAGCGTTCGGACAGACTTTTCTGTTGCGCTTCTGTTAGGTTTTCAAGTCTGCTTTTTAAAAGTTTCTTGGATTGAAGATCGAAGCTGAGGAAAGCGGTAGCGAGAGCATGGTCTTCATCATTACCACTCAAGCCGAAAAACAGCAACTTTCCATCCACATCGCAGTAAAGTTTTCCGAAGTGAACCACCACTCCCAGTTGGCTAAGGTCATAAACCTGGTCAATGCCTTCTTTATTAACGTGATAGAGGTGGTAATTATCACTGGCCAGTTCGTGCTTGATTTTCCGGTCCTTGTTTAGCGTCAGCAGAAAAACATCTCCCTCATTGGACACAGTTAGTGAAACGACGGTGAGAAAACTTTCTTTAGCCGGAACAGCTAGTGACTTATACCACAGCTGGTTGAGGTTTTTATCAAAGACTTTTACGGTAGGAA